>CAYQXM010000030.1:0-47674 GCA_964421295.1 uncultured Pirellulales bacterium
GACGTTCCTGGCCAGGCCGTGAGCGTGCTCAACGTTGCCGAAGAAGAAGTTGATGTTGTCGAATAGTTGGGCACACTCGAGGAACTTCTTGTCGCCCGTGATCCGGTACAGGCGCGCCATGACTTCGTTCATCCCGCCGTACTCTCCGGCGATGTAACGATTCCACATGCTGATGCGGGTGTCCGTGGGCACGACCTTGAGCCGTTCATAGACCCACGATCCCATGCCCTGAGCGATCTCCAGGGCCTTCTTGTTGCCGCCGACTTCATAGCAGTCGAGCAGCCCGGCGAGAATCTTGTGGAGCGTATAATAGGGCGCCCAGATCTGTCTGTTGCTGCCACCGTACGTAGCCCCCTTCTCCAGCATGATGAACTGGTCGGGCGGATAGGCGCTGATGAATCCCTTGCCCCAGTTCCAGTAATCGGTGCGAATGCCTTCCTTGCTCAGATTGGAGTCGTAGCCTTCCCGCCCTTTTCCCGGCGGGACTTTCGTCGGATCGGCGTTGAACTCGTTGTCATCCTTCACCGGCTTGCCTGACTTCTGGGACAGATCGTACAGCGTGTCGATCATGCAGTTCATCTTCTGCAGGAAGTTGGCGTGCAGCGCTTCGTCATAGGCCGTGCTCGCGTACGCCTGAGCGATCGCCGAGAGGTAGTGGCCGCTGGCATGACCGCGCAAGCGGGTCGTCTGACTGTCCCAACCACTCAGAGGCCGGACCCCTTGCGGCTGGGGCTGGCCGAAGGCATCGCGGAAATTGTACAGGAAACTGTTCGGATCGGTCTTGGCCAGACCGAGAATGAACTTGTCACGATTCTTCATGAACTGCGTGTCACGACCGCTCTCATCCTGGTTCAGAACGACCTGGCCCAGCGGGAACGGCTCCAAGGTCCGCTGCGGGCCCTTCGCCGCCATCTTGTCGGGCGCCGCCTTCACCGTCACCGTCGCTTTGAGCTCGAACTTCGTGCCCGGCACGGTCCCGGTCACGGTGTACACCCCGGCCTGTCGCACCTGATTGTTATCGGCGGGTGCAGGCCAGATCACGCGGACCAGCGGCCCTTTTCCGTCCCCGGCATACGTGCCCGGAACATAATACGGCAGACGCGGCAGGCTTCCTACCGTCGTCTCGGCCGTGACATCCGGCACACCCGTCAGCCGTGAAGCGATGGACTTGGCTGCTCCCGCCGCGGCAGCTTGTCCCTGTGCGGCACCGGTGGTCGTATCTTCCTTGCCCGACCAGCCATTCTCGCGAATGGTGGCCACCTGCTTATCGCTCAGAGCGATGCTGTAGATCCGCACGTCGTGAACCAGAGCATTGAGGCCCACGTCCGACTCATATTGCGACTTGCCGATATACAGCAGATTCGCCGCGGCATTGTCCTGACTCAGCACCTGCTCCAGCGTCAGATCGACGTCCGTCGCCTGCCCCACCTTGACGCCATCGGCATAAATGCGCAGCGTCTTCTTGGCCGTATCCAGCACAACCGCCAGGTGCACCCACTTCCCCGTGGGCACGCGTGCCGACACCGGCCCGAGTTCTTCCGTCCAACCTGTATTCGTGATGCGGGCCCGGTAGCCATTGGCATCGTTCTCGCCGATCGGCGTGCAGAAGAAGTTGCGGGTCGCGTCTTGGCCGAAGTCGAAGAACCGCTGCCAGGCCTCATCATTCTTGAGCAGGACCCAGCCCGTGACGCTGACCGTGTCGATGCTGATCAGGGCTTTGCCGGGAATCTGGACGTAGCCACCGGTCTCACCGCCGGGAAGCGAAAGGACCTTGCCGAACTTGCTGTCGTCGACGAACGCGACTTTATCGCCTTTCACTGTCGCGTGAAGGGTGTTTCGCGACGCATCCTCCGCGTTGCCCTTGAAGACATAGCGGGCGATCAGGGCGGTTTCTCCGATGCCATCGAGGAATTGATCCCCGCCCCCGCCTTGCGCCTGGGCGACAGAGGAGCTGATGAAGGAGCCAATAATGAGTGCCAGGACCGATACGAGCGACATTGACCTTCTCACCATGTTGAATCTCCAAGCTTTTCAGAATCGTCCACACATTGCCCTGTCATCTTAACGTTCCCGGCGGATTCGAGAAAGCAAAAATGGAGGCAATTAGGGTGGGCCTGCATCAGGGCCGAGGGCTCTGGGAATAGGCGTGAATGAAGGGTTGCTGCCTCAACCAGCCGGTCAGTTCATCGGCCATAATGCGATGATCGGCCACGCGTGGATGATTTCGGGTCCAGTGCCGAAAGACGAAATGGCTGATCGCCCTATCGGTCGCTTCCAGTTGCACGACGGCCGCCTCCCACGCTTGTCGCAACGGCTCACTCCGGGCCCCGCCGAACATGCCGCCCCGCAGCAGGACGATGCGTGCCTTAGGGTACGCCACTCGCATCGTCCGCACGAGCGAAACGTAGCCTTCGGTGAAGCCGACGGGGAACGGCTGATTGTGCGCCCGCGGGTAGGAATCGTCGTTCTCGCCGAGGTTCACAAAGATGATGTCGGGAGTCCAGAAGTCCAAGTCCGCTCGCTTTGATGCCGCGTTGGGATACAGACGATCCCACATCTGCCCCGCCTTCACGGCGACCCAGCCCGTCGCAATGCCCATGCCGCTGACCGCCGTGTTCCGGTAATCGGCGAAAAACGCGTCGGCTGTGAACGCTGCATAGCTCGATGCGGCGTTGTGCGTGAGCCGATTGTCCCACTGATCGGCGTCCCCATCTTCGTTGCAGGCGCCGACGGTGATGGAATCGCCAAAGAACTCCAGACGAAGTCCGGCTTTCGTTTCGAGAGGTGCCCACGCCCTCGCTTCGCGGTCCAGCTTCACGCCGCGGAAGCGGACGGTCCCGGCATCGGCCTCACTCCGCTTGAAGAGAACCAGATGGTGACGTCCCGGCCCCAATCCGGAAATCGTCGCCCCGCGCGGAGCGGAACCTTCGCGGACTTCGACCACGTGGGAGGAGCGGTCGATGACGGCATTGAAGAAGCTCTGGCCTTTGGGCCCGTCGAACAGCAGGGTCACGGTGTCCCCCTCGAAGTCGAGGCTGATCCGACTGGCCTGCCAGATCACCACCGGCAGATGGGCGTTGGAGAAGTCAAACCGCCCTTCGTACCGAAACCGTCCGTCGTCCGCGGGCACGAACCCGGCCCTGGTCCCCGCTTCCGGCGGTGTCGAGCAACCGGCCAGAGTCAATGCGAGGATCGCAGCCTTGAGCAGCAGCACAGGTCGACTCTTCATGCCCCACATTTTACCCACGCGTACAGGAACTGCAACGAAGAGATGCGATCGGAAATCGTGTTCCTGTTGTTCCCCGCCCCGTCGGGTGGTACCATGCGTCCCGTTGGCGGCATTGAGATCAGCAGCGTTGAGAACGGTTGGAGATCCTTCACGGATGACACGCATGTGGAAGCGAATCAGGCAGGTGTTCATCTTTCTATGCTTCGTGTTCCTGCTTTTTGCCACCGTCAACATATTCAAGGGCATGACCTCAGCGACCATGTGGTCAGGTCTTGGGGGTGGGACTCTCGTCGGACTTGAGTCCCTGGCCATCCTGCTGTACGGGCTTTCTCTGCGGCCCAGGCACAGCCGCTGGATCTGGAGACTTTTACCGATAATCGTCGTAGCAACATTCACCGCCGCTTGGCTCTATGCCGGCGGGCTGGCCGGTGGATCTTCGAATCTCACCGTCGGTACGCTTCTCGCGACTCTCTGCGCACATGGAATGATGCTTGCAGGTCTGTACTTCATGATAAGACTCGGCTATTCGCCCAAGCTGCCTCCTGAGAGATTCAGTGTCCGCGTTGCAGTCATCGCTCTTTTGGCAACGGCATTCATCACGTTCCAACAGGAGGTGCCCGTCTTCGCGCCGCGGATTCGCGTGACGCATGATTACCTCCCCGAATACAACGCACTCACACGACCCGCCGACTTCGACCCGCGCCAGAACGCGGCTACCGCCCACAAGCGGCTGCTGGATCAGATTCCCCCCGTGCCCGACGGGATCAAGCGGCTGAGCGACCTCTGGCCGGGCGATATGAACGACACGGAGATGCAAACGGCGAGGAATTGGACCGCCTCCAGCGAGAAGCTGATGCCGGAATTGATGGCTGCCAGCCGGAAGCCTTATTACTGGGTCGAGCGCTACGCTCTCGACAAGGACATGATGCCCACGGACCTTCCTGAACTGAACGAGCTTCGAGCGTTGACCTTTTATCTGCTCATCCATGCCAAGCAGGAAGCGTATCAGGGAAACGCGGAAGCCGCATTCGACGAGATTCTGACTGCTTACGCAATGGAGGCTCAATGGACCGGGCCAAGACCCTGGGTGGAACAACAGCTCGGCTGCACTTTCAGTGACCTGACCCTCAAAGCAGGTTTTCAGGTCGTGTCCCGATCCGATGTCAATGCCGCCCTTCTGCGAAGGTTCCAGGAGCGTCTTGCAGACCTTGCTCATCGATGGGACAACAGCCCCGACCTTGGCGCAGAGAAGCTGGTCGCACTGGACTGGATTCAGCGAACCTTCAGCGATGACGGCAATGGCACCGGCTGCATCTCCCGCCGGCGTTCCTTCAGGATGGGATACGGTTGGACTCGAATCGACAGAGCGGACACCGTCAGGCTTCTCGACGAACTGCTGCTCTCTCTCAGAGTGGCATCCCAGACAACGCCGTGGCAATGCCGGAAAGAAGGCCACGGCGAGTTCAAGGCATGGGAACAACAGCCCAAAATGGCACTGAGGTCGTTTGTCCCGGGCTGGACCGCCGCGGTACGTGCCTGTTGGCGGCTGCGTACAGAAACGGCTGCGTTGGTCACCACGCTCGCTATCCTGCGCTATCAGCGGGACCGGGGATCACTGCCCGAGTCTCTGGACGAGGTCGTCGGGGCCGGCTATCTCGATGCGCTGCCCACCGACCCCTTTGGGGGCCGCCCCTTGACGTACAAACGTCAGGGCGACGATTTCATCTTCTACAGCTATGCGCAGGACCTCGACGACGGCGGAACACCCAGCGACTGGGGCCGAGGCGACGCGGGAGGCGACCAGGTGTTCTGGCCGGAAGGCCTGCAAAAAGGCACGCCCCAGAAATCCAATCACTGACCTTCAACGGCGATCAAGCCAAGGCGTCCTTACAGTACTGGACGCACCTGGCGACCTCGGCCACGGCGGTGGAACCTTCGGGCACCGGGTATTCCAGCTCGATGTCGGCGGGGAACGTCCACTTATTCTTCCGCATGAGCTGCAGGACTTCCTTGATCGGCGTTTCGCCCTGACCCCAGACGAGGTTGCCGCCGGCACGAGTGCGGTCCTTCAGATGGAGGCTGACGATCCGCTCGTGGTATTTCTCGATGAACGGGATCGGTGACTCTCCTGTACCCGCCAGATAGTGACCAATGTCGAAGTTGATGCCCAGGTACTTGCCATACGACAGCACATCGCCCTCGTAGGTCGTGGGTTTGAGCTGCGTGTGGTTGTGGAAGCCGATCCAGATCTTGTGCTTGTCGGCGAACGGGCCCAGCCGCTTGGCGATAGGCTCCGAAAGCTCACGCGTGATCCCCATCGCGCCGAGCACTCGGGCAACGTTGAAGCACTCTTCGATCTCTTCATCCGTCATGGTATCGACGCCGATGTTGTCGAATTTGACGATGTGAATGTTGACGCCGGCCGCGTTGTACATCTTGCGCAAGGCTTCGTATTTCTCCATCGGAACGGCCAGCCGCCGCTTGAGCTGTTCCTCCTGCGAAGCGCCCCGCTGACTGCTCAGGCCGACATAGTCATCCACCACGCCGCTCATCAGCTCGATCTCGCTGATGCCCGATTTGAGGACTGCTTGCAGCGTCCCCGCGGCCGTGGTTTCCACGCCTCGATAACTGTACGTAATCGTCCCGATACGTACGCCGTCGAAAACGGAATTCGGCTTTGCCGGTGCCGGCGCGGACGCATTGGCGGCGCTGACAGCACGCCCCCCCACGAGCACAACACCCGCAGCCGCCACCGCACCGCCGAGCCATTGCCGGCGGGATATCGCGCCGTTCTCGTTTAACCGTCGAAGGTCCTTCGTATCCATACTACTTCTCCAACAATCCTTCTGTCTTGCGCCTGTCGGCCAGGCGCGCCAACCACCCTATCACATCGGAGCACGTCTGCCAACATCGGCCCGCTTTGCGGCGGCTCGCGGCTACGGCTTCGGCGCCAGACTGGCTTCGACAGTGCCTCCATAGACGCCCATATTGACGCGGGTATTCGGAGCGGCGCGTTCGCTGAGCAGCTCGTCCGACCCACACGCCTTTTCGTCGCCAATCGGCAACGTCGGATCGCCCGCATCGATGCAGGGGCTGGTGTGATCGTCCCAGACCCAGGTCTGCTGCGCCGCACTCCAGCGCCAGCCCTGACTGGCCAGATGGTAGTCGCCATCGATCCAAACTGAGTTGGGATCGGCCTGATCCGACGGCACGGCCACGCCGCTGCTGTTCATCCAGAAGCCGCGCAACACGAAATAGGGATCGGCATCGATATTGCCCAGACCGGGCGAGCCACCGCGAATGTCGCTGTAGCCGACCGTCAGAGATGTCTTACCCTTGACGTCGACATCGCCGGAGTTGTTGAAATACGCGATCGAGTCATCAATCTTCGGCTTCAGGCCCGACACGCCCAGGTTGCCGTTGTCGGCGATGGTGCAGTTGGCGATGGTCGGCTCGCCGCCGTAGACGCCGTAGCTGCGATTGCCGACGATCAGGCAGTTCTGCAGGGTCGGCGCCGCGAGTCCCGCCGCACGCACGATCGTTTCCATCGCCATCTCCACCCCGATGCCGTTGCCCGTGACCTCGCACCGGCGGACCAGGGGCTTCGCCAGCGCCCACATCTTCATGCCGGCGTCACGATTGCCGGTGACCGTACACGACGCGATCGTGGGCGTCGCACGGTGGCAGTAGATGCCGTAGCTGCCGCCGGTGACGGTGAAACCCGTGAAAAGACAATCCGAGGTTTCGTCATCGGCAAATGTCACCAGCTGCCCGTCGCCACAGAAGATCGTGGCACTGCGGACGTTCGGATCGTTGGGGTCCGTCGATCGGACCGTCACGTTCTTGCCGCCGAAACGGATACGCTCGTCATGCGTGCCGGGAGGCACCACGATCACATCGCCGGCGGCGGAGGCGGAGAGCGCGTGCTGAATGTAGTCGTACTGCGCGCCGGTCGTGACATTCTGAATGGGTCCGCGAGCGAGGGCGTAGGCGATGTCCATCCGGGCACTGCTGATGTCGTAGCTGCTGTTGCCGCCCCGCCAGGCCATCATCGACCCATGGACGCTGGGGCAGGCCCCCCAATAGTAATCACGGAACGTGATGAACGTGATGCCGTAGTCCCGGGTAAGGCAACAGACCTGAATGTTGCCGGAGGTTTGACTTCCGTCCACAAAAACGATCGTCGAGCCGTCGATGTCCGGCTGGCATTGCCAACCCGTCTCCACGCACACCTCAAATTCGCGAATGTGGTTCGGATCGGAAATGTCGGCGCCGTAGACGTCGGCCACGTCGTTGCGTTCGTCCGTCCATACGACGGTGTGCCCCGATATGGCGGGGTCATACTGCCGCTCGGGCGCCGTGCAAATCGGGAAGATCTTGAGGTGGCTCCGATCGGAAATGTCCGCGCCGTAGATGTCCCCGTCCTTCTCCCAAACCACGAGATTGCCGCTGACGTCGACATAGTCTTCGTAGGCAGCCGAGTAGTTGTTATAGGGATAAGGCAGACCGTGTCCGGCCTGGGAGGCGATCGTAAAGCTCACGGGATGAGCGAAATCGGAGATATCCATCGCACAAACATCATAGGCGGAATCGACATATTTCTCGACCGTCGCCGTATCCACGTTGGTGTGCCGCAGGTAGACGATGGTCCGGCCGGAGATTGCGGGATAGCCGTAGGAGGTCGTGCCTGTGGCGTTCTGCAGTCTCGTGACTGTTGTGCCCGTCATCACACTGGCGGCGCAGAGACTGGTGCAGATCGGATTGTAGTAACTCCCCGAGCCGCCGACCCAAACAGTGATGTCGCCATCCGCTTTCGGTTTCGTATCGATCGTGCCCGAGTCGTATTTCACGATTTCGCCCGTTTTGGGGTCGCTGCGATAAATGGACCATTGCGAGGGAGTGGTCGTTCCCGTTGCACCGGCGTAAACCACCACCGTACCGACGCAGGAGGGATAGAAACCATACGGGCGGGCGGCAGAACTGGTGGTGGAGGTCGTCGTCGTCACCGGCAACAGTTGCGCCGTCTGTATGAACTGGGCCATTTCGATCTTCACCGTATCGGGCTCACTGCTCGCGAAACCGTCGCTGACGACGAGCTGGAAGACGTAGACGCCGGGCTGCTCAGACAGGAACGTGGGGTTGGCATCCTCACTCCACAGGCTGACGGGCGGACCGTCGAGCTGTGTCCACGTATAAGTCAACTGGTCCGGCGGATCGGCGTCGCGGGAGTGGGAGCCATCGAGAGTCACGAAATTGGGACAGGGCCACAACTGATCGGGCCCGGCGTCCGCCACAGGACGCTCATTGCCCACGATGACCAGCACCTGGTCCGGGGCGCTGCTGTATTGACGGTCGCGAACGACGAGCTGAAATACATACCACCCCTCTCCCGGCGGCGTGAACGTGGGCCGGACAGTGTTCGGATCCTCCAGTTGAACGACGGTCCCTTGTGTTTGCGTCCAACGATAGGACGCACCGGCATTGGGATCGGAGAAATAGCTGGCCGAACCATCCAGCGTGATCGTCTGGGGCAGCAGCACGTGCTGGGCGGGCCCGGCTTCCGCGATGGGCCTGACATAGCCGACATGCTCATCCGCCCCGATGTCCACGCGCAGGGCATAGACACGCGGATCGCCATCGATGTCCACTTCTCCCTCCAGGGGCACGAAGTTGGGGTCGCCCGCACTGACGCACGGCGACGTGTCCGTGATGCGGTACTTCTTGCTCCAATCCGCGAGGAAGCTCGGGTTCTCGGAGATGTTGCCGTTGTACCCGGTCCAGGCCGCATCGGTGCCGGTAATCAACTCATAAGTCCGCATGTCCTGGGTGATGTAGTCGGAGGGAGTGTTTCCCCAGACATCATTGTAGCGGAACATGGCCCCGGTCCTGACGTAGCCGGACCAGTAAACGCCGCCGCCACTATCGGCGTTGCAGATGATGTTGTTGGCCACCATGCCCCAGGAAGTATCGTCCGTCAGCCCGATGTAGAGATTGCCGCCGTAGCCTGCTTCCGTATTCAGAGCGACGTCGTTGCTCACGAGCGTGTTGTTGGTCAGGCGGCAATAGTTGGATGTACAGTAGACACCGCCGCCAAAATAGCTTGAGTTGTCGTAGATGAGATTGTTGCTGATCGTGCCCCCGGCGCAGTAGATGCCGCCACCCCGGTAGGCGGTGTTCCGGCAAATCACGTTGTACACAATCGTGGGCGAGCCCGTCGCGTAGATGCCGCCGCCATACGAGTAGTCCACCGCATTCGCGATAACACGCGTCCCGACCGGCAAACCGACCGTGGTAGGATCGATTTCCACCTGTTCCTGCTTGTAAGGCAGGACATTGCTGACAATCACGTTATGCATGATGGTCGGCGCTGCGGACGAGCAGTGAATGCCACCGCCATAGAAGTACTTGGTGGTGGTCGACAATTGCCGTGGCGTCCCCGTGCCCCCCGTGATCGTGAAACCTGCCAGCACAGCTTTGGACGTCTCCGTTCCCTTGAATGTCACCACACTGCCCTGCTTCTGGCCGTTGATGATCGTGTACCCGACGATACCGGGGTCGTTCGGGTCCGTGCCGGTCACCGTGATGTTCTTGCCCAGGAAGTTGATCATCTCGAAGTAAAGTCCCGGGGCAACCAGGACCGTATCCCCGTTGACGGCCGCGTCGATGCCCGCCTGGATGCTCGCATATTCCTCCGGGACATTGAGAACCGCCGCCCCCACTCCACCTGCCAGAACCCAAACCAAAGCCAGCCCCGCCAACGCACGACTTCTCATGTTGTGCCCCTTCCCTATCCCAACGGTTCTCGGCGTGGGCTCCCTCCGGGGAAGACCCGTGTACAGCCGTTCCCTTTTTCGCGACACCCCCGTACAGACGCATCCTGATTGTGTATTCTTTATTATAGACTCCTCCGAAGGCTTTTTGCTACAGCTTTCTGCATTTCGGGCAGCATTTGGGCCTCAGGCCCCGCCCCGCTGGGGCGACACGGAGTATCCATGCGGCAATAGGCACTTCCTGCGAAGCGTCAGATCTAGCGTGTTTGCACAGTACGGGTCTGGTCGCTTCTGTAAAGGAACGGGGTCCATGAACAGCAGACTGATCACAACCATCGTCATCGTAATGACTCTGGCATCATCCATGCAGGGACAAGTAGGCCGGCGTTGGCCCGCGGAGAAGAAGGTAGTGCCGGACCCCATCACGGGGGTTCCGCTGACATTCCTGACCACCGACCCCGCCGGGGACTCCAAAATCTACCAGACCCACCAGCAATGGACGGCCGACGGCAAGTGGCTGATCTTCCGTGGCAATCGCAGCACCGGTCCCCAAGCGTTTGCCGTCAACGAGGAGGCAGGCGACATCGTCCAGATCACCGAGACAGGTTATATGGGTATGCTCTGCAATGCCCACAAGGCCATGAAGCTGTACATCATGCGCAATCCCGGCGGAGGTTTCGGTCGCGGCGGGCAGCGGGGTCCCGCGGTGCCTCCGGAACAAATGGCCCCCCCCACGCGCGGCGAGCCCAACGCGGCGATGCCGCCCGCCGGCTTCGGACGCCGTGGCGGACGGGGTAGAGGCAACGGCGGCCAGCAGGTCATCGAGATCGACTTGGCCAAGCTGTTTGCCGATAGTACCGCCGGGACCATGAAGGCGGCTGCCAACTACGAACGTGTCTGCGGCACCGTTCCCGCCGGCATTGATGCGGGGGGAAACATGGCGGTGGACGCCAATGACGGTTGCGTGTACTTCAGCGTCACCGGCCCGGACACGGCCCAGTTGTCTGAGGGCCAGACCCTGCAGGCGACCACGGGTCAGCGGCGTATGGGAGCCGGCCCGAGCGGACTGCGTAGCATGAATCTCACGACGGGTGAGGTGAAAGTCGTCTGCAATGTCGGCTTCCAGATCGGGCACGTTCAGACCAATCCCGTCGCTCCCGGCGAGATCATCTTCTGCTGGGAGACCGGCGGCAAGGCCCCGCAGCGCACATGGTTCGTCAAGGCTGACGGCACGGGACTCCGGCCGCTCTATCCCGAGGCACCGTACGAATGGATCACCCACGAAGCTGCTTTCAACAAAGATGAAGTGGCCATCGCGATTCTGTGTCACCGCCAACCGGGCGTGAATGACGACTGGGGGACATCGGGAACAGCCGAGCATCCGACCGGAGTGGGCATCGTCAACCTGCGGACCCGTGAGATGCGCATCGCCGGCCAGGTGCCCGTGGGCGATCCGGGCCGGTCGGACTGGCATGTCGCCGGCTCACCCGACGGGCGGTGGGCGGCATTCGACGATTTTCAGTATCGTCTCTGGCTCATCGATCGACGCACCGGCGAGACGGTTCTGCTGGCGGACCTGGGTCACAAGAGAGCCAGCGACCACGTCCACCCGACCTTCAGCCTGGACAGCACGAAGATCGAAGTCCAGACCGCCATGTTGGCGCCCGACGGTCGTTCGCTGGACATCTGCGTGGTCCCCGTGCCCAAGAGCTGGCTGAGCCGGACCTACAGCGAGAAGCTCGTGCCCTGACCGAGGGCAGACAGAAAGGCCGCAACCGGATTGAAGTTGGGTGGCAGCGACAAGCGGAGTGCAGCGCAGCTTGCCGATGGTTTGCCCATACGCCATCGGCAAAGCCTTCGGCCTTGCCGCTGCCACCCCCCGCCACCGCCGAACCTCGCGACCATCGCTTGACGGCCTTTCTCTCCCGCGGGTATCATCACGCCCAGAAACCTGAACGAGTCAAGCAAGGAGAAACCCGATGAAGAAGGCTCCTGGGATTCTGGCGTTGGCGGTTCTGTGTGCGGTGACATGGGCGGGGTCGTCGCCCGATGCATTGCGGCCGCACCTCGAGACCCGCAACGGCGTGCGGCAACTGATTGTGGACGGCAGGCCTTTCCTGATCCTGGGTGGCGAGCTGCACAATTCCAGTTCCTCCAGCCTCGCCTACATGAAGACCCTCTGGCCGATTCTCGTCGAGAAGAAACTCAACACGGTGCTGGCCGCGGTGTCGTGGGAATTGGTCGAGCCCGAAGAGGGCCGATTCGACTTCGCCCTCGTGGACGGTCTGATTCAGCAGGCCCGGGCCAACAAGATGCGGCTGGTGTTCCTGTGGTTCGCCAGTTGGAAGAACGGCGAGTCCTCGTACCCACCCTACTGGGTGAAAACCGATCCGAAGCGTTTTCCGCTGGTTCGCAACTCAGCGGGCAAGACTTTGAACATTCTTTCGACGCTGGGCACCGCCACGCGTGACGCCGACGCGAAGGCATTTGCCGCTCTCATGCGACACATTCGCGAAGTAGACGCAAAGGAGCACACCGTGCTCACGATGCAGGTCGAGAATGAGGTCGGCGTGCTGGGTGATTCGCGCGACCGCAGTCCGGCCGCCAACGAGGCCTTCGGCGGTCCGGTCCCGAAAGAACTGACGGACTACCTCCAACAGCACCAGACCACGCTGACGCCGGAGCTTCTGGAAGTCTGGAAGGCCAACGGCATGAAATCGTCAGGTACTTGGGCGGAGGTCTTCGGTGCCGGCCGGCCGGAGACGCCTGCGACACTGGCGGGGGAGGAACGCACGGCCGCGGCGAAGCAGTGGCACTGGGCGGTGGACGACATCTTTATGGCGTGGCATTATGCCCAGTACATCAACAAGGTCGCTCAGGCGGGCAAGGCCGAATACGATATTCCGATGTACGTGAACGCCTGGCTCCAGCAGGCGAGCAGTCCCCGCCCCGGCGAGTACCCCAGCGGCGGCCCTCTTCCCCACGCGCTGGATATCTGGCGCGCCGGTGCCCCGAGCATCGACTTCCTGTCCCCCGACATCTATGTCCCTCAGTTCGAGGAAGTCTGCGCTCTGTACACCCGCAACGGCAATCCGCTGTTCATCCCCGAGACCATGGCCGGCGCACGCGGAGCGACGAATGCATTGACCGCCGTGCTGAAGTACAACGCCATCGGCTTTGCCCCGTTCGGAATCGAGAGCAGCGGCTTCGGGCCCCGGATGCAGGAGGCTACGCCGCAGGCCGATGCCTTTGCCCAGACCTACGCCATCCTCGACTACGTGTCACCTGATATCTTGAACGCGCAGGGAAAGGACATGATCGCGTTCCTCGAAGGAACGGACGCCAATTCCCCGCCCCAGACGATAAAGCTGGGCGACTACACGCTGAGCATCACGTTCGGTGTCCCCGCCATCGGTGGTCGGGGTTCCCGCGGATTTGGCCCCGCCGCCCCGCCGATAGCGCGGAATGCCTCGCCCGCCCGTTTCGTGATCTGCACCGGTCCGGGCGAGTATCTCTTCGTAGGTGGCCCGATGAGCGTCACCTTCACGCCCAATACGCCGGGCTCGGGAGCCGTGCAACTGGCGAGCTTCGATGAGGCCATGCTCGTGGACGGCCGCTGGCTCCCCGGCCGCCGCCTCAACGGCGACGAAACCGGCCACAACTCCCGCTGGCCTACCATGCGTTCCTTCGGCATCTGCCGCTACCGCGTCTATCAGCGAGATTAGGCGGATGGCGGGCGAAGCCACCATGACGAGGTTATGAGAGATTGTGCTTGGAGGTGAGAAATGAATATGGAACGAGGAATGGCGGCCATTGCCGCCGCGATGGCATTGGGTGGGCTCATCGGAAGCGCGTGGGCCAAGCCAAATCACCTGGAACCCGGCGGTGGCTACGATCAAGTCACGTACGAGGCCCTCATGGGGAAGCATCGGCTGCCTGAGTTGTGGATGATCGAGCGACCGAGCTTCTTACCCTTGTGCGCGGTCATTGTTGATCACGAGGTGGAGTACTACCCCAGGAAGTCCGGCTCAACTGCCGATCTGCAGGTCAAACGCGAGCGGTGGGTCCTCGAGTACGTGGTCGCGCGGAAGAGAGTCTGGAAGCAGAAGCGAGTCAATGCCTACACAAGCGTTCCAGACATCAACCCAACCCTCGATTTCAAGAGATACAACACAACTGTGACGAAGGAATTCGCGGATGCGATGCATGAGGCATGGTTGAGTGTTCTCAAGTTGACCCGATATCCTGAGGAGGATTTCGGAATGGGAGTAGACGGGACAACGTTCGATTTCTATTGCCGTCCCGAGTACTTCGGCCATACCTGGTCGCCGAAGTCGGGCCTGCCCAAGATGCTCGTGGACCTGGGCCATAAGCTCGCCAAGCTGGCTCAGGCGGACGAGAAGAGCAGAGAGCCGCTGCAGAAGGAAGCCGTAGAACTGGCCCGCAAAATCACGCAGGAAGCCCGGACACAACAGAAGAAGCTGTGACTGGAGCGGTACACGCTATTCTCTGTGACAACAAATACAAGGAGACGACCATGAGGGAGAAGTTCGAGCTGTGCTGCAGAGTGCTGGGGCTGGCGATCTTCTGCTGGGGGGTGATTACGGCTCTCACTACGATACCGGTGTATTTCCATCAGGTGAAGGCGGACACGTTCCTTCCCAAAGTGCTCTTGAATTCGCCGGAAGGACGGCAACTGGCCGAGGAAGCGAACAAGGCAATGTCTCGAACTTGGGTGTGGGTCACGGTCCAACTGTTTCTTCAGGGCATCGCGCCAATCCTGCTGGGCGTGTACTTGATGCGGTCCAACAACCTGTTCGTGCGCCGGTGCTATCCAGACGCGAGCGGTCCGAGCCCCAGTGAGAAGATCGCCGAGCTTCAACTCCGCCTTGCCGCCTCTGCGTCGCCGCCGTCGAAAGAACAGAAAAACGACGACCGCTACGCCCCGCCGGGGTACCATTCGTGATCCGGCCGCCAGACGACAACCTGAGAGAGAAACCATCGCGTGAAAGGTCAAAGAAAATGAATCTCCGATCCATATTCACAGAGCCGGCGGTGCAGGCGGGCCCGGCTTATCGCTATGGGATGTTGGTCTTCGTCCTCATTCTGCTTGCGAACGACACTTTACTACGCCTAAGGTTCGGGGCTGTCGGTCACTGCATGAATACGGTTGTCGTTCTCATGTTGCTGTTCAACCATCTGGCCTTCGCCTTCACCTGGCGGACGGGAGTCACGATTGCACTTCGGATTCTCGCTCTGGGCTGGGTGGCTTTTGGTCTTCCCTATGTCTTCTACTGGGCAGGCATCGCCGCAAAGCACTGAGGCGTTGGGCACGGCCTACGCTACGGAATTCCCGGCGAGGGCCGAGCTCAGGCCAGGATCATGTCGACGGCGACTTCGTCGCATTCTTCCTGTTTGGGGCAGCGGGCGCAATCGCTCCAGACCTTCATGGGCAGGTCGTCCTTTTCGAGCACTTTGAAACCCATCTTCTGGAAGAACTTGGGCTCCAGAGTCAGGGCGAAGAGCCGGGAGACGCCGAGCCGGCGGGCCTGTTCGATGGCATCGGTCACCAGCGCCCGGCCGATGCCGGTGCCCTTGCGGGCCGGGGTGACGGCCACGGACTTCAGCTCGGCCAAGTCCGCCCACACCACTTCGAGCGCGCAGCAGCCCACGACCTCCCCGTCCGCCTCGGCGACCGTGAACGTCTGGAGGTTCTCATAAATGTCCGCCAGCGAGCGAAACAGCATCTTGTCGTGCTCCGCATAACAGTTGATCAACGCGGCAATCGCCTTGGCGTCAGGAATTCTGGCATTTCGTATTTCCATATCGGGGCACAGTATAGCACTTTCACAGGCCTTTTCAAATCGGAAATGCGAACACCGCGACAGTAGTGTCTGTGAACGTTCTCGAGCATCATGATTTGGGTGGCCGTCGCGAAGACTTGTCTGAGATCGGCCGGGCGAGTAGACTCAGGGCTGTCTAAGATGAAAGGACCCCGAATATGCATACGAGAACGTGGACTGTCTTCATGGTCGCTGTGTTGGTGATGTGCGGCGTGACAATGGCGGCGCCGGTTGCGAACACGGAATTCAAGCCGGGCGAGGTTTGGGTGGACGTCAACGGCGCGCCCATCAACGCTCATGGCGGCGGGGTTCTCCATCACGAGGGAGTCTACTACTGGTACGGCGAGATCAAGACCGGCAAGACCTGGCTGCCTGAGTGTAATCGCAGTTGGGGCGGCACGCGCGTGGAGACGGTCGGTGTCTCGTGCTATTCCTCCAAGGACCTGTACAACTGGAAGTACGAGGGCAACGTCTTGCCCGCGGTTCAGAACGATCCCAACCACGAGCTGTACAAAGGCAAGGTTCTGGAGCGTCCCAAGGTCCTGTACAACAAGACCACGAAGAAGTTCGTGCTGTGGGCGCATGTGGATTCCGAGGACTACGCGCTCGCCCACGCCGGGGTCGCCATCAGCGACTCGGCGACAGGCCCTTTCAAGTACGTCGGCAGCTTCCGTCCCGACGGCGCGATGAGCCGAGACATGACCGTGTTCATGGATGACGACGGCAAGGCGTACCTCTTCCACTCTTCCGAGGACAACGCCACGATGCACATCTGTCTCCTGACGGACGATTACCTCAAGCCCTCCGGCAAGTTTGCACGCATTTTCGAAGGCCGGTCCATGGAAGCGCCGGCAGTCTTCAAGCACCAGGGCCGGTACTACTTCATGGCCTCCGGCTGCACCGGCTGGGCCCCGAACGCTGCACGCTCGGCGGTAGCGGACTCCGTCTGGGGTCCCTGGAAAGAGCTGGGCAATCCCTGCCGCGGCCCGGAGGCGGACGTAACCTTCCGCGGCCAGAGCACGTACATTCTGCCTGTGGCGAACAAGCCGGGCACGTTCATTTTCATGGGCGACCGCTGGAATCAGAACGATCTGCCCACCTCCCGCTACCTCTGGCTGCCCGTACGGTTCGCGGACGAAGGCTTCGAGGTGCCGTGGCAGAGCACGTGGCGGTTAGACTGAATCGCCGCGGAGCCCCCATGTGAGGTCGATTTCGCTGACTTCTTCGCATCGGAACCGACCCCACTTTCACGCCGCCTGCGAAGCGGGGAAGGAAAGTCCCGACTCCATGTAGTCCACACTTTCCCGCGGAAGACGCCGTATTCATTCCTGAGTCCTGCTGCAATGCAGGGCAGGAAGTATGTCTTGTCAAGCAGAGGTGCCATGCCGATCCTGCATGGGATCATGGCCCGGAGCGTGCAGCATCTGGGCGGCCGTGCTCGCACTGGACAGTGCGGACAAGGGCGCCGTCGGCGCCATGGCCGTTCAGCTCAAGACCGATCTCGGCATCAGCAAAACGCAGCTGGGGCTGCTCGTCACCGCCTCTTCGCTGGCCGGCCTCATTCGGCTGGCTGGTCGATCGCACCTGTCGCACTCGGATACTCGCCATCACCGTGCTCGTGTGGGGTGCGGCGATGGTCGCCGGAACCTTGGCCACACCCTATACGGGCCTGCTGATCACGCGTTTCGGCAACCGTCTTCGGCGGCGGAGTGAACGGCGTACGGCAGACGTTCCTGGTGATGCTGATCCCGGTCTTCATCAGTGGCGTCATTGCGTTTTTCGCCTTCCGCACATACCCGCGCGATGTAGCTACCGCCGAGGCGTACGCCCGGCTTACTCGCAAACGGAACGGCGCAGCCTGAGAGACTCCCGATAGCGCCACGTCCACCACTGCACCACCCCGTGCACAGTCCGCCGCATGCCCGTGAGACGCAAAATGGTTAGAGAAAGGCGCAAAATGGACTCACAAGAGTCGGTGATTTCGGAGAAAATAAGCATGTCGTTGCCGGTCTGCATTGGAACTGTCAAAGACAGGAGCAGCATAAGAAACTGGCGTCGAGATTGCGGAAGAGAGCCTCAGCGTCACCAGCAGCAAGGATGCCCGGCATAACGACATGCGTGCCAAGTGGTATTTCTCGGAGATCATGAATGCCTGGCGGCGTAGTTTCATCCTCGATAGCCTGGCCGCGGAAAGCAAGGTCGAGCTGACGACCGTTGCCATAGACGATGGCGGCGGCAGCGGTGCTTGCCAGACGCGGCAGTCGAGGACGCGGCGTGCCTGGGGCCACGCGGGGCGATGCAGGAGTCGCCCCTCGTGGCGTCTCAGGATGGCCCCAGCCGGGTGTCGTCCGCAAGCGCGAACCTGATGAGAGACCTTTCCGGATTGGACCGGATGTTGTTCAGAGATCAGAAGGATACAGCATGACAGTTCGAACGTTCATTCAAGGTGCGTGGATTGCACTATCTCTGTCCGCAGCGGTCTGCGCGCAGGTGCAACCCGCTGGGGAACCCAACACGGCTACGACGCAACCGGGATTGGGACGCGGTCGCGCCATGCGGGCACCGGGGCCCATCAAGCTGGCCGACATGCGCATTCGTGACATCTGCGTCCTGCCTGACGCGGCCACCAAGACCTACTATATGGTCGGGCCCGGCGGGCGAGGCATCGTGCAGTACACGAGCAAGGACCTGAAAGTATGGGACGGTCCGCGCAATGTCTACACTCCCGAGCCCAACGTGTGGGGCAACGTCCGTACCGCCGGCATCTGGGCACCGGAAATTCACAAGTACAAGGACAAGTACTATCTCTTTTTCACGTTCAACAGTCAGACGCCGCTGCCCGATCAGAATCAGCCGAGCAAGCCACCACTGTCAAACCGGCCGCTGGTATACCGGGGCTCGACGATAGCGGTTTGCGATTCTCCGACCGGACCGTTCAAAGTGATGCAGAATCACTCGATTCCGCCTGCGGAGATGATGACGCTCGACGGCACGCTCTTCGTGGAGGACGGCCAGGCCTACATGGTCTTCTGCCACGAGTGGGTCCAGATCACGACCGGCACCGTCGAGGCCATCAAGCTCAAGGACGATCTCTCGACCGCCATTGACAAGCCGTTCCTGATCTTCAAGTCCAGCGATGCCCCCTGGGCCAAGGTTCAGCCCGAAGGCTGCATCGTTACCGATGGCCCCTTCTTCCGTAAGAGCAAGTCCGGCAAGCTCTTCATGGTCTGGTCCAGCTTCGACGGCCAGCAGCGGTACAGCGTGGGTCTGGCCATTTCCGCCTCCGGCAAACTCGCCGGCCCTTGGACGCACCAACCTGAGGCGCTATTTGTCGAAAATGGTGGTCATCCGATGCTCTTCGAGACGTTCGAGGGCAAGCTGATGCTCATCTTCCACTGCCCCAACGGACCCGCGGCGCAGCCTCGCATCTTCGAGTTGGAGGATACCGGCGAGACTCTCAGGGTCGTCAGGGAGTTCACCGGAACGCCTTGAGCCACATTCCTACGATCCGACCGGCGGCAAACCGCTCGCGCATCTTGCCTAAATTGACAAACCAGGGATACTCTTGTCTCATCGTCCGGGCAAAAAAGCAAAAAAGACTGGCAAAACGGCCACCGCTTACTACAATAGCACCGATTTATAGTAGGTCGCCGTTCAACGAATGAGATTCATACTCATAGATAAGATTGTATCGCTTGAGGCGGGCCGCAGTCTCAGGGCCGTCAAGAGCGTTTCGCTGGCCGAAGAATACCTGGCCGACCACTTTCCGGCGTTCCCGGTTCTGCCGGGCGTGCTGATGTTGCAGGGTCTGGTCGAGTCGGCCAGTTGGCTCGTGCGCGCGACCGAAGGCTTCGCCCACAGCATGGTGCTGCTGGCGGAAGTCCGAAATCTCAAGTATAAGAGCTTTCTAGCGCCCGGCTCGACGGTCGAGTACACCGTCGAGGCCAAGACGATCGAGGAGAATATCAGCAGCTTCTCCGGATATGGGGTCGTCGAGGGGCAGCGAATCGTCGAAGGTCGGATCGGGCTGCGGCACTTCAACCTGTCGCAACAGAATCCGGCCTTGGCCGCCGTGGACGGCGAAGTTGTCGAGCAGCTCAAGACCCGTTTCAAGCTGCTCCATGCGGCGGCGGGCCAGTAGCCCGTGCGGCGATGATGTGTGACGTGTGGAAACGGATTTTCAAGGCACTAAGTGACCGGAGGTACCACGAATCATGGCCATGAGTCATAACGAAATCTTTCAGAAGGTCCAGGAAGTTCTGGTGGATGCTTTGGGGGTGGATGAGGAAGAAGTGACGCCCGAAGCGACGCTCATGGGCGATCTGGGAGCTGAGAGCATCGATTTCCTGGATATCGTGTTCCGGCTGGAGAAGGCGTTCGGCATCAAAGTGCCGCGTGAGGAACTCTTCCCGGCCGAGGAACTGCTGAACAACCCCGAATTCGTGAGCAACGGCAAGCTGACGGCCAAAGGTCTGGCCGAGCTGCGAGCGAAGGTTCCGCACACCGACCTGACCGGGTTCGAGAACGACCCCGATATCAACAAGCTGGCCGACCTGTTCACGGTCAACGCCATTGTCAAGTATCTTGAGGGACGCCTGAAGTAGAGAATTTGAGATCGGAGATTGGAGATCTCGAATCCCGCTATGCGCTGGATTTGGATAGATAAATTCGTTGAGTTTGAGAGCGGTAAACGCGCGGTGTCGGTCAAGAACGTGACCCTCGCCGAGGAGCACGTGCACGATCACTTTCCAGGTTTCCCGATGATGCCCGAATGCCTGATGGTCGAGGCAATGGCGCAGACCGCCGGCATCCTGGTCGGCCAGGCCAACGACTTCCGGGAGAAGGTCGTGCTGGCCAAGATCAGCAAAGCCGTTTTCCACGATTTTGTCGTGCCGGGCGACACACTCCGGCTGGAAGCCCAGATGGACACCATCGCCCCGGAGGCGGCCAGTACCATCGGCCGGATCACCCGCGGCGATCAACTCATCGCCGAAGTCAATCTGATGTTCAGTCACATCGATCAGAACCTGGCCGGCAAGAAGTTTCCGGAAGAGAATTTCGTCTTCACGGGCCTGTTCCAGTCGCTGCTCCGGGGTTTTGTCTCTTCGTCGACGGAGCAACGATGATGGAAGCGACACGGGTCGTCATTACCGGCATGGGGGCTGTAAGTCCGCTGGGACTCGGCGTGGATCAGATGTGGGCGGGGCTCGTCGAAGGCCGGTGCGGGATCGGCCGCGTCAAGGCGTTCGACCCGCAAGGCCTGCCGTGTGAATTCGCGGGCGAGGTGCCTCCCTACAGCGTCCAGGATTACGTGCCTCGCAAGTACCGCAAGAACGTCAAGCTGATGTGCCGTGACATCGAGTTGGCCGTCGCCGCCGCACAGGAGGCGTTCGTCGCCAGCGGCCTGATCACCAAGGGGATCGACCCCGATCACGTCACGCTCAATCCGACGCGCACCGCCGTCACGCTGGGCGCCGGCATGATCAGTTGTGACATGGCCGAGCTGGGACCAGCGGTGGCGGCCTCCACTACGGACGGCCGCTTCGACATCAAGAAATGGGGCAAGCAGGGTCTCGACCTCATTACCCCCTTGTGGCTTCTCAAGTACCTGCCCAACATGCTCGCCTGCCACATCGGGATCATTCACGACATTCAGGGTCCCAGCAATACGCTCACCTGCGCCGAAGCCTCGTCCCATCTGGCGATCGGCGAGGCGGCCCAGATCCTCGCCCGTGGCGACAGCGACGTGGCGGTCGCGGGCGGAGCGGAGGCCCGGGTGAATCTGATGATGCTATTGCGGCAGTGCCTGCTCAAGCGTGCGGCCTGCAACAGCGAGAAGGCTCCCTCCGAGATGTGCCGACCGTTCGACGCCGAAGCCGAGGGCTCTGTTTTCGGCGAAGGCGGCGGCGTCGTCATCCTGGAGAATCTGGAGCACGCCCGTCAACGCGGGGCGAAGATCCTGGCGGAGGTTCTCGGCATTGGCCAAAGTCACAGTCTGGCCGCCGCGCCGCAGCACCTTGAGTCGGATGGCGCCGGTGTGCGCATCGCCATCGAGAAGGCGCTGGCGGATGCGGGTATCACCGCGGACGCGATCGACCTGATCGTGCCTCACGGTATCGGTGTGGTTGAGGATGATCGGGCGGAAGCCAACGGAATTCAGGCGGCACTGGGCCCGGCGATCGAGAAGAGCGCGGTCTGGCCCACCAAGAGCATGTTGAGTACGACCGGTGCGGCCGCGGGATCGCTCGATGTGATCGCGGCGGTGAAGGCTATCACGGAAGGCAGGATCCCGGCAGCGAGGAACTTCCGCAAGCCGGCGGAGGGTTGTCGGCTGCACATTGTGACGCAGCCGCAACAGCGGCCGATCCGTCACGTCTTGTGCTGCAGCTATACACACGGCGGCCAGACGGCGGCGCTCGTGCTGAAGCGATTTGAGGAAAGTGCGACAAGATAAATGAAGACGCCTAAGACGCAACAACGCGTGGTCATTACGGGGCTCGGGCTCGTGTGTCCGCTGGGCACCGACGTGGAGAACGTCTGGCAGGCGCTTCTGGCCGGACACAGCGGCATTGACTACACGACTATCTTCGACGCCTCGACGTTCCCGACAACCTTCGATGCCGAAGTCAAGGGCTTCGACGTCAGGCGTCACACCCGCCATCCCGAACTGCACGAACGTTGCAGCCGCGGCTCGGGTTTCGCCATCGGGGCCGCCGTCGCCGCGTGCCGGCAGGCCGGTATCGACGTCGAGACCGACCGCCCGGGCGACGGCATCGACCGCACCCGCATGGGCATTTATCTCGGCGCGGGCGAAGGCTCCCTGGACCACGACGTATTCTTCGCCTCGATCCAGGCCGGCTGGGATGGGGCCCAGCAGCAGATGGTGTGGCCCCGCAGCACGGAGGTGGCCGTCAAGGGTTTCACGGCGACCCGCGAGCTGGAACAGGAACCGAATATGGCGGCGTCCCACGTCGCCTTGGTCAGCGGCGCGCGGGGTCCCGTGCGCAGTTGTCTGACGGCTTGTGCCGCCAGCACGCAGGCGGTGGGCGAAGCGATGTGCCTGATCCGCCGGGGCGACGCGGACGTCATGATCTGCGGCGGCGCCCACTCGATGATTCATCCTCTGGGCGTGACAGGTTTCAACCGCCTCACCGCCCTGTCGACGCGCAACGACAATCCCCAGGCGGCCTCCCGCCCCTTCTCGGCCAGCCGTGATGGTTTCGTGCTGGGCGAAGGAGCGGCCATGCTCATCATCGAGTCGCTCGACTCCGCCCGCAAACGCGGCGTCAAGATTCTGGCCGAGCTGATCGGGTACGGCAGCACCTCCGATGCGTTCCGTGTCACGGACATGCATGAGGAGGCCCGAGGCGCGGTGCAGTCCATGCAGGCGGCCCTGGCCGACGCGGGGGTGACAACCCAGGACATCGACTATATCAGCACCCACGGAACGAGCACCCAGGAGAACGATTCGATCGAGACGCTCGCCATCAAGACGGTTTTCGGCGATCGGGCCAAACAGGTTCCCATCAGCAGCGTCAAGAGCATGATGGGCCACCTGATCGGCGCCGCGGGGGCAGCGGAGATCATCACGTGCGTCCTCGCCCTGCGCGACGGCATCGTGCCGCCGACGGCCAACTTGGATGATCCCGATCCGAAGCTGGATCTCGACTACGTGCCTCACCAACCGCGCAAGGTCCCCGTGCGTACGATCATGAAAGAGTCGTTTGGCTTCGGGGGACAAAACAACGTTGTGATCCTGAAGAAGTTTGAAGTGTGAAGTTGGCGGTAGGGGCTGGCCCCTGTGCCTGCCCAACGAAGGGCGACCACAGGGGGTCGTCCCTACAAACTCGAAACTTAGAACTTGGAACCATTTTCCATGATTGACATCAAGGAACTGCGGGAGAATGCGGCCTCGTACGCTCAGGCCGCCAAGAACAAGCGAATCGATGTCGATATCGAGAAGTTGCTGGAGATCGACCAGAAACTGAAGGACGCCAAGGCTAAGCTCCAGGACCTCGCCACCGAGAAGAATCGCATCGGCAAGACCGTGGCGAAGCTGACCGGGGCGGAGAAGGAAACCGCCCTCAAGACACTGGCCCAGTTCAAGCAGGATGAGGTCAACCTCGACACCCTGACCAAAGAGCTGCAACCGCAGTTCGATGCTTTGATGCTGCAGGTGCCGCAGCCGGCGGACGCCGATGTCCCCACGGGCAGGGACGACACGGAAAACGTCGAGCTGAGGCGCGAAGGCGAGGTCCGGAAGTTCGATTTCGAGCCGAAGGACCACGTGCAGCTGGGCACGGCCCTCGACATCATCGATATCGAGCGCGGCGTGAAGCTCTCCGGCGCCCGCAACTACTTCCTCAAGGGCGACGGCGCCCTGCTCCACTGGGCGGTGCTGCGTTTCGCCGTCGATTTCATGATCGCCCGCGGGTATCAACCCATGTCCGTACCGCTGCTGATGCGGGACGAGGCCATGCGCGGCACCGGTTATTATCCGGGTTCCGAAGAGCAGACCTATCGGATGGAGCGTGACGAGCTGAGCCTGGCCGGAACGGCGGAAGTTCCCGTGACCGCTTACCGCATGGGCGAAATTCTGTCGGATACCGAACTGCCGATGAAATTCGTCGGGCTTTCCACGTGCTTCCGCCGGGAGGCAGGCGCCGCCGGCAAGGACACGTACGGGCTCTATCGCATTCACCAGTTCGATAAGGTCGAGCAGGTGATCGTCTGCAAGAACAGCGTCGAGGAGAGCAACAAGTTTCACGAGGAGATCCTGGCAAACTCCGAGGGCATCCTGAAGGCCTTCGGACTGCCCTACCGCATCGTGGTCGTCTGCACGGGCGACCTGGGCCGGGGACAGGCCAGAAAGTACGATATCGAGACCTGGATGCCGTCACGCGGCAACTACTGCGAGACGCACAGCGCCAGCAAGTTCTACGAGTTCCAGGCCCGGCGGATGAACCTGCGGTACAAAGACACGCAGACGAAGAAGAATTTCTTCTGTCACACGCTGAACAACACGGTCATCGCGTCCCCGCGCGTGCTGATTCCGCTGATGGAGCTGTACCAGAACGCCGACGGCTCGATCACGGTGCCCGAAGTGTTGCGGCCCTACATGGGCGGCAAAGATAGAATCATCGCGCGCCGCTCGTAGCGAGGTCTCCGTGATCGGATCATTGGCTCCATCGATACCCTGGTGACACTTCGTTCTCTGCCGGCCGTGTGTGTATCAGATTATGCTCATTTCACTGTGACTTCATCTTCTTGAGCACGAAGGCCAGGGCGAGAATGCCAACCGCCACCGCAATGAGTACATAACTGTACATCGTCATAGCCAGCTCCTTAAAACAGGCATGTTATTCTCTCTATTCACGACACGTCCCCTTCCAATCGCTCGTCGAGGCCAAGGCCATGAGCCCGGTGTGAGTCACCAGGAAATCATGTGCATTTCGCAATCCTGAGTTGATCCGGACGGTTCCGGGGACTACAATCCAACTCTTTTGAAGGAGCGCCATGGCCGACACCCGCGAATCGAAGGTACACGAGCTGAGCCGTGAACTGGGCCTCATCGCCGCCATTGCGTGCGGCGTGGGGTCGGTCATTGCGTCCGGCATTTTCAAAAAGCCCGGCCTGATGGCATCCCAGCTCGGCTCTCCCGCATTACTCATCGCCGTCTGGGTCGTGGCCGGCCTCGCCACACTTCTGGGGGCCCTGACGATCGCCGAAATATCCGGCATGTTCCGGGACCCCGGCGGCCAGTACATCTATTTCAACAAAGGCTATAATAGCTTCGTGGGCTACCTCTACGGCTGGGCCACATTCATCGTCATTCAGTCCGGCTCGATTGCTTCCATAGCGTACGTCTTCTCGGAATCGTTGGGTCATTTTGTTACTTTCCCGCGCCTGCCGGAGAATGTGGAACAGTGGAGCATTGTCATCCCCTATATTGGCGCGATGACTCCCCTGAAGTTCCTGGGCCTGAAACTCTGCACGATTTCCCTTGTCCTTTTTCTTACGGGCATCAACTACCTGGGCGTCAAGCTCGGCAGTGCAGTCCAGGTCGTTTTCTCTGCGTTGAAAGTAGCCATCATCGCCGGCATCGTGGTACTGGCCTTCGCTCTCGGCCATGGCCACCTAAGCAACTTCACTCGGTCGGTAGCTGATGTTGGGTCCGCGGCCGCCGGATCGCCATCTGTTTTCCTCGCCATCATCATGGCCATGTCCGGTGCCTTCTGGGCGTATGATGGGTGGATCAACGTTACCTACATGTCGGGCGAGATCAAGAACGTCCAGCGGAATCTCCCCAAGGCGATGGCTGTGGCCACGATGATCGTGATCGCGGTTTACGTGCTGGTCAACTTGGCCTACATCTACGTGATTCCTGTCGATGAGATGGCGCGCAGATACAAGGCTGCGGAAACGGCCGGGACCGGCTACATCGTGGCTATCGACGTCGCCGACACCTTTCACGCCGGGCTGGGCGGCTCGCTGATCGCCATCGCCATCATGATCTCCACCTTCGGCGCCGTGAACGGGACGACCATGATGTCGGCGCGGGTCTATTTTGCCATGGCCCGCGAGAGATTGTTCTTCCGCAGTCTGGGCGATGTCCACCCCCGCTTCCGCACTCCGGGCAAGTCGCTGATCGTTCAGGGGATCTGGACTTCAGTCCTGGTTCTGAGCGGGACATTCGACCAACTTACGGACATGCTGATTTTTGTCAGCTGGATCTTCTATGCCCTGGCCGCGGCGAGTGTCTTCACGTTGCGCCGGCGCATGCCCGACACGGAGCGTCCTTATCGCGTCTGGGGCTATCCGATCACGCCCATTCTCTTCGTCGCCTTCGCCCTGGTGTACGTGGTCTTCACGCTGTACTCGGATGTCAAGGCCTTCAACGAGGGCAAGTCTCCCCTCATCAACTCGCTGATGGGATTAGTGTGGGTCGCCCTTGGCATCCCGGGCTATCTCTACTGGAGCTTCAGGAGGAAACGCCTGCCCGCGCAGGCGTAATCAGGACTCCGCGTCTGCTTCCGTCGGTGCGGGTTTCTGCAGGCGGTTGCGCCAACGCCGCTTCAGCCAATTCGTGACGCCCGCCTTGCTGACGATCCGCTGAAGCCCGACGTTCAGTCCGGTGATGCCGGTCCGCAGCAGGTTCACCATCGTCGGGAAGAAGCGAGGGGCGAACATGAAGACGGACGCCTCCTCCCATTCTTTGTCGCCGTAGCTGGACTTGTACTCGGCGTCGCCCGATCCGAAATCCATGACCCGGGCACCGCTGTCGGGGTGACACAGCTCTTCCAGAACGTGAAGGAACAAAACGGTGCCGACGTTGTGGTCCCGCCATTTGGGGTCGAAGCCGATCTGTTCGAGGAAGTACTGTCCCCGGTAGATCACCCCTTGCTGGAAGGCAGCGGGTTCGCCTTCGAGGTACAACACATGAGCGCGGAACAGGCCCTGCCGGGCCAGATGTCTCATGAGATATTGCATGCGCTCGTCGTATACCATGCCACAGCCAAGCCCATGCTGATAGGTCGTGGCCGACACCTGTTCGGCGACCTTGCCGAACGTATCCACGCTTCCTTCATCGTGGTACGCGGTGATCACGGCACGTTCCCCGAACTGCTCCTCGATGCGGCGGACGTAGCGGCGCAGATTCGCGCGATGTTTCTTCGAACAGCCCAGATAAAACGCTTCGAGACTCTCCGGGAGCCGCATCGTGCGGTGCGTCTCCACCCGACCCGAGTGGCTGCCCTGCAGCCCGCGGCTCCGCGCCGCCACGGCCCGGTACAAGGGGGAGTCCTTGCTCAAGCCGTGGAAATGAACAACGTCTGCCTCCGCCGACTTGAGTGCTCGTTGAATCTCGTCCAGCAGGACCGCTGCGACATCGTCTGTGAGTTGTCCGAACCACCACCCGTGCTTGATGTCCAGGCATTGGAGTGAAGGCATCGCAATGGATTTGTAGCCCAGGCTGCACGGCAGCCGTACGGTCTCGATCCGGCCGAGAATCATGGCCACGACTTCCCCCCGGCTCTTCACGACAAGACTGTAAGGACGTGACTCCGCCTTCGATTCGAGAATGGCGGCATACCGGTCGGGGTCCGAATCGAAACAGGGAGACTCTTCCCGCTCCAGCAACGCTTGCCAGGCCGGACGCAGAGGATCCGCCTCTGCCAGACTCCGGACCACCGTCACTTCATAGGCGGATCGATCAGCCGTGCGTTCCATAGGACCTGGTGACATCCCTCTCAGGCAAAACGAACAAAGACCGCCGGCATCAGTGCCTCGGTCCTTTGTACTCCTTAAAAGCCCCCGGCTTCCCTGCCGCGAGTTTGCCGCCCTTCTTATCGGCCATTCTGCCCCCCGACGTGAACCGCGGATTCCCCTCCGTACCGGGTGCTGTTGAGGAAACGTTGCCGGATGGCCGATAAACTCTATAATTGTCCGAAACGGGCGGGGCCCTGTAGAGCGCCGCCGAATCGTATCGTCCGGTAAAAGCACATGAACATCCTGGGCATCTCGGCCTTCTATCACGATAGCGCCGCCGCACTCGTGCGCGACGGCCGGATCGTTGCCGCCGCCCAGGAAGAGCGTTTCACACGCAAGAAGCACGACGAACGGTTCCCTTCCCAGGCGGTGGCGTATTGCCTCCAGGAAGCCGGGCTGACGCCCCCACAACTGGACCTGGTCGTGTTCTACGAAAAACCCTTGCTGAAATTCGAGCGACTTCTTGAAACGTACATCGGCTACGCACCGCGTGGCTTCCGGCAGTTCCTGGTGGGCATGCCGCTGTGGCTGCGTCAGAAACTGCACCTGCCCCGTGAAATGGACAAGGCCCTGGCGCACGGCTACAAGGGCCGGTACGTGTTCACCGAACACCACGAATCACACGCCGCTGCCGCGTTCTTCCCCAGTCCCTTCGACGAAGCCGCGATCCTGACGATGGATGGCGTCGGCGAGTGGGCCACCGCCAGTTTCGGCACCGGCCAAGGCAATCGCATCGAGCTGTTGAGCGAATTGCACTTCCCTCATTCCCTCGGATTGCTGTACTCGGCCTTCACCTACTTCTGCGGCTTCCGCGTCAACTCGGGCGAGTACAAGCTGATGGGCCTGGCTCCCTACGGTGACCCGAGGTACTACGACCTCATCATGGATAAGCTGATCGACCTCAAGGCTGATGGCTCGTTCCGGCTGGACCTGTCCTACTTCCCCTACTGTCACAAGATGGTCATGACGAGCCAGCGCTTCGAGCGGCTTTTCGGAGGACCGCCCCGCCGGGCCGAGACACCCCTGACGCAGCGGGAAATGGACATGGCCGCGTCGATCCAGGCCGTGACAGAAGAGGTGATGCTCCGCACGGTCCGTCACGTCCACCGGCAGACCGGCATGAAAAACTTATGCCTGGCCGGCGGCGTCGCGCTCAACTGCGTCGCCAACGGTCGCATTCTGCGCGAGGGTCCGTTCGAGCGGATCTGGATCCAGCCCGCCGCCGGTGATGCCGGCGGGGCGCTGGGCACCGCGCTATTTGCCTGGCATCAATTATTGGGCAATGAACGCAAAGCCGAACCCGGCGACAGCCAACAGGGTTCCCTACTGGGTCCTGCCTACAGCAACAGCCATATCCGCCGGACGCTCGATTCCGTGGGTGCCCGCTATCACGCCCACGACAATCCCGAACACCTGATCGACACGGTGGCGGACCTGCTGAACAGAGGCAAAGTGATCGGCTGGTTCCAGGGGCGGATGGAGTTCGGCCCTCGGGCGCTGGGCAGCCGCAGCATCATCGGTGACGCTCGCAGCGAGACGATGCAGTCGATCATGAATCTCAAGATCAAGTTCCGCGAATCCTTCCGGCCCTTCGCCCCCTGCGTGCTGAATGACGACGCCCCGGAGTACTTCCAGCTGCGTCCCGGCCAGGAGAGCCCGTACATGTTGCTCGTGGCGGGCGTGCAGGAAAGCAAGCGTCTGCCCGTCGATGGCCAGTCGGGGACGCTGTCAGGCCTGGACAAACTGAAGACTAAACGCAGCGTCGTGCCGGCGATCACGCACGTGGACTATTCCGCCCGCATCCAGACGGTCGATGCGGCGCGGCACCCGAGGTTGCACCGCCTGATGAGCCGGTTCAAACAGGTCACGGGCTGTCCGGTCATCATCAACACGAGTTTCAACATCCGCGGCGAGCCCATCGTCTGCACCCCGGCCGACGCCTATCGCTGCTTCATGGCCACCGACATGGACGTCCTCGTGCTCGAGGACCAGGTGCTCCTGAAAGAAGAGCAGCCGCAGACGAAGAAACGTGAGATTGATGAATACAAGTCGCGATTCGCATTGGACTAGGAGTCTATGGCGTTAGTCGAAGTCAACTGGAGTCCGGATCGCAAGCAGCTCCGCCTGTTCGGTGGCGGCGCATTGGTGATACTGACGATCGTGGCGGCACTGCTGCATTGGTTCAAAGGCCTGCCCGCCACGTGGGCCGTCGCACTGGCCGGCGCCGGATTGGCCATATTCCTCGTGAGTCTCACCTCGCCCCCTTTGACGCGGATGATCTACGTGGCACTGACGGCCGTCACCCTGCCGATCGGGATTGTCATCAGTTTCCTTTTGATGGCGACTTTCTACTTCCTGATTCTGACGCCGGTAGGTTTGTTCTTCCGCCTGATCGGCCGTGACTCGTTGCGCCGAAAGTTCGACCGCAGCGCTGCGACCTACTGGCTTCCCCGCCGTCCCCCCGAGACCACCGACCGCTACTTCCACCAATTCTGAGAACGGATCCGACCATGGCTAAACCGAATTCCGGCAACAGGCAAAACCAGTTCACCGCTCAAGCCCAGGAGAAGCGCACGTCCCTGCTCTCAGAGTTCTGGTCCTTCCTCAAGTACAACAAGAAATGGTGGCTCCTGCCCATCATCATCGTGCTGCTGCTGCTGAGCCTCCTGGTCCTCCTCGGCGGCACCGCCCTGGCCCCCTTCCTCTATCCGCTGTTTTGAGAGAGTCAAACCTGCGCGCGGCAATGCTACTTGACGGCTTGCCGGGCTTTGGTGACGGCCGAGGCGTTGGGGTCGAGCTTCTCGGCGGCGGCGAGTTCCGCGCGGGCTTCGGCGTGACGGCCGGCGAGTGATAGCAGTTGGGCCAGATTGCAGTGCAGATCGACATCCGTCGGCACAATAACCAGGGCCTTGCGATAGCTCTCTATCGCGGCGGCGGTCTTGTTCTGCAGATGGAGGACGACGCCGAGGTTGATCTGTGCCTGGACATGGTCAGGCTTGTAGCGGACGGCCTTGGTATAGCACTCCGCCGCAACAGCGAGTCTGTTCTGGAAGTGATAGGCCAGACCGGTATTGTACCAGGCGTCGGCATAAAGAGGATTGGCCCGTAATGACTCCCGCGTGAGGCGGATGGCGGTGTCGAGATCGCCCATCTCGCCTGACAGTTGTCCGAGCTTCGCGGTCGTTTCATACCGCTGCGGCACCAGCCGGCGCACCTGCTCGTATTGCCGCCAGGCTTCCCCCGACTTTCCCCTCCGTTCGAGGAACGCGCCGTACTTCCAGTGGAGCCACCAGTCGGCAGGCCGTCGCTCGATGGCTTGCCGGTGTGCGGCATCGACGGCGCCCAGCACCTGGGGCGACAGAGCGGCCTGCAACGCGCGGACACGTCCTTCCAGGTCTGCGACCTGCTTATCATGGTCGATCTGATTCGTGAACGGCGGACGCTTGATGTACGCGTTGAGGACTTCCTCTGTCACGCGGTGCTGATCCCAGGCGGTGAAGGCCAGGTCCTGGGCACACTGAGCCTCGGTTGGAGTCTCCCCAGCCGAGGGCGGCTGGGCCACTTGGCCCGAAGCTGCTATACGTTCCAATACGGCTTTGGCCAGCAGGTAGTTGCCGGAGAAGGTCATGTGGACATGCTCGTAGAAGAGCTCTGCGCCCGGAATATTGTGAGGGCTGTTCTCCTCGAAGAGCTGGACTGCGTCCAGGAACTCCACGCCCCGGGTCGGCTCTTGTCCGGCCACTTCGCGGATAATCTCGTTGATGCGCCGGTCCGCACGGAAACGCAGTGTGTCCAGCTCCCGGGCCAGAACGAAGCAGTCTCTGGCTTTTTCGAACTGGCCGGCCCGCCAATAACCGCGGCCCAGACGGTACTGGAGATCCGCGTAGCGGTCGTCGATTTGAGCGGCGTTGAGGTAGTCTCCCATGCCATCCGAGTCCTCCGCCGCGACGCCCTGAGTGTAGAACGTCTGCCACTGCTGCTTCTGGGCGTCCGTCAGACCCGGCCGATGCTGCGACGCGAAAGGAGGACAGTCTCTCAAGTTGCTGGGTATGGCGCAGAGAATGAGCGGAATCCCCCGACGCCGAGCCGTTTGGCGGATGTCCTCGAGGTTCTTCCGGAAGTGGTGATAAACGGTCGCCAGACGCGCGTCATCGGCGGCGACCTGCCGCCCCAGGAACATCTCCATGCCCTGCCACATTTTCGGCGTCCCGCCCGCACCGACCGCCTGGAGCCCAGCGGTCAGGAGCTGTCCCACGCGCGTCGCCTTGACGGCGATGCCCAGGCGAATCAGGGTCAGGTTCGATTGCAGCGAGCCGAAAACGGTCCCGGCCCCGTAGGGTCCCACCACTTCGTTGTGTCCCATATAGACAACGAACAGGTCCGGCTGGTGACGGACGCAATCGCGGGCGATCAGGCGCGTGACATGCGAGTTGATGGCGGGCATGGCCACCGTGATCACCTCGAAATCCGTCTGCGGGTACTGCCGCTCCAGCAGGACCTCCAGGATCCGGCCGAACGAATAGGCTCCGTCCGGCGCCCCCGCCGCGGCGGAAGAGCCCAGGACGAAGATGCGACAGGTGTGGCGCGCTTTTGCGGCGGGAAAGACGAAGGCGTTGGCCTGACGCGCCAGGGCCGGCGGAAAGAAACGCCAGGCCAGGTGAAAGTTGTCACAATACGCGGCCCGGCCGTCAACCTGACACGGGATGATGGCCGCGGTCGGGAAGCCGTACCCGATGAGGCGCAGACCGATCTCCAGCAACAACAGCGTGAGGATCGGCGCCGCAATAAGGACGATGACGCGAAACGCCCACTGGCGGCGGGAGTTTTGAGTTCTGGGTTTTGAGTTTGGAGTTCTCAACAACGCCCAACCCTTACGGTTCGCGTTCGCCCGTCAACTTCCGCAGCCCGGCCACTTCGGACGAGGTCAATTCCCGGTACTTGCCGACCGGGAGGTTGCCCAATTGTAACTTGCCGATGGCGATGCGCTTGAGCGACTTGATGCGGACGTCCACGCGGGCCAGCATCCGGCGGACCTGCCGGTTCAGGCCCTGGCTGATCGTGATTTCCAGAAGCGATTCGTTCAGGTCGGATTTGACGACCTTGACGCCGGCCTCGCCGGTCCTGCCTTCCGCCAGCCAGACGCCCTTCTTGAGTCTCTCGATGCCTTTGGCGTCGATCTTGCCCTTGACCTTCGCGTGATAGGTTTTCCGCACCTTGTAGCGGGGATGCGTCAGCCGGTTGGCCAGTTCGCTGTCGTTGGTCAGGACGATCAGGCCTGTCGTGTCGGCATCAAGCCGGCCGATGCAGAAGACGCGCTCGCGGGTGTCGATCAGATCAATGGCCCGGCGTCGTCCCTGCGGATCGCTGTTCGTACAGATGGCGCCTTTGGGCTTGTTCAGCAGGTAGTACACGTGCCGGGGCGGCTTGAGACGCCGGTTGTCGACCGCGATCGTGTCGTGCTCGGGATCGACGAACGCCGGCAATTGGTCGACGACCCGCCCGTTGACCTTGACGATCCCTTCGAGGATCAGTTCTTCGCACTGCCGTCGGGACGCCACACCGGCCGCCGCCATGACTTTCTGGAGTCTTTCTTTCGCCATTTCCTGATTCCATCGCGTCTGTCATTCGACAGACGATCACTGCCCCTGCCAGAGCCACTCGGGCACGGCGCCGCGGCCGTAAATGATCCCGATGCACAGGGCCACCCACACCAGTATACCCAACTGAAACGCCCGGTCATGTGTAATCAGCCGGACCGGATCGCAATAAGTCCCGTTCTGCATCAGGGCACTGAACCGGAACACGCAATACAGCACGACCGGCGCCGTGTAGACCAAGGCATTAGTGCCGATCGTCGCGTGCGTCCGGGCGTCCATCGTATACAACAGAAAACACACAACCGCAAGGACGCTGGTTACGTTCAGCATGTGCGACAGCAGCTCGGGCGTGTACTGTCCGAGCGTCCTGCGGAACGATTCGCTGTCGGCGGCCAGCACCGCGATCTCGCCGCGACGTTTGCTGAAAGCCAGAAACAGGCACAACGCGAACGTGCAAATCACCAGCCAGGGTGAGATGGACACGTGGATGACCACCGCCCCCGCCGCCGCCCGCAGGCAGAAACCGGCGGCAATGATCGCACAGTCCAGAATCATGACGTGCTTGAGTTTGAACGAGTAGAGCAGAATCAGCAGGATATAGGTCAGGAGGATCACGCCCAGCCCAACCGACAGCAGCAGCCCCCCCGTCAAAGCGACCAGAGCACAGAGGACGGAAACGCCGAGGGCGGTGGAAACCGAAACCCGGCCCGAAGTAATCGGCCGACTGCGCCGTTGCGGGTGGATGCCGTCGGTCCGCCGGTCCGCGATGTCATTGACGATGTACATCGCCGAGGCCGCCAAGGAAAAGCAGAGGAATGCTCCCACGACGCGGGCCAGAGCCGGGACGACCGCCTCCCAAGGACCGATAAGATGCTGACTGAAGACCAACGCGGCAAAGACAAATGTATTCTTGACCCAGTGAACCGGGCGAAGAAGCCGCAATAGGTCCATGGACTCCCTTTCGAGCGAGACAGTCACCGGCAACGCGCCGCGATTATACCCGGCGCGTGCGGCGTTGAGGACCATCAAACACACAATTCGCGACAACGGCCTCGCGCCGGCGTGGACACATACGGGAAAACCTTCTAAATAATGACCTTACGGCCGATCCGCAAAGCCCAACGCCGGGTGTTTTTTCTTGACTGTCATGCCCCAATTGGCGATAATATAGTCAATTCAGTAGCTTTGGGTGATGTTCCCCTGTTCGAAGGAGAAGGAGTCTGTTTATGCCTCCAGGCAAACGGCGTCAAAGTAATGCCATGCTCTATACACTCGTCACGTTTGTCGCGCTGTTCGTTGTCGCGACGACCGTGGCGGTGATCTATTACGTCCGGGCGGAGGATCTTCGCACAAAGAACAAGGACGCGGAGACGAAGTTGAGGGACCTGGCTTCGTCCGAAGAGCAGCGTCGGGTGGCGGAGATCGTCGGTGAGAAGACCTCCGGCCAGAGTTACCTCGGCACGATGAACGAGTATATGGATCAGCTCGTGGGCATGGTGATCGGCCCGCCGATTCCGGCCACGACGGTCCAGGTGAAAGTGACGAAAGATATTCCCCGGGTGATCGCTCCGCTGATCGCTCAGGCACAAGGTCAACCTGCCGTCAGCCCGCCCGCGGAAGCTCGGCCCGCCGATGCGAACGCCGCCGATCCGAACAACCCGGCCGCCGCTACCACCGCCGCTGCGGAACCGAATCTGCCGCCGCTGGCGACCGTGATCACGAACCTTTTGACGACTCTCAAGCTGACGACCGGCGAAAGAGACGCGTTCCAGGCCACGTTGAAGCAAACCCAGGATGACTTCAAGGCGGCGACGGACGCATGGGGCAAGACCAAGGAGACGCTGAACACCGACGTCGAGAAGTACCGTGAGGAGTTGGAGAAGGCCAAGGCCGACTACGCCCTCCTGCGCGAGCAGCTCAACCAAAGAAGCTCGGAGCAGATGGCGAACGTTGACAAGACGTTGAAGGACGAGCAGGCGAAAACCCAGCGGTTGGCCGATGAGCTGAACAAGACCAGGTCCGAGCTGGCCATGGCGAACGATCGGCTCAAGGCCGCCACGGACGCACTGAACAAAATCCAGCCTGCACCGGATAGTCTGGTCGCGGCGCAGAAGCCTGATGGAAAGATCATCAGAGTGGATGGGGCCACGGGAACCGTACTCATCAACCTGGGCTCCCAGGATAAAGTGTACCCCGGCCTGACCTTCTCCATCTATGATCGGTTCACCGGGATCGGTAAAGACGGCAAGTCGAAGGCCGAAGTGGAAGTCTTCGCCATCGATAGCAGGATCTGCACGGCTCGTATCCTCTCTTCCGACAGCAAGAACCCGGTCGCCACGAACGATGTCGCGGCCAATCTGATCTGGGATAGCAGCAGGCAGAACCAGTTCGTCATCGCCGGCGACTTCGATCTCAACCGCGACGGCAAGCCGGACTACGATGCCGCCGGGAAGATCAAGAGCCTGATCGAGAGATGGGGCGGAGCTGTCACGGATGCCGTTTCGTCCCGGACGGATTACGTCATCCTCGCGGACACGCCCAGTGTCCCGGACCCGCCGACCGAAACCGATCTGCAGGCCGATCCGACGCTCCGTGACAAGTACGACAGCGCCAAGCAGCGGCTGGATCGCTACAACCAGATCAAGGAGCAGGCTGCGACGTTCTACATCCCGGTGCTCAGCTATGAACGGTTCCTGTACTTCAGCGGGTACAAGACCGAATCGACCCGGCCGGGCGCGTTCTAAAGCCGGATCCCAAATCGAAAACATGGAACAACCAAGCCATTAGTCGTCACGGACTAATGGCTTTTTCTTTGCGCTCAGGCCGGCGGCGCGACACCGATCGAGGCGACGTACACGCGGCCCGTGTAGTCCCTCGACTGCGGGTCCACCACGAAGCCCTGCTTGACGGCCACGAATGTCACGGTCCACGCCGCGCGGATGGCGGCACCAAGAGGTTGGCCCGTGTCACAGTCGAGCCCGGACGGGATGTCGACGGCCAGGATGCGCACGCCCAACCCGTTGATCGTCTCCACAAGCGACCGATACTCCGCCCGCAGTTCGCCCTGCAGCCCCGTTCCGAAAAGAGCGTCCACCACAAGATCGACGCCGGCGGCAGCTTCGCGCACGCGATCCGTCGCGTCGGGTCCGGCGGGATCGAGCCACTCAATCGCTTGGCCGAGTTTCTCGACAATCTCCAGATTGATCCGCGCATCGCCCGTGATCTTCGCGCGGGCCCCGCACACCATGACACGTACCTCGAATCCGGCGTTCTTCAAGTACCGGGCGATCACGTAGCCGTCGCCACCGTTATTGCCCGCGCCGCAGAAAAGGCAGACGCGGGGGTTCGTGACGCGCGCCAGCTTCTCGCGAATCAGCTCGGCACAACTGCGTCCGGCGTTCTCCATCAGGACGACGCCCGGCACGCCGATCTCTTCGATCGCCCACCGGTCCACCCGCCGGACTTCGTCCCGACTCATCACGCGACTGGCTTGGGACTCATCGTACTCTTCCATCCCCGCCGTTGTACCTTCCCCTTCCCGGCCGGTCAAGTCAGGATCGGGGCCGGCAGAGGGAGTGCGTCGTCAGGAAATGGCGGCGTTCAGCGGGGATAGCTCGAATTCGCCGTGTGCGTCTGGGCCGCGACGCAAAAGAAGAGGCCCCGCAACTACCGGGGCCTCTTGAGGAACAAGTCAGACGGATGGCTTCAGCAGGGTCTGACACCGGTCGCGCACGGGCCCTTCTTGCCCTGTCCAACCGTGAACTCGACCTTCTGGCCTTCGTCGAGGGACGCATAGCCTTCCATCCGAATTTCCGAATGGTGAACGAACAGATCGGCGCCGCCGTCATCCGGAGTAATGAAACCGAATCCCTTGCTGGCATTGAACCACTTCACTGTACCTGTACTCACGCGCGTTCTCCTTAGACCTGCGGCTCGGCGTCAGGCGCTGGAGGCCGGGTCTGAAAGCGTACCTTCCCTCTGGTTCTGTTGTGAGGGGTAAACTCCGAGGGACCCAAAGCATACACCTGTACAAGATCATTCATTGTACAACCCGAACGTCCGTGGGTTCACACAAAATTTCTGGAAAATGCGGAAATAGGCAATAATGCCGCCCGCCGCACCGAGACGGGGAGCCTCGGTGGACAGTCCATCCCCGCATGCACACAGCCCGTGCGCTCCTGTGCCAAGCTGATGTGACGCCTGGTACTGTGATTACTGGGGCGAGAGGGTGGGCAGGCTGACCGCACCGATCTTGTTCTTCAACTCGTCAAGGGCCGCCTGCAGCTTGGTGTTCGTCTCCTGCAGGGAGGCGACCTTCTGTTCCAGCCCCTTCAGTTGGTCTTTCAGTCCGGCGACCAATTTCTCCGCATCCGCCGCTTTGGCCAGAGCCGCAGCTTTGTCCGTGGCGAGCTGTTCGAGCTGCTTTTTCATCTCAGGGAGGGCCTTAAGGGCTTCCTGCAAGTCGTCCCGCACCTTGGTGATCTTGGCCAGTTCGTCCTTGGCCCCTGCCAGAGAGGTCGTCAGAGTGCCGACACTCGTCTTGAGCTCATCCCTCTCCTTCTGAGCCGTGGCCAGTTCGCCTTTGGCGTTCGTCAGCTCGGCCTGCGTCCTGGTCAGGTCCGCCTTGGCCGCGTTGGCGTCGGTGATCGCCTTCTGTTTCTCCGTGTCATCGCAGCCCGCCACGACCAGCAAACTGCCCAGCACTGCCGCGACCACATGAATTCTGAATGCACTGGTCATCGTTTGACTCCTTTCCAATCCATAGACATTGAAAGTCGAACGCGGACAACCCCCAGTAAGCATGCAAATGTCATCAAAGTCTCTGTTGTCCGTGCGAATTGTAGCCCCGCCCTGCACAGCCTGCAACGGAAATCGCCGCGGGAAGACTGTAGACTTCAGACCGGAGACTGTAGGCAACCGCCTCCAAGTCTCGCATTAGAGATCAAGAAATTCGGATTCATTAAGTGCCGCTGGGTATGCACTTACAACACAACATTCCCCATGGTTGTATTTTTACAAAACAAACACGCACTTTGGCGCGTCTTATATGGGAAACGGAAGCACTCTTTAGCCTTCGAGAACGGAGCCGAGAATGAAGAAGTCGCCAATGGAGGCCAAGATCGGGCGAGGCTGTTTCAACTGTGTCTATGCGGTGCGAAATGGCATGCTGTGGCTGCGGACGCTCGCATCGGGCTTTCCCGTCGCCCGACAGTGCGCCAACCACCCCGACACGCCTGGCCAGATGCGGCCGGTGTCGGGGATCTGCCCCAACTACCGCCGAAAGAAGCCGCGGCCGGCATTGGTACGCGTTGAACCACCCCCGCCGCCCAACGAGAACATCCGTCACATCCCCCTGACGCGGGGATTGTATGCCATCGTCGACGCCGCAGACTACGAATGGCTCAGCAAACACAAATGGTGCGCCCGCTGTGACGTGGGTGGCAAACGCTTCTACGCCTGCCGGAACGATCACGGCCGGATCGTCCTGATGCACCGCGAGATCATGAAGCCCCCGCCGGGGATGGTCGTGGACCACCTCAACCGCCAGAGCCTGGACGACCGCCGGTGCAATCTCCACATCTGCACGTCGCTGGAGAACTCGAAGAACAGTCGCCGTCGGATCGGCAAGTCGGGCTATATCGGCGTCTATCGCCGGGGCGGCAAATGGTCCGCCTGCTATACCCATGACGGCCAAGACCACTACCTCGGGCTCTTCGATGATCCCATCGCCGCCGCGAAGGCCCGCGACCGCCAGGCCCTCGCCCTCGGCGGCCCTTACGTCCAGCTCAACTTCCCGCCGGAAAACGATGGGACGGGCTGTGAACCATAGGCATCGTCACTCAAGGCTGAATGCGCCGTCGCTGGTGTCGGACAGCATCCCGTTGGTGGCGCTCCTGATCCTGATCGAGTAGTCGTTGCCGGGAGCAAGGTCCAGACCCGCCTCCCACTTGTAGCTCAACAGACTGGGCACCGTGGCCAGAATTTTGACCAGGGCGCCGGCCTTGTACAGCTCGATCACTACCTTCTCATCGATGTTGTCGTCCCACTGGATGAAGTGCTTCAGACCCCTCTGCCACGACTCACCGCCGTTGGGCGAGGTCACGCAGATCATCGGGGGAACGGTGGTGAAGGAACTGGCCGCCCAGTCGCTCGTGCCGCCATCATTCGAGGACCTGACACGCCAATAGTACGTCGTGCCGGGCTGGACCGTGGCGAGAGTGTGCCGGGCAGTCACCAAAGACGGTTCGTTGACATCCAGCACCTGGAAATCCGGCACCTTCGATACCTGCAGGGCATAGCTTGATGCGAAGCCCTGTGGTGTCCACGATAGCGCGAGGGGAAGTCCCTGATTCACGGTATACGCCTTATCAGCCTGGACCACGCCGGGCACGCGCGTCACGTAAGTCGTCGTCTGTACACTCTCAGGCTCGATGAGCAGCGGCGGCAGCGGGATTTCCGTACTATCCGGATATCCGAGGGTGAACTCGCCGAAACCGGCTATCTCGGCCCGAACCTGACCCGTCACCCAGTTGTAGTCGGTCGGCAGCGGGATGAAGAGGCCCTGGCCCTGATAGGGACGGTAGTAGACGGTTGTGTGATTCGGATCCTTCACGTCGAGAACTTTCGCGTCGAACGCCAGCCGCGCCTGGATGCTGTCGATGGAGAAGGCGGTCACGTTCACACGCACCGGCAGTAGCTGCGGGGCTCTGCCGGGGAACTCCGGATACTTGGGTGCGAACGGCTCTCGGGCCACGGTCACGCCGTTGTAGCCGTCCCCGATACGCTCCTCGATTTCGAGCGCGACGCCCGTGTCGGCCTGCGCGTCCGCGAACACGTAGGTGTTGCCCGACGCCAGCTCGAACTTCTGCACCTCAATCCTCTGTGCCTGAGGCGGGTACACGATGCGGAACGCACGATAGCTATCGAGTTGTGCATGGTCGAAGCGGAGTTCGAAGACCTTCTTCCCGTCGGCCGTCACTTCCGTGCACTCGGGAGGCATGTGAGCGGCGGCATTGGCCGTGCCCCAGCCAATGAAGGTATTGCCGTTCGCCAGCCGTTGGGCGCTGCCGCGGGCGGAAGTGGCGATCATCTCGTCCGGGACATACGACCAGACGTGGGTGGCGACTTTGTGCACCTCATCCAGCGCGTATTCGTGCACCCGCGACTTCCGCGTGCCATTGGCCAGGCCGCCGTTGAAGATGATCACGTTGCCGTTGGACAGGCGGTGGAAGTCGTGGCCCTCGAAATGAACGATACCCTCGTTGGGATCGACGCCGACGAACGTGAATTCGTTCCTCCCGCCGCCCAGGCGCCACATGACCGCGCCCGTCTGGCGGTTGATCTTCAGCACCTCGTCCCGCGTGGCCACGAAGAGATTGCCGTCCCGTTCATCCTGCTTGGTGACATTGCCGTGCCAGGCGGCGTTCGTCGGAGCGGTAGCCGTCGCGTCCCAGTAGGGATACTCCTCGAACGAGAAGTGATCCCACGTCCGCCACTGCCAGATGACGTTGCGGGCGGTATCGAACTCCTGGACCACGATGCCGGACACCTCGGCTCTCGGATAGGCGCCCGCAACGAACCGGCTCAGGTCGGTCAGGGTCGTGTAATAGCCAAGCGCCAGCGCGTGGCCGTTCGGCAGCATGTCGAAGTCGTGGCCGTCCGCGACGTAACCATTGCCCATCTGGATTCTCTCGACCTCATTGAGATCTTCATCGAGGATCACGTGGACCACCGTGCCGCCCCCCGTATAGGAGTACCAGCTGAAGAACTGCGCGTAATGGAGCAGACCGTTCGAGAGGACCTTGAAGTCCATCCCGTGGTAATCGCCGGGGACCTGGTACCAGACCTTCTTGTAGGCATGGGGTGTGCCGTCATTGTTCAGGATCAGGAGGTAGGACGGGAGTCCCTTCACATTCTTGCCGAGAGGCATGGCCGCGAGGAAAATGTAGCCCTCCCCGAGGGCATTGGCGTCGTAGATATGCGTCGTGATCTTCGGAAAATCGTCGGGCAACGCACCTGCACCGCTCGGATCCGCAGCGGCGGACGCGCCCGGGAGCAAACACAACACCGCCAACGATACCAGCACCAGTATTCTCTTCATGACTCCTCCTTCTGTATTCGGGGTTGTTCGCTTCACATTCAGCCGTTCCCATTCCACTTCAATGAGGCCTCGTCGATGTGGACGTCGACATCGGAGCCGCCCACGTAGAACACCAGGCGCACATGGGCATCCGTGGGGTCCTGCATTTGCATGGTATAGCGAAAGTCCTTGTTCGTGGGCGTCACATACACATACCCGATCCGGGCGTAGTCCGTGTTCGGCGTCCCGGAGCGTTCCAGCCTGACTTGGATGACGCGCGACTTGTCAGCCCAGGCCCTGAAACCGAACGTGTACGTCTGGCCACGGAGCAGTTGCATGCCGGCCTGACTCAGCCGGACATCCGAGAACGAGGTGCCGCCTTTCGCAATGTCGATGTGGGCGGCCTGACCCGCGGCGGCCCATGAAGCGGAGGCGCTGCCGCCGACCTCCAGGCTCCAGTTCTCTCTATCATGTGCGAAATCGCCGTTGCGCACCTGATTCTCGACCGTGGGAACGATCACGCTCTCCTCGTTGGAGAACGCGCTCTCATGACCCGTCGTGCTCACCGCCGTCACGCGGAAGTAATATCGTTGCCCGCTGGTCAGGCCGGTCACTCGCTTCAGCGTCGCCTCACTGACATCCAGAACCTGCGTCGGCTGCGGCGTCGTCCCGGCGTAGATTCGGTAGTACGCCACGTTCCGATCGCCGAACTTGTTGAAGACCAGGGCGATGCCGTCCACCTCCGGCTCGACGATCAAATACGGTGCCGCCACGACTCCATCCCAGACAAAACGGAAGGATCGGTAGAGATTGGTGCCGGGGAAGACGCTCATCTCGAACTGCTTAACGCCGTTCGCGTCGACTTCGACCGCCTTGGGATAGCCCGCCAGCCCCCAGTTGATCAGCGTATTGCCCGTGGGGAGCCGCTGCGCGCTGCCCATGAACCAGGAGTACCTGTCGGGCGTGTCGCGGAACTCCCAGACGAGGGTGGCCGTCATCGCGTTGACGTCCAGTTCGTACTCCACGACCCGCGACACCATCGCGCCATCGTCGAAAACGGTGTAGTGCCCGTTGCCCAGGGCGCGAACATCGTGCTGGCCGTGAAATCCGTTCTGCGGGTCATTGGCGAATTTGAACTGGTTATGGGTTCCGCCAAGACGCCAGATGATCGCCCCGGTCCGGCGGTCGATTTTTGTCGCTTCGTTGAGGTGGCGGTGCGAGACGACGAGGTTCCCGTCGTCATCCACGGATATTGAATTCGTATGGATGAGATCTATGCTGGCGCTGCGCAGATCGCCGAAGAGAGGGTCCATGTCGTTGAAATCGCAATGGTCCCAGGGCCGCCACTGGAAGATCAGCTCGCCGGCCGCGGTGAATTCCTGGACCAAGGTCTCGTGGACAATCGCGTCGGGCTGGCCCCCTGCAATGTACAGCCCCATGTCGACAGTCTGGTCCCGGCCCCCGATCAGTAGATAACCGCCGTTGGCCAGCACTTGCAGCTCATGGGCATCGGTGCTGTAGCCGTTGGCGGCGCTATACGTGCGAACCGAGGCGGGGTTGAAGTTCTTATCCATCCCCGTGAAGGTACCCCAGGTGATCGTGCCATCAGGCTGAATCTTGAAATCCCGTCCTTCACCCCGGCGGTACCAGACAGCATCGCCATTGTTGTCCAGCATCATCGTATACATGCCGCTGCCCTGGTCCTTGTTTTCGAGGAAGATGTACCCGGGCGAAGGATTCTTGTTGACCGTAATCGCTGTGCGCGGGAAATCGCCCGGGACGGACACGCCGTTAGCCTGGATGAGGGGCCCGGTCACGTCTGCGGAGACAGGACGCGACAACACCACCCCGAGGAGAACAAGCATACCGGCGATGGCTCTCACAATGCGTGGACCCTCCCCGCCGGTGCGTGCCGCCATCCCGGTGTCAGTGGCAGATTCCACATTCGGCACGTCCTCCTCCTCGATGCGGACATCCGGAAGATGCCCCTCCTACCCGTGCCCAGCCAGGCGGACACACCCGGCCGAGAGCACGACAGGCATGCTGTGGCCATTATACCGCAGAGGCGACCTTCCGGAAAAAGTTTGCGGCGTGCGTAACGGATTTCGGGCCGAACCCTCGACGCGGGCAGCACGCGGAATATGCAGATACGAAAGACATGACTGCAATTTACGCACATTTCCAACGTGAGTCCCCCCTCGGCAGGTCCAGAGGCAAACACCACGTCGCCTGAGACCAACACCCGCGTCGATTTTCGTTGAAACCGTCCCGCCCTAGCGGTACAAATAGACTTGACCTTGCCAGTGCGGTCACTTACTCGGAGCAGGAGGTCACAATGGTTCGGGATGGGGTAGAAGTCCAATGGGGGACACGGCGGGGAGCGGCTGTTCCCATTACGTCCCGATGCGAGTATGACTTCATAACGACGTGTGCAAACCACCCACTGGTTCATTTTCATTCGGACGGGTTCCAGAAAGGAGGCACCGGGGAAATCCAAGAAGCGGATCGTTCTCATCGCTAACCTGTGCGGCAGAACAGGGTGAACCTGTCTGCACTGCACGGGTCGTGTCGGGTTGGCCGTGTGGCCATCAGTATTCTTCCCTAATACTTTTGGAAGGAGGACACCCATGTGTAGAACGTTTCATCTGTTCATTGGAGTACTCTGCCTGAGTCTGTGTTCGGCGGCCTTCGGAGCCGGACTCGTGCAGGACAGTTTCGATGGGGCCGCGCTCGACCCCAACAATTGGCAGGTGCTCAATAGTGGCAACGCCAGTGTCGTCCAGGAGAACGGTCAGGTCAAATTCAACCGCCCGACCGCTCAACTGAATTACCTCCTCACCGCCAAGCAGTTCGATCCGGCGGTCACCCCCCTGCTCATCACCGGTTCTGTGACGCTCGGTCCCGATGCCGATATGGACATCTGGACACGTGCCGGTAACACCGGCAACACCGGCGGCGGTCCGGGACACGTGCTGGACTGCGGCACTCGCGTCAACTTCTGGCGTGATGCCGTCGCCTCCGGATATCCTCCGGTGCTGGACATCCTGGAGAAGACGGCCGGCGTGTGGCCCTGGAATAGCAGCATTTCCGATGGCGTCAACATCACCGGCAACGCTCAGGCGATCGATTGGAGCTTCGTGGTCACGGACGATGGCACGACGATCACGGCCACCTTCACCCAGACCAGCGATCCCACCAATACGCTGACCCTGACCGGAACCAGCACGACCAAGTTCGCCAAGAACTACATCGCTCTGACCGTGGTCAACGGCACCCTCAACGACGTCACGATTTCGCGGCTGATCCTCATGGACGGCTTTGACGCGGCGCTCGACCCGAACGATTGGCAGACCCTCAACAGCGGCAATGCCAGCGTCGTCCAGGAGAATGGTCAGGTCAAATTCAATCGCCCGACCGCGCAACTGAATTACCTCCTCACCGCCAAACAATTTGACCCGGCGGCGACGCCCCTGACGATTGCGGGTACCGTCACGCTCGGCCCGGATGCCGACATGGACATCTGGACCCGTGCCGGCAACACCGGCAACACCGGCGGTGGTCCGGGACACGTCCTGGACTGCGGCGTTCGCGTCAACTTCTGGCGTGATGCCGTCGCCTCCGGATATCCTCCGGTGCTGGACATCCTGGAGAAGACGGCCGGCGTGTGGCCCTGGAATAGCAGCATTTCCGATGGCGTCAACATCACCGGCAACGCTCAGGCGATCGATTGGAGCTTCGTGGTCACGGACGATGGCACGACGATCACGGCCACCTTCACCCAGACCAGCGATCCCACCAATACGCTGACCCTGACCGGAACCAGCACGACCAAGTTCGCCAAGAACTACATCGCTCTGACCGTGGTCAACGGCTGGTTGAACGACGTGACCATCACGACGAGCAAGGCCACGACGGACTTCAAGGACAGCTTCGATACGCCCTACAACTACCTGACGGATGGCCTCGGAGCCTATTCGGGCAAGCTCAACGGCACGATTCAGGCCCTCGACGCCTCGACGACTCGTCCCGGCGCCCTGTACTTCGCCACGGCCAACGGCGTCTGGGAACCCGGTCCGGGTCCCCTGCTGTACGTGACCGTGAGCGGCGATTTCGTCGCGACGGTAAAGGTTGTTGACTTTGCCGGCACGCTGGCAGCCCCGGTCTTCCACAACGACGCCGGCATTATGGCCAGGAATCCGGCCAGTGACGGCGGCTTGGAGAACTGGGTCGGCATGAGCTACTTCCCGACGTGGACGGCCTTCGTCGCCCGGACCATCACGGACGGCGTCAAAGGCGACGGCAGCGAGTTGGGCCAACCGGCCGGAAGCTGGGCCGGCACGGACACGTTCGCCTTGGCCGCTCAGTACCCGTACATCCAACTGGAGCGTAAGGGCAGCAACTTCCACTTCCGCATCAGCGCCGATGGCGTGAGCTTCCTTCCGCTGACGGTGGAGACGTTCGCCGGTATTTACACCGGCACGCAGACGCCGCTGGTGGTGAGCCGCCCGGACCTGCCCACGACATTGCAGGTCGGGTTGTTCAACGCCACCTATTCCGATGCCGTCGGATACGCTGCTTTCGATGATTTCAGCATCATCGGACGCTGATCAGACCCGTGTCATAGGTTGGTAAACAAATGGGGCCTGCGTCGCTTGACGCAGGCCCCAGTCTTTTTCACTTCTCGCGGCCCCCTTCGGAGCCTTCCCGCAGATCCTTATTTGATCAGCCGGATGTCGTCGATATACAGCTTCCCGATGGCGGCGCCCGGCCCGATGCCGATCGTCATCGACTTGACCTTGCTCAGATCCGACCCGCTGAACCGGCTCAGCGCGATCTTCCACTCGGTCCAGGCCGGACTGGCCAGCGTGGCCGGATCCTCCCCGGCGGACGAGCCCAGGATGACTCTGGCGCTCCTGCCCGACTGATCGTTCACCTGCACCCAGAACGGCACCGTCGTGGGGTTGACTTCCACGCCGTAGTAACACAGCAGCAGGTTCTTTACGCCGCTCCGCGTCCAATCCTGAGTGGACTCGAACGTTCGGGTGGCCTCGGCCGTCATGCTGGAACCGGTGTTGGTGTATGCCAGAGGCATGGATTGACCGCCCCCGTGAACGATGACCCACTCGCAGAACGGCGCGTTAGTATTGCCCACTTGTGAGCCGTTGGTGGTCGTGCCCCAGCCATCGATCCAGGAGAAAAACACCTGCTCGCCGGGCTGGTCGCTGTAGCTCTCCATGTCGTCGATAACGATGCGCGAGGCCGTGGTGAAGCTCCAGACCGGACCTTCCCAGATCCTGGTCGTTGCGGCCTCGTTCACCTCGTTAACCTTCCAGTAGTAGGTCTGTTCGAGGTCCAGGCTCGGGGCATAGCTGTGATCGGTCAGCGTGCCGACCAGGCCCGTACCGTCCGTTACCACCTTGGCGTCCTTGCTGAAGTAGAGATCGTGCCGGACGGCTTCCCGTCCGGGCCGCCAGGTGAGCACGTTATCCACCGTCACATCCTTGGCGCCATCGGCCGGATCGGGTCCGAACGCGGCCAGCGGAACGCCGTAGAATCGCACTTCGCTGAGGCCCGCCTGCGCCCCGCCGCTCCAGGCCTTGGTGATCGTCAGCCGGACGTACTTCGCCATGATCAGGCCGAAATTGACGGTCGTGTTATGGGCGTAACCGTCTTTGCCCGGCGCCCGCGTGAATTCGGGGACGCCGGCCAGGGGAGTCCAGGTTGTATCGTCAAGAGAGGTCTCGATCGTGACGGTCCGCGCCCCATAGCCCATGTAGGGTTCCTTGCTCTGATTCGAGTTCCAGACCCACATCTCCTGGAGCTTGCAGGGCCCGGCGAACTCGTACTTGATCCAGGCCGGCGCGGGGGTGCTCTTGCTCAGCCACATC
>CAYQXM010000031.1:0-34429 GCA_964421295.1 uncultured Pirellulales bacterium
CCGCGGTTCGGCGTCATCCGCTCGCGCGAGTTCATCATGAAAGACGCGTACAGCTTCGACGCCGACCCCGAGATGCTGCACAAATCGTACATGGCGATGTACAACGCCTACTGCCGGATCTTCACGCGCTGCGGCCTGGAGTACGTGATCGTCGAGGCCGAGACGGGCGAAATGGGCGGCTCCGGCTCGCACCAGTTCACGATTCCCTCCCCCACCGGCGAGGACACCATCGTCTACACCGAGGACAGCTCCTACGCCGCCAACCTGGAAAAGGCGGGCGTCGATCCGCTGCCCAAGCAGAAGGCGGCAGGCACGATCCCGGCTCCCGAAGATGTTCATACACCGCACGTCGGGTCGATCGAGGCGGTGTGCGCATTCCTCAAGACCACGCCGGCCGAGATGATCAAGACCCTCATTTACTCGTCGGGTGGTCAGACCGTCGCGGCGGTCGTACGTGGCGATCACGACGTCAACCCGGAAAAGCTCACGCAGGCGCTGGGCGGTGCCCACACCGAATTGGCCGATGAGCCGACCATCGAGAAAGCTACCGGCGCGAAGGTCGGATTCGCCGGGCCGGTGGGGCTGGCAGGCCGCGTCGCCAAGCTGATCATCGACCACGGCGTCGCGGCGATGGCCGTCGGCGTCGCGGGAGCGAACAAGACCGATTACCACACGAAGAACGTCGTCCCCGGCCGGGACTTCCCGCTGTCGGGGGACAATGTCGTCGTGATGGATGTCCGCAACGCGACACAGGGTGACACGCTGGGCGGCAAGACGCTGCTGTTCAAGAAAGGCATCGAAGTCGGACAGGTCTTCAAGCTGGGCACCAAGTACAGCACCAAGCTCGGTGCGACCTTCCTCACCGAGGCCGGCGAGCGCAAGCCCTGCCTGATGGGCTGCTACGGCATCGGCATCAACCGGATCATGGCCTCCTCCATCGAGCTCTACAACGACGAGAACGGCATCATCTGGCCGATCAGCATCGCACCGTACGAAGTGATCCTGACGACGGTGAACCAGGAAGACCCCGTCGTGAGCGAAGCGGCCGAGAAGCTTTACGGCAGCCTCACGATGGCGGGCGTCGAGGTGCTCTACGACGACCGCGACCTGCGGGCCGGCGTGAAGTTCAAGGACGCCGACCTGATCGGCATCCCGATCCGCGTCACCATCGGCAAGAAGTCGCTGGCCGAAGGCAACGTCGAGCTCAAGCTGCGCCGCGAGCCCAAGAACAGCCTGGTCCCCGTCGCCGAGGCTACGCAGAAGGTCGTGGAACTCATCGCCGCGCTCAAAGAAAAAATGAAAACCAGTGCTAAGTCCTGAGTGCTAAGTCCTTAGTTAACTTAAAACTCAGGACTCAAAACTTAGGACTGCCTTTGACCTTGGATCAAGGAGAAGCCCGATGGACGGCAATGATGTCACAAGAAGGGAACTGATCCGCGGCACATCGCTGGCGGCCGCGGGGGCGGTGGCGGCGCATTGGGTGGGCCAGACCGACGCCGCGACGGCAGACAAGGCGGTGCCTATGGCGGTCAAGGGACGTATCAATCAGTCGGTGAGCCGGTGGTGCTACGGGAAGTGGTCGCTCGATCAGTTGTGCGAGACGGCGAAGAAGCTCGGCATCAAGGCCATCGACCTGCTCGACCCAAGTGACTTTGAAACCGTGAAGAAGTACGGCCTGGCCTGCGCGATGACGAACAGCCACGGGATCAACCCCGGCCTGGCGGACAAGCAGTCCCAGGCGGCGTGCCTGGACAAGATCCGCACCGCCATCGACGCGACAGCCGCGGCGGGGTTCCCCAACGTGATCGCCTTCCCGGGGAATCGCGGCAGTATTCCTAACGACGTCGGGATCGAGAACACGGTTGCCGCTCTCAAGCAGATCGTCGGATACGCCGAGGAGAAGAAAGTCACGATCGTGCTGGAGTACCTCAACAGCAAGGTCAACCACAGGGACTACTTCTTCGACAAGATGGCCTGGGGCGTCGAGGTCTGCAAGCAGGTGGGCTCCGAGCGGGTAAAGCTCCTGTACGACATCTATCACGCCCAGATCATGGAAGGTGACATCATCCGCACGATCCGGGCCAACAAGGACTACATCGGCCATTATCACACCGGTGGCAACCCCGGCCGCAACGAGATCGACGACACCCAGGAGCTGAACTATCCCGCGATCATGCGGGCGATCGCCGAGACTGGCTTCACCGGCTACGTCGCGCACGAGTTCACGCCGAAACGCGACCCCCTGCAGTCGTTGACCGACGCCGTGCGAATATGTGACGTGTAAAGGTTTCGAATTTCGTGCTTCGGATTTAGACCTTATGTGGGAGTTGAGAGACCCCAATCCGGTCAAGCTGGTTATCGCGATCCTGAGCGCGGATGCGCAATGTCTCGAACAGGTTCGCTCGACCCTCGCCCAAACGCTGGGACCGGTCGATCTGGTCAGTGACGTGTGGCCCTTCGTGCAGACGGCGTACTATGCCGACCAGGCGGGACAGCAGATCGTGCGGCAGTTCGTGAGCATCGAGAAGCTGGTCGATCCGGGCGTGCTGGCCGAGATGAAGCACCGCACGAACGAGATCGAACAGGAACTGGCCCGCGTGCTGGAGCGGCCTTTCCCCCGGCCCGTGAATCTCGACCCCGGCGTGATCGAGCCGTCCAAGCTTATCCTGGCCACGACCAAGAACTACTCGCACCGCATCTACATCGGCAAGAAGATGTACGCCGAGGTCACGCTCGTGTACGACAAAGGCGGCTGGCGTCCCCTGCCCTATACGTATCCGGACTACCGCCAGCGGTCGTATTTCGACTTCTTCACGCAGGTCCGGGAGAAGCTGTTGCGGCAACTGAGAGGCAAGTGTGATGGTTGATGTTTGATGGTTGATGTTCGATGGTTGATGTGAAGAGAGAGCCCAGGGACGAAGCGATGGTCAAATCAAACATCAAACCTCAAACATCAAACTTCCGTCCCGCTTCTATTGTGAGAAGAGCATGCTGATTGTACTGGCCGTTGCGTTACTGGTTGGGTCGTTCATCTTCTCCGCCGTTCTGACCACACTGGCCCGGAGGATCACGCCGCGGTTCGGGCTGGTGGCCCGTCCCAAGGCGGATCGCTATCATCGTTCGATCATTCCGCTGGGCGGCGGCATCGCCATCTACGGAACCCTCACGGCGGCCATTCTCGCCACCGTCGTGTTCATCAAGTTCGTCGCGATCCCGGGGCACGTGGCCGCGCTCGTCGAGCGCGCCAAAGTCGACCCAGCCAACTTCCTCCACCACGCCAACGAGCTGATCGTCATCGTCGTCTGCGCCACGATCCTCTTCGCGATGGGTTTGTGGGACGACAAGAAGGCGCTGGGGCCCTTCTTCAAGCTGGCCGTGCAGTGGATCGTGGCGTTCATCGCCGTGACTTTGGCGGACGTCCGGGTCGAGTTCTTCATTCACAACCGGATCGTCACGTCGTTTCTCTCCGCCTTCTGGATCGTGCTCATCGTCAACGTGTTCAACTTCCTCGACAACATGGACGGCGCCTCGGCCGGCATCGCGGCCCTCGCCAGCGCCATCCTGCTGACCGCGGCCGCCTTCAACGGGCAGGTCTTCGTCGGCGGGCTGACCGTGATCTTCATCGGCGCCCTGCTCGGGTTCCTGGCGTTCAACTTTCCGCCGGCCTCGATCTTCATGGGCGACGCCGGGTCGCTGGTAGTCGGTTTCTTCGTCGCCCTGCTGACGCTGCGCACGACCTACTATCATCAGGGCCTGAGCGGCCCGTGGTATCCGGTCCTGATGCCGCTGGTCGTGATGGCCGTGCCGCTGTACGATTTCGTCACGGTCTGCTCGCTGCGAATCCGCCAGGGCAAGAGCCCGTTTGTAGGTGACACCCAGCACTTCTCACACCGCCTGAGGCGCTCCGGCCTGAACGATCGGCAGACGGTCCTCACCCTGTACCTCGCGACGCTGGGCTGCGGCCTCGGCGCCACGTTTCTCTATGAAGTGAGCCTCGTCGGCGCGATCCTCATCTTCGTTCAGACCTTCCTGATCCTGGGCCTCATCGCGATCTTCGAGAGCGTGTCCAAGCCGGAGGAGAAATGACAGGAGACAGAGGACGGAAGACGGAAGACAGAAAGCGGAGGACGGAGCACGGTCATTCTCCGTCGTCCGTCGTCGGTCATCTGTCGTCTGCGCTTTTGTTGGGATTGTGCCTGTGCATTCTTGTCGTCCGCGCCACCTACACGGAGTCTCCGACGGCGCGGAGCTCGACCCTGCCGATGAATCTGGGCGACATGATCTACAGCCTGACGCTGTCGGGCCTTCTCCTGCTCGCCGTGGTGGTCTGGTTTCTGAGAGGCGTGTTCTCGGGTCGTCTGTCCTATCACGTGACCGGCATGGAGATCGGCCTGGTTCTTTTCTTCGCAGCCGGTGTCCTGTCCACGTGGACGGCGGCGGACAAGCGCCTGGCCCTCAGCCAGATGTCCCTGCTGTTCGCACCGCTCCTGGCCACCCTGCTCCTCGTTCAGATCCTGCGCACGATCGGCCGGCTTCGCCTCGTGTTGGTCGTGAGCGCCGCTCTCGGGATCGTCTCGATGTACCAGTGCGTCGAGCAATCCCTCGCGAGCAACAAGATCATGATCGAGGAATACGAGAAGCGCCCGCAGGCCATGCTGGAGCCCCTGGGCATCGAAGCCGGTACGCTCGACCAGTTCATGTTCGAGCACCGTCTCTATTCGCGCACCATCCGTGGTTTTTTCACGACGAGCAACTCCGCGGCTTCTTTCGGATTGCTGGCCTGCTTTGCCGCGTTGGCGCTGGTAGCGGAACGATCCCTGTCCCGTAAGGACGCCGGTGCCGGCCGGCGCCATCTGCTCTATCCCGCATTGGCCGTGACTCTGCTGGTCGCAACTCTCTTCCTGACGCAAAGCAAGGGAGGCGTCCTGGCGTTCTTCGTCGCGGTCCTGCTCCTGGCGGCCGCGCTGGTCTGGCGGCGGCAGCCTCCTGCGCGACGGAAGTCGCTGTTGATCGCCGCGGGAGTGCTGGGCACGGTTGCGGCGGTCGCGGTCGTCTACGCGGCCGTCTCCTCCGGCATGAAGCATGGCCGACTTCCGGGCGGCAACTCGATGTTGGTGCGCTGGCAGTACTGGACGGCCTCCGCCCGGATGATTGCAGATCATGCGTGGAGGGGTGTCGGGCCGGGGAACTTCACGACGTACTACAGTCACTACAAGCCTGCGGGCGCCCTGGAATTGGTGGCCGACCCGCACTGTCTGCCGCTCAGTCTGCTGGCCCAGTACGGCCCCCTGGGCCTGGTTGGCTTCCTCGCCATGGTGTTTGTCCCACTGGGTCGAAGCCTCTCACTGCTGGCGCGAGGGACATCTCCGGCACCGACGTGCTGGTTGGCCTCGAAGCGGACCATCCTGCTGACGCTGGGCGGCTTGTGCGCCTGTTTCGTGGTGGTCCGGCCGATCCTGATTCCCCTGCCGCCGGGGGACTCGGCCGAAATCCTCCTCTATGACCTCGTGTCACTCTACCTCGCGCCAGCCGCGGCGTTTCTCATCGGTTTTCTACTGCTCGTTGCGCCCCTGAGCGTGTCCCGCACCGCCGAAGGCCCTCAGGCCGGTCCGGTTGTTGTCGCCGCCCTGGGTTGTGCCATCGTCGGCGTGCTGCTGCACAACCTGATCGACTTCGCCCTTTTCGAGCCGGGAGTGTGGATGACCTTCTGGTTCATCATGGCCTGCCTGGTCTGCCTGGGCCGGGACGCCGTAAGTAGGGACAGACCCCATTGGCGTGTGTCGACCCACTCGGCGTATCGAAAGGTATTGTCAGTCGTGATCGCCGCAGCTCTTCTGGGCTGCTATGTGACATTCATCTGGGCGCCGGTCTTTCGAACGACGGCGAGTATCCGGCAGGCACGCGAAGAGCTGACTCTCGGGTCGGTCGACAATGCTCATCGCCTGCTCGATACGGCCATTCAGGCCGATCCGCTCAGTGCCGCCGCACTGAGCCTCAAGGGCAACCTCTATCTGCAGCAGTACGAACAGCCGCCCCAACAGCCTGCGCTGCTCCGCGATGCGCTGGAGTGCTTCGAGAAGGCGACACGCATCGATCCGGAAGACTACAAGAACTACGAGAAGACGGGACTTGCTTTGAGTCTTCTAGGACAGGATCAGCAGGCCTACGACCGGTTCGCCCAGGGGGCGGATCTGTATCCCGGCAACGAGCGTCTCCAATTGCGACTGGCGCAGGCCGCCGACCGCATGGGAAAACGCGATGTGGCTCTGGCACATTACCGAAAGACGGCCGAGATCGAAGACGCCTTCCGCGCGCAGTTCCAGCGGATGTACCCCAAATGGGAAAAGCCGGTCAGTCGACTGGGACAGTCGGACTACCAGCTTGTTTTGCAGCGAATCAAGGAGTTGTCCGGAACCTAGGGCAGGCCCGTCTGCCTGCCCAAGCCGCCTTGACTCTTACGACGACACCTTTGCCATCATGTCTTCCGAGATGTCGAAGTTCGAGTAGGCGTTCTGCACGTCGTCGTGATCTTCGATCGCTTCCATCAGCCCCAGAATCTTCTTGGCGACGGCTTCGTCGGCAATCGGAATCATGTTCTGCGGAATCATCGAAATGTCCGACGATTCGATGGGAATGCTCTTGGCTTCCAGCGCTTTCTTCAACCCATCGTAGGCGGTCGGCGCACACGTGATCTCGTATACAGTCCCCGTGTTGACGACGTCGTCGGCGCCCAGACTCAGGGCCATCTCCATCAACTCGTCTTCACCGATGCTCGTCGTTTTGACGACGATCAGGCCCTTCTTGCTGAACATCCAGGCGACACAGCCGGCCGAGCCGAGGGCGCTGCCGTGCTTCTCAAAGATCCGGCGGATCTCGGGACCGGTGCGGTTGCGGTTGTCGGTCAGCACGTCGATCATGATGGCCACGCCGCTGGGGCCATAGCCCTCATAGAGCACCTCTTCGAAACTGACGCCGCCCGCCTCGCCGGTGCCCTTCTTGATCGCCTTCTCGATCGTGTCCTTGGGCATGTTCGCCGCTTTGCCCTTGTCGATGGCATAGCGCAGCGACAGGTTGGCGTCGGGATCGCCTCCGCCATTCTTGGCAGCGACGATAATCATGCGGGCAATCTTGCTCCATATCTTGCCACGCTTGGCATCCAACGCGCCTTTCTTATGCTTTATGGTCGCCCAATGTGAATGGCCGGACATGGTGTCTCCTCAACTCTCAGAATCATTCCTTTTCGCCCCCGGTGCGATCTTAAGCACTGGAGAACCCCGTTCGTACTGCAAACTATTTCGAGAACCGGATTATAAACTCGTTTTTCTCCGCTCCATAGCGATTTTTTCACAAAACTTGGTTTCCGGCCGCATTCGCTACCCATTGGCCGTCAGCCGGGTGTACTCGGATTCAAACTGGACCATATGCCGCGCCTCTTCTTCTGCAAGCTGAAAGAGCACCTCGCGGGTACCGTGATCGGGCACCACCCCGGCCAACCGTGCGTATAGCCGAAAAGCTCTCCGCTCCTTCTGAACGCCCATCTGCACCAACTCCTTGTACTCGGCGTCGGCCGGCAGCGACAGGTCATCGACGTACGCCGCGGCCTCGACCTCCTCAAGGTGCCCCAGGTTCCGTACGACTAAGCCTTGCTTCAGCATCTCCAGCTCAAGCCGGGATTTGTGTTTGAACTCCTCCTCGGCCAACCGGTGATAGAGGTCCTTCATCGCCGGTTCATCCGCCCGCGACGCCAGTTCCATGTAGAACTGAACCGCCTGCACTTCCCTCTCGATCGCCATTCGCAGCACCTGCCCAATCGTCATGTTCCTGTCCATGGTGCGTCTCCTTACACTAGCGACCTGCCGACCGGCCACACCCCAACGTCTCATTCTGCTCCGATTGCGCCAGCCAGCATATCACACTCAGCCGGATGATGAAACCCCTTCTGATGAACATACGCCCTGGCTTGATGGGTGCTCGCGCACTCTGCTAATGTCCTATAACTTATCAGAGACCTCTGAGATATCCTTTCTCAAAGATCTATCTGTATCAATGGTGCCCAATTTGCAGTTTTTCGCTTGACTGAAGTTAGGCATTCCCCTAACATGGCCGATGAAATAAGCAACCGCAGACGAATCAGGTTGCGGATTGTGCTGTCCCGGACGGCAGGTGTCCCGGCGACAGGCATAGTGTTGGGGTGGGTTCAGGACTCGCCTCAAATGGTGGTTAAGTTACAGAGACGTCTCTGGGGTGTTCGCGTCCGAGCTTGAGCCAATCGCGGCGGTCTCGAAAATACGCGGCACACAAAGACGAGTTTGGGCGAACGAATTTGACTCGCAAGCATCTATCGCAAATGGGCGAGGGAGTGGACGTTCTGACGACGGAAGCAGCGGCTATGACGGGGCTTTTCAGCTTTGAACGCCCAAGATGGGACTTGCACAAAGCGGCAGTCCCCGGCGGCTGGTTCCACACTCTTGCGGGCTGAGGTTTTCCTTATTCGCTAACATCTTCTGCGGCTTTCCTACCAACCGATCCGCAATCCGTCTGTGGTGAAAGTAAAGTCACAGCGTGAAGAAGAAAGGTAGGAAACATGGACGCCGTTCTGTTGATGAGCAATTCCTGGACGGGCCTCTTCTGCCTCGCTTGCTTCGCTCTCGGCATTTGTCTCTGGGCGATCCTTATCCAAAATCGGGATAAGACGAGGGCCAAGACAAACGCGGAGAACCAGCAGCGACAGATAGACGGAGCCAAGAAGGAAGCGGAGAACATCATCAAGACCGCCAAGCTTGAGGCGGCCTCCGAAGCGATCAAGCGAAAAGAGGAGTTCAACGCCGAAGCCAATCAGACCCGTAACGAACTGCGGGATGCCGAAACCAGGCTCTCCAAACGGGAAGATGCCCTGAATCGGCAAACCGAAGTCCTGCAACAGCAGGAAGCAGAACTCAAGAAGCAGGAGCAGGAGGTCGATCGGCGGCTGCGAAACGCTGATGTCAAGGACAAGCAGCTCACCAGCCTGATCGCCCAACAGAAGAACCAACTACTCAAGATCACCGCGATGGATGTCGAGGAGGCTCGCCAATTGCTCCTCAAACGCCTCGAGGATGAGTGCGAACACGAGATGTCCGCGTTGATCCAGCGGAAAGTCGAGGAGGCGGAGGAAATCGCGGACGTCAAGAGCCGCGAGGTGCTCAGTACCGCCATTCAGCGCTATGCCGCCGAGCAGACCTGTGAGGTCACCGTTTCGACAGTCGAAATCCCCAACGACGACATGAAGGGCCGGATCATCGGTCGCGAAGGCCGCAACATTAGGGCGTTCGAGAAAGCTACCGGCGTCGATGTCATCGTCGACGATACGCCGGGCATGGTCGTGGTGAGTGGCTTCAACCCCGTCCGCCGTGAGGTGGCACGTCTTTCCATGGAGCGATTGATTCAGGATGGGCGTATTCACCCCTCGCGCATCGAGGAACTGGTCGCCCAAGTCAAGAACGAGGTTAACCAGAAGGTGCTCCAGTTGGGCAAAGAGGCCACCGTCGAGACCAATATCCGGGGACTCTCCCCCAAGATCCTGAGCCTCTTGGGGGCTTTGAACTATCGAACTAGCTACGGCCAGAGCGTCCTCCGCCACAGCGTGGAAGTCGCTTTCCTGGCACAGGTCATGGCGGACGAGTTGGGGCTGGATGGTTCCATCGCCCGCCGGGCCGGATTGCTCCACGACATCGGCAAGGCGATCGACCACGACGTCGAAGGAAACCACCCCACGATCGGGTTCAACTTCCTGAAGCGTTTCAACGAATCGCCCGTCGTGCTCAACGCCGTCGCAGGTCACCATGGCGATGTGCCGCCCGACAATCCGTACACGCCGCTCGTGGCCGCCGCCGATGCGATCAGCGCATCGAGACCCGGCGCCCGGCGTGAGACGCTGGAACGGTACATCAAGCGGCTCGAGAAACTGGAAGAAATTGCCACCAGCTTCAAGGGTATCGAGACGGCATACGCCATCCAGGCCGGCCGCGAGATTCGCGTCATTGCCGATGCCAATCAGATCGACGATGAGGCGGCCATGAAGGTCGCCCGCGACATTGCCAAGAAAGTCGAAGATGAGATGACGTACCCCGGCGAGATTCAGGTCACGCTGCTGCGCGAGGTACGTTGCATCGAATACGCAAAATAGTACAAATGGGTAGGGGCAGGCCCCTGTGCCTGCCCTTTTCGTTCAGGGCAACCCCCTGTGGTTGCCCCTACGCTGCGGGGGATTTGTCATGAAGTTGAACATTCTGTGCATTGGCGACATCGTCGGCCGCCCCGGTCGGCGGGTACTGGCGGATGGTTTGCGGCCGCTCATCAAGGAACGGTCCATCGATTGTGTCATCGCCAACGCCGAGAACTCGGCGGGGGGTTCCGGCCTGACGCCCCAGATCTACGAGAAACTGGGCCACTATGGCGTGAATATCACCACCTTGGGCGATCACGCCTACCGCAAAAAGGACATCATCGAGACCCTCGAGAAGAACAACAACATCACCCGCCCGGCGAATTTCTCCGATCACGCCGCCGGTCGTGGCACCGCGGTCTACAAGACGGCCAAGGGCCCTACCGTCGGGGTTTTGACCCTGATCGGCCGGCTCTTCATGAAACCCGCCGATTGTCCCTACGCCGCGGCCGACAAGTTGCTGCCCCGCCTCCAACAGCAGGCGGACATCCTCGTCGTCGAGTTTCATGCCGAGGCCACGAGCGAGAAGATCGCCATGGGCTACCACGTCGACGGCCGCGTAAGCTGCTGCTTCGGCACCCACACCCACGTCGTCACCGCCGACGAGCGCATCATGCCCAAAGGCACCGCCTACATCACCGACATCGGCATGACCGGCGCCCACGATTCCGTCCTGGGCCGCAAAGTCGAGAACGTCGTCAAGTCCTTCCGCACGCAGATGCCGATCCCGTTCGAGATCGCCACGGGCGATGTCCGCATGAACGGCATTCTGGTCACGATCGACAGCAACACCAAACGGGCCGAGCACATCGAACGCATCAGCCTGACGGCCCCGGGCGAAGACGGCACGAACTACGACAACGATGACGGCCGTCCGGAATACTACAACAACGCATTCTGATCCCCCCGGCGGACGCTCTGACTGAATCCTTCTGGAGGGGCAAGAAATCGCCCTGCGAATTCGCTTGCAGAAACTATTTCCCGTTGGCAGACTGGTATACGTCTCGGCCAAGGGAGTGCGCCGGGGGGTGGATGAAGAGTCGGACAGGTGGGCAAGCACGGAGGCGTTGTTCCGGCTCGGGCAGGTGGCGTCCCGGATATCGTGCGCTATGTCTGGATGCCGATTTGGAGGGGAGCCATGGACGTGCAGGTGAAGCTCAGTGACGTCATTGGGAGCATGGAATTCCGTGCCGACGAGACGACGCTCTATCTCGACACCAACACCGGAAAGATCGTCTCCGTAACTCCCGATGAGTTCTTCGATGGCGACGAGGACGACCCCATCGAAAGTTACCCCGACTGGCAGCGGGACGGCGTGCAGGCGGCCCGGAGCCTGGTCCGCGGCAATGACGGCAATCTCCTAGAGCTGCCCGGCAAATGGGACGTGAACGAGTATCAGGTTATGGAGGACTTCTGCCTCTCGCTGCCGGCCGGCGTGTACAGAACTACCATCTACGCGGCCATGCAGGGCCGGGGCGCCTTCCGTCGCTTCAAGGACACCCTCCAGAAAATCGGTCTTGCCGACAAATGGCTGCACTACCGGACAGCGCGCTTCAAGACCGTCGCCGTCGACTGGTGCAAGGCCAACGAAATCGATTACGAGGACGACCTCGGCGTTTGAATGGGACCGGCGTGTCAGCCGCGGCTGGGTCCGATTGAGGCGTCGGATCGGCGGTTCCCTTCCTTCCTGCGGGTCGTATCCCTGCCGTAGACAGAAAGGCCTCCGCTCTCGGGCGGAGGCCATCCAGGGTGCTTCTCAAGAGTGCATTTGCCGGGTCGTCAGGCAGCCGTGTGCATCGGCTCTCCGTGCGTATGGACGTGCCACCGGCGAATCATGGCCGGCAGTTCGATGATATTGTACAAGCCGGACAGCCCGACCAGCACGTACACGATTCGAGTCAATACACTCATGGGGCCGAACAGGAATGCCACAAGGTCAAATTGAAAGAGTCCGATCAATCCCCAGTTCAGAGCACCAATGATCATCAACACGTAAGTGACGCAGTCTAACGGTTTCCACACTTTGGTCTCAGCGCGTTCGCTCATGGCTCTATCCTTCAACAACAAACCTCGTCTTCGTCTCTTCTCTTTTCATTCTACGTTGCCAGGGTAGCTGGAGTTGCCCCTCTATGATGGGTAAAATGTCCATCTATGAGTGCTGAAGCCATTCAGTTTCGGCGGTACGGTCAGAACGGCCCGTTGGTCGTGGTCCTGCACGGCGGTCCGGGGGCCCCGGGAGAAATGGCCCCACTCGCGGAGCGGCTTTCCACCGCGTTCAACGTGATCGAGCCTCTCCAACGAAGCAGCGGAGCCGTTCCCCTGACGGTGGCGACACATGTGACGGATCTGCACCAAGTCATCGAGAAGTCCCGCGGAAATGAAGCGGTTCGCCTGGTCGGTTTCTCCTGGGGGGCGATGCTGGCGCTGACCTACGCCGCCCGGCACCCTGCCGGCGTCGAGCGCGTGGTGGCGATCGGCTGCGGCACGTTCGATAAACAGGCCCGACAGGTCTTCCAGGCCCGCATGACCGAACGCATGGATGAGACGATCCGCCGGCGCATGAACGAGATCGGAACAACGCTCGGCACCGAGGCGGACCCGATGCGACGTGACTCTCTTCTGGCGGAACTGGGCCGGATCTGCACGCGTCTGCAGGCATTTGACCCGGTAGATGCCGATTCATCCGAGTCGGTTCGCTGCGACGAGCGGGCGTTTCGCGAGACCTGGGCGGATGCTCTGCGTCTGCAGGAGGACGGGACGCAACCGGCGGAATTCCGTCACATCACGGCCCCCGTCACGATGGTACACGGTGCCGCCGACCCGCACCCGGGCCGACTGATCTACGAATCCCTGCAACCCTTCATCCGCCGGCTCGCGTACGTCGAGATACCGCAATGCGGTCACAAGCCGTGGATCGAGCGTCACGCGGCGGAGGCCTTCCGTGCAGCCCTGATCCGTTGCCTGGCCTGATTGCGGCTATTCCACGACGAACATAGCCTGCATCGGCTGGGGAGCCCCCAGGTTCGGCCCCCGCGTGCCGGGGGAGCAGCCACCGATTGTGACCTTGAACTGGCCCGGCTCGATGCGGCAGTTGCCTGCATCGTCCACGAGAGCCATCATGGCCGGCGTGATCGTGAACGTCACCACCTGCTCCTGCTCCGGCTTCAACGTGATGCGTTGGAACGCCTTCAGGGCCGCCACCGGCGTGCGGGTGGACGCCCAGACGTCGCTCACATAGAGCTGGACGACTTCGGCGCCGGTCCGCGCGCCCTTGTTCTTGACGGTGACCGTCGCACGAATCGAATCCCCGCCCTGAATCCGCTCGACATCCAGGGCGAGGTTACTGTAGGCGAACTTTGTGTAGCTGAGGCCGAAACCGAACGGAAAGAGCGGCTCTTCCGTCATGTAGCGGTAGGTGCGTCCGACCATCGAGTAGTTGTCGAAGGGCGGAAGCTGACCGGTGGAGCGCGGGAAGGTCACAGGCAGCCGCCCTGAAGGCATGGCATCGCCGAAGAGCACGTCCGCCACCGCCAGCCCGCCCTGTTCGCCGGGATACCAAACGTACAGGATCGCATCCGCCAGTTCCGCGATTTCCGGAATGGCCACCGGACTGCCGCCGGTGAGGACGACGATGATGGGCTTGTCATTGTCCTGCCGGAGGCGTTTCAAGTACTCGACCTGGTTCGCCGGCAGCTCGATGCTCGCGCGGTCCCCCTGCTCGGGCGACGCGATGGAATCCCCTTCTTCGCCCTCGATCAGAGTCGACAGGCCCATGACGACGACCGTCGCGTCGGCCTCCCGCGCATCCCCCAAGCCGCTGATCCGACCGGCGTTCGGACGATCGAGAAGAATTCCCGGCCGGTATCCCACGAAACTGCCGGGCTGGAGCTTGCCGGTGATACCTTCCACAATCGTGGTGAGGTTATCGCTGACACCGTGGTAGTTGCCCAGCAGCACGTCCGTGTCGGCCGCACACGGCCCGGTGACATACAGCCGCCGCATGTCCTTCGCCAGAGGTAGGACCTGGTTCCTGTTCTTCAACAGGACGATGGACTGGACCGCCGCCTGCCGGGCGAGGGCCTGGTGCTCCGGGCTGTGAATGACGCTCGTCGGGATGCGGGTGTAGGGATTCAACTGCGGCGGATCGAACAGGCCCAGCTTGAACCGCGTCCGCAGCACGATCGTCAGCGCCTTGTTGATCGTATCTTCGGTGACCAAGCCCTGGTTCACGGCCTTGATCAGATTGCCCCAGGTGTTGCCGCACTCGAGGTTGACCCCGCTGTTGAGGGCCAGCGCCGCCGCCTCCGTGCCATTCGCCACGACCTTGTGACCCTTATAGATGTCCGTGATCGCTCCGCAATCCGAAACGATGTGTCCCTGGAAGCCCCATTGCTCGCGCAGGATCTTGCCGAGCAGGGTCTTGCTGCCGCAGCACGGCTCGCCGTTCGTTCGGTTGTAGGCGCACATGATCGCCTCGACCCGGGCGTCCGTCACCAGGGCCTGAAAGGCCGGCAGGTAAGTCTCATATAAGTCCTTGGCATCGACCCGCGCATCGAACGAGTGCCGCACACCCTCGGGGCCGCTGTGTACGACGTAGTGCTTGGCGCAGGCCGCCACCTTCAAATACCGGGGGTTGTCGCCCTGCAGCCCGCGGACGAAAGCCGTGCCCATGACGCTGGTCAGGTAGGGATCCTCGCCGTATGTTTCCTGGCCCCGGCCCCAGCGCGGATCGCGAAAGATATTGATGTTGGGGGTCCAGAATGTCAGGCCGCCGTATTGGAGGCGCCGGTTCTTGTCCACGGCCGCCTGGTACATCGCCCGGGCTTCGTCGGAGATCGCGTTGGAGACCTGGTACATCAGGTTCTCGTCGAACGTGGCCGCCAGGCCGATCGCCTGCGGGAACACCGTGGCCCGCCCGGCCCGCGCGACGCCATGCAGACACTCATTCCACCAGTTGTACGCCGGGATGCCCAGCCGCTCGATGGCGGGACTGTCATAGGAGAGCTGCGCGACCTTCTCCGTCAGCGTCATGCGCCCGATGAGGTCCGCCACACGCTCATCGAGGGGAAGCTTCGGGTCGCGAAACGCCATCCTCTTTTCGCTCCCCGCCCCACCACCTCCCAATTGGCAGGAAGCGACGAACAAGAGACCCGCGAACAGCACGATGCCCAGCCGATATGCGCCTTTCTCCACGACCCGACTCCTTTTCTTTACCTGGGATGCACTCAACGGTTGCTGCGGCACCAAGCCGCGCCGATCGCATCACGATCCCGTCGCCACGACTCTACTGACAGTCCTCCCCGCTGTCAACGCCGGGCCGTGCCTTTGCCGCAAGTCTCGCCTCTCGACAAGAGCAACAGCCGGGGTACAATCGAGGCAACGTGGTAGCAGATCAGAAGACGCAGAAAGGGAAGAACACAGCATGACGAAACACCTGGCCGTTTGTGTCTATGTCAACGCCGTGCTGGCGACCCTGCTGAGCGTGTATGTGTTCATCGGGCCGGTGGGTACGGTGATTTGCAGCTTGCGCGATCCGGGGCTGCGCGGCGATGGGATTCCCCGGCTGGCTTTCCGATGGCATCGGGCCTTGTCCCCCAAGTATGAGGCGTGGGCGAAGGCTCGTGTCCACTCAGGCGTCGCGGCAGGTCTCGGCACCGGGGATGTCGCCGGGACGGAGTGGCCGTTGTTCGGGTCGGTTTTTTACCTGTGGGCGACGGAGAGTCTGCAAGAGGAATACGAGCAGCACCCCGCTTCGGCCTCCGCCGCTCCGAACGTTTACGCGCGCGGAGCCATCGAGGCGGCCGCCGCACTCGTGGCCGATCCCAATCATGCCGGGTGGGTCAGGAAGTATTGGGGCGAGAAATACCTGGAGACGGAGAACCTGTTCTATCGCATGTTGCTCATCAGCGGCTTGACGAGCTACCAGAAGCTGCGGGTCGACACACGCTACGAAGCCTTGCTGCGCGGGCAAGTCGAATCGCTTGCTCGCGAGCTGGACGAGTCGCCCTTCGGATTGCTGGACGACTATCCCGGCCAGTGCTTCCCCATCGACATTGTGCCGGCCATCGCAGCCATCCGCCGGGCGGACGCGGTGCTGGGCACGGATCACACGGCATTCGTCATGCGGGCCCTGCGCGGATTCCAGGACGCGCGGATAGACGAAGACACCGGACTGCCCGCCTACGTCGTCGATTCGAAAACGGGGAAGGCCAAGGACAGCGCCCGAGGGGTGGGACTGTCGTATATGGTGCTGTGGGCGGCGACGCTCTGGCCTGATACGGCAAGCCAATGGTACGACCGGTACACCGAACTCTTCTGGCAGCAGGACAGGTGGCTGGCCGGCTTTCGGGAGTTCCCCAGCCAGATAGACCTTGGCTGGCTCCATTTCGAAGTGGACGCCGGACCGATCGTAGGAGGCTACGGCGTAGCGGCCAGCGCGTTCGGCATCGGCGCTACCCGCGCGATGGGCGACGCGGACCGTGCCTACCTGCTCTCGGCTCAGGCGTTGGCGGCGTGCTGGCCCCTGCCTAACGGGACTTTGCTCACGCCGCGCATCTTGTCCGGCGCCACCGGCGCCCCCTACCTCGGTGAAGCCGCCACGCTCTTCGCCCTGACCCGGCGTGCGCAATTCCCGATGCGAAACGCCACCGCGGCACAACTCCCGGCCGTCTTCTATGCCGTGTTGGCAGTCCTGTGCGTGATAGGTCTCTACGAGATTCTGACAGCCTGGCGCGCGGTCGCGCGTTGGCGCCGCCGGGATCGGACGCCGCGTGTCCCGGCCGCGCGGCTCCAACTATCCCTGTGGGCCCTGCTGTTGCTGTCCGCCGTCGTGCTCTGGGCGGCACTCCATTCCTGGCTGGCCTTGATTCCCCTGCTGACGGCGCTCACTCTGCCCCTCTCTCGCAAGCGGCGTCGTGCCGTTGCGCCGGAGCCATTAACTTCTGAAAGGAGAGCTGTCGATGAACAAACAGGAAATCCTTGAGTTCATCAGGAAGAACCCCGCGTGTTCTCTGGCCACGTGCGACGGGAACCAGCCGCGTGTACGCGGAATGTTAACCTACAGAGCCGACGAGACGGGTATTCTGTTTCACACGGGCCGCCCCAAGGACCTGTATAAGGAGTTGGTGGCCAATCCGAATGTCGAGGTGTGTTATATCGAAGTCGGGACCAGCACGCAGGTCCGCGTCACGGGCAGAGTCACGATCCTGGAGGACCTCGATCTCAAGAAGCAAATTGTCAAGGACCGTCCGTTCCTCAAGCCCGTCGCGGAGCAGTTCGGATACGAGAGTCTCGTAGTCTTACGCCTGGCGCCGGAGGAGGCCGTTGTCTGGACCTTCGCCACCAACTTCGAACCCAAGCAGCGGATCAAGTTGTCCTCATGACGCACCGGGCGACGGGAACGGCACTCCCTCGGCCAAATCAACCATCTGCCCACTCCGGGCGGACGCCCACGGTTCAAGATAGATCGTCACAGAGGCGATCTCGACGCCCTCGGGCAAACGCGGGGAAGGAACACACCCACCTCCGATCGCGGCGGGAATGGGGTTGTCATCGATCTGCATGCGCAATGCGGATCGGTAGTGATGGTCCTGAAAGGATCGGAATTGGACGGGAGTACCAGCCAGCACCTGGTCGGCCAGACGTCTCAACTGTTCCTCAATCACCCGCAGCTCGATCGGCTCCAAACGCTTCCACAAGAGCGACAGGACGTCACTGAACCGCCCTCCCTCTCTCATGGAGGTGGCAAACGCATCGCGTGTCGTCTTCTTCTGGAACAATTCGCCCATCGTGAGAATCGATCCGTCCGCCTCCTTGATGAGCACCCCTCGCGCGGCCGTGATATACGAGTCCGGCCGCACCTGGGCGAAGTCCGGCGGAACCGTGTAGGACAGGGCCTTGTTCCGGTCCTCCGCCAGCTGTCGGGCGGCTTGATTCAAATCGACGGAGGACATATCTACCTGCCACGGACGGAACTCGGGCAAGGCGGCTCGAATCGCGCGGGCGGCCGCTCCCACCGGATGATCGGGGTCGCGGGCCCTTTCCGAAGGCTCGTGATGAAGTCTCAACATTTCCCTCCTGACCCGCTCCTGCTCAGGAGTCATCAACGGTGTCTGCTCCCGCAGTGCAGGTGTCACCTGTTTCCTCCAGATTTCCTGGACCAGCTCGCGCGGCACGGCCCCGAAGTCCACCGCCTTGCGAAGGATGGCGTAGAACGCTTCGGAGTCAATGCTTTCATGAGCCGCATCACGCAATTGACGAAGAATCCGCTCCTGTTCCTCGTTCATGGTTTGTCTCCTTCACAGCTTTTCTTTGATTCACCTGGCCATGACCGCTTCCTTTACCCCCTGGACGCGCATCCTCACGCTGTAGAGCGAGGTGCGGGCGGTGATGAAGAGAGTCTTGCGGTCTTTGCCGCCGAAGGAGACATTGGCCGGCGTTTCGGGAACCTTGATCTCCTCCACCCTTTGCCCCTCTTTGTTGTACACCGCCACCGCGCTCGTGGTCAGATAGATATTGCCTTCGTTGTCGATGGTCATGCCGTCGGAACCTTCCGAGGCGAAGAGCTTTTTGTCGCTCAGGGTGCCGTCCTTGTTGATCGTATAAACGAAGGTCTTGCCGGCGCCGGGGTCAGCCACGAAGAGTTTCTTGCTGTCGGGCGTTCCGATCAGGCCGTTCGGCCGGGTCATGTCGTCAATGACGCGGATCACCTGCTTGCGGTCCGGCGTCAGGTAGTAGACGTGCTCGCCCGCCTGGGCCATGCCGTCGCGATTGCCGTAGCGAGGGTCGGTGAAGTAGATGCCGCCGGTGTTGGGATCGATCCACAGATCGTTGAGGCTGTTGAACTTCTTGTCGTTGTACTTGTCCGCCAAAACCGTGATCTTGCTGTCCGGCGCGATCGATAGGAGACTGCCCTGACAGGCGCAAAGATTGCCCGACGTGTCGAAGAACAGACCGTTGGCCCCGCCGGTATTCTCCATGAACGTCGAGAGCTTGCCTTCGAGCGGCCACTTGTAGATGCGATTGTTTGGAATGTCGGTGAAGAAGAGGTTACCCTGTGCATCGGCCGCGGGACCCTCGGTAAACCCGAATCCGCCGGCCGGCTTCAGCACCTGCGCCCCCGGATCCACTACCGAGACGTGCTGCGCCGCGGATGCAAACGCGGCCACCGAAAGCGTCAGAACAGCTATGATTCCCTTCGCCACCATGTCTTCTCCTTTCGTGAGATGATTCACAACTCTCGACGCGGTGATCCGTTCGAGCGCTGCCATTGTAGCCGGAACCGCACTGGAAGTCTGCCCCTTTTGTCCCCGCCAGGCTGCACAACGGACGTCCACCTTCGTATAAATTCCAGGCAAATTGGGCTGTCATCTTGAGCAAGTCCAAGGAGGTCCAGTGACCAGTACGTCCGAATCGAACTTTGTTCAACAGCAGGGATTCGCAGAGGTGAGCAGAGAAGCCTGCCAAACCCATTTCTTCGCCTTGATGTTCCAACCCAGGATCGTCGGACTGTGGGTCGTAGTGGGCCTGGTGTTTCAGGTATGGCCGCTGTTTGCGGTCCTCGGCGCCGTTCTGTGGTGGAATGTCCTGGCGCCGGCGCGGAATCCCTTCGACATCCTGTACAACCGCTGGATCGCCACCGCACGATCGTTGCCGCGGCTGGTCGCCACGCCGATGCCGCGCCGGTTCGCGCAGGGCATGGCCGGCACCTTCATGCTGGCAATCGCTTTGCTGCTGCTGGCCGGCTGGCATACGGCGGCCTATGTGGTTGAAGCGATGCTGGTCGTGGCGTTGTCCGCGTTGGTCTTCGGCAGGTTCTGTCTCGGCTCGTATATTTATCACCTGCTGACAGGTCACGCTGCCTTCGCCAACCGGACCCTGCCCTGGGCCCACCACGCCTGACGCCGCATCCCATTCCCGGATCGTCCCCATTGACCCACTTACCGTGTGTGATAAGATTCTGTCGTGCGGCAGAGGAGACTCCCGCACGGTTTTGACTTTGTCTCGGACGGAAAATGCAGAAGAAGGGAGTCGTATCGATGGGACGAAAGCTTCCGTGTGTCGGGGCCGCCCTACTGCTGCTGGGTCTGGTGGGGTGCCATTCGGGCCCGACGAGCCAGGGCATCAAGCTGTTGGAGCTGCCGGAGCAGACCCGGGCCGCGGTGGACCGGCAGTTGGCCGGAGGAATGGTCAAGAAGATCGTCATGAGACAGAAAGACGGCAGGAATGCGTATCACGTCGAGGGGACGCTCGACGGCAAAGAGGTCGAATACGACATCACCTCGGGTGGCAAGATCCTGGCGAGCAAGGAGAGCATGCCGTACGAATCGTTGCCCGCCGCGGTCCGCATGGCGGCCACGCTTTATTTCGGGTCCGCCGAGCAGTTCGCCGCCTTCAAGGCGATCGAGGGCGACAAGACCTTCTACGAGGTGCAGGGCAAGAAGGAAGACAAGCCCCTCACCCTCAAGCTGACCGACACCGGCACGGTCGTGGAGGAGGGCAGAGAGTGACAGGAGGACGTGCTTATGTCGCGATGGACCCGGCGTCGTTGTCGGCCTTCGCGGCGACGTTGACGAATCTTCCAGCGGAGGAAATCCAGAAGGCCAAGAGGCTGTACGTTCTCAACGCACTGGCCGATTTCGAGGCGCAGCGGAAGATCAGCAGGACCATGGTGATCGTGATGGGATTCATGTGCATCATTCCGATCTTCCTGATCGTATTCATCCCCGCGCTCATGGCGTACCGGTCGGCCATCACCGCAATGCGACAGAAGCTCCTGAACGCGATCGATGTATGGAAAGACGACCTCGGCGCCGACTACCGGCAGCTGCGGGAGCGGGTCCTGGGCGGTTCCGCAACCGTCCATTAGAGGAGAACGAACGTATGAGAGGCGTTTCCACGTTGATTCTGCTGACAACGGCCGTGGCTCTCGCGCAACAACCGGCGCAACCCCGGGTGCCCGCCGTCCCCGAGGGCACGACGGTTCAGCGGGGCCTGCCCTACGTGACGAACGGTCACGCCCGGCAGGTGCTCGACTTGTACGTGCCTAAATCCGAGAAAAGCCTGCCGGTGATCATCTGGGTACACGGCGGGGCCTGGCTGGGCGGCAGCAAGGAACGTCCCGTTCCTTTGGCGTACGTGGCCCAGGGGTACGCCGTGGCGAGCGTGGGCTATCGTCTCAGTCAGCATGCGCTCTTCCCGGCCCAGATCGAGGACTGCAAAGCCGCCGTGCGCTGGTTGCGGGCCCACGCCAAGGAGTACAACCTGGACCCGAACCACTTCGCCGCGTGGGGTGAATCCGCCGGGGGGCACCTCGTGGCCATGCTCGGGACGACGGGTGACGTCAAGACCTTCGACGTGGGCGAGAACCCCGGTTTTTCCAGCAAAGTGCAGGCGGTAGTGGATTGCTTCGGACCGACGGACCTGCTCCAGATGGACACGCACCGCCTGCCGAACGGCCAGATCCATAATACGGCCGATTCCCCCGAGTCCAAGCTGGTCGGCGGCCCCATCCAGGAGAACAGAGACAAGGTCGCCCGGGCCAATCCTATCACGTACGTCACCAAAGACGACCCGCCCTTCCTGATCATCCACGGCGACGCCGACCCGCTCGTGCCCCACCACCAGAGCGTGCTGCTCGCCGCCGCCCTCAAGCGGGCGGGTGTGCCCGTGACCTTTTACACCGTCAAAGCCGGCGGCCACGGCGGCTTCCGAGACCCCAACGTCCCCACCCTGATCAAGGAATTCCTCACTAAACAACTGAAGCCGTAACGCTCATCCTGCGGAGAGAGCATCCATGAACCGATTGGCAACTCTGTTTCTGCTCACATGTGTCGTACCGGTCTGCGCTCAACAACAACTGATTTCCCCCGAGGTTCATCGAGAAGGTCCGGTGACGTTTCGCCTGCGGGCACCAAACGCCAAGCAAGTAGCGTTGCGGCTGGAAAAATCCGTGGTCATGATCGAAGTGAAGGGAGATCGTTCCGCAGAGCCTGAAGTCCGGGCCATGCAGAAAGACGATCAGGGTGTCTGGTCGGTCACGACGGAACTGCTGCAGCCGGACATCTATGTCTATTCCTTCCACGTCGATGGCGTGCAGATGATCGACCCGAGCAACCCACTCATCAAGCGCAATCTCTTCAGCCCCGAGAGCCTGCTGAACATCCCCTGGGCGGGAAACCTCTGGGATGTTGCCGATGTCCCTCATGGCGTTCTCCATCACCATCTCTACCACTCGGCAACCATCGGCGATGATCGTCCCTTCATCGTCTACACCCCACCCGAGTACGACCCCGCCGCCAGGGAACCCTATCCAGTGCTCTATCTCCTGCACGGTTTCAGCGATCTGGAGGACGCCTGGACCAGCATCGGTCAGGCGCACATCATCATGGACAATCTCATCCGACGGGGCGAGGCTAAGCCCATGCTGATCGTCATGCCACTCGGCTACGGCAACAAACAGGTGATCGCTAACGGCTGGGCTGGTGTGCGACAGCCGGGAGTCCTGCAGGACAGCATCGAGAAGTTCCGCGACTCGCTGCTGAAGGAAGTGATGCCACAGGTGGAGAAGGCTTACCGCGTCTCGACGAACCGCGACGGGCGGGCCATTGCGGGCCTGTCGATGGGCGGGGCTCAGTCGCTCTTCATCGGCCTCAACGCTCTCGACCGCTTCGCATGGATTGGCGCCTTCAGTTCGGGCGGTTTGGACCCCAACTTTGCTAAGAACTACCCAGCCGTGAGTGAAAGCGTCAATTCCCAACTGCGCCTGCTCTGGATCGGCTGCGGTCAGCAGGACGGTCTGTTTGGCATCAATCAGCAACTGGTCGACGGGCTCAGGAGCAAGAAGATCAATCCCACGTGGGTCACGGACTCCGGCGGCCACAGCTTCATGGTCTGGCGCCGATTCCTCGCCCAGTTCGCCTCCCTCCTCTTCCAGAGCCCGCCGGATGTTGATAGTAAAGGTGTCCGCTACTTCCCCCCTGAGACCCTCCGTAGCTCAGGGTATCTGAAGGCCATGGGCGAACCCGCTATTTCAGATGCCAATGGAACACGCGAGTTCGCCTACAGGTTCCTGTGGCTGCGGACTTTTCACCATCCGATATCGGTACGAATCCAAAAGAGCGGGCCGTCAACCATTTTGCGCGCCGTCGAGCTCGACGGTGCGGGTGGATACTACCCGGGGAGAGTCCTCAAGGAGGTCAACAAAGAGTTGTCACAACCCGAGTTGGAAGCCGCTTTGGCCAAACTGAACAAGATTGGATTCTGGCAGATGAAACACGATGATGAAGGTCTATTTCGAGATTTGGATGGAGCCGCCTGGATATTGGAGGGAAGTCAGGGCGGCAAGTATTATTGGGTCAACAGACAGTCCTCCACATCAGGCAGCGTACGTAACGTCTGCCTCTATTTTCTCCAGTTGTCAGGTCTCGCTGTCCCGGAAAAGGAAATCTACTGATGAGTGGGCGGACGGCCCGTTCGACTGTCCAAGGAATGAGCACATGAAGACTCTGCTTGGCGTATTCTTGTTGATTGCGGCAGTGCCGGCTTTTGCCCAGCCGCGGCTCGTTTCACCTGAAGTGCATCCGGACAAGCGCGTGACATTCCGGCTGCGGGCGCCCAATGCCAAGGAGGTCACGCTGCGGCTGGAGGCGACCAAGGTCCCGGCAATGACCAAGGATGATCAGGGCGTCTGGTCGGTCACGACGGAGCCGTTGCCGCCGGACTACTATGTCTATTCGTTTGTCGTCGATGGCATGCAGATGATGGACTCCGGCAATCCACTGATCAAGCGCAATCTCTTCAACTCCGAGAGCCAGGTCCACGTGCCGGGGCAGGATATACCCTGGGACGTTACCGATGTCCCGCATGGTGTGCTCCATCACCATCTCTATCGGTCCGCGATTGTGGGCGACGATTGCCCGTTCATCGTCTACACGCCCCCCGCCTACGATCCGAATGCCAAGTGGCCTTATCCCGTGCTCTACCTTCTGCACGGTTTCAGCGATATGGAGGACGCCTGGACCAGCATCGGCCAGGCGAACGTCATTCTGGACCGCCTGATTGCGGACGGCGCGGCCAAGGCGATGGTGATCGTCATGCCGCTGGGTTACGGCAACAAGCAGATCATGACCGGTGGCTGGGGTGCGTTGCGTCAAGGGAATACCTGGCAGGACAGCATCGAGAAGTTCCGCGATGTGCTGTTGAAAGAAGTGATGCCGCAGGTGGAGAAGAGCTATCGCGTCTCGACCGACCGCACCAGCCGGGCCATCGCAGGCCTGTCGATGGGCGGTACACAGTCGCTCTTCACCGGCTTCAACACTCTCGACCGCTTCGCCTGGATCGGTGCCTTCAGCTCCGGTGGCCTCGATGCCGACTTCGACAAAAGCTACCCGGCGGTAAACGAGAGCATCAATTCGCGACCTCGTCTCCTCAAATCCCTTCCGCCCGTGCGCGAGAGCATCAATTCGCGAATTCGCCTTCTCTGGATCGCCTGTGGCCAACAGGACGGCCTGCTCGGCATCAATCAGAAGCTCGTCGATTGGATGAAGACCAAGAAGCTTACCCCTGCCTGGGTGACCGTCCCCGGCGGCCACAGCTTCATGGTCTGGCGTCGCTTCCTTGTCCACTTCGCCCAACTGCTCTTCCAGGACTCATTACAGGCCCCCTTGCAGCGTATGGGGGAAATGGGCCTGTATAGCGGCACAGAGACGTCCGACTTCGCCTACAGATTCGTTTGGGAGCGGAGTTTCAATCATCCCATAGCGATCCGCATCGAGAAAAATGGCTCTTCCACCATGCTACGTGCCGTCGAGCTGGACGGTCGCGGAGGCTATGATCCAGGCAAGATGGCGAGAGAGATCAAGAGAGAACTGCGGCCAGCGGAAGAAAAGACGCTGGTGGACAAGATAGAGAAACTGGGGTTCTGGCAGATGGAGGAGAAGACCAATCGTTCTGGCCTTGATGGCGCGACATGGACACTGGAGGGTATGCGCGGTGGTAAGTACCGGGTGGTCAGAAGATGGTCGCCGGATTCCGGTGACTTCCGTGAACTCTGCCTCTACTTCCTCCAGCTTTCAGGACTCAATGTCCCCGAGAAGGACATCTACTGACGGCCTCAGATCTTCAGGAAGGTCTTCTTGCGGTACAGGTAGAAGAGGATGAGCCAGAGGACCAGAAAACCGGCGAGGGCATAGGTGAAGGAGTACCACGGGCCGAGGAAACGCTTCAGGCCGCCGATGAAGATCTGGCCGATGTCGCCGAAGTTGAAGAGCATCGTGGCCATGTAGGCGAAGATGGCGTTGGCGCCGATCACGACAAAGCCGAAAGACCAGCGGCGCAGGCCGATCACGTCGATGACCAGGTAGAACAAGGCCAGGAGGATGCAGCTCATCCCCGCGGCATACAACACGAAGGAACTGGTCCAGAGGTGCTTGATGATCGGGAACCAGAGGCTCCACAGCAGCCCCAGGGCAATGGTCGCGACACCGAGGCCCAGCAAGTAGGCGACCTTCATCAATGGGCGGACCGACGAGCGGAGGATGTACCCGGCGAAGACGCCGAGCATCACCGTGCAGGCAAACGTCATGCTGCTCAAGATCCACGTGTACGGCGTTTCGTCCTGATAGCGGCCGAGGAGGAGCTTGTCGAGGTAGATGGCGAGATTGCCCTCAGGAGTCAGCACGCCGGCTCCGTGGCCGGGGACCGGGACCCACTTCAGCAACGCAAAGAATACGACCAGCAGCGCCGCCGTGACACCGATTTGCCAACGAAGCTTCAGGTGGAGCATGATAATCGCCGCGATGAAGTACCCGGCGGCAATGGCCTGGAGCGTGTTGCAGTAGATGTGCAGGCGCGACAGATCGTATTCGAGCAGCCGACCCTGGGCGATCATGCCGAGGACGAACAGAACGACGGTGCGAAGCACGACATGCAGATAGAGTCTCGCCTTGCCGTCGCCGCGTTCCCGCCGCTTGGCAAACGAGAACGGCATGACGACCCCGACGATGAAGAGGAACAGCGGCATGACCAGATCTAGGAAGCGGAAGCCCTCCCACGGCACATGCTCGAATTGGTCCACATAGGGCTGGAGCCAGCCGACCTTCGATGCCTTGATGAACTCCAGAATGATCCGCGAACCCCCGACGATGATGAACAGATCGAACCCGCGCAGCGCATCGATAGATAGGAGCCGCGGTGCATTGGGAGCCTCCGCCGGCGCGATAGGGGTGGACTGGCCGGCCACTGCCATGCATCTACCTTTCGATCAGGCTTTCTTCGACCTTCATGCCGAAGTGGCGGCCGGACCTTTCGACGTGGGCGAGGACTTTGTCGCCCGGCTTGAGGCTCGTGACGGAGACGGCCTTGCCCTGCGCATCGACCAGGCGGATGGTTTCGGCGTTCTGCAGGACCAGACTGATGGGCATTCCGTCGGCCTGGGCCTCGATCAGCATCATGGGCCGCCGCTCGATCTTGTTGCGGCCGAGGTAGGCCATCTGGGTCCGGCCGTGGAAATCCGCGAGCATGACCTCATCTCCCGCCTTCAGGTCGGCCAGGTACTTGGTCTTGCCGCCGGGGGTCAACGTATAAGCATGTACCGCCCCGGCGTTCACGCGGAACGGACGCGAAGCCACGTAAGGATTGTCGATCGACTCGGAATGAACGAGGAAGAACCCCGAGGCCGTGTTGCCGATGAGCATACCTTCGCCGAGGCTCATCTGGGTGCAGGTGTCGAGACAGCACCGGTCGCCCATGCCGAGCTGCCGGACGACGGTGATGGTCGCCTCAACCAAGGGCACGCGCTCGCTGACGCCCTGAATGATCTCGGCGGTCTTCTTGATCTCGTTGGCGTCGGTGGTGACGAGAACGACGCCGTCGACGCCCTTTTCGAGGATTTCGATCATGAGCCGGGCCTGCTCGCTGTTGGTGACCTGGACGAGGATGTTCCTGCCCCGCCGGGCCAGCAGATTCTCGATGGGGATGATGGTCCAATCGAGCATCCGGACGACGAGCAGCCTGTCCGCAGGAACCGCCGCGGCACGGTCTTCGTCGGCCTTGCCGGCGACGTCGATGAACTCGACATCAACGCCGGGCTTCAGATCGCCCGCGGATTCGACCGTCTTGATCCGGCCGAACTGCCGCACGACAGCCGTCTGGCCGTCCGGGAGCACGACCGCCTCGGCCCCGCTCTCCAGTGCCGCGATGGCTATTTCCTTACGAAACGGAACGACATTGACCCAGAGCTTCTTCATGGACGAGAATTAGAAGTAGATTTGCTGCACTTGTCAACCGTCTGCGTCTAGTATAGTGGAAATGGGTATGGACAACCGATGGACCTGTATTGAGGAGTCGATGACGGCCATGGGAACCGGGCGCGGAGCATTGCGGCGGAAGGTGGCGGCGTTCGGGGCGATATGCCTCGCGGCCGTGCTGTCGGGTGCGGCGACGAAGGAACTGCCGCCCGCCATCCAGGATCCGAACGTGTCGGTCCGCCGCGTCCACGCCGGCGATCATGTCGAGCTCGTGGTCGAGAATCGCAAAGCGTGCAGCATCACACTCCTGCTCTCGATTACACCCAGGAACGTGACCGTGTCCCGGCTGGAACCCGAAACGGCCACCTATCCCCCGCGCAGCCGGACCGTCGCGGCGCGACTGGCTGCTGCGGACCTCTCGCAGCCGTCACGCCTGCGTTTCAAGTTCTTCTGGATGAAGGGCGACATGAACGCCAGGCACGATGAGCGTGCGCTCTATGTCCTGCCTTTCCGGTCGGGCACCTCCCACCGGGTCCTGCAGGGGTATGACAGCCCGTGGTCGCACAAAGATGTCGACCGGTACGCGGTGGATTTCGTCATGCCGGAAGGCACTCTTGTCTGTGCCGCACGCGCCGGCGTCGTCGTGGACTTCAAGAAGTCCTCGGATCAAGGCGGAACGGGGGTAAAGAAAGACTGCCCCGCCAACTTCGTTTCCATCCTGCACGACGACGGCACGATCGGCGAGTACCTGCACCTGCAACACAACGGCGTGCTCGTCACAGTTGGCCGGCGTGTGACCGCCGGATCGCCTATCGCCCGTTCCGGCAACACGGGCTACTCCACCCAACCCCACTTGCACTTTGGCGTCTACTCCGCCATCGACGGGACACACCTTCAATCTCACCCGGTGACGTTTGCAGCGCGGGAAGGAACGATCACGGAACCCGTGCCGGGCGCGGTCTATACCGCCAGGTGACATCGATGTGACGAGCCGGCTCTCCCGGATCAGCGCCGATGCGGACCGGGACCGCCGGGGCCGTGCGGACCGGCCCATACGGGGGCATGAGCCACTCTGTTGTGATGGAAACCGGGTTGCTCCCCCGCCACGAAAATGCATCCACTCAACCCGAACAGCACCGCTATCACTGCAAGAATCAAGGCCAACGTCTTCATTTTTCTGCCTCCTAATCTGCAACCGCCGCTTGTGCGGCGATGGCTCTATTATTAGAAGGCAGGCGCAAGGGTGTCGGTAACACGATTTCAGCGCCGGTCCGCGTCCGTGACGACATCTGCACCGCCCAGCGGATCGGCCCGGGACTTGCTCGCCTCCGACGTGCCGCCGTAGGCGCCCATGTTGATTCGTTGGCCGTTCGGCTCGGGTTCATCGCCTACGGGACTGTTCGGATCGCCAGCATCGATACAGGGACTAGTCACATCATCCGTCACCCAACTTTGACTATTCGGGTCCCAGCGTCCGGCCTGGGACTTCAGGTGATAGTCCCCCTCCACCCAGAAGTCATCGTTGGTGTCCGCCAGCGTATCGTTCGGGTCCCAATAGCCCAGTATCGCAAAGCGGGGATCGATGGAGACATTGCCCAAACCGCTGTATGGATCGTAGAGGTCAGAATACGTAATGGCCAATGTGGTCTTATATGTGGAGAATGCATTGGCATCCCATATGATCGAGTCCCTGACCGTGACGTCGCAATCGCTTGCGTCCAGTGTGTTCCCACAAGCGGATAGGTTTCCCTGCATACTGCAACTATCGATTGTCAGAAGACCTGGGCCTTCAAACTGAATGGCTCCGCCGTGATCCCTCCCTCGGTTGCCGGCAAACACGCAATTCTCAATTACCTGATCCTGTCTGTAAGTACATGATATCGCGCCACCCGATTTTGACTGATTTGCCGTGAAGAGAGAGTTCGCGATCAGACTGCAGGAACCTGCGATGGCACCACCTTCACCCGAGGTTGCAGTGTTGAAGGAGAAGATACAGCCTCTTACTGTCAGATGGAGCCCATATACTGCGCCGCCTCGGCTGCGGGAACCGTTCCCGAAAAAGGTGCAGTTCTCCAGTGCCGTCACGCCGCCGGCCACGGCTCCCCCTTCGCTTTCAGACCGGTTATTGCGAAACTCGCATCCGGCCAGACGTATGTCGCTGCTCCAGTTGAGAATAGCGCCACCGCCACTCCAAGCGAACTGGCAGGCAACATTATCGAGGAATGTCGAATCTGTTATGATAGCCATTCCACCGGCCGTCACGATGGCACCGCCCTCACGACTGGCGACATTGCTCTCAAACACGCACTTTGAGATCGTCACGTCGCTGACATTCGCATAGATCGCTGGCGCATACAGGTAGTGGTTGCGAGCGAATCGGCAGGCGGTGAATGTCGGGTTGCCGTGATTGACACTCTTGACAGAACAAGAGAGATTCTGCGTGAAGGCACAGTTGTGGATCGTAGGATATCCCTTGTTGACGAACAAACCTCCCTGGCGGTTCAGGTCGATATGTCCCGGATTGCTTCGCCCGGCGGTTACCTCCGTATACCAGACACCCTTGATCTGAACACCATCGAGAATTGCCGTCGTGCCAGAACTGCGCGCGTCCACAATGCACTCGCTATTATCTGAGTGACTGTTCTGCACCTCGGGCGGCACGTCCATCGTCATATCCATCCAGACATCGTTTCCCTTCAGATCGCCGCTCAGGATGGTTGAGTAGATATTCGGGTCCCGGGCGTTCGGATCCTCGCCACTTGTGCCCGCAAAGCCTCCCAGGATCGATGTCCCGTCCTTCAGCGGAAAGGCCGCCATTCGATCTCCCGCCTTAATGGAACGCCCCTGATCGGGCGTGTAGGTCCCTTGAGCAACCCGAACCTCCACCGGCTTGACCGCAGCGTCGGCGTCGGATAGAGCATCCTGCAGGTACTTGTAGGCATTACCCCACGACGAGCCATTGTCCAACCCAGTCGCATTGGCGTCGACATAGATCACTCCGATCGACGTCGGAGCGGCGGCCCAGATGAGAATTCCGACAAGAAGAATGCTCTTCTTCATTCGCGCTGCCATGCGTCACCTCCGAAGAAGATCATCGGTGAACCGAGTAGATGCGACTTGCTCGCCTCCGACGTGCCGCCGTAGCAGCCCATATTGATCCGGCCGCCGTTAGGCTGGGGTTCCTCGCCGACGAGACTGTTCGGATCCCCCGTGTCGATGCAGGGGCTGGTCACGCTGTCGGCGACCCAAGTCTCGCTGTTCGGGTCCCAATGCCCGGCTTGGCTCTGGAGATGATAGTCACCGTCCACCCAGAAATCGTCGTTCATGTCGGCTGACGTGCCGTTGGGGTCCCAGTACCCGGGCTTGACAAAGCAGGGATCGGTATCGAAGCATCCCACCAGCTCCAGGTGGAGCTGCCAGGGTGGAGGCGGCAGGCAACTGTAAGTTACCGTCGCATGAAGGCTCCACGTTAGTTCGTCCCCAGCGGTGGGCACTTGGCAAAAGTTGTCATGAATGATGCAATTGGTCAGCACGCCCACCGTGTTGCGATCTTCAAGACCAATAGCGCCGTAACTCATGGAGCGGTTCCCAGCGATGGTGCAGTTGGTCAACTCGCATTGACTCCGGACGTACAACGCCCCCGCCTCCCACTTCGCGCGATTGCCGACAAAAAGGCAACGGTTGACATCTCCGGTAATGCATCGGACCGCTCCGTAGGACTTGGCGGAGTTGCGGATGAAGGTGCAGTCCTCCAACGTCAGAAAACAGCCATAGATGGCACCCCCAGCCGCGCCGACGTTGTCACGGAACTGGCAACGAACGAAAGTGCCGGTGATCATGAAGACAGCACCTGTCTCCATCGGCCCCGTGCCGCCATTTCCAGTGAAGACCGAATCCGTGCATACTACGCTGCAGGGAACGTAGCTGCCGATGATGGCGCTGTGGTTTCCCGTGAAGACGCAGTTCGATACGGTCGCCCGGCAGTCCTTGCTCATGGACAAGGCCGTGCCCCCATTGTTGGTGAAGGAGCAGTTCTCGCACGTGATCTGGCTGGCCTCTTCCTGGATCGCCGTTCCCGGGTTATCCATGAACCGGCAATTGGTCAAGACGGTCGCGCTGTCCTTGTCGTAGAGCGCGACATACCCATGATTGTTCTCAAAGGTACAGTCCTCCAAGTGGGGCGCCGCGCCATCGAAATTGACCATGGCCGATCCCAACGTCTCTCTCATGACATTGTGAGAGAACGTGCAGGAGCGAATGGTTGGCCTGCCGGCCTGATTGTAGACGCCGCCCCCGCCCTGGATGGTGGCCAGACGGCCAGACGTGTAAGCCCCGCGAGCGATCGTCACGCCTTCCAGGATCGCGTTGGCATCAGTTCCACTGGCGGTGACAATGTGGTGGGTGTTGTCATTGGCCGTGCTCAGACGCGCAAAGTCATCGTTGTCCGCCAAATCTCCCCAGAGGCGGGTTTGGTAGAGGGAAGGGTCCCAGGCGTTGGGGTCGGGCGCGCTCAGGCCGGCATAGCCGCCTTTGATCGTCACCCCGTTGAGCATCCGAAAAGTCGCGGCCTTGTCCCCGGCCTTGACGCCGGCTCCCTGGTCCGGCCTGTAGGTGCCCTGACCAATCCGGATCTCCACCGGCTTGGCTAGTGCGCTCGCGTCGGCGAGAGCATCCTGTAGATACCTGCGGGCGTTGACCCAGGATGAGCCGTTGTTAAGCCCGACAGCGTTGGCGTCGACGTAGAGGGTCTTGGCCTGAACGCTCAAGGGCAGGCATAGGGCCAGGACCAGGGCCCAGCCGAATCGTTTCCTCTCTTCCATTTCGCACTCCTTTCTCGCCGCAAGAGCCGGAACACAGGTGGCCACTATAATGCCAAGACGTCCGGTGCTTCCCATGCTCGGGCTGCCAACGTATTGGGCGCCGACGAAGCGCGTGGCGCTTTGACGACACCTACCTCCCTGAACGTCGAAGGCAGGCAGAGATGAATGCCGTCACCTAAGTCATGACCGCCGGGCTAATTAGGGCAATCCCGCGCTGCCCGCCTTCAGTTTCCTACGCATAGTTATTCTACCGTCCCCGGCCGTGTTTTTCAAAGTTTTTTCCGGACCTGGCGCCGCATTCTTCCCCACAAAAAGCTATGGACAGGCCGATTTTGCTGTGGTAGATTTCAGGCTCTATTACTAGGTTGTGTGGCAATATGGAATTCTATGCGTTAGGACGGAGTGCCCTATGGACATCGATTTGAAGAAGCTTGAAGTATGGTTTGTCACCGGCAGTCAACACCTCTATGGTCCCGAGACGCTCAAACAGGTCGACGAGGACTCCAAGCAGATCGCGCAGGCCCTCTCTCGTTCGAAACAGGTCCCGGTGAAAGTCACGTTCAAGCCTGTCGTGACCACGCCGGAGGCGATATACGATCTCTGCATGAAGGCGAACACCACTCCCAACTGCGTCGGCATCATCGCCTGGATGCACACGTTCTCCCCGGCCAAGATGTGGATCGCGGGCCTCTCCGCCCTGGCCAAGCCCTTCCTTCATCTGCACACGCAGTTCAATCGCGACATCCCCTGGGCCGACATCGACATGGACTTCATGAACCTGAACCAGAGCGCTCACGGCGACCGCGAGTTCGGCTTCATCTGCACGCGGATGCGGCGGAATCGCAAGGTCGTCGTCGGTCACTGGAAAGAAGAGCAGGTTCAGCAGGAAATCGGTACCTGGGCCCGCGCCGCCTGCGCCTGGCACGATGCGCAGGGCGCCAAGGTCGCCCGCTTCGGCGACAACATGCGGGAAGTGGCCGTCACCGAAGGCGACAAGGTCGAAGCCCAGAGACGTATGGGTTATTCCGTCAATGGTTATGGCGTCGGCGATCTGGTCGCGAAAGTGAACCAGGCCACCGATAAGCAGATCGACGCTCTCGTGGCCGAGTATGGCCAAGTCTACAAGCTTGACAAGTCCGCCAAAGAAGGCAAGGCCCGCGAGGCCCTGCGTGAGTCGGCCCGGATCGAGATCGGCATGCGGGCGTTCCTGGAGGCGGGCGGCTTCAAGGCGTTCACGACGACCTTCGAAGACCTGCACGGCCTCAAGCAGTTGCCCGGCCTGGCCGTGCAGCGGCTGATGGCCGATGGGTATGGCTTCGGCGCCGAGGGTGACTGGAAGACCGCGGCTCTGGTTCGCGCGATGAAAGTCATGTCGGCGGGCCTCCCCGGCGGAACCAGCTTCATGGAAGACTACACGTATCACTTGGACCCTGCCGGCCCGAAGGTTCTGGGCGCGCACATGCTCGAAGTGTGCTCCTCAATCGCCGACGGCACGCCGTCCCTGGAAGTTCACCCGCTGGGCATCGGCGGCAAGGCCGACCCGGTCCGCGTGGTCTTCAACACCGCCAGCGGCCCCGGCCTGAATGCCACGATCCTCGATATGGGCAACCGCTTCCGCATGATCGTCAACGAAGTGGATGTCGTCCCGCCGGACGCCCCGCTGCCGAAGCTGCCGGTCGCCCGCGTCGTCTGGATCCCGCGTCCCAACCTGAAGATCGGTGCCGCGGCCTGGATCCTCGCCGGCGGTGCCCACCACACGGGCTTCAGCATGGCTCTCACCAGCCAGCACATGGAAGACTTCGCCGAGATGGCCGGCATGGAATGTGTCTTCATCGACGCCAACACGACCATCCGCGAGTTCAAGAAAGAGCTGCGCGCCAACGAAATGTACTACATGCTGGCCAAGGGCCTGGCGTAAAACCTATTTTGTCTCTCGAACACTCTCACAGGGTGGGTCTCAACGACCCACCCTTTTCTGTTATCGTGGCATGACGATCCCGTCCGCGCCGCCGAGCATCTCACCTTTGCCCGTCAGGAACCATCGGCCCACCAGCGCCGCTGTCACGGCGTCCAGCTCATCCTTGGTCATCGCCTCGGTCAGTCCACGGACACCCAATGCCGTCAAACCAGCTCGCAAGCCCTGGAGGTCACAGTGCTGG
>CAYQXM010000031.1:34439-46729 GCA_964421295.1 uncultured Pirellulales bacterium
CCCCACACATCCTGTGCGCCACCCGGGTAACATTCGACGGCGCGATAGCCCCTCGCTTCGATCTTCGCGCGCAGCGCCATGCCTCGTTCCGTCAGCATCCGCATCGGGCCGATGGTGATGGGAAAGAACCGGATGCCACGCTTGGCCAACTCGCGATCGCACGGCCGGAAGTGCTCCCCGGATCGATCGTGAATCGTCTTGCGTCCGGGAGGCAAGCTGAGCGGTGCATCGATCGGAATGATATCCGGCCGCACACGCTCTATCACCGTGAGTATTTCCTCATCCGCCAGAGCAACCTGCGTCCGCGCCGTCATCCCGCGCAGCACGCACACCCCCGTCGCCCGCCGCGGCGCTCCCGCCAGATCCACTCCTGCAACGATAAGCGAGCTATGGCCTGCCAGGTCGCTCAAACCCAGTGTACTCCAGCGAATCGCCGTTTGAGGGCTTGGTGGAATTGAATCGCCGGGTAGCCGAAGATGACGGTGAGGCCCATTCTGCTCTTCGCGGGGATTTCATACTTGGTTCGCAACTTCCGGCTGTGCGTGATCAGGGGACCGGGGAATCCGAGCATGCACGTGCCCAGGCCCAACGATTCGGCCGCCAGCATAGCGTAGGTCGCCGCGATGGAAGCGTCGGCGGGGTCGCCGTACTGCGATGGGTAGAAGTAAATCGCCAGCGGCGCATCATACAGCAGCCAGTCCATCCCTTCCGCATCCTTACGCAGAAACTCCGCCGCGGCAGGGGCAACGAATTCCTTCATCATCTGGTAGTTGGCCTTGCCGATCAGAGGTCGCAAAAGGCCCAAGAACAAAGGGGAAAGCATCCACCGACTGGAGCGAATCGCGTCCATCAGGTCCTTGCGAAACGCCCTCACCTTCTGCTTCCCCGCCACGACCAGCAGCCGTACCTCCGACGGCGGCAGTCCCATCGGAGCCGTGGAAGCCGTCTCCACAATCTTGTCGACCACGTCCTGTGGGACATCTTTGTCGAGATACTCACGGACGCTGCGCCGGGCGAGCATCAGCCCCTCTAAGTCTGGAAATGTCGCCTTGTCGCGAGGCATGTCGATCACGTCCTCCGGCGTCATGTCCCTCCCTGTCACGCGCACTGCCTGCCGCGGACAGACCGCCATGCAATGCCCGCAGCCGATGCAATCGAACAGACTGCCCGTCACCACGACCGCCTTGCCCTCCTTCAATTGCAGCGGCCCCCCTTCGCACACACGCGTGCAAAGCCCGCACCCCGTGCACCGCTCCGCCTCCACCTCCACCCGCGCCGCTCCCGGCGTCCTGCCGAATGTCAGTGCCATCGCCTGGCTCCTCAACTCATGCCTATGAAGTTGTGGCTGTCTCCCTCTCCTGCTTGCGCCTCTCCCGAATGTACCACAAGAGAAAGGACCATGCCGCGCTGAGAAAGGCATACCATGAGAATGCGAGACCGATATCCAGAAAGAAATTCCGGAGGTTCCAGCACGAATAGAAATCGACGTCCTTGAAGATCCCCTGGAACCAGATATGGCCGAGAGCCTGGAGAGATATGGACGCAAGGCTGGCCAGGCCCAGCGAGGCGCCGAGGAGTTGACGCCAGGTGAGGCACCTTGCCCCAGCCCAGAACAGGGCGGCTGTGACACCGAAGAAATAGACCTTCAAGCCTCCCTGAAACGCGACGTCGTCGGTTCGACCGGCCAGGATGTAGCCAAGAAGACACGCACTCTGCGTCAACACGCCTGCCGCCAGAAAGATCGACATTGCTTTGACTTGTCGCCTCGTCATTGTCCACGGTCTCCTGCAACAGGCGGAGAAGGCCAAATCCTGACACTCAACACGCTCATTTCCCCATTCCATTTCTCTCGACCGGGCGGACATCGTCCGCGTGCCACTCGTAGGCGCCGAGGTCGATGGCTTGGCCCTGGGGACGGGGGATGCGGTCGCGGTCGAGGCTGGGGGCACTCGTGTTGCTGCCGGCGTCGATGGCGGCGGAGCCGGGGAGCAGGTGGACGTCGAAATGGTTCGGGTCTACGAACAGAGCGGGGGGGTTGGTGATCTTCAGGTTATTCTCCTCGAGGACGCCGGCGGCGTTGTTGAAAGACGTCGCGAGGTTGTTGCGAACGACACAGTTGACGGGGGCGGTGCCGTTCTTGTGTTTGCCGATTTCAATCCAGGGCGGGCCGGGAGTCGTCGTGTTCTCGTCCAGGACGGTGTTGTTGATGACCAGGCAATTGCGGGCGCCGAGCAGTGTGATGCCGTGCCAGTGATCGGTGATGATGACGTTGTTCTGGATGACCCAGTCGACGAACGTGCCGTCGAAGCAGCCGATGCCCTGCAGGGTGCCGCGATAGGGCTGATTGGGATCGACGTAGTTGATGATCGTGTTGCCGCGCAGGACGATGCCGACGACTTCGCCCGTGCCGACGCCGCCGGGGCCGGTGGACCAGGATTGGAAGCCGTCGTCGTGATTGGCGTTGACCTTGTAGCAGTTCTTCACAGTGTTGTATTCGAAGGTCGTGTGGTTGCCCAATCCGCGCAGGCCGTCGCCGGCGAAATTCTCGACGAGGTTGCCCGTGATGAGGGAATTGGCGGCCCCGACGGAGATGCCGAAGTTGACATTGAGCAGGCGATTGTCACGGATCGTCATGCGGGAGCCATCGACTTCGATGCCGTTGCACGAGAGCCAGTTCCAGTCGTTCGCCGTCCAGGCGTTGGCGTCTGCCACGGAATAGAGCGAACACTTCTCCACCACGATGTCATGGACCGGGCCGCCCCAACTGTGGCTTTCGAGATTGACCAGGGTGTGTCGCTTATAGGTCGGACTGAACTCAGCACTGACGGTCAGGCCGCGAATCGTCCAGTTGCCGCCGGAGCGAATGTGCACGGAAGACAGGCACGGCGTGTTGCCATCGGCGGCAGCCAGGGTGATCATGCCGGAGTTGTAGCATTTATCGATCAGCAGATCGCCGTGATATCCCGAGCGCAAGCGAATGGTGTCCCCTGCCCGCACCGGAGCGCCGGCATTGCGGGTCACGAGCTTGCTGTCCGACGTGTAAGGCAGTTTGTCCCACTGCTGGGATTCGACCAGCTTCGCATCGAAGACTTCCTGGATCGTGCGCCACGGCCGGGCGGCGCTGCCGTCGCCCGTGGGGCTGCCGTGCACGGGGTCCACGTAGAAGTCGGCCGCCTGGACACATGTGGAGACAAGGCACACCAACAGAATTCGTTTCATGATTGCTCCTCGATGATCCTATGGTTTCGAGCCAGTGCTGTTGTGACCAGGACAATCAGGGCCACGGCAGCAGCGAACCCGCTCAGAATCTGTGTTAGACTGAGCAGACCCGAGTAGAGATGGCCTTCGGTGTCGCCACGGAGGAAATCGGTTGCGGCCCGGCCCAACCCATAGATCAACAGGAACCACACCAGCTTCGTGCCCTGCCACCGGTCGGACCTGAGGGCGAAGAAGACCGATAGGAGGATCAGCATGATGCCGATTTCGTAGAGTTGGGTCGGATGAACGGGAACGCCCACCGGGGCATTGCGGGCGCCGGGTGGAAAGGTGACGGCCCAGGGCAGTGAAGTCGGCCGGCCGTAGCAGCAGCCATTGAGAAGGCAACCCAGCTTGGCGAACATCCAGGGGATCGGGAGTGTCAGAGCAACCAGGTCGAGCGCGGCCTGTCGTCGGGCGGAGAGCAGCACGGCGGCGGGCACTGCCAAAGCGAAATAGGCCAGCAGCCCGCCCCACAAGCCGCCGCAGGTCCAGTGTTTGGCCTGCAACAGGAGAGACAGGTTCAACGTGCCGTGGCGAATGTCGAATAGAATCTTCGCGCCGACGATCATGCCGAGCAGGTAGCAGAAGCTGACCGTCAGCCACACCCGCCGCTGCAAGCCGTAGTGTCTGGCGATCCGCCAACTGAGCACGAAATGCAGAGCGATGCCGAGAAGATACACAATTCCGTATGTCGGTATCGATCCGATCCTTGGCCACATATGAATCCCCGCTTGGAACAGGTTTTCATCGTAGCCCCCGCGACCGAATGCGTCCAGACCGAAATTGGGCGGCTTTCTCCCGTTACGAAGGTGCTCGCACGCTATGACGCCGCTATAATGCGATGGCGTATGAACCGAATGAGGTGCCCGATGCGAAATCGAATTGGTGTGCTGGTGTGCCTGGTTGCGGGGATGGCCTCGGCGTCGCAGGGAGCTGCGATCGAACGAGGGTACCATATTCCACTAATCGACCTCTCCGCCGAGACCGGCCGTCAGACGATCGTGGACAAAGAGCCCAACCAGTATCTCGGCCATCCGACGACCGTGCTGCTGGAGGATGGCCGGACGATCATCTGCGTGTATCCCAAAGGCCACGGTAGCGGCGGCATCGTCATGAAGCGAAGCGAGGATGGCGGTCGGACGTGGTCGCAGCGGCTGCTCACGCCCGAGTCGTGGAAGACCTCGCGCGAGGTGCCGACGATCCATCGGGTCGTGGACGCCCAGGGCAAGAAGCGGCTGATTCTCTGGTCGGGGCTGTATCCGGCCCGATTCTCTCTGAGCGAGGATGACGGCCGGACCTGGAGTGAGCTGACCCCGGCCGGGGAATGGGGTGGAATCGTCGTCATGGGATTCGTGGAACCCCTCAAGACGGGTCCGGGGCACTACCTGGCTATGTTTCACGATGATGGGCGATTCTTCAAATCCGGCGGCAAGGCCACCTCCCAGTTCACCGTGTACAAGACGCTCAGCCGGGATGGCGGGCGATCATGGTCGTTCCCCGAAGTTGTGTGGCAAGGATCGGACATTCATCTCTGCGAGCCCGGCTGCATTCGCGCGCCGGACGGGCGGCAGTTGGCCGTTTTGCTGAGGGAGAACAGCCGGCGCAAGAACTCGCACGTCATATTCTCGAACGATGAAGGTCGAACGTGGACCAACCCCAGAGAACTCCCCGCCGTCCTGACGGGCGACCGCCACACGGGCAAGTACGCACCCGACGGGCGGCTCTTCGTCTCTTTCCGAGACATGGCGAAAGACTCCCCCACGCGCGGCGATTGGGTCGGCTGGGTGGGGACGTATCAGGACATCGTAGCGGGCAAAGAGGGCCAGTATCGCGTACGCCTGATGGACAACAAGCACGACTGGGATTGCGCCTACCCCGGCGTGGAGGTCCTGCCCGACGGCACGTTTGTCACAACTACGTACGGGCACTGGACCGTGGGTGAACAGCCTTTCATCGTCAGCGTCCACTTCAAGTTGGCCGAGTTGGACGCTAAGGTCGCGACGGGTCGTTGACATGCCGCTATGGGGGAGTTACCGTATCGGAGATTGGCGCTTTTGTGCGTAGTGAAAACGGTGTTCTTGAGTCGGAGCTTACTATGGTGAATCTGAGCAGATTGATGGCGGCAGTCGCAGGACTGGTGATCTTGATCGGCATCGGCACAGTCGGGGCACAGGATTGGCCCCAATGGCGAGGACCCAACCGGGACGGCAGACTCACCGGGTTCACCGCTCCAGCCGCGTGGCCCAAGGAGCTGACGCAGAAGTGGAAGATCGAAGTAGGCCTGGGCGACGCCAGCCCGGCGTTCGCCGGCGGCAAGCTGTACGCATTCGGACGCAAAGACACCAACGAAGTGGTCACCTGCATCGATGCCGAAACAGGCAAGGCGCTCTGGACCAAGGACTATCCCGCGGATTTCGTGGTCACGGGCGCCCCTTCCGGTCACCCGGGCCCGCGCAGCTCGCCTGTCGTGTCGGACGGCAAAGTCTGCACGCTCGGCGTCGGCGGAATTCTCTCGTGCTTCGACGCCGCCAGCGGCAAGTTGCTGTGGCAGAAGAAGTCCGACGCGGACTACATGGGCGCTGGCTACCATTTCGAGACTTCGATGTCCCCCGTCGTCGTCGATGGCTTGTGCATCGTCTACGTCGGCGGCAAAGCCCCCAGCCCCAACGCCGGACGGAGAGGTGAGCGCGGCCCTGGTCCCGACGCCGCTCGGGGACCTGATGCCGGTCGCGGCCCGGGCGGGCGCGGTCCTGAGGGCGGGCGTGGTCCTGAGGGTGCCCGGGGCGGCAATGCCCAACCCAATAGCGAGCCCGGCAAAGGTGCTATTGTTGCGTTCGATCTGGCCACGGGCCAGGCCAAGTGGAAGTGCGAGCTGGAGGCCCCTGCCCCTTCTTCGCCTGTCGTGGCGACCATCGACGGCGTCAAGCAGCTCGTGACCCTGAGTGAAACCCGGCTGATCGGCGTCAGCCTGGCCGATCAGAAAGTCCTCTGGGAAGTGCCGTGCAAGAGCCGACCGGTCAACTCCACGACACCAGTAGTCGATGGCCAAACCGTCATCATCACCGGCCAGGGCCTGGGCACCCAAGCCTTCAAGATCGCCAAGACAGGTGACAAGTTCACCGCCACCCAGGCGTGGGCGAACGCCGAGCCCCAGGCGGGTGCGAGCTTCACGACCCCGGTCCTGCGGGATGGTTTCCTGTTCGGCTACGGCGAAAGCAAGCTCTGTTGCCTCAGCGCTAAGGATGGCAAAGTCGCCTGGGCCGACACCACCTCTCGCGGACGCAGTGCCGCGGTCGTCGATGGCGGCTCGTGCATGATGGCCCTGACGCTCAATGGCGAATTGACCGTCTATCAGCCCACCGACAAGCAGTTCACGGAAGTCGCCAAGTACAAGGTCGCCGAGTCGGAAACATGGGCGCACCCGATCGTGGCCGGCAAGAACATCTTCGTGAAAGACAAGACCTCGGTGATTGCCTGGGGCATCTGATGACGCGCTGATTCACCGTTGTCAGGGATCATTCCTCGAAACAACAGGCGGCCGCACGCTTCGAACGAGCGTACGGCCGCCTTGATTCTTCTACGCCGCGCCGGCTGCTATCTGCCGATGGATCGCGTCGAATAGTCGACCTTGAGGTTCAAGTCTCCCTGGATGTCCATCTCCTCGTAGAGGACGTGACTCAGGTCATTCGGATCATCGGCTGGCCCGCCCGCTGTCTGTCGGGCCCGGAGCGTGGCGAACAGGTACTTGCCCGCGGGCACGTGCGTGAGCTTGAACCGCCCTGAAACATCCGCATGATCAGCGAAAGTCTTCCGCTTCCCGCCCATCGTCTGGAGCTCAACCTCGGCATCCGCCACCGGCGTCTGCCCGTCTGTCACTATGCCGGCGATCACAAATCCGCCCTCGTCGCCGAAATTCGACTCCACCGACGCACCCGGCTGCAACGTGACCGTCCTGGCGGGCGGACGACCTTGCTGAATCCAAACATATAGCCGTACCTCGCCTGCGGGCAGATCGGTCAACTGATAGTACCCTTGGGCGTCCGTCCGCGCCCGGGGCCACACGGGCGAGAGAGGCACCTGGAATCTGGCCTCTTCTTCCGAATGAACCGTGGGGTCGGAGCCAATTTCGACACTGGCCAAGGGCTGACGATTCTCGTCCCAAGCGTGACCGAAGACGGTGGCCCCGACATCAAGGACAATATCGGCGAAGAGTCCCGGCGTGGCGGACAGGAAGTCCGACATTCGGCAACAACGCAGACCATAGCCCCGCGCCCGCACGAAAACGATATACGGCTCCTGCGGATCGATGGAGGAGATCCGGTACGTGCCCGAGACATCCGTCACAACCCGCAGGAAGGCGTGGCGATCGTTGAACCACGGCGGGTCCGCCAACTGGTAGCCCAGCTCCGCCCCGGCGATCAGATTGCCGTCGCTGTCCACAACGCGACCGACGTACACGGTGGAACGCCGAGCATTTCGGTGCAGACGGAACACCTTTCGGACCGGGTCATTCGAGACAGGCCGGGCGGCAGCCACCGCGGTCAACGGATCGTACCCGTCGGCGTAGACGGTCACGGTCCAGCCCTCACCGACGGTGAGATTCTCGCCGGCGGTGTCGAACTCACCCTTATCTGAGGTGAAGGTCACCCCCTTCTCCGCCCAGAAGATCGAGACCCCCGATGCCGAGTGCATGGCAACCCGGAAGCGGGGAATGGAATCGCCGGTATCGGCATCGACCACGCGACCGTAGACTCTGCCCGAGCGAGCCACCTTGATGACGCATTCACGTTGCCCCTTGGCGAGGGTCAGACTTGCAGAGCGGATGCCGTCACGGAAGGCATAGATACGATAGTCGCCGTCCAGAGGGGCGGAAATCGTGAAATACCCATTGGCGTCCGAATGGACGAATCCCGCGAGCCCCCACACTTCCTTTCCGTGGTACGACCGGACTCCTATGTCGGCGTTGGCCATCGGATTCCGTGCGTCGTCCACGACGCGCCCCCGCACCATCTGGGAGTCGGGCAATCGCACATCCAACTGCAGTTCCTTCTCCCGGCCGGACAACGTCACATCCTGGCTGAACGCGGGATATGCCGGATGGGCAACGTACAGCACGGGTGAGTTGACGTCAGGGATTTCCAGCGTGTAGCGCCCTTGGTGATCGGTCTCTGTCTTTGCGTCTGAATTCTGGAATGCGACCGTCGCCTGGGCGACAGGCTGAGAGCGCGAGTTGGTCACCTGCCCTCGAACGATGATGCGCGCCTTGCGAGGCACGAGGACGATTGGCTCCAGCGTCAAGCTGCCGAAGGGAGGAGGGTCATCCCACCCGCCCGATGTGCCATAGGCAAAGTCAGGATGCTCGACATGAATGCTATGCCCAGACTCATCCGGACTCACCCCGTCAATCCTGAACTGCCCCCGCACGTCAGTGGTCGCCGCCGGGTACGTAAGTTGGTAGCCGCTGACAGAGACCTTGGCGTTCTCTATCGGCTGCTGGTTGGGATCGACCACGATACCCGCGATCGAAAAGGCCGGGCCGAGCTTGAGCAGAACGTCCTGACGCCCTCCCGGATTGATGCGCAGATGCACCTCCTGCCAGGCATATCCCGAAGCCACGGCGTGAAGGAAATCCACCTCACGAAACAGCTTGGGCGGGACATACGAAAATTTGAAGCGGCCGTTGGCATCCGTGACAGCGGCATAGGTGGTGCCGAATCCCACCGTTGCCGCCGGGATGGGAACCAGAGTGTTCCTGTCCAGCACCATTCCCGTGACAATCATCTCCGTCGATGCCGTTAGAGTTGCCGCCGCGCCCGCTGTTGACTGGCTCGAACGTGGTTCCTGCCGATCACCTTCACCGGCTCGTAATCCCTGGCCAACCACCGGCGGGAGTGAACTCTCATCTTCCGATCGCGCCGGCCTGTCTGCCCGTTCGGGCGTCGAGGTCAGTGGCGACACGGCAACCACCGGATCCGCATCCGCGCGAGGCGAGGGTGCCGTGCTCTTGGGCCAGAAAGTATAGGCAATGGCACCGGCTGCAAGGAACACAGCAGCCACGGCGACCTTCACGCCCGCTCCCGCAAAGGCCACCGATACCCCGCCAGCCGCCGCCGCATCCGCACCGACCGACAGAGCCAACGGTACGCCGCCAACGGCCACCATGACCGCTTTCGTGAAATCCTTGCGGGGGCCGCTCTGCTCGAGAACGCTTTCGAGCCTTCTGGCAACCTCTTCATGAAGCATGGTCCTGGCCCGGTGGAGACGCGTCCGGAAAGTCGGCTCCGCCAAACCCAGCACCTCGGCGGCATCGTGAATCGACTGTCCCTGGCGACAGAACAGGACCAGCGGCTCACGGTACTTTTCCGGCAGCCGCATGATAGCCTGTTCGAGCATGACCTGCTCTTCCTTGCGTATGAGGATCTCCGGAGGATTCTGTGCGGCGTCGGCAACCGGCTCCAGATCGGCGCCCTCCAGAGACACTGGCTTCTTGCGGCGGTGATAGTTGAGCAGCACGTTGCGGGCGATGCTGCACAGCCAGGATCGGAATCCGCTGAGGTCCCGCAACTGGTGGAGATTCGCCCAGGCGTTCACGAACGTTTCCTGGGCCAGCTCTTCGCTGGTCTCGACCCGGCCGGTGCCGCTGAACGTGATGGCGCAGACGATGGATTGGTATTCCTGGACGATGCGCTCGAAGGCGTCCCGGTCCCCCGCAAGTGATGCCTGCAACAATTGTGTTTCCCTGAGCATACCTGTCTCCTCAACACACGGGTCCTATTCTCACTCTTGCTCTGTGATAAGGGAAACACAAGGGCGGGAGAAGTTTCAAGAATCTTTCCGCTTCTACGCAGGTTGAAACAGCAAGGCCCCGAGGGATTAGCCGCAGGGCCTTGCACAAGGTCAGATGGGACAAGAAAGACCTCAGTGGCGCCGCATTACGAAGAACACGCTGCCGTAGTAGGCGGAGTACTTACGATAGATATCGATTTCCTTCTGAATGAGTTCGATCAGCGCCAGGTTCTCCGCGTTGCCGGCCTGCTGAGGCCGGAGCAGGCGCAGACGCTCTTCGAGCGGACCAAGGTACGATGTCCACCAGACCGATTCGGGCACGGCGAAGTGCCCGAGGATCTCGTAGTCGGCGGATCGTATGGCGGACAGAGCCGCGGGCACATCGGTCATGGCCGGATACGCTTCCGCGAAGAACTGCCGACACTCCGCCGGCGGGTCGGGCCGCAGCCAGCAAAGCTCGCTCGCGGCCAGTCCTCCACCCGGGGTCAGGAGAGAATGGCAGATCGCCAGACCCTCGCGAAAACCGACGACGAAAAGGGCACCCTCCGACCAGATCAGGTCAAAGGGGCCGTCCTCCGCCTTCAAAGTACGCATGTCCTTGAGTACCGCCTGAATCCTGCCCGACAGACCGACGGCTTGGGCACGCCGGACCAGTTCATCCAGGTAGGGTTGATAATTGTCCAGTGCCAGGATCGGGCCTTCGGTGTGCCGTGCCAGAGTGAGAGTCTGCCCACCAAGGCCGCAACCGAGGTCCAGAATGCGTTTCGCCCGAAGACGAGCCGTGCCCTTTCCTTCAGGCGAGGTGGAACGCAATACGTCCAGTGCCTTGAGGGTGGAGGCCTCGTCCCCGGGGTTCAAACGAGGCAAGGAGGGATGGAATATTTCGTGGAAGAATGGTGGTAGTTCCATTGAGTCCATTGTCTTGATCTCCGGTACATTATCGCAGGCGGCATGTGCGTCGATACCGCCTCGCGCAATTCATCTATTGTTTGGAACGATTCGGGGGGAGTGAGAAGTCACACCTCAACCGCTGTGCACGGCGACAACCTAAGCCTTGCACTTGCGGTATACACGAGCCAAAATGACTTCTCTTACAGGACAATAACCATACTGCCGCCATTATAGATCGACAGCCGGCGTTCTGTCAAGCCCCTGTGGGCTCGGGGTGAACGGTGACGTCGGAATCGGGGACGAGGGTCGCGATGGCCTGCTCGATCACCTCGGTCAGGTCGTGGACCCGGCGGAAGGTCTCGTTGCCATCGATCAGAACGTGCAGATCGACGAAAAGCTGCGGACCGGAATAGCGGAGGCGAACGCGGTGGCAATCCATCACGCCGGGGATGGCTTCGACGGTCTTGACGATCTTCTCTTCCAGGCCTTCGGGGGCACTGTCCATCAGAACAGCGATGGTGCGCAGCCCCAGCTTGATGCTCACCTGGACGACGATGGCGGCGACGAGGATGGCCGCCACGGCATCCGCGTAGTGCAGAGATTCGAGACGCGGCACGCGGTCGCCGATGTAAACGCCGGCCAAGCCGACGATGACCACCGCGGAGCTCCAGACGTCCGTGCTGAAGTGCAGCGCATCCGCTTCCAGGGCATGGCTCTTGTGCTTGCGGGCGGCTCGGTAGAGCATCCGGGAACGCGAGATGTCCACGACGATCGACGTGGCCATGACCGCAAACGACCAGAACGTCACCTCGACATCCACGCGTCGGTGAATCAAGCGGTTGGTCGCCGCGATGATGATGTAGACGCACGTGCCCAACAGCAGCAGGGTCTCGAACAGAGCGGAGAGATTCTCGACCTTGCCGTGGCCGTATGGATGCGACCGGTCGGCAGGTCGGGCGGACATACGCACGGCCAGCCAGGTCATGATGGCGGCCAGCAGATCGAATCCGGAATGCGCTGCTTCCGCGAGGATACCCAAGCTGCCCGTCGTCAGGCCGACGACGATCTTCAGGCTGGTCAGGAAGACCGCCCAGAAGACGGAACTACTGGCGGCGTGGGCTTTCTCACCGTTGGCGAGTTCGACGGCGGCGGAATGACGGGTCGGATCCTGCGTGTCTGCGGCGGTCAACGTCCCTGCCCCCCTACCGGAATGCTCCAGCTCCGACCGTAACGCTGATTGCCGGCACGACACCGCCTTTCAACAGGATCTCACAACAAAGAAGGGTGAGAGAAGGGATTCGAACCCTCGACCCTTGGAACCACAATCCAATGCTCTATCCAAACTGAGCTACTCT
>CAYQXM010000032.1:0-25922 GCA_964421295.1 uncultured Pirellulales bacterium
GGCGGCTGGGGCCTCTACACCGACGAAGGCAGCACCGGCATCGTCATGGAGAACAACCTCGTCTACAACACCAAGACCGGCAGCTTCCACCAGCACTACGGCCGCGAGAATACGATCCGCAATAACATCTTCGCGTTCAGCCAACAGCATCAGGTCCAGGCCACACGCGTCGAGGAGCACCTGTCGTTCACCTTCGAGCATAACATCGTCTACTGGAAGACCGGCCCCCTGCTCGCCGGGCCGTGGACCCAGGTGCGGGTCGAGATGGACGACAACTGCTACTGGAACGCCGGCGGCGCGAAAGTCGATTGCGCCGGGCTGTCCCTCGATGATTGGCGTTCCAAGTACGGCCACGACGTGAACTCTGTCGTCGCCGATCCTCTCTTTGCCAACCCGGACGCGTACGATTTTCGCGTCAGAGAAGGCTCGCCCGCTCTCACGATCGGTTTTGTGCCTTTCGACTACGCTCAGGCCGGCGTCTACGGCGCCCCGGCGTGGATCGCGAAGGCGAACGAGGTGACGTATCCGCCGCTGGAGTGGCCCCCCGAGGAGCCGCCGCTGGCGATCAAGGACGACTTTGAAAGCACCGCCGTTGGCCAGAAGCCCGCGGCCGAAGTACATGTCGAGAACAAAGGCGACTCCATCGCCGTGACCGATGAAACCGCCGCGGCAGGCACGCATAGCCTGAAGATCGTCGATGCGCCGGGTTTGCAGTACGCCTACAATCCTCACCTGGTCTATCATCCGAACTACAGCAAGGGCCTCGCTCGCTCCGTGTTCGATTTGCGCATCGAGCAAGGGGTATCGATCAGCTATGAATGGCGAGATTGGCGCACCAGCCCGTACCGCGTGGGTCCCAGCTTCAGCATCAAGAACAGTAGGCTGGAGATCAGCGGTCAGGTCCCGCTCGATCTACCGGTGGGACAGTGGATTCATTTCGAGAGCACGGCCGACCTCGGGGGCGGATGGGATCTTTCTGTTACGCGTCCCGGCCAGTCACCGGACGAATTCAAAAACCTCAAGAATCGCGACGCTCAGTTCGAGCAGCTCACCTGGCTGGGCTTCACGAGCAACGCGACGGCAATCACAACGTTCTACCTGGATAACGTCGATATCACGAATGAGTGACACTCCTCATCTCCAACTCGGAACAATTTCGCTGGACGTACCGTTCTTTCAGGCCTCGCTCAGCGGGTACACGGATTATGCGATGCGCAAACTCGCGCGACGATTCGGTTGCCCCTTCACATTCGTCGACATGATGCTGGCCAAGAGCGCCGCCAATCCCCGCGTGCTGCTGATGCCCTGTTTCCGCCCCCACGATGACGAACATCCGGTCGGGGCCCAGCTTCTCGGCGAGACGCCTGCCATCATGGCCAAGGCGGCCCGCGATCTGGTCGCCATCGGGTACGATCTCATCGACCTGAATTTCGCGTGCCCTGCGCCCAAAGTCCTGCGCCGCGGCCGGGGCGGGGCCATGCTCAACGACCCCGACGCGGTGATCGACAATTTGAAAGCAGTTCAGGATGCGGTCACGTGTCCCGTCCTGATGAAGATTCGCATCGGTGTCAATCACTCCACCCAATCCTCGGACAACTTCTGGGAAATCGTGACCCGCGCCGTCGAGCAGCGTGTCAGCGCCCTGATCATCCACGGGAGGACGGTGTCCCAGGACTACGGCGGCAAGGCGGATTGGGAGCCCCTGGCCGCGGCCAAGAAACGCTTCCCTCAGATGACCATCGTCGGCAGCGGCGACATCCACGATCCGCCGGCCACCGTCGGCCTGATGCAGCGGACGGGCCTGGATGGTTTCGTCGTCGCCCGCGGCGCCGTCGGCAATCCCTGGATCTTCCGCGACCTGCGCTGCGTGTGGGAGAACCGGCCCGTGCCGCCTCCGCCCAGTCTCGCCGAGCAGCGGATGGTCATGCTCGAACACCTGGCGGACATGATGTACGATTATCCGGAGCGGCTGTGTGTCACCCGGTTCCGCAAGTTCCTCGCCGGCTACACCCGCCGTCACCCGAAACGCAAACAGGTTCTGCTGAACCTGCTGAAGACCAGGACCCGCGCCGAGGTTGAGGCCGGAATCGACGCGTGGTACGGTGATGCCGGCGAGGGGATCGGTTGATGGCTTCTCCGGTCTAGTCCTCCGGGCCGAATCTCCACTTCTGGCAATTACGCCAAAGGGTGTAACGGCGGGGAGTGTTAGCCCACTACATTCTCAGAAGAACCCCTGATGTCAGAGGGCTGTTTACATTATATTAGACCGACGCTCATGGATAGGACCGAAAAACGATTGTTCTGTGCTCTGGCGGCGCTTGGTGTACTCCTGGTCGTATTGCTGATTGGGATGCACGAGAGGCTATCGCGACACCCGGCAGAGCCTTTCATCACCGACCGGGTGGTCACGGTTCGCATCGCCATGCCCCAGAAGAGCTGGGAACAGCTCCTGGCCAGCCCGATGGCCAAGGAGTACGCTCGCTGTGACTTCATCTTCGACGGGCAGCGAATTCCCAATGTAGCGATCCGGGCCAAGGGCATGTCCTCCCTGATGTCGGTCGCCAACACCGGCACGCCGCGTTTGAGCTTCAAGATCGATTTCAACTTCTTCACCTTCGCTCAGCGGTTCCGCGGACTCAAGAAAATCGTTCTCAACAACGGTTTCGCGGATCCCACGTTCGTACGCGAGGCCATCGGATATGAGTTGTTCGGGCAAATGGGCCTTCCTACCTCGCGGACAGCTTTTGTCGATCTGTGGGTCAATGACCTTCATCTCGGGCTCTACTGTGAGGTCGAAGTGATTGACAAGACCTACCTCGCCCGGTGGTTCGCCAATCCCAACGGCAACTTGTACAAGCCGGAGGTGGGCGCCGCCGAGTTGAGCTGGACGAAGGCCGACGCGGACAAGGAGGCCGAGCAGTTGAAGAAGGCTGTCGAACAGGAACGACAGGAGAGATTCAAGACGCTCAAGATCGGCGGCTCACGGATGAGCGACCTGCTCGACCTGCTGGATCGAGAAAGGGACCCAAACCGGCCCCGCAGCACGGCCAATCGGATGGGAGGCCCCTTTGGCGGCCGCGGCGGATTCCCGGGCGGCCCGGGCGGAGGCTTTGGAGGTCCACCTGACGCCAACGGCGTCTTTGCCGGCGGTCGTGGCGGGTTCCCGGGAGGTCCCCCAGGAGGCTTCGGCGGCCCTCCGGACGCGAATGGTGGATTCGCCGGCCGAGGCGGTCCGGGCGGATTCGGCGGCGGATTTCCTGGAGGTCCAGGCGGCCCTCCAGGAGGGTTCGGCGGACCGCCGGAACAGTTCGCCCAAGATGCGAACAACCGTGGCGGCATGAGGAATCGTGGTTTCGGGCGCGGCGGCCCCTTCGGGGGCATGGGAGACCGGGGTCGAGGTGGTATGGGCGGCAGAGGTGGTCCCTTCGGGCGAGGTGGAGGCTTGCTGGCGACGATAGGGCTGCGAACCAACGAAGAGAATCCCGACTATTCGGCGTTGTACCGGCTGCTGGACGTGCTCAACAACTGTCCTGATGAGTCCTTCCCCGCCGAGATCGAGAAGGTCCTCGACGTCGATCAGGTGCTGCGGTACTTCGCAGTTTCGGTAATGACCGTTCACCTGGACAACTATCTCGGCATGTGTCACAACTTCTACCTCTACGAGGCCAACGGCAAGTTCACGATCCTTCCGTGGGACCTGAACATGGTGTTCGGCGGGTTTGGTGGTGGCGGGGCCGACGGCAGTTCGTCCAGCTACTACATCGATCAACCTGCCGCGCTGACCGGCCGACCGCTCTCGCGGCTCTTCAAGCACAAGCCCTATCTCGACAAGTATCACGCGTACCTGGAGGAGATGCTCAAAGGGTGCTTCGCGGAGGGCGTCGTGGAAGCCCGCGTCACACAGCTCACCACGATGATCAGGCCCTATGTGACGGCCGATACGACCAAGTTTTACTCCGAGGATGACTTCGAGAAGGGTATTACGGTAGGCACCTCCAGCGGCAGAGGAATCATGGGTGGACGAGGCGGCCGTGGCGGATTTGGTCCAGGGGGAGGTCCCGGCGGCATGGAGTCACGCAACCGGAGCCAGGCGGGGCAGGATGCGAACGCGCCGCGGGAAGGCGGCGGCATGGCGCAGAGGGGCCGTGGTGGTCGGGGCGGTGGCATGGGTGGTCCCTTCGGCGGAGGACCAGGCCTGACGACTTTCCTCGCCGAGCGGCGCGTGTCTGTTCGCAAACAGCTCGATGGTGAGCTGGCTTCGAAACCCGACGGTCAACAACAAGGCTGGCCCATGATGCCGGGAATGTGAATCGCGACATGAATGCATGGCTGAACACGTTGATTCGAGGTAAACCGCAAAACGGTGATCCCGCCCGGCCCAGGCGGTTCGAGCGGAAGTTCTTTCTGCCGGCGGAGAAGATCCCCTTCGCGGCCCACCTGCTCGTGCACTGTTGCGTAAAGGACCCGCAGTTTCACAAGGGAACCATCCACTCAGTCTACTATGACACACATGACAACGCGGCCCTGCATGACTCGAACGAGGGCAATCCCATCCGGAACAAGATCCGAGTGCGCTGGTACGATACGCCGTCAGAGACGTCGGCCACGACGCCCGTATTCCTCGAGCTGAAATCGAAGGACGGCTTCGCGGGAACCAAGCAGAGAATGAAGACCCTTGTCCCGACAGAGAGGCTGACGAATCCCGCCCGGCGCGGGAGCATCCTCGACGTGACGACTGTCCACCAGACGCTGTTTCAGTTTGGTCACTATCCGGAAGGCCTGCTGCACCCGGTGATCTACATCTCCTATCGCCGGCTGCGGTTCCAGGATCTGCTGACAGGGATACGGATTTCCCTCGACTGGGACATCGGGTCGTCGCTCGTGGGGCCGCACGTGAGCCGAGGGGCAGGTCTCCTGCTGATGCACGGTGGCGTCATCGAGATCAAGGGACCCTCGATGGATATTCCCAGGACCGTCCAATCGATCCGGCATCTCGGAACGGATTGGAGCCGGTATTCGAAATTCGCCGGTTGCCTGGAAGCACAAATGGAAGATTCCGGATCGGTCGGAAGACTCTGGCCGTCCGGCAGAGTAGAACCAGTCTAATATCTGCAAAATAGTCATGACAGGGGACTCAACTATGCTCGCTACCGCAGGATTTCAGACCACTAACCTGAACGTTATGGATATCGCCGTACCCATCGGAGTGTCGCTGCTTTGTTCGGTGGCGGTGTATGTGCTCTATCATCTCTTCTACGGGTCGAGAACTATCGGGGCCGGCGTCGACCGCTCGTTCCTGATTGGCGGACCAGCCATCACCGCGTTGTTCCTCGGCATACAGAGCTCGATTCCCCTGTCCCTGGGCCTGCTCGGCGCGTTGTCCTTCGTGCGTTTCCGAACTCCGGTCAAGGACTCGGCCGAGATCGGGTTCCTGCTGCTGCTCATCGCCAGTTCCATCGGTGCGGCGACCGGCACCTATGCCATCGTGGCGATCCTCTTTGTCGTGGCCTTCCTCGCCCTGAGCGGACAGTGGCTGATCCGCAATCGCTTCTCGTTCCGACGCTTCGCCAATCTCATGATCTCCGTTGACAGGGACACGTACGCGGGCCGCGAAGCGGACCTGAGCCGTGTACTCAGCGAGAACCTCGATGCGCTGCACATGCGGACCATGTCCGTCATGGACGGCCGCGTATCGCTGCACTACCAATTCAAGAAGAAGGACGGCTTCGACCGCTCGGAGTTCATCAGGAGATTGAACACTGTGGCGGAGCCGGGAAAGGTGGAGTTCTTCTTCGATTCGGCGGTGTGATCGCGAGCCGCAAAAGCGGACGATATCCTCACAAAATCGGGGAGCCCGCATCATGAAGATGCGGGCTCCGGGTTGTGTGGACTCCGCGAGACTGCCTGGCGGTGCAAGTCCGCGGGCACTACTACTATGCCAGATACAGGCGGCCCTGAGGCCACCCAAAACTCCTGTTACCGATCACCGGCGAGATAGCCGACTTCGCCGGCCGACAAAGCCCGATTGTAGACGCGGAACTCATCGATCGAGCCATTGAGATAGGGGTCGCTGGACCACTGCGACCGGCCCAGCCAGTTCTGTGTCGTCTTACCCAAGGCGCTGGGCAGCGTCGTCGTCGTGACATTTCCCTGGGCCAGGTTGCCATCAACGTACAGGGCAATCTTCATCGTCGACGCATCGACGACACCGGCCAGATGGTGCCACCCAACGGAGAGAACCGCCGGGGCGGTAGCTATGGCTTCGCCGGCAGTGCTCGTCGTGGTCAGAGCAAACCGCGGCAGGCTGCCGGCATTCCGCGTCGTCAGCATGATATAGACCTGCGGCGTGGCGCCGCCGTTGCCGCAGTCCATCACCCGCTGCCACACGTTGCCCGAGCCGGTGTAGTACACCCAGGCGGCGAACGTCGAGCTGCCGAGCGAGCCGATCAGGTTGCCGAAGGATGTGCCCAGATCGACGTAGCTGTTAGTACCGTTGAACTGCGCCGCCTTGCCTAGGCCCGCCAGGGAATCGGCGAACGTGACGTTATCGAGCGTGCCGGTGTAGCTGCCGGCGCTGTCCTTGGCGTCCCCTTCCATCGTATAGCAGGCGACCAGCCCGGTCGTCCCCGGATCGGTGGGCTGCGCGACGGCCGGAGCCGACTTGTACAGGCTGACGTCATCGAAGTACAGGATGCCCTTGCCCGAGCCACTGACGCCGATGGTCAGCGATTTGACCGCCTTGGGATTGAGGCCGGCAACCGAAGCCAGATCGATGTTCCACTGCTTCCAGATGATCGACGTCTGAATGGCCGCACTGCCGGAGTAGTTCACCTTGACCCCGTTGACCTTCGCGAACAGTTGACCGGTCGTGTTGGCCGGATCGCCACGGAAGTAGATCACGAGGGTCTTGGCCCCTCCGACTGTCCAATCCTGGGCCGGTTCGAACGTCCGGGTCGCTTCAGAATTGGGAGCCGTGGTGTTGTTGTAGGAGAAGGGCATCGACTGCTTTCCGCCGTGCAGGATCGTGGTGCTGCCGAAAGTGCCGTTGGCAGCAGTCTCCAGCCCCACCACGCCGCCGTTCGTGGTCGGCGTGCTATAACCATCGATCCAGACATCGAACATCGAATAGGTCGAGTCGTTATAGCTCTCCATGTCATCGACGGCAATGGCACTGGCAGTCGTGAAGTTCCAGACGTCGCCCGTCCAGGTGCTGATGGCCTCGGCCGCATTGACCTCGTCGACTCTCCAGTAATACGCGGTCCCCAGGTCCAGGCTGGGTGTGAAGCTGTTCGTTGCCGTTGAACCCGCCGGAGTCAGGACATTCGGATCGCTACCCATGAAGACACTATGCGAAGCCGCTTGGCGACCGGACCGCCAGCCGAGCAACGTTCCTGGAACAATGCCCGTCGCGCCCGAAGCGGGCTGCGGCTCGCGGGCGTAAGTGATCGTTTGCAGGAATCGGACCTCGCTCAGACCCGCCTGCGCAGCACTCCAGGTGCTGGTGATGGTGATCTTGACATACCGGACGGCGAGGCCGCCGAAGTCGACGGTGGTGTTCGCCGTGTAGTCTTCCAGGCCCGTACCCTGCGCGAATTCGGACACCGTGCTCATCTGGGTCCAATTGGTCCCATCCGTGGAGTGCTCGACGATGACGCCCTTGGCACTGAGTCCGATGAGATCCTCGAACGCGCCGTTGTAGTTCCATACCGTCATCGATTCGAGCTTGCGGACCCGGCCGAGGTCATACTGGATCCAGGCCGGAAGAGCGGTGCCTTTGGCGGTCAGCCACATGGTTGCTCTTTCCGTGCCGTGCTGATCCAAATCATTCAGCCCCGACTCGTCGATGGTGGTCTCCGGTCCTGATCCGGCAGTGAAGCTCGATGCCGTCACTGTGATACCCGTCACCGTGGAGAGCACCGGTTCGACCGTGAAACTCCAGACCGGCCCCTTCACGATCGTACTACTGGCATTCGCCTCATCGATGCGCCAGTAGTAGGTCTGTCCGTATTGCAGGACACCCACGGGATCATACGCGTTGGCATCCTGATTCTGGCTGACCAGCACGACGCCGGGAGCGGTCCGGCTGGCGTTGTTGACGTCCTCGGAGACTGTGCCGAAGTACACGTCATGCGCGGTGGCTGTCTCGCCCGGACTCCAGGAAAGGATCACATCACGCTGGACATCCGTAGCCTTATTCGCCGGAACGGGATTTGTAGCCAGCCCCGTAACCGGGAGGGCCATCGCTACTGCGACCTCGGCCGCGGACAAGGCGGTGTCGAATATCTTGACGTCGTCCAGCAAACCGGGCCACATCCGCATCATACGCGTATCGAGGACGCCTATGTAGACGAACGTCGGCGCGGCATCGAAGGTCGTGGCGTCGGCCTGTGACGCAACCATCTGCCCGTCCACGTATATCAGCATTTCTGTCGCGGATTTGACGGCGGCCATGTGGTGCCAGGCAGCCGCCGTAGGCGCGGTGGGCGAATAGATGCTGGGGCCGCCGGTCGTGCCCAGCGGCGCGCGATGCAGAAAGCGCAGCCGGCCATCCGTGCCTACCTCCAGAAGAACGCCGGAAGTGTTCCCCGCCCCTTCGACGGAGAGGATGTCCCTCTGGTCTCCGGTGGCACGATCTTCCCGGAACCACACGCTGATCGTGTATTGCGGCATCGGGAACGTGCCCGTGGCGACGACATAGTCGTCCGTCCCGTCAAACTGCAGGCAGCCGCCGTACTTGCCGGCAGAACTCCACACGGGACCTCCCGTGAGGGTGCCATTCTGTCCCCTGGTGCTCGAGTCCGCCGCGGTCGTTCCCGACCCGTCATCGAACTTCCACCACCCGATGAGTTCTGCCGACACGGGAACGTTCAAGAGAAACCCCGCGAGCACGAGAACATACAAGCTTGTCTTGCGCATAGCACACCTCCAATTACCCGATCAGTTTGGTATGAACTTGCTCGGCTCTCTCCGAAGACTCAACCTTCCTGCGGCCAACCCATCCTGGCGCGGACCCGGCAATCAGATCAGTCCTGCCTCCGAAGGCATCGTGTTGCCAGACGCTTGGAGCGCTACCGTTGGAAAGCCACACCCTTACATTATCGTATCTTCGGAGGGGGCGAAAAATGGCCGATAATCACCATTTATTGTCCAGGAATGACCTCAGTTTCCGGTGGATCCTTGAGGGATCATGTGTTTGCGAAACTGGCCGGGTGTCAGGCCAGTGGCCCGCTTGAACAGGCGGCAGAAGAACTGGCTGTTCTCGTATCCGCAACGAACCGACACCTCCCGGCAACGCAGTGCCGTCGCCCTCAGGAGCGTCTTGGCCGCTTCGAGACGCAGCTGCTGCTGGTAGGCCAGCGGCGGCTGGCCAAAGGCGGCTTTGAAAGCGCGAAACAGGTATCCCTTCGACATGCCGGCCATCGAGGCCAGGTCATCGACAGTGATCGGGTCGGCGTAGTTCTTCTCGATGAACTGCCTGACTGTCACGAGGCGTTCATCCGCACCCGACGACGACTTGGGTAGTTCCGCGCAGGCCCAGACCAGCGCGTCCAGCAGACTCGCCAGACTCACCTGGCTGCAATAGGGGGCCGTCTCCGACCCGCTGCGTACGTGGTCCGTGATGCGCAGGATGAGCGACTCCAGGTGTCGGGCCCGCTCGGAAGCGATCGTCTGCCATGGCCTGAGCGTCAGGGCCAGGCCCGTGAACATCTGCAGGAGTCGTTCGAAAGGCACTTCCAGGACCCGGCCGTCCTGCGTCTCGAAAGAGAACGTGACCTCCGAGTACACGGCCTGGCCGCGATACGTCACGAAGTCGTGCCAGTGGCCGGGCGAGACGCAGACCACGGTACCCGCCGGGGCATCGACGACCTTGCCCTGGTAGGAGAAGGCTCCGTGCGACTTGGTGTACACCACGACGTGATAGAGATTGTGCCGGTGCTCCCGGAAGGTCTCGGCTTGTCCCATCGGGCGGTCCTGGCCGACTGCGGTGTGATGAATGCACGTGTAGTAGCACTTCTGATCGTGGTAGATCGTGAGGGCCTGAGCCGAAGAATCAGTCTTTTGGCTGCGCACGTACCGGAACATACACCTCCATTATGCAGAAAACGCCGCTGCGAATCAATAGATTCGGCCGGGCCCGCACTCAGAGGAAAGGTCACGCAAACCTAACGGCTTGCCCAGGATCTCATATTGAATGATCGCCCTCCGCAGAGCATCCGGATCGGTCAGGTCGATCAAGCCCCTGTTGGCGGTGGGGGCAGAAACGGGAACGGCCTGGGGTTTAGACGCCCGCATGGGCTCCGGCGTCTCGAGTGCGGATTTCTTGATATCACTGGCCTCCGCCACGGCCTTTTTCGCGGCCAGTTCCCGCTCGCGTGTTTTCGCCATCGTAGATCGAACGTTCGGCTCGGGTGTGCTGGGCCGGGAGGGACTTGCGACGGTGTCGCGTTCGTCCTCGGCTTCGCCCATACGCCGGGCCGTCTCGGTTCGTACACGCTCGAGCTCCTGTTCCAGTTTCTGTCGCCAGTTGGCCGGGGCACGTGTCGTCTGCCCCGGCGGAGTCGGCGCCGTCTCCGCACGTTGCCGCCGGCTTTCCCTATAGCGTTTGAACAAGCCGACAACGGCGGAAAGCAGCAGCATCACCATCAGAACGACCAGTTGGATCCAGTCATCCGAACCGCGCCCCTGAGCCAACAAACAAATTGGACCCAAATCCATCATTACAACTACTCATTCTTCCTGGGCTTGGCAATGGACTCGCGCATGTCGGTGTCCGCGACGATATTCTTCATTCGGTAGTAGTCCATGATGCCGAGATTGCCCTTGGTGAACGCTTCGGCCATGGCCAGCGGGACCTTGGATTCGTTCTCGACGACCAGCGCCCGCATTTCCTGCTCCCGCGCCACCGCCATGGCCCGGCGTTTCTCGGCCTCGGCCTTGGCCCGCCGCATATCGGCTTCCGCCTGCGCGGCCTGGAGCTGCGCGCCGACGTTCTCCCCGACGTCCACATCGGCGATATCGATCGAAAGAATCTCGAATGCCGTGCCGGCGTCGAGTCCCTTGGCCAGCACCGCCTTGGAGATCCGGTCCGGATTCTCCAGCACGCTCTTGTACGTGATCGAGCTGCCGATGGAGGTCACGATGCCCTCGCCGACGCGGGCGATGACTGTTTCTTCCGTAGCGCCGCCGACAAGCCGGTGGATATTCGTGCGCACCGTCACGCGGGCTTTGGCCCTGAGCTGAATGCCGTCCTGGGCCACCGCATCGATCGTATCCTTGCCCTTCTTGGGATCAGGGCAATCGATGACCTTCGGATTGACGCTGGTCTGAATGGCGTCAAGGATGTCACGGCCGGCCAGGTCGATGGCCGTGGCGATCTTGAACGTCAGGTCGATATTCGCGCGGTTGGCCGCGATCAGGGCCCGGACGACGTTGGGCACCCGCCCCCCCGCCAGGTAGTGGCTTTCCAGGTCCTTCGTCGTCAGTTCCAGCCCCGCCTGGACCGCCGTGATCTTGCTGAGCACGATGACCCTCGCATCCACCTTCCGCAGCCACATGCCGATCAGTTCGCTGAGCTTGATGTCCGCCCGTGAGAAATAGGCCTGCAGCCACAGCCGGGCGAACTTGGCGACGATCAGCACCGCCACCAGGGCCACAATCAGCACAACGACCATGACCGCAATGACGATGAGATTCTGGGGGTCCTGCGGCGTGCTCCGCATCAAGACGTGCAGCAACTGAGTCATCCCTATACTCCTTTCGATCAGGCGTTATCCACGACCCGGACGGTCAACTGCGTTCCCTCGACGCGAATCACCTTGACCGCCTGTCCTTTGGCAACATATCCGCTTTCCGACACGCATTCCACCCTCGTGCCGTCAAAATCGCACATTCCCACCGGCCGCAGCGGCGTGATGACCCGCCCCACCCGGCCCAGCAATTCCGCCAGCGTATCACGATCGGCGATAGCCTCGCCGGGCTCACGGACGACCGGCGCCAGGGTCGCATGGCGGCCGAAACGCGTGTGCGGGAAAACCTTGTAGGCGAAAGCGAGTAACGTCGGCACCATCACTACGGCTCCGACAACGCCGATGCACCCGGCCACGGGGCTGTAGTTGAAGAAGATCGCGATGCCCCCCGCCAGGCACAGAATCGCCAGCGCGGCGAGCAGTCCCATGCTGGGCACGAACACCTCGGCGACGATCAACGCCGCACAGGCCACGTACAGGAAAACAGCGAACAGCAACCATCCTGTCACTTCTACGCTCTCCTACAGGTTATCTGTAGACCGGACGACCACGCGGTTTCCATGGATTTCGACGATCTGCACGTTCGCTCCCGCGTCGAGAAATTCCGCCGTCGCCACGACATCGACCACGGCGTCGCCGAAGCGGGCCTTGCCGGAGGGACGCAGCTTGGTCAATGCGACCCCCACACGACCCATCTTGAGTTCGGGACCCACGCTCTCGGGCGGGTGGGTCTCACTCGGCCGGGCACCTGCTCCAGTTACCGGCACCGGCGTCGGGGCCAGGATCAGGCCACTGAGGAACTTGATCCTGGGCAAATAGCGTGACAGCAGCGCCACACCCGCCGTGAAGCCGCCCAGCCCTATGGCCAGGCCGTAGACGCCCTGCCGCAGCGAGCTCCAGTCGCCGGTGCTCGTGGGCCACGGCACCTGCCCCGGCGGGTTCCTCAATAGCATGCCGAACAGCCCGACCACAACGAACACAACTCCCAGGATGCCCGGTATCCCGAAGCCCGGCAGAATGAAGAACTCGACCAGTATGAGCACGACGCCGGCCAGCAGCAGAATGATCTCCACCCAGTTCGCCAGCCCGGTCAGATACTTGCTGAACACGATGATGACGAAGCAGATCAACGCGACGAGTCCGGGCAGACTCAGCCCAGGCGCACTCAATTCCATGTAGACGCCCAGCAGGGCCAGCGCCACCAGTATGCCCATCACGGCCGGCGAGTTGAGCCAACTGACCATCCGCTCCGACCACAGCACCTCCAGCGTCCGCGGCGGCCGGACGAACCGGACGCCATCCCGTTCCTCCAGAAAGGACAGCACGCCGTTGACGTCTGCCACCACCGCCCGGGCCACGCCGTACTCTTTGGCCTGCGAAGCGGTCAGCGTGAGCAGACTGTTGGCGTCGTTGATCCGCTCGGTGCCGCTGACGTCGTAGAGGTTTGGGTCCTTCGGTCGGTTATCGCCTGCGAAGTATTCCCATTGTCCGCTCTTGACGTTCTTGAATCGCCAAACCTCCAACTGCACGCTGACCATCGCTTCCAGCAAAGGCATGGGGTAACCATTGGCCTCGGCTGCGGTGCGGAATATGGCGCGAATGAAGCTCTCGGCTTTCTCGCGTTCGACGCCTTCGAGTTTGTCTCCCATCGTTATCGGAGCGCAGTCCCCGATCTTGGTGTTCTCACGCATAATGATGTCGTTGCATGACACGCTAATCAGAGCGCCTGCGGAAATGGCCTCGGTCGATACATAAGCGATGGTCCGAGCCCGACGCCCGACCGTGTGCATGAAGTATTTGGAGATGCTGTCGGCGGAATCGACCCGGCCGCCGTACGTCTCGATCTGATAGATGAGGTACTTGGCCCCCGCCGCTATGGCGATCTCGCTGCGCCGCTCGATCGAATCCAGCAGGGCCTCATCCACCGTCCCTGTACACGGGATGACCGCCGCCTTGACTTCGGGAACCTGCCGATTCGGTTCGTTCGCCTCGACCGCCCCCGCCGCACTCTGCAAGGCCCCTGCCAACAGAATGAGAAATCCGTATCTCATGAGGGTCATTCTACTCCGCGTTACAGCCGGACGCAATCGTTCCTTCGCTCGTCCACGTCTATTCCGAAGAGTTTCACTGCCGCCATCGTTCTGGGATCGGCTCCAGCAGGACCGCACGCCTCGTGCCATCCCGCGTTATGGCAGACCCCACGATCGCTCCGTTGTTATTCAGGTCCGCGACGATGAACCACTCCATTCCGTGCAGATACCGATTCAAGGGCACACTCCCGCGCCCGGGGTCCCACAGATAGGAGGCGGTCTCATTCATCCTGCCATGGCGACCGCCGAAATTCGTGTAGGCGATTTGCCCCCTGTCATTGAGCCGGGTCAGGGCCGCATGAGTGCTGACCGTGGCCACGTGTTGTGCCGAACCGCCCTTGCGCCACAAGACCAGTCGAGGCGACGAAGCCGCGAAATTGTCGACACCCGCCACGCAGCCACTGTTGTTCACGTTTTGTAGGTTCGGGTTCGACGGGATGCCATCGACCAGCGTCACACCATTCGCGTCTATGAGGAACCACTGCCAGACCTCGGCCGGGACGCGGATCGACTCCGCGAGAATCTGTCCGGCGTCGTTGATGCTGTGAGGGCAGTAACGACCTCCGTCCGGTGCCCTCAGCTCCCTTATGTTCGCTGCCTCATCCCACACGAACGCACGCGGGATTCCGTTGGCATCGTACGACAGTCCGACGACTTGTCCGCAATTGTTCATCGCCACAGCGACGCTGTACGCCCCGCCCAGCGTGCCGAGTATCCTTCGCCCCTTGCCGGCTTGCCAAACGAACGCCCGCGGTCCGTTGGGATCGGGCATCGTCCCGCAAATGCGCCCGGTGTTGTCGATGATCAGCGAGTCTCCGTAGACGGGCCCCAGGTCTTGCAAGCCGGTTTGATGATCCCACAGGAAGAGTCGTCCCTCCTCGCCCCCTGTGTGCGCGACGCCGACGACCTGACCGACGTCGTTCAGAGAATAGGCTTCCGTGTACGAGTCATCGAGCGAGGGCAGTATCGTGACGCGGTACAGGGCTGGCTGGTGCAGAACCCAAGCCACCACGCCGGCAGCACCGGCCACCGCACCGAAGAACGCCAGTGCCAGACGTCGTCTTGTCACGCGGTTCACCGCCGGCTCCATTCTCCCGCCCTCTCCTATTTGCGCCACCGCTCGGGAATCGGCTCCAGCAGAACGGAAAAAGTGCCAGTATTGCTCTTGCTGGCGACTCCCACAATCACGCCATTGTTGTTTATGTCTCTGACGTTGAACCAATCCATGTCACGCAGATACCGATCTAGAGGCACGCGCCCGCGAACGGGATCCCACAGATAGGAAACAGGTTTGACAGTCGCATGAGAACATTTTAAGATGCGACCAATCAAGTTCTCCCACCAATTGTCGTAGTGCCGTTCCGTATAGGCGATTTGATCTCTGTCGTTGAGTCTACTCATGGATACGACAGTCGTGGAAGACAACCATCGCAGGGTCGTTTGCCTCTGCCGCACGATCAGGCGCTCACCGGCAGGGTGGGACTCATCCACACCTCCCATGCGGGACTTGCTGTTCACGCTACGGAGGTGTAGGCTCTCCTGAATTTCATCTATTGCTGTCGTCTCATTCGAGTCTACAAGAAACCAGTGTACGCCGCGCGGTGCGATGGGGAACGACGCGATGAGAATCTGTCCGGTGTCATTGATGCTCACGGCTTGACATGGACTCCCATCGGGTGCGTTCAGTTTCCTCATGCCCGTCACCTTGTCCCACACAAAGGCGTGAGGGGCCCCATTGACATCGCGGAATTCACCGACGATTTGCCCACGGTTGTTCATGGCCCGAGCGGTGCTTTCCTTGCCGCTCAAAGCACCTATTCTCGTTCGCCCCTTGTCGGGTTCCCAAAGAAATGCCTGCTGGCTGTTGGGGTCCATCGGCATAGTTCCGCTAATGTGTCCGTGGGTCTCGATGGTGACAGAGATTCCCATTGCAGGGCCAATATCCTGTATGCCCTTCCTTCGATCCCACAGGAAAAGACGCTCCTCGCTTCCTATGTACGCAGGCGTTCCTGCGGGTACGGCGCCTCCCGTGCACGTGACGCCTGCAACTTGGCCCATGTCGTTCAGAGAATGGGCCTCGGTAGACGCCCCGCGCAATGACGGCAGGATCGTGATGCGGTACAGCGGTGGATCGCGAAGGACCCAAACGTGTCCACCTGCGATGACTGCTGCCGCAAGAAGGAGCACGAGCATCAACCGTCGTCTTGTCACGCACGTCCTTTCGCTAGGCCAGCCTCACCCCGCCGGCCGCGCTAGGCCAGGCTGCTGAGAATCTTGGTGCCCTGCTGGATCTTTTCGTCGGTCGTGGCGAAGCTGATCCGGAAATGGGTGTCCTGCTCGCTGAAGACGTTGCCGGGAATGACCAGGACGTTGTTCTTGATCGCCTGGGCCACAAAATCCGTCGCCGAGCCGCTCGGGACCTTGGCGAAGGCGTAGAAGGCGCCGCCGGGCTTGGTCAGCTCGAACTTGTCCTTCAGGCCGTTGTACAGCAGGTCGCGTTTGCGGATATAGCCCTTCACGAGTCCTTTGACGTCGAAATCGAGCGCCGCCACCGCCGCCTTCTGGAACGGCGTCGGGACGCACACGAACGTGTACTGCTGGAGCTTGATCATTTCGTCGATAAGCGGGCGCAGTGACGCGGGGGCCGCCACGTAGCCGAGGCGCCAGCCCGTCATGGCGTAGCTCTTGCTGAAGCCGCGCATCAGCAGGACTTTCTCGTAGAACTTGGCGATGCTGACGGCCGGGCCATCGTAGGAGAACTGCTCGTAGATCTCGTCAGTCAATATGAGCACGTCCTTCTCGGCGGCGACCTTCGCCATCGCCTTCATCTCGGACTCCGAATACACAATACCTGTCGGATTGCACGGCGAGTTCAGAACGATCAGCTTGGTCTTGCTCGTGATCGCCTTGGCGATGCCCTCCACGGGCAGGGAGAAATCGGGATATGAGCTGACGAAGACGCACTTGCCGCCCAGCAGGTTGACCACGTGTTTGTAGATGACGAAATACGGGTCGGGAATGATGACCTCGTCGCCCGGATTGACCAGCGCCATGAAGGCCAGGAGCAGTCCACCGCTGACGCCGCTGGCGGCGAGAACTGCCGGCTCATCCCAGCCGAACTCCGCCTTCATCTGCACGGCGATCCGGTCGAGCAGGTCCTTGTCCCCCGCCGTCTGCGAATACTTGTTCCAGCCGGTCTCGATGGCCTTGATGGCCGCGCGCTTGAGCGGCTCCGGCACGTCGAAATCCGGCTGACCAATCGAGAAATTCACCGGGTCCTTCATCTGCCCCGCCAGCGCGAAGACCTTCCGGATGCCGCTGGAGTCAATCAGTCCCATTCGATCTGCAATCAGCTTCTTCATCGCACACCCAAGCCATTTATGATTTACGATTTATGATTCACGGTTTACAGCAATTGTAAATGGTAAATGGCAAATCGTAAATATCAAATCGTCAGGGCTGAAAGAGCTTGCCCAACGCTTCCTGCTCTTTGGCTTCCTCGGTCTTTCCGGCCTGCGCGAGCAGAGCGGCCAGGATTTGATGGCCTTCGAAGAAATCCGGCTTCAGGGCCACGGCTGTCGCGACGTGCTCCAGGCCCCTGACCTGCTGCCCCACCAGGACGGATTGAATGCCCAGCCCAATGTGGCTCAGGTAGTTGTACGGCTCGATCTGCACAGCTTTCTCGAACCACTTCTGCGCCTCGGCGGGCTTACTCTGCTTGGCGAGACAGTTGCCCATGTTGATCATCGCTTGTGCCGAACGGGGATCGATCTGGAGCGCTTCGGTCAGGCGCTGCTCCATCGTGGCCAGATCGTTGACCGCCGCGGCGGCCGCGGCACGGTTGATGAGGCCGTCGAGATTGCGTGGCGCGATCCGGTTCAGTTCGTCGTAGATGGCCGCTGCATCCGCGGTAGCCCCTGTGCCGCCGCAATAGGCCCCCAACAGAAGCAACGCGTCGACCCGGTTACAACGGTCGGGCGACTCCCTCGCGGTGAGTACGCTCATGGCCCGGTCCTTCAAGCCGCCCCGTATGAGGATCTGGGCCATAGCCGTGCGGACGCGTATGTCGGTCGGTCCGGCCGCGAGGAGTCTTTCGTAGAGAGCCATCGCTTCCGTGGTCCGGCCCTTCTGCGCCAGCCATTCGGCGTACCGCAGATTCAGGTGGACGTCGAGCGGCGACTTCTGGACCGCTTCCAGGTAGAGTGCCTCCGGCGTCTCCAGGCCTTTCGTAGTCTGCCGCAGTTCGGCGATCTTGGCCGCCAGACGCGCCTGTTCCGCGTCGTGATCCATCTGGTCCGCAAAGGGTGGGAGCGTCTTGCGCCGGTGCATAATCGCAGCCAGGCGGTATTCCTCCAGGCTATCGTAAGCCAAGCGGCGCCGGCACAGGTCCACCCATTGCTCGTCCGTGCGTGTCACCGGGCTGAGCTTCGCCTGGGGCAGGATGCCGGCGATGGCCTCCAGCGCCGCAACGGCGGCCAGGCAGCTGCCCCGGAAGTTCAGGTGGACGTGATCGATCAATAGCTCGTCGCCGAGCACGTGACTTCGGGATTTTTCTTCGAGTCGAGCTTCCAAATCGAGCACCGTGACGCCCTGGCCGGCCAGAGTCTTGCCTGTTTCGCGGATGGCGGCGTTGATCCGGCTGTCGGCCCGAAAACGCAGCGTGTCACGATCCCGCGCCTCGATGAACTTCTGTTTGGCCTCGCCGGCCCGGCCGAGTGCGGCCAGGGACCGGCCCATGCGAAAAGCGAGATTCGCGGGTTCACCATCGATCGAGCGTGCCTGCTCGTACTGCCTCAGAGCGGCTTCATGATCGCCTGCCCGGGCGAGTTCCTGTCCCTTGTCGAAGGACTGCTGCCACTGGGCCAGCTGGTCTTTCGTCAGCGTGGGCGCGTGGTCCGATCCGAACGGCCGGCAGGATTCGATGTTGGTGGGCACTGTGCAAAGGACCGTTTTAGCGCCACTGCAGCTGGCCGTCCGTACGATATCGCGGAGATTGGCCGTGAAATGACCATAGCAGGTCTCGATCCGCGGATCATTCATGCGGACGTGATTGGCCAGGAACGCCTCCATCCCCTGCCATTTCTGCTGGGCGTCTGCTCCCAGACGCTCGGTGGCGTTCTTGACGAGTTGACCCAGGCGGAGTTCCTTCTTGATGGTGATAGCGGCATTGATGAAGACCCGGCTCGAATACAACGCCGACGGCAGGCTTGTCGGCCCATACGGCCCGACGACCTCGTTATTGCCCATGTAGACGATGACGAGATCCGGCTGGAACCTCGCCGCATCTTGGGCAATGCGTACGGCCACGTGCGAATTCATGGCCGTGACCGCCGCGTTGACGACCTCGAATCTGGTTCCGCTGGCGTGTTCGTTCAGCAGTACCTCAAGTTGTCGGCAGAACCCGTAGGCGGGTTCCGGGTCCCCATACGCGGCCGAGCTGCCCAGCACGAATATTCGCATCGTGCCCTTCGCCTTGGGGACGAGTGCGACGTGCTCCGGCGACCTGGACAACTGTTTGGAGACAAAGTGCTCACAGTACCGCTTGTTCGACAGGTAGGTCGTGTGCCCGCCGACCTTCCACGGTACGAAAAACCGCTTGGGGATGCCATAGCCCACGATCCAAAGGGCCAGTTCGATAAGGAGGAGACAGACGAGGGGACCGAGAATGGCAGCCGCAAGCTTCATCCACCACTTGGAACGGGCGGCTGAAGATCGTTCCGGCTCGATATTCGATGTCTGATGTTTCACTTCACACTTCTCACGTTGGACTGCTGGTTCGTTCCCAGTCTATCCGGCCTAAACCTCTGCTGCAACACCCCTTACCCGCGAGCAGAATTCGCGCGTCGTGCGGGCGTGGGAAGATAGCCAAACCGCGCATTTCGCACAGAAAATAGTGCAAAATTTGCGGAAGATGGCGAAGACGTTCAGTCGTGGATATGTCACGCCACGCCCATAACATACTGTTGATGCTGTACTTATATGGCATTCCGCCGAGGGCATGCCTCCTGCCTTTATCGGGCGAAGGTTGGCGATAGAAGGGAATGTTTATTGTAATCTGGGGAGGAATCGGGTATAAGGAATCAGTTATTTTCCGGGTCAGGTCTTCGTTGCTGTTTGCGGAGTACGCTGCCTGGTAGTCGTTGGTAAGAAGGAGCTTCTCGGCGATGAGGCGCTACACAGGACAGAGAGCGCTGTACGAGGCATGGAGCTTATCTCGCTCGAAGCCGAAGCGACACGGACTCTTGGAAAGATTGCGGCCGCAGCTGGAAAAGCTGCACGCCGTTGCGAATGCCAAGTTGAAATCTGCGGTCCCCCCGCTCGTTCGACCTGCTGCCGGTTCCGAGGCGCAGGTTCCAAGGGAGGACCACCGGCAGGAAAGCCGGGAGGCCGTAGTGCAGCCTCCTGTGCCAAGGCTGGAGCCCCGGCCTGAGGTTCCCGTGCCGGTGAGGGCAGAGACGTCTGTTCAGGCGAAGGATGGTTCGCCTGATGCGGCGGGCGGCGTTTTGGAACGCAAGGAAACGCGTCCGCCGAAGTCCAAAGGCAAAGGGTCAAAGAACCGGCCGGCCGGGCAGAACGTCAGGAATGTCGATGAAGTGCTGAGAAAAGAGCCCGTCGAAACGATGACGGTCATCACCTCACCGAGTCTGCCCTTTTCTGACATGCCCGTTGTCGAAGAGCCCAGGGCCGAGGCGAAGAACGCTGGAACGCCGGCGGCAGAGTTGCCCAAAGTTGAGGCTCCGAAGGTCGAGCTGCCGATGCTTGAGCCGCTGAAGGCGGAAGAGTCGAAGCCGGCGGTTGAAGAGGCGGAGCCCGCCCCGGCGACCATGGCGGCGTCTGAAGCCGTTAAACCGGTGACGCACGAGCCGGCGGAGCCGATTCGAAGCTTCGCCGAGGAAGAGTCGCCGAAACCGGTGGAACAGCCGGTCTTGACGCCGCAGGTCGATGTGGACACCGGCGCCAAGCCCGTTCGCATCGGCGACCGCCTCAAGGAGTTCCGTACCCAACGGAATGAGCCGTTCGGGGCAGTTAAGGATACGAAGCCGCACGCGGGTTTGAATTTCAAGCCGCGGCCGGTGCAGGTTATCGCAGGCAGAATGGAAATCTCGGTACCCGTCAAGTACGTGGTCCCGGGCCTCCTTGCCGTGCTGCTGATCGTTTTCGTGCTCGGCAGGGCTTCGGTCGGTACGCGACAGGGTGGCTTGCAGGGTAACGTAACAATTAAGGATAAGAACCCCGTCGCGGATACGACGCCGGTTGCACCAGGCAACAACGTGATCGTCATTGCCAGCAGAACAAACAGTGATCAGTTGACGCCGCTTAGGGATTATTTCAACAAGAACGGTGTGCCGACCGGCCTGGTTACGTACGCGAAGTTGCGTGAACATCTGGCCAAGCTTAGTCTGAGTACCGCCGCCGTTCCCAAGGGTGATGGGTATTTTCTTATTACGACGAACACGTATAATAACCCGGAGTCGTCGGGAACAGATGGATACAAGGCAAAGCAGGAGATCATAGAGCTTGGTGCCAAGTACCAGGCACCGGCAGGTTCGGCTTCCTTTGCACCGAGTGGTTTGTACGGTCTCAAGGTTAAATAACGGGAGAACACAAGAATGTCAGTTGATCCGTCACTCAAGCTCAAGAACGCGTTGGTCCGTCACCGGAACGTCCTGTCGCGGGCCGAACGCATTACGACTCTGAAGGATGAGGAACGGTGGAACGAGGGCGATTCCGTGCTCGGTCTGCCGAAGGTTGCGCACCGCAAGACCGTAGCGGGCAAGAAAGACAAGGAAGAAAAGGCCGCCGAGACGGCAGCCGCTCCGGCCGGAGCAGCCGCACCCGCCGCGGAGACGAAGGCCGCTGAACCCGCCGCCAAGGCTGCGAAAACCGCCAAACCGGCAAAGTAATTCGATCGGCTGGCGGCTGAGATTTCAGCCGAATTCAAAGACACATCAAGGACACGCCAGGCGAATGCCGGGTGTGTCCTTTCTGCTGCGCGCTATTTGGCGGCCGACGGCGTGTAGCCGAGCCTGCCCCACGCTCCTCGCTGCACCTGATGAAGGTCCTGGTTGCCGACCGACCAGTAGGCATCTTCGACGGCCGGGCTCAGCGTCACCACCGCGGCGGTCGCGTTGGCCTTGCCGATCTTCACCGTCCGCGGGTCCTTCCACTTCCAGTACTCACTGTGCCCGTCGGCAAAAGAGAAGTTCGTGCCATCGCCGTGGCGAGCTGTGATCAAATCCCACCATTTCTCCTGGTAGTAATAGACGGTCCAGCTTGATGGAGATCCGTGGCCTTCGTCGAGGAAAACGATCTGCTGACCGCTGTTGCGAATCTGCGACCGCTTCTTCAATGGGTCGGGCGTTGCCCCGGACATGGCCAGGTGCCCATTCAGCCGATCCACAATTGTGTACGTCAGCCTCTCTCCGCGTATGCCGGTTGGGCACTTGTAGAGTCTCTCACTGGGGCAATAGCGATACAAGTACCCCCGCCTGATCCCGGCCAATTGCTCTGCCTCCGTCCAGTTCGTCTCATATTGCACCCAGGCATCCGCTTCGGTCGCATGGGAATTAGCCTTGACCATTTTATCATCGTTACTATCGCAATACACGTTCCACGCAATGGCCAGTTGTTTGACATTGTTCAGACATGCGGCGCGTTTGCCCTGTTCTCTGACGCGGTTGAGCGCCGGCATGAGGACGGCCATGAGGATGGCAATGATGGCAATGACTACCAGCAATTCGATGAGGGTGAAAGCACGTCGGTTCACGTTGGTGCCCCTTCAATGCAGTCCGAATTGTCCTGATCCGTCACACTTTGGCCTGCCAGAGCTTGTGCGTCCCTTCTTCGCCGCACCGATCCAAGCCAGTGGCACACCCAATAGGTAATATCCGGTCCGACCAACTAATCTACGGGAAAGACGCGCCAAGCCACAATTTTGTTCCCCAAACGACCCATTTTCGACCGATAATCACATGGACGGGTTGTCCGTCGAATCGTCATTGAGTCATGGAAAAGCGGTTCACCTTAAGCGAACACCTCGGCAACGCCCTTTTGAGACAAGATACTCCCACATGAGACGGCACCTGTTTCTGCTTGCCATCGGCCTCACGACGCCTGGCACACTGATCGGAGCCCCCCTGCCCATCCCTGTTCGGAACTATAGTTTCGAGCAGCCGGGCACGGGCAAGACCAACATGAGCGGCGTTCCCGGCTGGCGCTTCGATGGGGCGGGAACGCCTCTGGCCGGCGTCAAAACGCTGGTCCTGTTCTTCCGCGGCGCGCCCGCAACACGCCGTCAGTGCCGATGTGAGTGCGGCTGACTGATTCAGACGGTAACACCGCCAAGGTCGTTTATAGCTCCGGCGTCGGCGAAGACGTGACAGCGATAACGGAGCCGGCGTGGACGCAATGGAATATCCCGCTGAGCCGTTTCACGGGCGCACGCCTTTCCCAGGTGAAATCCCTCACGCTCGGCTTTGGCACGGGCGGCAGGTTCGGGTCGGGTGCTTTTCGATGATATCCGCCTGTGTCCGGCGGCGTGCGCGGTCGCGGCGTGGATCAAGCCGAATGACGTCGGCAAAGGCGATCACGCCTACGCTCTGAAGCACAATAAGGACAATACGCTGGAGTTCTTCATCTACGACGGGACATGGTACTCGGCACATAGTGACGTTCTGACGTCGGCCTTCAATGACGCGTGGCACCATGTGGCCGGGACGTACGACGGCAAACAAGTCAAGTTATACGTGGATGGCAAACTGGTGGCCGGGACCATCGCCTCGACCACCCACCACGTCAACATCGGGCGAAACTCCGAGCGTACCGTACGCCAATACAACGGCGTGATCGACGACGTGCGCATTTACCACGTTGCCTTACCGACTTCAGAGATCACCAAGCTGGCCAATCCATAGAGAATCCGGCAGCCATCCGCAGAGAAAATGTAACGGCGTGTCTGTTTCTGCGTCGTTATATGAGGAGATTCCGGATAGCCATATAGCTGCGGGATCCTTTGAAAGGAAATGTGGATGCGGGCACAATGTCAATCTGTTGCAGTCGTTGGGCTTCTACTCCTTGGGCTCGTATGTGATGCTCTCGGCGCCACCGGGAGTCTGCTCGTTAAGGTCATTGACGAAGAGGACGAGCCGGTTGAGATCACCATGGTGCAGCTTTGGGTCAAGACGGCCGCGGGGGGAGGAAGAGGATTCGAGTTCGCGATGCAGCCGACCGACACGCCGGGGACGTTCCGTGTGTCGGGAGTGCCTGCGGATCGGTACGAGGGCCTAAAAATCGACAAGGCGGGTTATGCTCCGGGCTGGACGGCGGAGGTTCAAATAGAGGCGGACCGCGAGACCTCGCTGTCGTGCATGCTTCCTCGGGGCGGCACGATCGAGGGATGGGTCGCCGATGAAAGTGGCACGCCTGTCGAGGGAATCCCGGTCGTCGTCAATTCCATGCTCTGCCGGCGCGATGTTGTGACCGACAGAAAGGGCCGGTTTGTGGCGGAACATTTGTCGAATACGAAATATTCCATCGTGGCCGAGCCCAAGCCGGACAGCCTTTATGCGGCCGCGATCTTGTCGGGCGGTGCGCTTTGTGGTGCCAAGGACCTGCGTCTGGTGCTGAAACGCAAGAACGCCTCAGCAGGTTCCGCCGCCGGGAGGGATACGAATACCCCAGCGCCGGGCGGGCAGAACGTGTCGACCAATGAGAACGAATTGGGTGTGGCGGCCACACGGAGCGGACGTCTGGCACGCGAGGGTATGATCGGCAAACCGGCACCGGCCCCGATTGTGGAGAGGTGGTACAACGGCGATTTCTGGCGACTGAACCTGAGTGACAAAGTGGTCCTGCTCGATTTTTGGGGCGTGTGGTGCTCGCCCTGTAGAAGGCAGATCCCACAGATTCGCGATCTCGCCGCCAAATATGCCGACAAGGGGCTCGTAGTCATCGGCATCCATACGCAAGACAAGAAACAGGACCTCCCTTCATTCCTGACGCAGAATAGCGTGCCGTATCTTATCGGCGTAGACTCGGACAACAAGACGGCCGAGGCCTATCGGGTGACCGGCTACCCTACGATTGCTTTGATCGATCGCAAAGGCGTCCTTAGGGCTGTTGATCCCCATGATCTGGAGCAAGAAGTAGTCGGTCTTCTGGGAAAAGTGCCCGAGCAGACAGCACGTCCATGAAGGGCGGGACCTATCCCTGCTACTCTCCAGTTGAATGGGTGTGCAGCACACGGCTTACAGAGCGGGGGCCAACGTGAAGACGACTACCTCCTGGTGGCCGATCGCGCCGCGACCAAGACCTTGTGTCCGATCGCGAATCTCGGCGGGCAAGGCCTGAAAGACCGGCTCCTCCGCTATGATGTAGTCCCCGCTACCCGACCATCCTTGAGCCCCCCGTGCAATACGGGAACGAGGCATTACCGGCATTGGGATCAGGATTCTATCCGAGTGTATGTTCAGCAGCAAGCATCAGTGTTGCCGCGGATCGACCACAGCCCTTCACCCACCGTCGGGCCGGGATAGCACGAAAAAGCCATGTACAGGACCGGCGGAACCGGTGTATAATCTGGCCCATGAGATTACCTAAGTTGGAAAAACCAGACAGATATCAAGGTTTGTACGTTTTCGACCTCGGCGACCACGCCGGGGTGGGATTCACCGCTGAGGAAGTGGGGGAATTGCTGGAAAGCGAACGCTACAAGGATGCCAAGGTATACAAAATCCACCGGGCCTATCCCGACGGCCGGCTCGAGCTGAAAGGCGTTCCGGCACAGCGATTCCAGCTCGAAGCGGGAATGTTCTTCTACTCAGACAACGCGACGACGGCCCGGGACGACTTCAAGCGTCTGACCACGCTGGCCATCGAATCCGCGCCGCCCTGCCGGGCCAAAGTCCATCTGGCGCAGTACGAGGACGGCAGATTTGCGGTGGCATTCATCTACCCGGCGGAGTACGACGACGAGCTCAGCCGCTGGCTGCTGGCGGGCCAGTACCGCACCGCAGGCGAGGTCGAGGGCGGCACCGGAGCGGTCGAGCAGGCCCTGATCGACAACTGCGCCTGCTTTCAGATCATC
>CAYQXM010000032.1:25932-46144 GCA_964421295.1 uncultured Pirellulales bacterium
GGTCGAGAGGTACTACCGGGAGCGTCCGGAAGTCCTCGACAGGCACCAGCTCTTTGGAGCCGGAGAGATTGTCAGCCGCACGGGCGAGGAATTGCTGGCATGCGCTGGAATGGCTGTGCAAAGATGAACAGGGGTGACGTTCGGATCATTCCGCTCTGCAACGATCGGCGTGAAAACCCCAAGAGCCGGAGAGCCATCTGGCTGGGATATGCAGCCTCCGTCTTGGCCGGTGTTCCCCGGCGACGCCGAAGCGTGAACGCGGCCGAACTACGCAGAGAAGATTACCCTGCCAGCACGCAGCGATTGGGCGTCCGTTTTACCGCCGTCATTCGAGATACGTTTCGCTTCCGTTGGCTACGGCGGGCCAGGTAGGCCTGCGGTAGCGCCACGAAGCTAACCTGCGCACACAGGCAATTCGCTGAGCGTCCAATACTCGCGGATGGTACGCACTTCGCTGATCAGCTCGTTGACGTCGTGCGATCGGGCGATGTAGCCGGCTACCCCGATGCGATAACACTCGTCGATCGCCGCCGGGTCGTCAGCCTTCGTGGCCAGCACGATGACCGGAATGGACTTGAACGTCTCATTTCCCTTGAGCATACGTAACTGCTCAAAGCCTTTTCCGTCCGGCTCGAATCCATCGATGAAGATCACGGCGGGCTTCTCAAGCTGATTGCCTTGAAGGAGTGTCAGAGCTTCCTCGACAGATTTGCGTCGGATCACGTGTTCCACCGTACCCAACTCGCTCAGGATGGTCCACGCATCCGGCATGTCACCGGGACACAATTCGATCAACAAAACGGGCTTCTTGTTGCCGGCCATACTCCGCTTCCCCAAAATCCCTGATTCTTGATGCTACACGGTTGACGGATTTCGCCGCACATACGGCATTGATTACTCCTGCTGGTTGCCGGACCCATGCCTACGGTGGGGGGATACGGCCGTCCCCATGACCTCCCTATCCACGTGTGGACAGTGGTATCGCCCCACGTCGGGCCTTTGCCAAACTACGCGTCCGCTTGTAGGGGCAACTACATACGCGTGCAGAAGTCGCGGTTCGACAATCCGCCCGAAACGACTCTATAGTAAAGGAGTCAGAGTGCGTTGTACCTCGCTATCGCGTCCCTGCCCCGGTCCAACGGCCTCATCCTCTACCCACCTATCTAATCGTCACAATCCACGACGAGTTTAGCGAGAAGCGTCAGAAATTCCGGTTTTTTTTCTCCTCCGGATTGGCAACCACGAATTCCTATCGTAAGGGTGAACCGCCGCGGGCGGGTTGCGTATCATAGTTAGAGTGGCGGAAGAACAGACGGAAACAGCCACCGGGAACACGACGAAAACAGATAAAGAAGATTTTTCTCCCCTCCGGAAAACATCGAGTAGCGCATCGTTACTCGATGTTTTCTTTTATACGGACCCTGCCCCAGCTACCGTGCGGCCCCCGGGGTCAGCCTATGCGGAGTCCTTCCCGTGGCATTTCTTGTACTTCTTGCCGCTGCCGCACGGGCACGGATCGTTCCGCCCGACCTTCGGCTGCTCCAGCCGGATCTGCTTGACCTTCTGCTCGCCCTGGTTCGCCTGCGCCGCCTCGCGCTGCCGCTCGGTCATGGAGAACTGCCCCACCTCGTCGTGCGAAGTCTGGCTCACGTTCCAGACATTCCGAGCCCGCATTCCCGCCTCCAGCTGCACGCGGAAAACCACGTCAGTCACCCGGTCCTCGATCGTGGAGAGCATTTCCTTGAACATGCGGTAGCCCTCCCGCTTGTACTCGACCTTGGGGTCCTTCTCGGCCAGCGAGCGGGTCCAGATGCTGTCCTTGAGGTGGTCCATCGCATAGAGGTGGTCTTTCCACGTGCTGTCGTAGACCTGCAGCAGGACGTAGCGTTCGAGGTCCGCCAGCTCGCGGCGCATGAACTGCCGGGCCACATCCCGCAACCGCTCGCCGGCATCTTGTCCCGCCAGGTCCTTTTCGCTCAACGAGCTATCGAATCTCTGGTTGGCCCAGGCCGCCAGTTCCGCGGGACGAAGGCCGGACTTCTGCTTCAGTTCGTCTTCCAGCTTGCCGTCGTTGTAACCTTCGCTGAGCCGCATCAGCCGGTGATGCACGTCCCTGGGCTTGGCCTCCTGCAGCTCCGCCGCGGTGAACCCGGCGTTGTACTTGCGGTTCGCCCACTGCGCCAGGTTTTCGAACGCATAGACGTTCTGCGTCTCGGACCCGTACACCATGCTCATGGCGAAATCGACCGGATAATCGATCTCCCGCCGGCGGTACTTCTCGTTCATCTCCTCGACCAGCTTCTCACGAATGAGCTTGGCGTTCAGCTTCTTGAGATCGTCGACGTTCAGCTTCAGATCGAACTTCGCCCGCGCCCACTCGGCGAACTGCCGCAGGCCGTAGTCTTCTTTGAGGAATTCCACCAATTGCGAGCAGTCCCTCTTGTCCACCTGCTCCGCAGCCGCCTCGGAGAGTTGCTGCTCGATCTCCTCGGCCGACAGCTCCTTGATCTTGCCGATGCTCAGGTTCACGTGGAAAGTGCTCATCGCCCAGCGGGACAAACCGGGGATGTCCCACGTGCTCTTGTCGGCGTAGTCTTCCAGGTATTCGCCCAGGGACAGCGAGACGTTGTTTCGTGCCGCGTCCCTGGCCTTGTCTTTGATCTTCTCCTCGATCTCGGCCGGGGTGGCCTCCACGACGTCACCCGGTCGCAGCTCGACGTCGAACTGCGACTTGGCCCACTCGACGGCGCACTTGCCCGGGTATTCGTGGTCGAGCATCAGATCGCAATGTTCGGCCAGCGTCGCGTCGATCATTTCCTGGATCGTCTTCTTGAGGTCTTTGCCTTCGAGGACGCTGCGCCGGCGCGAGTAGAAGATCTTGCGCTGATAGTCCATCACCTCGTCGTATTCGAGGAGGCTCTTACGAATTTCGAAGTTCCGCTCTTCGACCTTCTTCTGCGCCTTGGCGATGCCCTTGCTGATCCGCTTGTGGTAGATGGGCTCGCCTTCCTGCCAACCGATCCAGGCCAGGGCCTTGACGGTCCATTCGGGGGCGAAGACGCGCATCAGGTCGTCGTCGAAACAGAGGAAGAACTGGCTGGAGCCCGCGTCGCCCTGACGTCCGGCACGGCCGCGGAGCTGGTTGTCGATACGCCGGGCCTCGTGCCGCTCGGTGCCCAGGATGTGCAGACCGCCGATCTCGGCCACGCCCGCGCCGAGCTTGATATCGGTCCCGCGGCCGGCCATGTTCGTCGCGATCGTGACGTTGCCGTGCATCTTGCCGTCGCGGGCCTGATACTGCTGCCCGGCCTTCGTGACAATCACGGCTTCGCGCGCGTGCTGCTTGGCGTTCAAGACCTCGTGTTCCAGCCCGTGCCGCTTGGTCAGAGCCGCCGATAGCGCCTCGCTCTTTTCGATGCTGATCGTACCGACCAGGACAGGCCGACCGGCCGAACTCGTATTGTTGATCTCTTCGACGATGGCGTCGAATTTTTCCTTCAAGGACTTGTAGATCACATCCTCGCGGTCGTCACGCACGCACGGCTTGTTCGTGGGAATGATGACCATGTCGAGCTTGTAGATCTTCATGAATTCCTCGGCCTCGGTGGCCGCGGTGCCTGTCATGCCGGCGATCTGCTGGTAGAGCTTGAAGAAGTTCTGGAGGGTGATGGTGGCCAGAGTCTGCGTCTCTTCCTTGACCTGCACGCCTTCCTTGGCCTCGACCGCCTGGTGCAGGCCGTCGGACCACTGGCGTCCGTGCATGAGACGGCCGGTGAATTCATCGACGATGATGACCTTGCCGTCCATGACCACATAATCTTTTTCTCTCTCGTAGACGACGTGGGCCCGGAGACTCTGCCCTATCAGGTGTGGCCAGTCGATGTTGCTGCCGGTATAGAACGAACCCACGCCGGCGATCTCCTGGGCAGCCTTTTCCCCAGCCTCCGTCAGGCGGATCAGTTTGCGGTCGGGTTCGACTTCATAATACTCAACTTGCTGTTCCAGCTTTCCTTCATCCTGCTCCAATTCCTTCTCAGCTTGCTCAATAGCCTTCCGGGCCTTCTCAATCCGGCTGTTGTCCTTCTCCTTCTTAGCCTCGTCGATCTCACCCTGAGCATTGGCAATCCGCTTCTTGACCGTTTCGATCTGATCCTTGATTCGTTTGTGGGCGGTGTTCATGCCCACAATCTGCTTGGCGATCTGGTCAGCCTTGCGATATTTCGTCACGTCGTCGAACGCGGGACCCGAGATGATCAGAGGCGTTCGCGCCTCATCGATCAGAATGGAGTCCACTTCGTCGACGATCCCGTACTCCAGCGGCCCCTGCACCATCTGCTCCAGCGCGGTCTTCATGTTGTCGCGGAGATAGTCGAAGCCGAACTCGTTGTTCGTGCCGTAGGTGATATCGCAGAGGTACTGGTTCCTGCGTTCCTCCCCGGCGGTGTCCATATCGGCCTGAATCGCGCCGACCGTCAGTCCGAGCGAGGTGTAGATCGGCCCCATCCACTCCGCGTCGCGCTTGGCCAGGTAGTCGTTCACCGTAACGACGTGAACATGCCGCCCGGTCAGGTGGACGAGATAGGCGGCCAGGGTGGCGACGAGGGTTTTGCCTTCGCCCGTCGCCATTTCAGCGATCTTGCCCTCGTAGAGGACTCGCCCACCGATGAGTTGGACGTCGAAGTGCCGCATCTGGGCGTGCCGCCGGGCCGCCTCACGCACCACGGCGAACGCTTCCGGCAGGATATCGTCCGGGTTCTTCCCCGACGCCAGAGCCGCTTTGAACTCCGCCGTCTTGGCGCTCAATCCCGCGTCGTCGAGTTGCTTGATCCGCTCTTCGAATTCCCCCGCTTTGTGCACCATCGGCCAATACGACTTCACCAACCGTTCATTTCGTGAGCCGAAGATGCTGACGAGTATCTTGCTTACTTTTTCAAAAGCCATTGGCCCGCTCTATTTCCTGCCTGCTACTACAGATACAGTCTGGGGACACTCAGTTAGACGTAAACCAAGCCCCCCTACAACGAAATTGACGGTTGAGTATCCCAGAATCGCCTCTGCCTGTCAATAATCCCATTTTCGCACGATAATTGGGTTCGTTTGGCACATCCTCCAACCGAAAGGGATCGGGGATTGGGGTTCAGGGGTCGGTGGATTGTCGCTATGCTCCGCTCTGGCCCCTGACCTCTGAACCCTGGCCCCTGCTCCAATTGGCTTCGTTCGGCATAACAGGGATCGGGGGTCAGAGACCGGGGATCGGGAGACTGCTTCTTCTTGGTTCCCTGCTCCCCGACCCCTGAACCCTGACCCCCTCCTCCGATTGGCTTCGTTTCGCCAAAATCGGTCCGTTCCAGCGCTGGCTCTGGTCTCCATTGTGCATGCCTGACCAATGGTGCAAATACCATACCCATTGGCGCCTACGTGACAGAAAGTGCGAAACCCCCGTTTGTAGTGACGCCGCAAGGCGTTACTCCTCCATGTATGCCCTTGCAGGCACACTACAAACCTGCCCCGCCTCACCCATATTGGCAGTCCCCTGCCAACTCCTCCCAAACAGGCTTCATCAGGGATGAATCCTGCTGATGGGGTGGCGTGTTCATTGTTGACTTCGAGAGGGACTCACGGGGTACGGTGCTTCTCCAAGAGAGTGCCCGCCGGGTGCCATGTCTGCATTTGCGTAGACATGTTCGCGCATCGGAAGAAGACTTGCTTACGCAAGCGTAAGCATGGTACCCGTGCAAACCGTTTGTCGTGTGCCCGCAAGGGCGCACATCAGGAGTCAAACGCCTTGCGGCGTCACTACGAACGGCCCTTCTTGCGGCGGGTGGGCTTGGATCTGAATTTGGATTTCTTGGCGCGGGGTTCGCGGCGGGATTTGGGGCGGGGTTTTCGCTCGGTGGCGCCGCGGGCGGTCTTGCTGCGGCGGCCGGGGCGGGTCAGGCCCAGGGGCTCGGAGGGGGCGAGGTTCAACTGGCGGCCGGCGATGTTGACCGAGACGATGCGGACCTTGAGGGTGTGGCCTAATTGGATGACCTGCCCGGAACGCCGGCCTGTGAGACATCCGGCGCGCTTATTGTAGAACCACTCATCGCTTCCCAAATCCTCAAGGCGGATCAGGCCCTCGATGCCGAACTTGGTGGATTGGACGAAGACGCCGAAGCTGGTCAGGCCCGTGACAACACCGTCCATCTCGTCGCCGATGTGCTTGCTGAGCATCTGGAGCGTCAGCGTGGCGGTCAGGTCACGCTCGGCGTCGTCGGCACGTTCCTCGGTGAAGGTGATGTGACGACCCATCTCGACCAGGTCCTGCCCGGCCACGATGGCCTTGGCGGCGGCGATCCGACCTTCGAGATAGAGCTGGAGCTGGCGATGCACCAGCAGGTCCGCGTACCGGCGGATCGGGCTGGTGAAGTGACAGTAATGCGTCGAGGCCAGGGCGTAGTGGCCGATCGACGAGGGAGAGTACTGGGCCCGTTCGAGGCTGCGCAGGACGAGCATGTTGACGGCGAACGAATTTTCGGCGCCCTGAACCGCTGTCAGAAGTGCCTGGAGCGTGCGCCGGTCGGGGTGTTTCGGCACCGCGTAGCCCATCCCACGCAACAACCTGGAGAGGTTCTGCATCGTGAGCCCATCCGGCTCGGGGTGAACACGCCGCATGAACGTCAGATCGTGACGGTCGAGCAGCCCGGCCACCGCTTCGTTGGCCTCGACCATGAACATCTCGATGATCGTGTGCGGATAGCTCGTGTCGGCGGGATGCGCATCGACGACCTGCCCCGCCTCATCGAAGACCAACTCCGGCTCGGGGATATCCAGGTGCAACATGCCGTTCTCGTTGCGCCGCTTCTCGATGCGCCGAGCCAGAATTTCCATCCGGCCGAGCAGATCGATCACCTCCGGCGTCGAGTCGGCGGTGTGTCCCTTGAGAATTCGGTCCACCTGCTGATAGGTCAGGCGGGCCTTCGAGCGAATGAGACTGTTGGCATACCGGTGGGACAAAGCCTGCCCCTCGGCATCGTACGTGATGTACACGCTCTTGACGAAGCGCGGCTGGTCCGGCTGGAGGCTGCAAATCCCGTTGCTGAGAATCTCCGGCAGCATCGGAATCGTTCGGCCGGGAAGATAGACGCTGTTGCCGCGCAGGCGGCCTTCCTCGTCCAGCGGCGAGCCGGTGGGGATGAACTGGCAGACGTCGGCGATGTGGACGCCGAGCACCCAGTCGCCTTCCGGATCGGTTTCGAGGCTGATGGCGTCATCGAAATCCTTCGCGTCCGGCGGGTCGATTGTCACAATCGCCTTGTCCGTGATGTCCTCGCGCTGCTGTTCCGCCCTGCCGGTGAATGCGGCCGCCGCTTGGCGCGATTGCTCCACGCACTCTGCTGGGAACGGCCCCGGCAGGCGATAGGCCCGGCTGACCGCTGCAATTTCAGTATCATAGCGACCGGCTTTGCCCAATACTTCGATGATCACGCCCCGGGCCAGGTGTCGGTCGGTGGGAAAGGAGAGGATCTCGACGACCACTTTGTCCCGCTCTCTGGCGTTCTTGGCCGTGACATCCTCTACGACGATCGGGTCGAAGAACCGGCTCCCGTCCGGCTGAACGATCCAGGCTTCAGGCCGGCGTGTGAGCGTTCCCACGAACTGGTTGCTGGCCCGTTCCATGACCTGGATGATCTCGCCGGAGAGGCGTCCTTCGCCCCGGCTTTTCCCCTGGCGGATGACCCTGGCCATGACGGTGTCGCCGCTCATGGCGTCGGCCTTCGCGTCCGGCGGAATGAACAGGTCGCCATGCGCGCTGGGCTCCAGCGGCACGACGAACCCAAACCCTTTGGGGTTGGCGCGAAACGTGCCGACGACCTGGCCGGAGATCGAGGGCAGCGTGACGAGATCGCCCGCCCCGATGATGACGTGCCCGGCCCGGCGCAGCTCGTCGAAGGCGGTTTTGAACTCCGGATAGGCTTCGGCATCGACGCCCAGCGTTTTGGCCAACTCCGTCACCTTTACCGGCGTGTAGTCGGCGTGCCGGAGCAGCTTAACGATCCGACTCTTGTAGACTTCCCCCATAGACGCCACCAATAGAAAAAGCACCCGGCCGGGTCATCCAGCAGAGTGCTGCTCTTCGCATCTTCATCAACATCTGTCGATTGGCACATCCTGTGCCTGCACTGTGCGCGGGGTGCCATGTCCACGCTCGGAGAAACGTATGTCGGGACACCCCAGCGGCGAATCAGGCCTTCTTGGCTTTCAGGGCATTGAGCTTCTTGGCCAGGCGGGACTTCTTCCGGGCCGCGGTCTTCTTGTGCATCGTGCCCTTGCTGGACATCTTATCCAGCTTCGTCGACGTCACTTTGAGTTCCGCCGCGACCGCATCGACCTTGCCCTCGCCCAGAACGGTGTCAAACCGCTTGAGCTGGGTTTTCATCGAACTGCGGCGTGCACGATTGACCATTCGCCTTTTGACGTTCTGCCTGACTCTCTTCTTCGCGGATAACGAATGTGCCACTTTTTTCTCCTACGAGATCAACTATTCCTACTTCTCTGAATCCATGTCAGTCGGTACTAACCTGGTTTCTTGTCAGATCGCAGGCGATCCACCCGGTCGCCCACGTCCCGGTATCCAAAATCGACCTGTGCGATTCTCCGATAGGTTTCCAGGGCTTTGTCCCCCTGTCCATTATCTTCAAAGGCACGGGCCAGATTATACTGAAGTTCCTTGGCAATTGCATCATCTTTTATTTCATAGACATCGATAGCTTTTGCCAGGATTTCAATCGCATCGGTATACCAGCCTTTCATGAAAAAGCAATACCCAACCTTCCCCATGGCCGAGATCCTTCGTTTGGGGTCCTTCTGGGCTTCCTGGAAGAGCGGAATGGCGTCGTTGTACCGCTTGTTCGCCATCAGTCGAACGGCGTACTCATACTTGAAGGCCAGGTCGGTGGGGTAGTTCTCCATGCACAGCCGATAGTGTTCGAGTTCCGTGGCATTCAGGGCTTCCGTCAGGTGGTCAAGCTGGTCGCGTCTGGCGGGCCCGGCCGGGAGCTTTTTGGCGTCGTGAATCTTACGTTCAAGCTGGCGGATGAGCAGGGTTCCGGCCCGTTCCTCGAAACGGAAATCCTTTTGGGCTGCATACGCATCTTCCAGCAGCTTGATAGCTTCGTCTTCCGCCTCGTCCGTCTCCAGATCCGCCAGGGCCGCCGACAGATCGAAGATGTGTTTCGGCAGGTCCGGGTCCTTTTCATAGTGCTTCCGCGCATCGGCCACAGCGGTGACCCGGAAATCCTGGGTCTTGATGACCCGTTCCTGGGAGTACATTTTGGCCTGCGCCTCGCGGTCGCGGATCGACTGGCGGAAGTCCCCGTCGCCGCCGTAGTTGCCCTTGGCCATGGCCAGCTCGGCGGAGAGGTTCTTGCACTCGTCGGCCAAAGGCTTGTCGTCGGGCCTCATACGCGCGGCGCGCTGACAGGCCGCGACAGCCTTGTCGAGCTGATTCAGCTTGATATAGCAGTCCTTCAGGAGGATGTATGTCGCCAGGGACGGCTTCTCGCTGGCGTTGTTGTCCTGGAAGATCATATTAGCCATCCAACCCGCCGTCTTCTCGTACCCACCCTCGACGGCCGCCCTGAGCATGGCTTCGGCGTAGGGCTGATGGTTGGGATCCTTGGCGAAGAGGTACTCCGCGCTGAGCATTTGCTCCAGCGGCGTCTTGCCTCCCATGCGCTTGACGCGTTCGATCATCGAGGGCTTCTTGCCGCCCCGGCTCTGGCGTTGCAGCGCCACCTCGGCCAGCGGCAGATGCCCCTCTTCAAGGGCATCCGGCGCATGACGCAGTCCATCCAGATACAGCTCGATGGCATAATCGAAGTTCTGGCTGTCCGCTGCTCTTCGGGCCTTCATGAAAAACGACCTGCCCGCCGCGATATCGCCCTGCTGCTCGATTTTCGCAGGCACCGGCGCCGTCCTGGCTTGGGCAGGTGACTCCCGGGGGTCCTCCCGAGACTCGACAACGCTGTCCGGCACAGGTTCCGGCCTGACTTGCTCGCGGCGCGAGGCCGCAAGCTTGGCCGTCAGCTCCTTCAGATCAGCCGTCAGCTTCTTGTCGCCCGGCTTGAGCCGCAGAGCACGGCGCCCCGCAGCCACAGCACGCTCGAGCAGACCGGCCGAGGCGTAGGAATCCATCAGAAGGATGTAGACCTGGGCAGAGGGCTTCTTGGCATTGTTGTTGGCCAGAAACATCAGGTCAGCCATCCACTTGACCGTGTCGGGGTACCCCCCGGCTGCGGCGGCCCGCAGGATGATCTCACCATAGGCCAGATGCTCGGGGTCCTTCGCCAGCAGGTACTCCGCATTCAGCATCTTGTCGAGAGGCGTTTGGCCGTTCGTGAGACGCTGATTGACCTCCTCAGGAGAAGGCTTGGCTCCGCCTCGCTCCAGTCGGCGCAAGGCCAGAACGCGCAGCTCGATATGCCCGCCATCCACGGCGTCAGGAGCCAGACGCAGTCCATCCAGATAGGCGTCTATAGCCCGGTCAAAATCTCCCGCTCCGGCTGCTTGGGCGGCTCGTTCGAAACAGGCCTTCGCCTGCGACTTGGATTGATCACCCGAATCCATCATAAGAGTATGCACCGCCGAATCTTAGGTCACAATTCCACCACCTATCGTAGTCTTCGGCACAATTTTGTCAACGAATAAATCCTTGTCTGGAGCCGGGGCCTGTGCTATAAGAGCGGTCGGGGTATCATCCGACTATCGAAGACCCGTGGATTGTCCTGAAATGTCCCGTTTATGGAGAAATTGGTATGCGGACAGCTTTGGAACACTATGACCCTCAAATCTATGAACTGATCAAGCAGGAAGAGGCCCGGCAGAGTGGGTCGATCCGGCTGATTCCGTCCGAGAACTATGTCTCGCGGGCGGTGATGATGGCCAGTTCCAGCTGCCTGACCAACAAGTACGCCGAGGGATACCCCGGCAAGCGCTACTACGAGGGACAGCAAGTCACCGATCTGATCGAGACCCTGGCCCGCGAGCGTGCCAAGAAGCTGTTCAAAGCCGAACACGCCAATGTCCAGTCCTACTCGGGATCGGTCGCCAACCTGGCCGCCTACGCAGCCCTGCTGAACCAGGGCGACACGATCATGGGTCTGGCCCTCGACCACGGCGGGCACCTCACGCATGGCTGGAAGGTGTCGCTGACGAGCAAGTTCTTCAATTCCGTCCCCTACCAGGTGAACACACAAACCGGCCTGCTCGACTACGATCTGATCCGTGACCTGGCCAAGAAACATCGTCCCAAGGTGATCATCTCGGGCGCCACGGCGTATCCGCGCATGATCGACTTCAAGACATTCGGCGAGATCGCCAGAGAAGTCGGCGCCTTCCTGGTCAGCGATATCGCTCACATCGCCGGCCTGGTGGTCGCCGGGATTCATCAAAGCCCGGTTCCGCACGCCGACATCGTATCGACCACGACGCACAAGACGTTGCGCGGCCCGCGCGGCGGCATGCTGCTGTGCAAAGCCGAGCACGCCGACAAAGTGGATCGCGCGGTCTTCCCGGGTCTGCAAGGCGGTCCCCACATGCACACCATCACGGCGATCGCGGTAGCAATGGCTGAGGCCAATACGCCCGAGTTCGTCGCCTACGCCGAGCAGATTGTCAAGAACGCCAAAGCGTTGGCCAACAAGCTGCTCGAGTACGGCTTCAATCTCGTCACGGGCGGAACCGACAACCACCTCATGCTGATCGATCTGAGGAACAAGGGGATTCCGGGCAAGAAATTCGCCAAGGCCCTGGACCGTGCCCGCATCGTGACCAACTACAACACGATCCCCGGTGATCCGGCCCCGCCTTTCAATCCGAGCGGGCTCCGTCTGGGAACGCCGGCAATGACTACGCGTGGGATGAAGGAAGCCCAGGCCGAGCAGGTCGCGACGTTCATTCACACCGTCGCCGAGAACATCGACAAGGAGTCGGTGATCGAGCAGGTCGGCAAAGAGGTTCTCATGATGTGTTCGCAGTTCCCGGTGCCCGAGCACTTCATCATCCCGCGACGAAGCTGCGAGCGACGCTAATCCGATCCTGCAACCGTCACGGAGGACCAGAAGGTGGATCGATGGCGGCAGAGCCCTTAGCGGTGGCAGTTCTCGGTCTGGGACCTCGCGGGCAACTTCTGCTCGAAGCGGCCCAGACCGGCGGCCAGTTCCGCATCAAGGCCGTAGCCGACACCGACCGCCAGCGGGCTGACTGTGCCGCCACTCAGTATCGCTGTGACGCCTACACGGATTACCGCCAGCTGATCGTACAGCAGCAACTGGACGCGCTCTTCGTGGCCGCCGATATCCACACGTGCGACGAGTACGTCAGAGCCGCCATGCGCCGCAAGTTCAACATTCTCAAGCTGGCTCCGCCCGCGCGCACCTTTGCCGAGGCGCTCGAATTGACCGAACTGGCGCAGAGCGAGAATGTCCGTTTCGTAGTCGCCAATCCACTGCGATACTCCTCCACCTACCAGATCGCCCGGACCTGGATCGCGGAGGGACGCCTCAGTCAACCGTTCCTCATCACGGCCCACGTGTGTGGGGTAGCCACCCACCGGGCGACCTGGCAAAACGATCCGGTGCTGGCCGGCGGCGGCGTCTTGCTGCACGATGGCTATGGCATGATCGACCAGATCCTGCAGAACTTCCCGACGCCGCAGCAGATCTACGCTCGCAACAGCAGCCAGGCCCCCGATAGACAACAGCGGCTCTGTCTCACGGAAGACACGTCGCTCGTCACCATGGAGTTCTCGGACGCCCTGGCCGCCAGCCTGGTCGCACTCCGGGGCAACAGGCCCACACCCGAATCGACCCATCTCAAAGTGTACGGCCGGGACAGCATCCTGACCGTCGGCCGGGATCACGTTCTTCTGACGAGTCTTGCCGATGGAACGGAGCAGGTGCAGCACTTTCAGGAAGACGATCGCGACATCCTGGTCCGGCTACTGGACAACTTCGCTCGCCATCTCCGCTGTCCCGATGAGCCACTGGAGGTCAGCAGCCTGGCGGAGAACCTGAGGAACATGGCGGTGCTGGAATCGGCCTATCTGTCCGCCCGCACCGGCTTTCCCGAAGCCCCGGACCGCGTGCTCCAGCAGGCGAAGAATTATCTACCCCTCCGCGCCACAAATGTTTGACAGGTCTCTCTCGTGCCGATATGGTGCTCATGGCGTATGTGCAGACTATGGAAACGCAGCAGCGCGGGACCGTGCAAGCGTTTCGGGAGAAAGAAGCCATGAGGAATACCATTTATGCCATTGTCATTGTCGTTTGCCTGACGGTGGCCGGGGTGGTCGTTTTCACCACCCGCTCGTCGAGCCGCAATCTCGGCGTCCCCAGTTCTCAGCAAACCTGGGTCAAGTGCATGAACTGCGGGGACGCACGCCAGATGGCTCTGAAGAACTACTGGAAACAACTGCGGGTCCGGCTGTCGAAAGGCAACGGGTCGCCCAGTCTCCCCTGCCTCAAGTGCGGGAAAGACGCGGTCATTGAAGCGTTCAAATGCGCCCAATGCGGTGAGATCTCGCGCCGACAGCCCGCGGGAGCGGTGGCGTTCGATGACCGCTGTCCCAAGTGCGGCTTCAGCCAACTCGAAGCGGATGTGGAAGCCAAGGCCCGGCAGAAGCAGCCGTGACGCGGTGTGCCCCGCACCGGTCCTCTCAGTCGCGGACCGTCTGGCTAGGCTTTTTCTTGAGTTCCTTCAGCGCGGCGTGTACGTGTTCTTCATATTCGGGCTTGCCGGTTTTCAATTGCCCGACGTTCGCGAAACGCCGTTCGATCCGCTCCTCGATATCCGCAATACGTGTTTCGGGATTGGGGTGAGTCGAGAAGAACTCGATCGGCCGCTCCGTCTGGAGTTTGTGCAGCACGCGCATCGTGGCGATCATCCCGTTCGGGTCGTAACCCGCCTGGGTCATGTAGCTCAGACCGGCCCAGTCCGCTTCCGTCTCATCTTCGCGGCTGTACTGCAAGCTCAGGCACTGCGAGACAAACGCCGAGGCGCCACCGGCGTCGACGCCGCCTCCCACGCTGGCCGCCACGATCAAAGCGGTCATGACCGCCTCTCGGCTGATGGCGGCCGCCGTATGCTGCGCAACGACGTGTCCCACCTCGTGCCCGAGCACGGACGCCAGCTCGGCTTCGGAATTGAGCTTCTCCAGCAGTCCGCGGGTGATGAAAATGTGACCGCCCGGCACGGCGAACGCGTTGACCATGGGTTCCTGCACGGCCGTGAAACGGTAGGAAAACTCGGGATGATGGCACACGCGGGCCATCCGCTGGCCCACCTGGTTGACGTAGCTCTGCAGATTCTCGTCGGGAATCCGCCCCCCCAGTTCCCTCTCGATCTGAGGCGCGTAGGCTTTGCCCAGCTTGACTTCATCTTCCGGCGACAGCAGCATCAAGCGTTTGTCACCCGTCACCGGATCCACCGCGCAACCCGACAGCCATCCGGCCGCCAGCACTGCCACACACCAGGCAATCATACTTCGAGGCATATCACTCACCTTCAACTTCTGGAAGTTCACGTCCGTCCAGCCAACGGAACATTATAGTATCGGCTTTTCTGCTTTTACACCTGAAACAACAGAACAGAGAACCGTCTGAGTTGGGGGCAACGGGGGATGCCATCAGGCGGAGGCGTGCTCTCATTCGACGTATTTTGCCGCGCCGCGGCTGAAGATGGGCTGGGCTCCCGTACCGGCGGGGATCAGGATCGCTTCCATGTTCGGCAGTTTCTCGATCAGTTGCAGGCCCTTCGCGCGGCCGAGGACGCTCACGGCGGTCGACAGGGCGTCGGCGGATGTGGCGTCGGGGGCGATGACGGTGACGCTGGCCAGCGCTTCGTTGTCATAGCCGCTGTTCGGGTCGACGATGTGACTCTGTTTGCGGCCCGCCACCGTGACGAAGCGGCGGTAGTGGCCGCTGGTGGAAACGGAACCGTCCCCAATCCGGAGAACCACCGGTGCCCGGCCTGCCTGCAGATCATCCGGCCCGACATTCGGGTCCTGGACGGCGACATACCAGCGAGCCTGGCCGTGGGGCGCTAGACCGAAGCAGCGGATATTGCCCCCAAGATCGACCATGCCTCCGATGGCACCGTGACGCTTCATCACTTCAACGGACCGGTCGACCGCATAGCCTTTGGCGATGCCGCCCAGGTCCACTTTCATCCCCTGCACCTTGAAGTGCACGGTCGAGGCGTTGGGGTCCAGAACGATATGGCGCCAGCCGGTCCTCCCCCGTGCCGCGGCCAATTCGGCCTCGGTCGGCGGCTGGTTCGCCTCACCGGCCGCACGCCACAGATCCATCAACGGCCCCACCGTGACATCGAATGCTCCGTCCGAAAGCGCGCTGAAGTGCTGCGCCTGTTCGAGGACGGCAAAGATGGCCCCGCTGACCCGAACCGGCCCCCCGGCAGCTTCACGATTGAGGCGCGCCAACTCCGAATCGTTCTGATGATAGCTCATGAGGGCCTCGATGCGATCCTGTTCGGCGCACGCCGCCGCGATAGCGGCTCGGGCCGCCGCTTCATCGGGTGCGATGGCGACGACGCGGGCCAAGGTACCCATAACCACACGCTGGCCGCTGTCGAGCTCGACCGGCCCCGTCGGCCGCAGCGCCAGATACAGCCCGGCACACAGCGCCGCAGAGGAGACCAAGATGATCGTTATTCGGGCGACCGTACTCATAGGATCGAGTATAATACCGCCATGACAGACAAGAAGATAGAGTTGCTGGCCGATCGCATCGAGCGTGAGTTTCTTCCGTTCGTGCGTCAGCCGGCCCGATATGTCGGAGGCGAGGTCAACCAGGTCCGCAAAGACTTGAGCCGTTGCGATCTGTGCGTGGCGTTGTGCTTTCCCGACGTTTACGAAGTCGGGATGTCGTATACCGGCCTGGCGATCATCTACCACGTCCTCAACAGCATGGACAGCGTCGCCGCGGAGCGGGTGTTCGCCCCGTGGACCGACGTCGAGGCGTTGCTGCGTCAGAAAGGCATCCCGCTGTTCAGCCTGGAATCCAAAGCATCCCTGCGGAGCTTCGACGTCGTCGGTTTCAGCCTGACGAACGAGTTGTGTTATGCGAACGTTCTCAACATGCTGGACCTGGGTGGTCTGGCCGTTCGCAGTGCGCAGCGGGCGGAAGACGATCCAATTGTCGTTGCCGGCGGAGGCATGACCAACTGCTGCGAGCCCATCGCCGACTTCATCGACCTGTTCGTCCTGGGCGAGGGCGAGGAGGCTGCCGTGCAGTTGGCGCAGTGGCTGATCGAGGCCGAGAAAGGCGGCCTGTCAAAACAGGACACCCTGCTGGAAGCAGCCAGACGATTTGAATGGGCCTACGTGCCCCGCTTCTATGACGCCCGCTACGATGGCGGCAAGCTTATCGCGTTGACACCCGCGCGAGAAGGTCTGCCGACGCGACTGACCAGCGCGGCGGTCAGCGACTTCGAAAACGCCCCCTTCCCGGTGCGGCCGATCGTGCCCTTTCACGAAACCATCCACGAGCGTATCAGCGTCGAGATCATGCGCGGCTGTCCCGGGCGGTGCCGGTTCTGCCAGGCCAGCTACTGTCGGCGGCCCATCCGCTTCCGCAGCGTGGACAAGGTCTTCGACCTGGCGAAGGCCTCCTACGAGAACACGGGTTTCGACACCGTCAGCCTGCTGAGCCTGTCGACCGCCGACTACCCCAGCCTGGAGGAGCTTGTCACTCGGCTTCAGGGCTACTTCCAGAGCCGGCATGTAGGTCTGTCCATCCCCAGCCTGCGTGTCGATCAGCAGTTGCAGCTCGTTCCCAAGTTCTTCACGGCGGTGCGCAAGAGCGGCTTGACCATCGCGGTGGAGGCCGCCGGCGAGCGACTCCGTCAGATCGTCAACAAGCCCATCAAGAACGCCGATCTGTTCGCGGCGGTGGAGGCCGCCTACCGGGCCGGGTGGGAGAAACTGAAACTCTATTTCATGGTGGGCCTGCCCGGCGAGACGATGGACGACGTGCGCGCCATCGTCGAGCTGACGAACAATCTTGCCAAGCTGCGGCGCAGCGTTGACGGCAGGACCGGGCAGATCAATGTCGCGATCAGCTGGTTCGTCCCCAAACCCCACACGCCGCTGGCCTGGATGTCACAACGTCCCCGCGCGTACTTTGAGGAAGCCCGCGCCGTCATCGTCGAGGAGAAACTGGGGCGCAGAGCCCGCTACCTGCAGTTCAAATTCCACGGTATCGGTCTGAGCCAATTGGAATCCGCCCTCGGTCGGGGCGACCGCCGGCACGGCGCCGCCATCGAAGCCGCCTGGCGTGCGGGCGCGCGCTTCGATTTGTGGGACGAGTGCTTCGACTACGACCAGTGGCGGACCGCTTTCGCCGGGTGCGGTCTGGACCTGGAGGCAGAAGCACAAAAATCGTTCGGCCGCGACGAAGTCCTCCCCTGGGACCATCTCGGCGGCCCCGCCAAGGACTACCTGCTGTCACACTACGACTCCACCCTGGCGGGCCTGAGCAACGCCCCTATCCTCGGACGGACAGACGTGAAGTAATGTCCCAGAATCTGCAATAAACCCGTGCATGCGCTGCGGATTTCATCTAACCTTACCGGAAACACGTCCCCTGCGCAGTGACCTATCCCGCATCATAAACCTCTTCGTGAAAACAGCTTAACTCACGGTCCTTTCGGGGATCGTGGTGTCGCGCCAACGGTGGGGTTCGTGACGGCAGTGGAGGGGGTGCGTCCGAATGCCGATACAGATGGGAACGCCCAGGCAACTGCTGCGTGCCCGGAGCACCTCACCGGCACAGGGAATACCGAGGAGGAGCCGGGCCGGATTGCGGGTCATAGCGGCGGCAGCAGGAATGACGGGTGTCCGTGATGACTCAAGGTGACCGAGGCGTTTGCCGAGGGGCAAAGGTCCAGGTTACATGAACCCAATCAATACCTGAGAAAGACGGAGGAGTGCGGAAGGGACATGGAGCGGAACCATCGGGAGAGAGAGTGTCGGTGCGACAGCGTGTTCTCGGCAGTTCTGACCGGCATCGTTGTCGTGGATCGCCGGAGTCATCGCATTGTGGACGCCAACCCGCTGGCCGTGCGGCTGATCGGGCTGCCGAAAGAGGAGATTCTCGGCGACGTCTGTCACCGTTTCCTCTGCCCCGCCGAAGAGGGACAATGTCCGATGTGCGATCTCGGTCGGCCGGCGGACCAGACTGAACGAGTGCTGCTCACGGCCGCCGGACGAAAGCTCCCCATCCTCCGCACCGTCGCCGCCGCGTCGTGGCAGGAACACGAGTATCTGGTTGAGAGCTTCGTCGATATCAGCGACCGCAAGAGGATCGAGGACCAACAGGGCGTGCTGCTCGGCGAGTTGCGGAAGGTCAACGCCGAGCTGACAGACTTCGCTTCTGTCGTCTCGCACGACCTCAAGGCTCCCCTGCGCGGCATCAAAATACTGGCGGAGTGGATCGCCAAGGATCAGGCCGACCGGCTCAACGAAGAAGGCCGGGAGCAGGTCAGGCTGTTGCTCAGCCGAGTGCAGCGGATGCACAACCTGATCGATGGGGTTCTGAAGTACTCGCGGGCCGGCGGAACAGAAGAGGACAAGGTCGAGATCGATTTGAGCGTGCTCGTTCCCGAGATCGTCGACGCCATCTCGCCGCCGGAACATATCCGGGTCACTATCGACAGCCCCTTGCCCACCATCCGCGGAGAAACCACGCGTGTCATACAGGTGTTTCAGAACCTGATCAGCAACGCCGTCAAGTTCATGGACAAGCCCCAAGGGCAGATCCGCATCGGTTGCATCGGGGAGGGCGAATTCTGGAGGTTCAGCGTGTCCGACAATGGACCGGGGATTGAAGAGAAGCACTTCGACAAGATCTTCCAGCTCTTTCAGACGCTCTCGGCGCGCGACGAATACGAGAGCACCGGCGTGGGTCTGGCCATCGTCAAGAAGATCGTCGAGATGCACGGCGGACGCGTCTGGGTCGAGTCGCAGGTACACCAAGGAAGTACATTCTCCTTTACATTGCCGAGGGCGCCGCAAGGCGTACGGCAGGAGAGAATCCAGGCCGGCACGGCGTGCTGAAAACTACGTAACCGCTGCCTTCATCACCCCAATCTCACTCCCGGGCGCCCCCCAAAAAACGCCTGCGCCGCACATCCCGAGGCCGCGGCGTTATATGCCTGTGGTTTTCTGTTGACAGGACCACGGCAGTCCTTTATAAGTTTGGTTTTATCTCATGCCCGGTTTGACGCCGGCATCGCCAGAATTATCTGGTTCATTTAATACGGCATCACCGGCCGGGTGGGAGACTGCGTGTAGTCAGAACCGCTTATTCAGGTAAGGAGAACGCAATGGCACAAGAGAAGGCGATCAGCTCCCTGATGACCGAGAACCGAACCTTTCCACCACCGGACGCGGTCAGAAAAGTAGCGTACGTGTCCAGCATGGCGCAGTACCAGAAGATGTGGGAACAATCCATCAAAGACCCGGACAAGTTCTGGCTCCAGCAGGCCGAATCGCTCACGTGGTTCAAAAAGCCGACAAAAAGCCTCGAATATACCTGGGATACGAAGGATCGCAAGATCGAGCACACCTGGTTCGCCGATGGCCAGTTGAATGTCTCCGTCAACTGCCTCGACCGCCATCTGGGCACCCCCACCGCCAAGAAGACCGCCCTCATCTGGCAGGGAGAAGCCGATGACGCGGTGCGTAAGTATACGTATGAGCAACTGCACAAGGAAGTCTGCAAATTCGCCAACGTGCTCAGATCCAAGGGCGTCCGCCGGGGCGACCGCGTGGCGATCTACATGCCGATGATTCCCGAGCTGCCCATCGTCATGCTGGCCTGTACCCGCATCGGCGCGATCCACTCGATCGTGTTCGGCGGCTTCAGCGCCGAAGCCCTCGAAGGGCGTATCAATGACTCCGAGTGCAAAGTGCTGGTCACCGCGAACGTCTCGCTGCGTGCCGGCAAGCACATCCCGCTGAAAGGCATCGCGGACGAAGCCCTGAAGAAGACACCGACCATCGAGACAACGATCGTCGTCAAGGTCACCGACGACCCGTGTCCCATGCAGGCGGGCCGCGATCTCTGGTATCACGACGAGATGGCCCAGGCCAAGGATCAGTGCGAAGCCGAGAAGATGAACGCGGAAGACCCGCTGTTCATCCTCTACACCT
>CAYQXM010000033.1:0-46070 GCA_964421295.1 uncultured Pirellulales bacterium
TATGGCGACATCGATCGGCCCGAAAGGCTTCAGGTAGTCGGCCTCTTTACGGTATTGAGCCAACTGCGAATCTTCGTTGCTGCTCACGTGAAGTCCGCCATAGAGAATCTTCACTCCGTCGGCTTCGACGAGATAGCCCAGGCCGCCCCCCAATGCAGGAATCGTGTGTACCTCGACCCCGCCCAGCGAAAAAGTCTCGTGAGGAGTAGCGACGCGATAGGACGAAGGCTTTATGCCGGCAGCCGGCTTTTGACTGAGCACGAAATCGACGCCCGGTACGCGCGGCGCTAATTCAAACACCGCCGGTGCGATGGGCCATCTCTCGGGGTTGCTGATCAACACCGTGACTTTCAAACCTGTCAGCTCGTTCGGGTTGATGTGTCCGTTGGCCAGACCGGCCTCCAGTGATTCATCAGGCCCGGACGGATTGAAGAGGAGCACGTGTCCCTTTGTCTTCACGGCATACCCGCCACCCAGATACCAGAGATAGGCCTCGCCTTCCTTGAGCGCCGCGGCAAGCTGCGGCGCTGTGCCGTAGTTGGTCTCGACGCTAGTGCTTTCTTTCGCTCCGGCGGCGACCAGTACGTCCGCCACGCTGCGGTAGCCATGTGTGGCCGCATAGTAAAGGGCGGTGCGGTTATGGCTGTTCACAGCGTTGACATCGGCGCCGTGCTCGATCAGGAGCCGCGTCAGATCGGCGTAGCCTTTCAGAGCCGCCAGATGAAGTTCGGTATTGCCTTGCGCGTCCTTCCGATTGAGTTTCGCACCACGCTCGACGAGAAGCTTCGCCATTTCTTCTTTGGGATTGAAGTTGATGGCCACCTGCAGGACCGTGCCGCTGATGCTCGCCGACCCGACGGGGCCGCTGTAGTCGTCGTAGGTGTTGACATTGGCTCCTTTATCGATCAGCAGTTGGGCCACCTTGGGGTTAGCCGATTGAGCGGCCTGGTGGAGGGGGATGAGGCCGTTATATCCCCGCGCGTTGACGTCGGCCCCCTTGTCGATGAGGCGTTGAATGAGCGTCAAATCCTGGGCCTGGAGATTGCTGTAGCAGGCCCGGTGCAGCGGCGTCATCTGGAACCTGTCCCTGACCTTGACGTCAGCGCCCTTGTCGAGAAGAAAGTTGGCGACCGCCACCCGCTGGGCAGTGCAGGCGCTGAGGAGCGGAGTAGAGCCGCCGCTGTCCTTCGACTCCAACAACGCCGGATCGGCTTCAAGCAGCGCCCGAACCTTGCTCAGATCGCCGGCGGCGGCCGCGGCGTGTATCTCTCCCCTTCGCGAACCGGCGGGGCCAGACGCCAGACGCGAGGCGGACGCGGTTGACGTCTGCACACCGCCCGGAGACGCCTGCGGCGTCTGCCCACGGACGTAGTGGAACCGCTCGCCGATCGCTATGCCTCCCTCAGGAAAGGACACGGGCACATTGCGCCTACCGAGAACCTCCACACACTTCTTGTGCTCTTCGGTTACGAGATCGTCGCCGATAAGGTAAATGGCTTTCGGGGCAAGCTGATCGATCAGGTAGAGGTAGGGTTCGTAGGCAACAGTGATATGACGACCCGTGATGGGCAAGATCGCGATGTCAATCGGCCCCAAAGCCTTCAGAACGTCGATCTCTTTGCGGTACTTTTCCACCTGGGAGGCATTGTTCTGCGACGCCGCGTGAAGTCCAGCGTAGAAGATTTTCATTCCGTCAGCTTCGACGAGATAACCAAAGCCTTCCATTCCGGGAAAGTAACGACGTATCGCCGTCGTATGTACCTGAATCCCGCCCGCGGTGAGAGCTTCACTGGGTTTGGCGAGTCGATAGGGCGGAATGTCCCGTTCGGGCGCGGCGTCGCCCACGAATATGAGATTGGAGGGGCGAGGGGCGGTCGGATCGGAGTCAAGTATGAAATCGGCGCCCGGCATTCGTTTCGCCAGCCTGGAAACGCCCATTCCAGAGGCAAACACGGTGATCTTCTGACCTGCCAGTTCGTTCGGGGTGAGGCATCCGTTGGCCAAGCCTGCCTCCGATGATTCATCCGTCCGTACCGGAGGACGGAAGAGAAGCAGGTGTTCCTTCGTCTTCACAGCGCAACTGGAGCAAGGGGAGCCGTCACCCAGATACCAGAGATAGGCCTCGCCTTCCTGGAGTGTTTCGGCGAGTTGCGGCGTTTTGCCGTAATCGGTTTCGACGATGGCGCTCTTGTCTGCTCCTGCGGCGATCAATGCCTCGGCTGTTTTGCGATGGCCATGTCTGGCGGCAAAAAAAAGCGGTGTATGGCCATAGTCGTTCACGGCATTGACTTGGGCGCCGTGCTTGATCAGGAGGGGCACCAGGTCCGCGCAGCCCCTCATGGCCGCCAGATGGAGTTCGGTGTTGCCGAAGCTGAACTCCTGAAGTCTCGCGCCGTTCTCAAGGAGCCACCTCACCATCTCGTCTCTTGGACGACCTTGATAGAGGCACATTTGCAGGGGAGTGCCTTCCAGGGAATTGACGTTGATGTTAGCGCCATGATCAATCAGGAGCCTGGCTTTCTGGAGGTTGCCTTGTTTAGCGATGCCGCAGAAGATCGTCCAGTTGCGGTGGGTATACAGTGCCGCGTTGATGTCGGCTCCCTTGGCGATGAGACGTTCAAAGAGATCGACATCGACATCCCGGCGCGGATCATCAACGACACTGTACAACGGAGTAGAACCTATCTTGTCCCTGGTGTTGACGTCAGCACCCTTGTCGATGAGGAAATTCGCGACCGCCACTTGCATCGCAGCGCATGCCTTGCGAAGCGGCGTGTAGCCATTGTCGTCTTTCGATTCCAATAGCGCCGGATCGGCTTCAAGCAGCGCCCGAACTTTGTTCAGGTCGCCGGCAGCGGCCGCGTCGTGGATTTCTCCCGCCCGCAGACCGGCGGCGGTCAACATGGGGAGGATGAAAACCAGTGCCGTGATGCGGGCACGGCAACTCCAAAGACGCTGATTCCTCATGGGATGATCTCCTTGGCTCAACCGTGTAACTGAATCGGTCCTGCAACACCTGTTCAGAGCCTGGGTCTGGGAATTCGTTTCATCCTTTAGAGAGAAATCTCTACAATTCCCAGAATCACTGAAACAGATCGCAGCGCGCAGCATTTGATTATCTGTACCGATTCGCGTATGCAGAAGAGTACCGTCGATCTTGCGCTGCTCCAGAGAGCCCAGCAGGGCCATAAGGAGAGTCTCTGCGCGCTGGCGGAAGCGGCGCGGTGTGACGTACTTGTCTATCTGCGTCGTTTGACCCTCGATAGGCATGTGGCGGAGGATCTCTGTCAGGAGACCATCGTACAGATGCTCAAATCCCTGCCCAAGCTGGAGTTGACGTCGGAGAGATCCTTCTGGGCCTGGCTGTACAAAACCGCCTTCAGCCGGCTGACTCAGCACTTTCGAAACCAGGGCAATACGCGTCTGCGGAATCACACGAGAGCCGACGTCGGGCTCCTGAGCCAGATCCCGGCCCGTGATCACAGTGGCCCCCAGGCTTTGATGCACAAGGAACTCGCCGCCGCCATTTGCGAGGCGATGGATGCTATCACGCTCAGATATCGCAACATCCTGACCCTGCGATGCTTCCAGGACCTCTCCTATTCGGAAATCGCCGTGACGACCGGGGGGACGGAGATGCAGGCACGCCTGCTGTTCTTCCGCGCCAAGCGGTCCCTGCGCCATCAGCTTGCTGCCAGAGGCTTCAAAAAGAAAGCCCAGCTTCTGCCGGCCCTGGCGCTCTTCGCCGCTCTGACGTCGGGCGAATCCAAGGCCGGTGCCGCGACCATCCTGGTCGACGCCGCGGCGTTGAAGGTCTCCGCCGGCACGGTGGCCCTGGGTATGGCCGGCTCGAAGGTCGGCGTTGCCGTCTTGGCAACCGCCGCCTGCATCGTCGCAGGTGCGGCGGGTGTTCGTGTGTTTACGCCGCCGCGGGATCCGCCGCAGGCCGTGGCAGAGAGAGGCGAGAACGCTGACACGACCTTGCTCGATCTCCTGCACAGTCCCACTTTCGTACGACCTTCTTCGGTTGGCAAGGCGAACGACCCCGACGGCAATGGTTTCTCGTGGACGGATCGCTCGTCCAAAGGGCCGACCCAATCCAGCGCCGATCTGAGGCAGTTGCTCTTGAACAAGTCCCAGCAGGATATGCGCGCGCTGATCCTTGGTACGGGCCATTGGGTGGTCGTGGGATTCGCGCATCCGATCGTGGATGGCCCGGGCGCAGACATCATCCTCGCCGGCTGGATAGGCCCCGCCCCCGATATTGAAGTATTCGGCGCCACCGGCGCGGGTATGCCGCTACGCAACCCCACTCAATTGCGGGATACGTGGGGCCGGATCATTCTGGGCTATGACCTCGCTCAGTTGCCTCAGCCTGCCTCTGTGAATGCAGTCCGTATCATCGGCACCCACAACGGGGGCCCGCGCCAGGGATTTGAGTTCCATGATATTCGTGCGCGTGCGATCGCGCAGGCTCGGTAGGAACCTACGGCTGCCCGTCGGCAGGGGTGGATTCCTGGATTTGAGTGAGTTGATCACCAAAGCGGTCGAGGCGCTTCTGGCCGTCTTCGTACTGGTTGTAGGCGTTGCGGAGGTGTTTGCCGAGCGTTTCCCACGTCCCGGCGAAGTCGGCGAAGGTGGCGTTGAGGCGCTTGAGGTTCTGGCGAATCTCGGCAGCCTGCTGCTCGATCTGCAAGCCGTGCAGGCCCATCGCCACCGTCATAAGATAGGTATAGAGCAGGTTGGGCGACACCGCGATGACTTTCTTCTCGAAGCCATACTGAAGGATGTCGAGCGAGTCGGCGGGGTCCTTCACGATGGTCTCATAGTAGATGTTCTCCGCGGGGATATACATCAGGGCAAAGTCGAGTGTGCCCTCGGCCGGACGGATGTACGAGGAGGAGATCTTGTCGATGTGGGCGGTTACGTCTTTGAGGAATTGCTTGCGCAGCTTCGGCCGCTCTTCATCCGGCGCCGCGGCGATTCTCTCAAAGGCCGGCAGTGGGAACTTGGCGTCGACCGCCACGCCGAAATCAGGCATCTGAACGAATGCATCGACAATCCGGCCATCTTTGAACGGGTACTGGAGCCGGTAGCCATCCTTGGGCAGGACCTGCGACAAAAGGTTCTCCAGCGACCACTCGCCCATCTGTCCCCGCAGCTTGGGGCTGCTCAGGATGTTCTGGAGCCGTTTGACGTCCGTGCCGAGCTGGAGCATCTGCTTGTTGGTGCCCTGAAGCTCGCCGACCTGGGCGTTAAGCTGGCCGAGCACGTGCTGGCTCGATTGCAGACTCTGCGTCAGCGCGGTCTGCCCCGCCTGGAGCGAAGTCTGGAGCGTCTGCGAGGTTCGGTCCTGGGCGGATTTGAGCCCTTCAAGCTGCTGCTGGAGCGAATTCAGACCGCCCGCCTGGTTGGCCAGATCGCGCCGGGTGGCCGCGTTCGCCATGGCCAACGCCGCGAAAAGGACGAGGCCCAGCAGGATGCCCACGATGATCAGAATCGTTTCCATTGCATTTTACTATTCACGAATGCCGATTTACATTTTGCCCGTTCGTAAGAGTACTCAATCATAAATGATAGTTCGTAATTCGTAAATCACAGGTGGACCGAATCGAGGCGGTTTTGTTTGACTGGGGAGGCGTGCTCATCGACGACCCCGCACCGGGTCTGATGACGTACTGCGCCCGGGAGCTGGGCGTTTCGGTCGGGGATTACGTCCAGGCGCACCACCGGCATTCCGAGCTGTTCCAGAAAGGCTGCATCCAGGAGAGCATCTTCTGGCAACGGGTCTGCGCGGACCTGAAGCGGCCCCTGCCCCGGGTGGCCTCATTGTGGGGGCAGGCCTTCCGGTCGGTGTACGCGCCGCGGGCGGAAGTCTTCGACCTAGCGCGCCGGATTCACGATCACGGCTACAAGACGGCCGTTGTATCGAACACGGAAGCCGTGGCGCACGCCTTCGCCCGGCAGTTCCGGTACCGGGCCTTCGATGCGCTCGTGCTGTCGTGTGCCGAGGGAACGATGAAGCCGGAACGGGATATCTACGAGATCGCGGCACGCAAGCTGCGGACGGTGCCCGAACAGTGCGCGTTCATCGACGACCGGCCGCCCTTCATTGCGGGCGCCGTTGCCGTGGGTATGAAGGGCATTCTCTACCAGAACCCGACGCAAGTCGTGTCGGATCTGGTGGCACTGGGAGTGAATGTGAACGGAGAGCCTGACCTGAAGAAGTAGAAGGCCTCAGGAGGTGAGGATTGGCATTTGGCCAGCTGTTGCGGAGCGAACGCATCGTCCTGCTGGATGGTGCGATGGGGACTTCGCTCGATGAACGCGGCCTGATGGGCCGGGGACGCGTCAACCTCGATGCGCCGGATGCTGTGCGCGACATCCATTGCGCCTACGCTGCCTGCGGCTGTCACGCCCTGATCACCAACACACTCACGATGAACCGCGTTTATATCGAGACGCACAACGTCGATGTCCCGATCACCGAGGTGAATCGTGCGGCGGTCGAGCTGGCCCGTCAGGCGGCGGGATGCGGCCAGTACGTACTTGGAGACATGAGCTCCACGGGACAACTCCTAGAACCCTATGGGACATTCACGGAATCCCAGTTCTACGACTCTTTCAAGGAACAGGCGAGCGTCCTGGCGCAAGCCGGTGTTGATGGGTTCATCATCGAGACGGTGTTCGATCTGCGTGAGGCGCTGTGTGCTTTGCGGGCCTGCAAGGAGAACTTCGCCCTGCCGGTGATCGTCTGCATCGCCTTCGCCACTGAGGCCAATGGCGGGCGAACGATCATGGGCAACACGGCGGAACAGTGTGCCAGACAGCTTGCGGAGGCGGGGGCCGACGCCGCAGGCGCCAACTGCGGCGATCTCGACCCCGCTCAGATGGCCAAGGTCATCGCGCTACTGAAGAACGCCACGGATCTGCCGCTGGTGGCCCAGCCGAATGCGGGGCGGCCGCAGCTCATCGACGGCCGGACAGTCTTCAGCATGGATGCGAAGGCTTTCACGGCGGGTATTGCGGAGTGCATCGACGCCGGTGCCACGATCGTCGGCGGGTGCTGCGGGACCACGCCGGGCCACATTCGTGCCGTCGCGGAGATGATCCGCGCGCGAGAGGGACGCTGAGATAATGAACTATCACCTGGTCATACTGAAGCGCCCGTACCTCGAGCTGATTCTGACGGGCCAAAAGACGATCGAGCTGCGGCTGGCCAAGACCAAGCCGCCGGTGTTCGGACGGGTATTGCCGGGGGACAGGTTGCTCCTGAAGGCCAGCGGCGGACCGGTTCGCGGTCGAGCGGATGTCTCACAAGTCGAATACCACGCCCATCTGACGCCCGAGCAGATTCGTGACCTGAAGCTCCGGTACAATCACGCCATCGGAGGTTCCGACGCCGTCTGGGAGAGCCTGATGGATCGCAAGTACGGATTTCTCGTCTGGCTGGTGAACGTCCGGCGGATCGAGCCGATATACATCGAGAAGAAAGACTGGCGTGCCTGGGTCGTGCTCACGCCGGGAAAGGACTTCGGCCTGCTCGCCACCACGAGCCAGGCAAGCTGATGGAGACACGTGGCATGGACGCAACTCCGAAACGAGCGTTGTCCCTGTTCGACTCAACCAGCATCATTGTCGGCATCATCATCGGCTCCGGTATCTACGTGATGGCTCCGGACATTGCCAAGGGGGCCGGTTCGTGGTGGGGCGTACTTGGGATATGGGCGCTCGGGGGCTGTCTATCCCTCTTCGGTGCTCTCGGTTACGCCGAGTTGGCTACCGCCTACCCGCGGGAAGGCGGGGACTATGTCTACCTGAGCAAGGCGTATGGGCGATGGGCAGGCTTTCTCTTTGCCTGGGCCCAATTGGCCGTTGTCCGGCCCGGCGACATCGCGATCATGGCCTTTGCCTTCGCCACCTATGCACGGGCAATCTACGATCCCCTGCCGGGGCACCCTCAAGCCAGCCAGAATCTCTTCGCCGCCGCCGCGGCAGTCATACTGACCCTCATCAACGTCGTCGGCGTCCGCCAAGGCAAGTGGACACAGAACCTGCTCACAACCGTCAAGGCCCTTGGGCTTCTGGCTATCGTGTTTGTCGCCGCGGCGGCCCCGACCGGGACAGCCACGATACAGACTGCTGATTCACGGCCCTGGAGTCTGGCCCTGATTCTGGTCCTGTTCACCTACGGCGGGTGGAACGAGATGGCGTACGTCGCGGCGGAGGTGAAGGACTGGCGGCGTAACATCGTGCGGGCACTCGTCCTCGGCATGGCTGCGGTGATGGCTCTCTATCTGCTCGTCAACGGGGCCTTTATGCACGTTCTGGGCTACCACGGCCTGGCCAGCTCCGGTGCGGTGGCGACCGAAGTAGTCTCGAAAGTCTTCCCCCACGCGGGGGCGAACCTCATCAGTGCCTTGATCTGCATCTCGGCCCTTGGAGCCGTGAACGGCCTGATCTTCACCGGGGCACGGATTTCCTATGCCTTGGGCTCGGAACACAAGACCTTCAGCCTTCTGGGTCGGTGGCACCCCCGCACAGGGACCCCGACTTATGCTTTGCTGGTACAAGGCGCTATCGCGGTCGCGCTGATCGTCGGTCTGGGGTCGTTTGTCGACACGCTCCTTTACACCGCCCTGCCGGTGTATTCCTTCTATCTGGCGACGAACCTGTCGGTGATCGTACTTCGCTTCAGGGAACCCAATGTGGAGCGACCGTACAAGGTAACCGGGTACCCGATACTGACGCTTATCTTCTGCGCCGCATGTGCTTATCTCATCTATAGTTCCATTACATTCGCATGGACTGTCAAACCCAGGAGTTTCATCGTTCTGATCTGCACATTGGCCCTCGGGCTGGTGATCTACGCTTTGACCGCTGTCGGCCGGGAGGGTGCGGAACCGGAGACGATCCGCGAGGCGGGTTCCGCCGGAGAAAAAAGGTGATTTCTGCAATAACCCCGGAATGCGTCACGTCTTGAACTCCAGAAATACCGAATCAGCCTGCAGCACGCAGGTTTTGTCTCGCCGAGGACAGTAGCTCGAAGAGGCCGTCGCGATGGTTGTCAGGGTCGCACGGGGCTTGAGGGCAGGGTCATGGAGGAGGTCCAAGGGGGAAGAAATTCGACCTGCACTACGGTGGGTGATGCACTGGGGTGCGATGGTATTAAGACGCTGACGCGTCGTTTTGCGATGAGTGGTCACCGTCCGGCCGCTCATCGCGTTTTTATTGGGACGCTGAGCAGCCGCGGGCAAGAAGCGAGAGACTACTGGCAATCGCGCGGAACGTGGACGGCATCCGTCGGGATGCTGAACCGTCGGCAGAGGGCTTCGAGAAGGATCTCCAGCCGTCGGAGCTGGTAATCGGTCGGCACGGCGGAGGTGCCATTGCCGATCAAGCAGATGCGGACGGTGCGGTCGCTACCGGAGGACGAGGCATCGAATCGAGCGGATCGTTGCACCTGCCACCGCTGCGTCGATTCGATCTCGCCGTCACTGGCGCCGACGCCGTTGCAGACGATGAAGTGACAATTGAGGTCGGCGGCACTGTGCAGGTTGTTCACCTCGGCGAGCCGGTCGGCGTTGCCGCCACGGGTGCCGCTGAAGAAGATCTCGATCGCATTCCAGCGGTTGACCGCCTGGGGCTGTTCGGAACGGAGCGCGTGGTCCACCGAGTCCAGCTTGTAGTAGGTAGCCAGACAAAACGGACCCGCTGAAGGGGGATTGCTTCCCAGCGCCATCAGAACCACGGCACCGGCGGTCATGGAAACCAGAAGCGCAACCAGTACTTTGACGACTCTCGGCTGGCTCGACATATGCTACGAACTCTACCCTGCAACCCCTGACAAGAACGGGTCCCAAGACTCAAGGTCGCAACTCAGGGAACCCCACCCCACATCCGCAGGCACGATGACACTCCTGCCGGACGTGAGAGTTATACGAAATTACATCGGCTATCGCCAGCAGCAGTCTTAAGAATTTGGAGAAATTTCGTCGCGCGATTACAGAGAACCTATTCGTGCTACCCTCCACGTGTCCGCACGGCGCGACGGCCGACTGACTAGCAAAGGCGATTGGGGGGACTCTTCACCTGCACGCACCTTTCCCATAGTTTCCCAAACGAACGGCGGCGAGGCAAATCGTGTCGCCAAGAAACGTACACTGCTTCCCCGGGACGAGACTCAAGATTCCTTGACCGTGAGCCGACGTATTTGTATGTTCGAAATGGTCGTGATCTTTGCGGACGTTCCGCTCGGCGCTACCCCCCGAGGCAGACCACCGGCGGAAACGACCGCACAACCCGGTCGACTAAAGGAAATGGAAGAACGATGACGACGCAATGGCGTGCTCTAACGGGAGAGGAAATCAACCAACTGAAACAACAAGGCTGCACGTGCGCGAACTGGTCGGACGTGCAGGTGGTGGAGGGTTTTCGGACCGACCGCGTCGCCGCGACACACTTCTGCGGCACCGTGAAGCTGGGCATGTTCGACAAGGACGTGTCCTTCTTCGGCGGCGTGAAGAAGCCCACCGGTATCCGCAATGCCACGCTCCACAATTGTGTGATCGGCAACAACGTCTATATCAGCCAGGTCCGCAACTACGTTGCCAACTACGTCGTCGAGGATGACGCGGTCATCGACAACGTCGATCTGCTGGCGGTGGAGAAGGAGAACACGTTCGGCAACGGGCTGAAGGTCGCCGTCATCAACGAGGCGGGCGGGCGCGAGATCCCCATGTACGACACGCTGTCGGCACACACCGCTTACATCATCGCGCTCTATCGCCATCGTCCCGTTGTCATCGAGAAGCTGACGCAGATGATTCGCCAGTACGCCGAGGCAGTGAAGTCGGCGACGGGCGTGGTGGGCAAGGGTGCCCGGATCATGAACTCGCGGATCATCCGGAACGTCAAGATCGGTCCGGCCGCGACGATCGAAGGGGTCAATCGTCTCGAGAATGGCTCCATCAACAGTTGCGTCGAAGATCCCGTCTACATCGGCCCGGGCGTCTACGCCAAGGACTTCATCGTGTGCAGCGGTGCCAAGATCACCGACGGGACCATCATCGCCGATTGCTTCATCGGCCAGGCCACCGAGCTGGCCAAGGAGTACTCCGCGGAGAACTCGGTGTTCTTCGCGAACTGCGGCGGCTTCCACGGAGAAGCCTGTTCCATCTTCGCCGGACCGTACACCGTGACGCACCACAAGTCCACCCTGCTCATCGCGGGCCTGTTCTCTTTCCTCAACGCCGGCAGCGGGACCAATCAGAGCAACCACATGTACAAGCTCGGCCCCGTCCACCAAGGGGTGGTGGAACGCGGCTCCAAAACGGGCAGTGACTCCTACATATTGTGGCCCGCCAAGGTGGGGGCGTTCACCGTCGTGATGGGGCGACATTACCGCAATGCCGACACGTCGGACCTGCCCTTTTCTTACATGATCGAACACGAGGACGAGAGCGTCCTGGCGCCGGGGGTCAACCTCCGCAGCGTGGGAACCGTCCGTGACGCCCGCAAGTGGCCGCAGAGGGACAAGCGCAAAGACCCCCGGAAGCTCGACCACATCAACTTCAAGCTCCTCAGTCCCTACACGATTCAGAAGATGATCCACGGCCATGACCTTCTGTGTGCGCTGCGCGAGGCGTCGGGGTCCACTTCGGACTATTACACGTATCGCAGCGTCAAGATACCGGCGGCCGCCCTGGAGCGAGGTATCGAACTCTATCAGAAGGGAATCGCCAAGTACCTCGGCAACTGCCTGCTGAAGCGTCTCGAAGGCAGAGCGTTTCACAGCCTCCAGGAGTTGCGGACTGCGCTGCGACCGGATACGGCTACCGGGACGGGCCTCTGGATAGATCTGGCGGGACTGTTTGCGCCCGAGAAGGTGATCGAAGAGATCCTGAACGATATCGAAAGCGACCGACTGACGTCGCTCCACGACCTGGACGCGCGGTTCGCCGCCGTTCACGCGGCTTATCCGACCTACGAGTGGGCCTGGGCCGCCCAGGTGATCGAGAAGGCGCTCGGAAAGACGCTCGATTCCATCACGGCCGAGGACGTCATCGACCTGACCAATCGCTGGAGGGACGCCGTCGTAGATTTGGATCATCAGCTCCACGCGGACGCCAAGAAGGAATTCAACCCCACCGTCCGGATCGGGTTCGGACTCGACGGCGATCAACAGACCAAGCGGGGTGACTTCGAAGCCGTGCGGGGCTCGTTCGAGACCAACAGCTTCGTGGGAGAAATCGAGAAACACATCGCGACCAAGACCGCCCTGGCGGAGGAATTGATCCGCCGGATCGAACCCTTGCGCGGCCAGGTGTGATTCTCATGCAGACGCGTGCGTACTGACGGATTTCGTTTCGTGCATTGACGCAGGAACAGTCCTGACCCAGCCGTCGAGATCGGGACGATACGTTGGGCGGCAGCCTCGTCTCCGCCCAGAGAAAGGGGAAACCATGAGGGTTATCATTCAGCCGGATTACCAGAAAGCCTCGGCCTGGAGTGCCAACTACATCGCTGGAAGGATCAACAAGTTCGCGCCTACGCGCGAGCGGCCGTTTGTCCTGGGGCTGCCGACCGGGTCGTCGCCGATCGGGATCTACAACGAACTGGCAGAGCTGAACAAGAAGGGACGCGTCTCCTTCAAGAACGTCGTGACTTTCAACATGGATGAGTACGTGGGCATCCCCGAGAACCACCCGGAGAGCTACCACTCATTCATGTGGAAGCACCTGTTCAGCCGGGTGGACATCCCGAAGGAGAACGTCAACATCCTCAACGGCAACGCCGCCGACCTCAAGGCCGAATGCGCCGGGTACGAGGCGCGGATCAAGGAAAGGGGCGGCATCGAGCTGTTCCTGGGCGGTATCGGACCGGATGGCCACCTGGCCTTCAACGAGCCGGGCTCGTCCCTGACCAGCCGGACGAGAATGATGACGCTCACCTATGACACGATCATCGCCAATTCGCGCTTCTTCGACAACGACGTGAACAAGGTGCCCAAAACGGCCCTGAGCGTGGGCGTCGGCACGGTGATGGATGCCCGCGAGGTGGTCATCATCGTCAACGGCCACAACAAGGCCCGGGCCCTGCGGCACGCCGTCGAAGAAGGTGTCAACCACATGTGGACGGTCAGCGCCCTGCAGATGCATCCCGAGGGCATCATCGTGTGCGACGATCAGGCCACCGTCGAGCTGAAAGTCGGCACCGTCAACTACTTCAAGGACGTCGAGCGCGCTCATCTCGATCCGGCGACCCTGCTGTAACCCCTTCCTTTCCGCGCAAAAAATCAGCGGGCCTTGCTGCCGGGCAAGGCCCGCTGTTTCATTCTCACTTCGGGTCCTCGATCGACCCACACTATTTCTTATTGGGGTCCGCCGGAGTCTTCGGCTGATTGGCGTCCGCGGCGGCCTTCGGCTGGTTGCTGTCCGCCGGAGCGGGCATCGCTTCGAGAGACGGCTGCGGCGTCGGCACATCGGCGGGCGAGGTATACTCGATCTTGGCCTTCTGCCGCAGCGCGTTGATGTACTCATAGAGGAACTGGCCGCGAGCTTGCTCAGTCAATTGGGCCACGATCGCTGCCTTAGCCTCTTCGAACGGAACAGGGCCGGCCGGTTGACGCTCGGTCTGTTTGATGATGTGGTAGCCGTAGCGGGTTTCGACGACACCGCTCACCTGGTTGGGCTCCAGTTTGAAAGCTGCATCCTCGAACGGTTTTTCCATCTCGCCCCGTGCGAAGAATCCGAGGTCACCGCCGTTGGCGGCCGAGCCATCGTTCGAATCGCTCTTGGCCAGCGCTGCGAAATCGGCACCCGCCGTGATCTTCTCCAGCAGCTTCTCGGCCTTCTGTTTGGCCGCAACCTTGGCCTGGTTCGGATCGGCGTTCGGCTCCGAAGCGGCGGGCACGATCAGGATGTGACTGGCATGGACCCGCTCCGGACGCTCGAATTCTTTGATGTTGGCGTCATAGAAGGCCTTCGCCTGCGCCTCGTTGGCATCGCCCTTGCCGGCCAGCTTGGATTCGACGAACTTCTGTCGGGACAGATCCACGCGGAGAGAGGCCATGATGTCATTGAAGTCCCCGCCCTTTTCGATCATGAGCTTCTTGTACTGATCGAAATTCATCGGCGGGTTCATCTTGGCGCCTTGCGTGTTGACTTCCGCCACGACATCCTGGTCCGTCATCTTCTTTCCGGCCGCCTCGATCTGTTCATCGAGGAGTCTTTCGGAAACCATGACATCGATGACCTGAACCCTCATCATCTTCTTGAAGCGTTCGATCTCTTCCGGACTATAGCGTGCGATATTGCCGCCCGTCTGCTCGGAGATGATCCGCACGATCCGCTTATCGAGTTCGCTTTCGTTGATGAGGGATCCATTGACCTTGACGATCACGGCGTCCGCTTTGGGCGTGGCGGCCTGATCTGTCGTTCCGGGCGCACCCGACACCGGCGCCGACGGAGTCTTCTTCTTGCACCCCTCTACCGCCACAAGGACAAGCAGAACAGACAGACACCCTGCCAAAACTCGAACGCGCTGGCTCGCCGGCGTTGTAGACCTCTTCATATTTGACTCCAGTTAAGATAGCATTCTTCTGCGACACAAAAGGGGCGCACCGCCCGCCGAGCGCAGCGCGCACAATTATTTCAGAGAACCGGACTTCCGTCAAGGAGCGAATCGCCCGGGGATGCTCCGCCGTACGCCCCGAGCGGGCCTGCGATCATGCTTTTTGACCAAAAAAGAGGTTGTCGGGACCCTGTCGACGGGTTAAACTATCCTGCCATCCGATGCAGAAAGATCGGCAATTTACCGCATCTGGGGTATCAAAATCAGGGGTTTGAGATGAAAGTGAACTTCAACCGGGCGGCGTTGGCTGAAGCATTGTCCTTGGTGGTTTCAATCGTTCCGGCGCGGACCCCGAAACCGATTCTGCGGTGCGTGAGGATCTCGGCGGCCGGCAAAGACGTCCGGATCTGCGCGACCAACCTGGAAATCGGTCTCAACTATCTCGTTTCCGAGGTCGAGGTCCAGGAGGACGGCGAGATCGTCGTGGAAGCCAATCACATGGCCGACATCGTCCGCGAAAGCACGGATGACGTGCTGGTTCTCCAATCGACCGATCACGGCTGCGAAATCCGGGGCGCCGACAGCCATTTCAACATCTATGGTCAGGACCCGGCCCAGTATCCGAAGGTTCCGTCGATGGAACAGGGCGAGGCCGACATAGTCGTCGGTTTGCAGTCGCTTCAGGGCGGAATCAGCCAATCCCTGTTCGCCACGGCCAAAGAGAGCAGCCGGTATGCGATCAATGGCGTGCTGTGGGAAGTGAAGGGCAAGAAGCTCATGCTCGTGGCGACCGATGGGCGGCGGCTGGCCAAGGTCAAGCTGGACCTGGACAAGGCGACGAAATCGCAGGCGGAGCAGAAGATCATCGTCCCGGCTCGGACGATGGCCATTCTGGAGAAGATCCCTGCCCAGGAAAAGGATGTGGTGGGCATCAAGTTAGTGGACAATCAGGTTCTGATCCGCTGCCCCAAGGTGGTGATCAGCTCGAACCTGGTAGAAGGCAATTTTCCGAAGTATGAGGATATCATCCCGACTGACTATGACAAGAAACTCATGCTGCCGACCGAGCTGGCCCTGAGCGGCGTTCGGCGGGCGGCGTTGTTGACGAGCGAAGAATCGAAGGGAATCAAGGTTTCCGTAGGCAAGGCTGGAGTGGTGTTTTCGGGCAGTTCCCCGGAGGCAGGCGCCGCCGAGGTCAGCATGCCCGCATCCTATGACGGCGAGCCGATCGACGTCGGCTTCAACCCGCAATTCCTGGTCGATGTGCTCCGCGTGATGCGGACGCCGGAATTCGAGCTGGAGCTGGGACAGCCGGATCGTCCGGGCCTCCTCAAGAGCGGCCCCGACTTCCTGTATGTCCTGATGCCGATCAGCCTCAGCTGAAAACGCTGACGCGGAAATCCGAAACAAACGCAAATGACCAGAACTCGAAATTCGAAACGGATTCATCGACGGGCCTCGGTGTTTCGGCCATTGCGGTTTCGGTGATTTGGATTTGTTTCGTATCTTGAACTTCGACTTTCGGATTTTCATCTCACAGGAAGTGGAGCGGTCCACGGATGGGTGCCGATAATAATAGAGAACCAATCAAGATCGCTGATGTTTTGGGTGACTACGCCAGACGGCTGGAACCCATGCAGCAGCGCTGTATGTCGGTAAGCGACGCGTGGGAGCAGATCCTGCCCCCCACTTTGCGTGACCATTGCCGCATCGTCGCTCTCACCGGCGGTTGCCTGAAGATAGCGGTGGACGATTCGTCCAGCTACCTGTGCGAACTGCAATGGTGCAGAGCGGAATTGTTGAAAGAGTTGCAGAGACTTTGTCCTGGCGCCGCGGTGAGGCGGCTCCAGTTTACGGTAGGTGGAACCCATGGCGGAAATTAACGGAAAGAACGGGGCCAAGAACAGCAAGTATGATGCCAGCAACATCAAGGTGCTGGGCGGCATGGACGCGGTGCGCAAGCGTCCCGATATGTACATCGGCGACCGCGGCGTCGGCGGTCTGCACCATCTCGTTTACGAAGTGCTGGATAACTCCATCGACGAGGCCCTGGCGGGCGCCTGCACGGAAATCATCGTGCGGATTCACGCCGACGGCAGTTGCTCCGTCGAGGACAACGGCCGCGGCATTCCCGTCGAGAAGCACAAGGAAACAGGCACCAGCGCCCTGGAAGTGGTGCGGACGACCCTGCACGCCGGCGGCAAGTTCGACTCCGACAGCTACGCCGTCTCCGGCGGTCTGCACGGCGTGGGCGTCAGCGTCGTCAACGCCCTGAGCGAATGGATGGAAGTCGATGTCTACCGGGACGGCCAACATCATCACTTCGAGCTCGATCGCGGTATCAAGCGCGGACCCGTCAAGCTGATCGGGCCCAGCAACAAACGCGGCACGACGGTCACCTTCAAGCCCGACGACGACATCTTCGGGGACCTGGAGTTCTCCTACGACACGCTCGCCAAGCGTATGCGCGAATTGGCCTACCTCAATGCGGGCCTCCAGATCACGTTCCGCGACGATCGCGCCGACAAGAAAGAGACCTTCAAGTTCGACGAGGGCCTCCGCGCCTTCATCAAGCACCTCAACGAAGGCAAGACCGTCCTGCACGACGACGTCGTCTACATGAGCAAGAGCGAGTCGGACCCGCTGATGGCCTGCGAAGTCGCGCTGCAGTACAACGACAGCTACACCGAGAACGTGCTGGTCTTCGCCAACGACATCCGTAACATCGACGGCGGCACGCACCTGTCCGGTTTCCGCACCGCGCTGACGCGAACGATGAACGCCTATGCACGAAGCAACAATCTCCTCAAAGAGGGTGACGCCACAACCGGCGAAGACCTTCGGGAAGGTCTGACGGCCATCGTGGCCGTGAAGCTGCGCGATCCGCACTTCGAAGCCCAGACCAAGGTGCGGTTGACGAACCCCGAAGTGGGCAGTTTCGTCGAAACGGTGGTCAACGAGCAGCTCGGTCACTATCTCGAAGAGCACCCGACCGAGGCGAAACGCATTTTGAACAAAGCGATCCAGGCCGCGGCCGCTCGCGAGGCGGCACGCAAGGCCCGCGAGCTGACCCGGCGCAAAGGCGCCCTGGGCAGCGCGAACCTCCCCGGCAAGCTGTGGGATTGTTCGAGCAAAGAGAAGGCCTCGACCGAGATCTTCATCGTCGAGGGTGATTCGGCCGGTGGGTCCGCCAAGGCGGGCCGCGACCGCAACATCCAGGCCATCCTGCCGCTGCGGGGCAAGATCCTCAACGTCGAGAAGGCCCGGCTGGACAAGATGCTGGCGCACGAGGAAATCCGCACGATGATCAGCTCGTTCGGCACCGGCATCGGCACCGACGAATTCGACATCGATAAGTGCCGTTACGGCAAGATCATTCTGATGACCGATGCCGACGTGGACGGCGCGCACATCCGCACCCTGCTCCTGACGTTCCTGTTCCGGCAGATGCCCGACCTGCTCGACAAGCGCCGCGTCTTCATCGCCCAGCCGCCGCTGTATGAGGTGCGCTACAAGGGCAAGAAGAAGTCCGAGTACGTGCTCACCGAACACGAGATGCGCCGCCGGATGATCGCGCGGGGCCTGGAAGACACGTCGCTGGTTATTCGTGACATCGGCAAGAAAGCCACAGCCCCCAAGAAAGGCGCCCCCAAGCCCCGGGTCGGCGAGATCACCGGTGCCGAGCTGGCCGATCTGGTCAAGGCCCTGGCCGACATCGAGCGCCTCAGCACCGTCGTGAAGCATCGCGGTGTCGGCTTCGGCCATTTCATCGAGGAATATTATGACGGCGAGCGTCTGCCCTGCTTCCTCATCCGCCGGGACGGAAAAGAGGAGACATTCTACGACGCCCCGGAGTACAGCAAACGCGTCGACGAGATCCGCGATGAGATCAGGAGCGAGAAAGGCGAGTCCGAGCTGAACGGCAGTGGCAGCGGCGAAGAGCAGGCGTTCGTCGCCGAGGAGCTGCACGAGGTCGCCCGGATCAATCAGATCAACCAGAAGCTCAAGAACGATTTCGGTCTCGATCTGACGGACTTTCTGCTCAAGCCCGAGCGGGAAGAATCCGGCGAGGCGCGGCCGACGAAGTTCCAGATCCAGCACGGCGACGACGCGTACGAGCTGGCGTCGCTGGGTGACATCCCCGCGGCCATCCGCACCATCGGCGGCAAGGGCGTCGATATCAAGCGGTTCAAAGGTCTGGGTGAGATGAACGCCGAGCAGCTCTGGGACACGACCATGAATCCCGCGACGCGGACGCTCCTGAGCGTGCGCCTGGACGACGCCGGCGAGGCGGATCGCCTGTTCAGCATTCTGATGGGCGACGACGTCGACAAACGCCGCCGCTTCATCCAGGACCACGCCCTCGAGGTCCAGAACCTGGACGTGTAACGCCGCGCGAGTGTAAAGTGTCAGGTTTGAAGTGCAAAGTGGAGCAGGCCTTCTTCAAACTTCGCACTTTACACGTCAGACTTGTTTACCATGTCACTCGAACAGCAAATCAAGGACAGGGCACGCGCGCTGGGCTTTGATGCGGTCGGCATCACCGACGCCTCCGCCATTGCCCCGGAGGATGTCGAGCGCCTCAAAACGTGGCTGGGCGCCGGCCGTGCCGGACAGATGCAGTATATGCATCACCACCTCGACAAGCGCACCAGCCCCGCCGCCCTGCTCGAAGGCGCCGCTTCCGTCATCGTGGTCGCCCTGGCCTACAAACCCCCTGCCGGCGCTGTGGCCCCGCCGCCCCCGGCCGGGATCGTTGCCAACATGGCCCGTTACGACGATTATCACATCGTCATCAAATCCCTCCTCTACGAATTGGAATCCGAAATCCGCTCGTGGGTCCAGGAGCCGTTGCGGTTCAAGGTCTGTGTCGATTCGGTCCCCCTGGCCGAACGGGCGCTGGCTGTCCGCGCCGGGCTGGGCTGCATCGGCCTGAACCATTCCCTTATTCACCCCACTCTGGGCCCGCAGGTTTTCCTCGGCGAACTCGTCAGCACCGCCAAACTGACGCCCGACGAACCCGGTAGGATGGGCTTCAGCCCATGCTGTCATGATTGCCGCCGCTGCATTGCCGCCTGTCCTACGGGCGCTCTGCAGGAGGACGGCCAGTTCGACGCCCGCAAGTGCATCAGCTACCTGACCATCGAGTACAAAGGTGACATCGATCCGGAGCTGTCACGCCGGATGGGGAATCACCTGTTCGGTTGTGACGAGTGTACGCTCGCCTGCCCCTTCCACGAGTCCGCCCCCGCCTGCACGCATCCCGTCCTGAAGTACCACCCCGACCGAGCCGCCCTGAATCCGCGCGAGGTGCTGACCCTCAACCAGAGCACGTTCGCTTCCCACTTCGCCGACTCCCCTCTCCTGCGTCCCGGCCTCGATACTCTCCAGCGCAACGCCCGGATTTGCCTCAGGAACACCTAATCCGCCTTCGCCAGCGAAGGTTTCTTCGATTTTCCTGTCGATATACCCACCCCTGCTCCGTCTTTCTATAATAGTTGAGGATGAGCAGCAGACGCGAACTCTTGAAAGGACGGAGACATGCGACGCAAATCGAAGTTGACGATGCGATGGGGATTTGCCGGTTCACTCCTGTGCCTGCTGGCCTGCCTGGGCATGGGTGCCGGCAAGGCCTCCCTGCTAGAGGCACAGCGGTTGGCGGGTCTATCGGCCGAGGATAGGGTCGTCGCGCGCGAACTCATGAACGTCGACTACCACGTGGTCGATCAGTCCTTTGAACGCAGAGAAGAGATCGACTTCCTCGTGACTCCGGCCCTGCTCGTGCAAGAGGCCGTCTCGGATGGTATCGTACTGACATACCCCCAGGAGTAGCAGCCATGAAGCGTACGCACCATGATCACACGCTATGGATAGTCACAGCCTTGACCGTCTTCTGGGCTGCCGTGCCAATCGGTCTCTGCCATATTCAGCCTGTCGGCCGGAAGGCCGGTCTGATTCAATTCGATGCCGTAGCCGAGCAGAATGAAGAGGAAGGCACCATAAACCGACTTGCCTTCGCCAGATACTGGGTCTGCGCGGATTTCTACGCCGTCTCGATCGTCTGGGATGAGCCGCCTGTCATCACCCCGATAAGGAGCCTGGCGATTCTCAGCGACAGGACCGGCTTGCGCATGGACGACGGGCTTCTTCATGAACTCGTCCCGGTGAACACGACGTATCCCAAACCGCTGGATGACCGGGGTCCCCTCGCGCTCTGGTCTGAGTTCATGTATGCGAAGGCGCGCTTTGCCGAGGTGGAAGCGGCCTCACGGCGTGTGTATGCGAGCGATCTTGGACCGGCGACAACCCCAAAGGGCGACATCGATCGTGTCATCGACATCAAGGTAGCACCAGGGCCCGACGGCGTGAAGAGAAAGGTGACTCAACTGAAGGTCCACACGACCGGCGACTGTATCGACACGCTGGAGTCATTCGATGGTCAACGGAAGCCGTTGGGCCGGATGAAGTATGAGTACCAGCGCGACGGCAGCGTTCCCCGGCTCACCAGACTCACTGCCGATTGGCCCGAAAGGCCCGAGGAGCTGGCCGTGGACGTCGATGCCACTACGAGTTCGGGAGGTGAGATGATAAGGGTCAAGAAGACCGTCTCAACTCCGTATGTTTCACACAAAGGAGGGAGGACGGCCGTTGTCACTTACAGTGATGTTGCCCTTGGCGACACGGTCTTGCGAATGCCGGTGCAGGTAGAGGTGCGTCGCACCAGTGACAAACGGCTCCTTCGGTCTGTGAGGCTGACGAACTTCAAACGCGTCGACATGAACGAAGCGGCCGTTTGGGAGGCTGCCAAAGCCTTTGGCGCTCATACCAGTGAGGATCAGGCTTGGGACGATCTGGCACGCAAATACCATCCATCCCGGCCTACCGTACCCTTGCAGGTCGATCCTAACGACATAGCCTTCGTCGAAAGAATGGCAGCCAAGTACCCGGTGCCGGAAATGGCCTCGCCGCCACCAGACGTAGCGCCACGAGACCGTTTTCGATACCTCACCGATCGGAAGAAACAGGAGGAGAGGAACAAACCACGAATGCAGATAGACTCCCATGACGCAGAGCTGATCCGCAAACAGATCGAGCAGTTCCGCGCAATGCGCATGTATCGGACGCCGGAAGAGAGAGCAGTATTCTATACCCAGGGATGGTTCTACGAACAGCGCGCTCCTTCGGAATCTGAACGGCAGGTGCAAGAGCTACGGTCCAAGCTGATAAGAATACTGGGGTATCATCACGCGCCGCCCCCTCCTGAAGAGAAGCCAGGAGCGGTAGAGCCCAACGACCTCAGGCTCGTTCGCCAATTGCAGAGCCACTATGAGAAGTTGGCTGCGCAAGACGACCGTGGTCTCGGCGGACAGTTGAAGGCGCTGGACACTCTCGTCCGATTGGACGACTTCGCGCAAGACTACACCGCCTTGAACGGACACGCGGCTCGCTACCTGCAGACGCTTCAGGATGGCCGTTTCGTGCTCATGTACACGATGCGCGGGTACGACATGATCAAGACATTCGCAAAAGCCCATCAGTACGACAAGGCAAACAGGCTGATGACGCCATGGGCGGACTTCTCGGCGGCACACAACGACGCAGATGCGATCTTCCGTTTTGTCAACCAGCCGACGTCTTACGCCGCCGCTTCATGGGCCAATGTCCTACTCCTGGACCGGCTCCTCAAGAAGTCTGGTCTCTCGCCCCTGGAAAGATATGAAGCCTTGGCGCTGCGCGCCATCGCCCTCGACACGATCGACAAGCTATTGGCTAACCCGGAAGTCAGCGAGCAAGCCCAGTGGATCCTGAGTGGAACGACGAAGCCCGCGATCAGCAAGACCGTCGAACCGGCCGTGCGCCAGGCGGTCGCTGCATGGGAGTCGCTGGGTCCCGCACGGAATAACGCGGCCAAGCCATACTCGACAGCGCAGGTCAGGCCGTCGCCGCTGGTGGACTCCCGTGACATTCCGCGCGCGATGCGACTCCAGGAAACTTCCGCTCAATTGAACCGGATCGCCCAGCAGCGGTTGACACCGCAGGGGACAAATCCGCGCTCCGGTGCCGTTCCACCTTCCGCGGGCAGGCGGTGACATCGCAACGCGTCAGGGGACGAGGAAGGCGTCGTCGACGGAGGCGGGGGTTTCGGTGCCGGTGATTTCGCAGTTGTCGGCCATTTGTTTCAGGGTGTAGATGTCGTCGGTCGCGACCTGGCGGCCTTTGGAGAACTCGACGGAGCCGTCGCAGAAGAGCACGTTCTGGCCGCGCCGATTGTGATTGGGACTGTTGCGCATCAACTCTTTGTTCAGACGGACCGACAAAGGTGTCGCGTAATTCGAGGGGAGCATTTCGGAAAGAGGATTCAAATCCGCCAGAATGGCCCGCCGTTGTCCCAGGGTCATCTGTCCCAGCTCGGGACAGCACATCCGCATGCTGAACTGCACGTATTCGCGGCCCGGGAAGTCGTTGTACTGGCTGGCCCGACCCGCGGCGAGCGTCTCGGCTCTGCCGCTCTTGCAGCCCGGGCAGGTGAAATCATCGGAATCGAGGTAGCCTTTGCGAACCATGAGCCAGGCGTGACGCGTGTTCGACTGGTTTTCCTGCCCCTGGTACCCGACCTTCCACCACGGGGCCCCGGACGCCATGACCACGTGCGGCAGCTTGCCGTCGTGATCGTCGACATAGCTGTCCATCCCCAGGTAGATTCCCCGCAGTTGCGACTGACACCGTTCCACAAAGTGCTTCTGGCGGGCATAGCCCAGGGCCGGTACGAGGACCCCGACGATCAGAACGACGGCCGCCGCAACGGCTGCCAGGTTGCCGAAATTGCGCCATAGCGGCACGCGAATGACCTGTCCGTGCCTCTGCTCGTTGGCCAGCAACCGACCCAGTCGATCCTCGCTTGTCTCTTTCTCGAACGCTTCCTGGAACCGGGCGACTGTCGCGTCCACAAGGTGATCCGGACAGGGCTCGATCTCATAGTTCTCCAATGGGGATAGTGCGCTTTGGAAGACCTGATAGACTCGGGCCGCGTCCTCGTCACTACCCACAAGCCTTTCGGCCTCACGGGCGTCTGCCTCGGACGCCAGACCCAAAGCGTAATCGAATAACAGTTGCTTCTGCTGGCTACTAAGAGGTGTCATTTCACTTCTTCACTTCCAACGGATGCTTTCCAGTCCCGTGCGAAACGAGCAACGGCTGTGTGCAGTCGGCTTTTGACGGTTCCAATTGGTATACTGAGGGCGTCGGCCATTTGTTTGTAGGAAAATTTTTTGAAGTAGGCCAGAATGAGAATCTCTCGTAGTCCCTCGGGCATGCTGGCGATCACTTCGTCCACGCACGCCGCTGTCTCCGTCCGCTGCAACTGCTCGTCCGGCATGGTATTATAAGACTCCAGCGCATTGAGCATCTCATCGAAGGACATGTCCTCATCTTCGGAGATTGTCCCGATGGGCACGGTGGTGGTGCGGTGCGCTTTGCGGAGTGCGTCCTTGGCTTTGTTGGCAGCGATGGTGAACAGCCACGGGCGAAGGGGCCGACTTACATCGAAACTCTTGCGGCTCGTGAACAGCTGCAGGAAAGTCTCCTGGAAGACGTCCTCCACGAGGTCCGGCCGGTTGAGGAACTGCCTCAGAAAAGCGTAGAGACTGTCCTTGTACCGGTTGACGATCTCGCGAAAAGCGGTCTCATCGCCCTTGGCATACCGTTGGAGCAGCTCGGCATCCGTGAGTTTATCAAGCAATTCCTTCATAGTATCTTCCTAGCCTTGGATCCTATTATAAAGGCAGTTTCCCCCTGTGGATACTCGAATTCTGAGTCGTTCCGAGAGAAGAGCGCGCCCTGGATGAAGACGGGTTGAACCGCCTGCCGGTTCGGCTGATTGGCGAGCAGGGAATTGATTGTGCCGCCGTCGGTGAATAGACTATGCGCGGGTGAAATTCGTGGCGGTAAGATCGCAGAAAGGCAGGCAACGATGAATCGCGTACCGACAGCCTTCATTCTCCTGTCCCTCGCGGCCGGGGCATTGGGCTCCCAAGGCGTGCTGACGCAGTTCGTTCACCGCGACGGCGACAAGCTGCTGGACGAGAACGGCGAGCTCCGCTTCCTCAGCTTCAACATCCCGTGCCTGCACTACAACGAAGATAACATGGCTTTTACCCAGATGAATCCCTGGGTTTTGCCCGATGAATTCGAGATTTCCGATGCCCTCGAAGCCGTCCGGCAGATGGGCGGGCAGGTCGTTCGCACCTATGCGCTGTCGGTGCGTTCCCCCGGGGAGGACCCGAACATTCCACGTCATATCATCGGCGCGGGCCAATTCGATGACAAGACCTTCCAATCGCTCGATAGGGTTCTGGCCATCGCGAACCGTAAGGGGATGCGGGTGATTATCCCGCTGATCGACAACTGGAAATGGTGGGGTGGCATCGGAGCGATGGCCGCCTTCAGGGGTAAAGCGGAGCGGCAGTTCTGGACCGATCCGGAGTTGTTCGAGGACTATCAGAAACTCGTCAGCTACGTTCTCAACCGGAAAAACTCCGTGACGGGCGTGCTCTATCGCGAGGACAAAGCGGTGCTGGCCTGGGAGACGGGCAACGAGATTGCCTGCCCACCCGAGTGGACGGCCCAAGCCGCCGCGTATATCAAGAGCCTCGATAGAAACCACCTGGTCCTTGATGGCTACACCGGCGCCAGCGTGCGGGACCAGTCCCTGGCCGACAGCAATATCGACATGGTCACGACGCACCACTACTCCAAGAACCCCGCCCAGACGGTCAGCCAGATCAAGAGCAACGCGGCGAAGACCCGGGGCAAGAAAGTCTACTTTGTCGGCGAATTCGGCTTCATCCCCACGGACGCCGTCGGGACGGTCATTCAGGCGGTGATGGACGAGAAGGTCACCGGCGCCTTGCTGTGGTCGTTGCGCTATCGCACCCGTGACGGCGGCTTCTATTGGCACAGCGAGCCGGCCGGTGGGGATCTCTTCAAAGCCTATCACTGGCCGGGCTTTGCCTCGAATGCCGCGTTCGACGAGACCGCGTGCCTGACCCTGATGCGGAATAGAGCCTTCGAGATCCGCGGGTTGCCGGTCCCGGCTCTTGAAAAGCCGGCACCGCCGGTCCTGCTGCCCACGGACGATGTCGCCGCGCTTTCCTGGCAAGGCAGCGCCGGCGCTCAGAGTTACACGGTCGAGAGGTCGCTGTCCAGGGACGGGCCGTGGCAGGTCGCCGACGGCAATGTCTCCGATGCCGCTCTCCAGTATCGGCCGCTCTTCAACGATAGGGCCGTGCAGATCGGCGCGTGCTGTTTCTATCGCGTCAGGGCGCAGAACTCCGCCGGGGTATCGGAACCCTCCAACGTCATCGGTCCCGTCACGGTCCGCTGCCTGACACTCATCGACGAAATGCAGGACTGGAGGTTCATCAGCAAACGCGACGGCGATCTGACGCTGGAAGCCAGGCAGGCACGCAAGTGTAAAGAGGATGCCCACCGGGTCCGCGGCGACGCCGGCGCCGCCATCGTCTATGAAGTCGAAACGCCGATCCAATCCTGGAAGGTGTTTTCGTTCTTCCCGCAGGACGTCAACGATTTCAGATTCGCGGTCTCGGTGGACGGGAAGAATTTCCAGCCCCTCGAATTCAAGCGGCAGGATTACTACGCCGGCGGCGGGCAATACGATTACTTCAAGCCGGTCCTCTACAGCGGTGCGGATTCGAAGATCGACGCCAGATTCCTGAAGATCGAATTCGCGACCGAAACGCAAATCTCCCGCGTGGAGGTCAGGTATGGCCGGGAAAATCCGTTGATGCAAAAGACCTTTGCGCAGCCGGAGAATTGAGTATAATCCTGGCGCTTGAGCCACGGTATTTGACGGGCGATATTGGATCGGTTGGTGGCCCACGCAACGGCGCACACCCAAGAAATTGGAAAGGTTGGATATGAGAAAACACAGCAAGCATCTCCTGGCATTGACTCTTGTGATCGTCCTGGGCGTCCTGGCCGGACCGGCCGTCGCGGCATCCGCCGCCGATCCGAACGCCGCCGACTCGTCCAAGGTCGATTTCAACAATGTGGGGCAGGTCGCCCAGTACATCAAGACCGTCTTGGCCGAGTACGGTTTGCAGGTCCTGGCTGCCTTGGCCATCTTTGTCATCGGTCGGTGGTTGGCTAAGGTGCTCAGCAGACTCATCATGCGCGCGCTGACCAAGGCCAGGTTTGATCCCACGCTCGTACCGTTCATCGAGAACCTGTCATACGCCGCCTTGATGGTATTCGTGGTGATCGCCGCGCTACACAAGCTCGGCGTGGAGATGACCTCGGTGATCGCCGTCCTCGGCGCCGCCGGCCTGGCGGTCGGCTTGGCGCTGCAGGGCTCGCTGGCGAACTTCGCCTCGGGCGTGCTGCTGCTGGTATTCAAGCCCTTCAAGGTCGGCGACTACGTCAAAGCCGCGGGCACCGAAGGCTCGGTCAAAGCCATCCACATCTTCAACACGATTCTCACCTCGCCCGACAACGTCAAGATCATCGTCCCAAACAGCCAGGTGACGGGCGGAAACATCACCAACTACACCGCCAACAGCACACGGCGCGTCGACCTTGTCATCGGAGTCTCATACGGCGACGATCTGAAGAAGACCAAGCAGGTCATCGAAGGCGTCCTCGCGGCCGACACACGCGTTCTCGCGGACCCGGCGCCGGTGGTGGCGGTCTCGGCGCTGGCGGACAGCAGCGTGAACTTCGTCGTCCGCCCGTGGGTCAACGTCCCGGACTACTGGGCGGTGTATTTCGATCTGACCGCCAGGATCAAAATCGCCCTCGACGAGAACGGCATCACCATCCCGTTCCCGCAGCGCGACATCCACATCCGTACCGGCCTCCCCCCCATCGCGGGCAAATGATCCGCAGGGTCTGGAAGCAGTGACAACTATAGACGGGTATATCGCATCTGATTTGAGAAGAAAGGAGAACATCATGCAACGGTTATGTGCAGTGATGGCGACGCTCATCCTGTGGGCCGGGGTCGTGCGCGCCGACGAAGTGGTGTTGACCAACGGCGATCGGCTCACGGGAACGATCGTCAAAATGACCGACGGCAAGCTCGTCTTCAAGTCCCCCGCCGCCGGGGATGTCACGGTACCGTTCAAGGACGTCCAGACTCTCAGCAGCTCGGCGCCTGTCACTTTGCTGTTGAGCGACGGTACGGTGATGATCCGGCAACTGCGTCCCGGTCAGCCCGGACAGATCGTCGTCGAGGCCCAGGGCGCCGTCGCCGCGCAGACTCTTCCGCTGACCGGCGTGACGGCCATCAACCTGCCGCCCAAGCCCGAGCCCAAGTGGACCGGCAGCATCACCGGCTCCGTGACGTCCACGCACGGCAACACCAAGACCGAGTCGGTCGCCGCCAGCTTGAGCCTCCTGCGCCGCTCCGAGCAGGACAGGATTACCGTCGGGGCCGACTACGGCAAGAGCAAGCAGACTGACCGCGACACCAAGATCGAAACCACGACGGAAGACTGGTGGCGCGCCCGGGCCCAGTACGACTACTTCTTCACGAAGCAGTTCTTCGGATTCGTCAACGGCCGGTATGAGAAGGATGCGGTCGCTGCCCTGGACCGGCGTGTCGTGGTCGGCGGCGGTGCCGGTTATCAGTGGATCGAAACGGAGCGGACCACCTTCTCCACGAATCTCGGTCTGGCCTCGCTCTATGAGAAGTACGACGTCGATCCTCCGGCCGATGACAGCAACAGCCAGCTCTCGCTGCAGGCCGGATACAACGTCGACCACAAGATTACGGACACGCTCCGGTTCGTTCACGAGCTGACGTACTATCCGAGCCTGGAGCAGTTTTCCGATTATTACCTGACCACGACCGCCGAGCTGCGGGCGAACCTGACGGCGACGATGTTCGCCAACGGCAAGGTCATCTTCAACTACGACGAGAGTCCCGCCCCCGGTCTGGGCAAGACGGACGTCAAGTACCTGCTGGGTGTCGGCATCAACTTCTGACCCCCGCCGGTCGCCAACGCAAAAACAGAAAGCCGGTCGAGCTCTTACGAACCCGACCGGCTTTTTTACTGCCCTCGCAGGCATCCCTCAGGTGAGTCGCTGCGTGCTCTGCGACCGCTTGAAGCAACTAGGCACAAGGCCCGAACGGCTCGCCGCGGTGCATCAATGAGACCGTTTCCGGCCTCGGAATGGGCAGTACTTGATGCCATAGATCAAGCCCACCGCGATCATCAGCAATCCCCACCAGAGGTCCGGGTGCAGATCCGCCGACCAGAGTTGCGGTGGACGGGCCCAATGATACACACCTACGGCAAAAATGATAATCCCGTACACCAGAACAAGCGAGCCAATAAAGAACCAAATCGGTATTTCTTCATGTTCCGACGACATGCGAATCTCCTTACCAGAAGATGACATTGATGGCGACGAGGATGATCAGTACGGCCAGAGCCCAGAGCTTCGGGTTCCGGTACCACGCGCACGGCCCTTCGTTCGGCAGCGGCGTCAGGCCCATGACCAGGTTCTTCAATTCCGCCTCCGGCTTGGGTTTCGTGACCAGGCTGACCACGATGGTCACCACGATCGACACCATCAACGACCAGAAGGCCGAGTACATGTTGACCGCCATGCCCTGCGCTTTCTCCGAGCGGGCGATGACCTTGGAGTGGCTCGGGTTCCTTTCCGACGGCACGAACTTCTTGGTCACGTCCGACGCCACCACCACGACGCCGGGCTTCAATGTCACCGGCACCGCCTCGACGCCGAACCTGTCGGTCTGTTGCGTGCCCGCCAGAACGATGTTCGGCGCCAGAACCGCCACCTTCTTCTCGCCGCCCTTTTCCACCGTCGTCGGCGCGATCGTAATTTCGCGGGTCAACTGGCCCGCCGCGCCGGTGCTGGGAATGTTCAGCAGGTCCACGCTCCCCTGCTCGACGACGACACGCGTGATCTGGTCACCGGCCTTTTCCACGCTGACCACGGCGGCGCCGCCGATGGTCAACTTCGGCGCCGGCCGCCAGCCGTCCGGGAACGAGTGAACGTAACCCCAGATGCCCACCGAGGTGAGAATCGCACAGAGGAAGCCGATCCATCCGGCCGCCGGGGTGGCGCGCTTCCACAACATGCCGATGACGACCGTGCCGAAGAGGGGCACGATAAAGAACGACACGAGGACCTGCAAGTACTCCAGAATGTTCGAGAATGCAAAGCACATGTAAGCCGTCCCGATCGAGAGGAGCACGCCCAGCACCGAGCACGCACGACCCATGTTGAGGTAGTGACGATCGGGAGCGTTCTTGTTGATCAGGGGCCGATACACGTCGTACGTCCACACCGTCGCGAACGCGCTGATGTTGCCCGCCATGCCGGACATGAACCCGGCGATCATCGCCGTGACACCCAGCCCGAGCAGGCCGGGCCCGAGGTACTGCCCCATCAACAAGGGCAGCACATCGTTGAACGTGTGGTGCGTGATGTTCGCCCGCGGATCGCTTTCCGGCACCAGGATTTCCAAGCCGCCGGTCTTGTTCATCAAAACCGCCAGACCCAGAAGGCCCGGGATGGTCACGATCAGCGGCACGAGCATCTTCAGCATCGCGCCGATGAGCGTCCCGTTCTGCGCCGAGCGCAGGTCCTTGGCGACGATCACACGCTGAATCTGGAGGAAGTCCGTACACCAGTAACCGAAGCTGACGGCCAGTCCCAGCCCGAATACCATCCCGAACCAGTCGATACCCATCGGGTTCGTGTCGAACGAGCCGAGATTGCGCCACAGGTGCGTGAAGTCGGCATTGGCCCCGAGATTCGGATGAATGATTGGAGCGTTGGCTTTGATCTTCTCGATCATGCCGCTCCAGCCGCCGGCATGAATGATGCCGAGGATCGGCACCAGCAGGGTGCCCAGCCAGATCAGGAAGAATTGCAGCACTTCGTTGAACACCGCCGACAGCAGCCCGGCCAACGTCACGTACACCGCTACGGTGAGCGACGAGACCCAGATGCTCATGTTCATGTCCCACCCGAGCAGGAGGTGCAGGATCTTCGCCATGGCGAACATGGACGAACCGCTGACCATGACTGTGAGCACGGCGAACGAAATGCCCGCGATGGACCGGGCCCCCTCGCCGTACCGCAGCTTCAGATAGCCCGGCACCGAGTGCGTCCGGCAGATGTAGTAGAACGGCATCATGACGACGGCCAGGAAGAGAATCGCCGGGATGGCGCCGATCAGGTAAGCGTGGGCGCCGAGCATGCCGTACTGATAGGCCATCGCCGACCAGCCCATCGTCTCCAGCGAGCTGAGGTTGGCCGAGATGAAGGACAGACCCGCGATCCAGGCGGTCATCTTGCGGCCCGCCATGAAGAAATCGTCACCGGTCGTGGCGTACTTCTTGAGGTAGAACCCGATCATCAGCACCGCTACGAAGTACAGAATGATGATGAGGAAGTCGACGGCCGACAAGTTCAGCAGAGGCGCTTTGCCACCTGCCGCAGCCAGCGCATTCGAGGGAGTCATCAGGAAGAACACACACAGGGCTGCTACCCAGAAGTGTTTCACCAACTTCATGCCGCTATCCTTTCAAGCGTTGAACGGGCTTTGTGGCGTCGACAGCTACGACAGCATGACGCCCCCAAACCGAAACGTCAAGCGTATTTCACACGTGTGTTGTCGTTTCCCATTCTGTAGGGGCGGGTTTCAAACCCGTCCCTACCTTCCCGGCACGAAAGACCGCAATTTCTCATAACAGGTGTCCCATCCCGCGCGTTAAGGTAGATGAGGACACTAGTGAACGGAGAATGCGTGAGGATCATGGCCAGGCCAGAAACGGTCCCTCCCCGAGCGACCGACGACAACCCGCCGATCATCAAGCCGGGCGACGTGCTCGTGACCGAGTTGGCCCGGCTGAAGAAGGTGATCGCCGGCATGGGGCTGCGTGCCGCCGACGCGGAGGACGTACTCCAGGCGGTGTCCGTCAAGTCCCTGAACGGTCCCGAACATTCTACGGACCGTCGCCAATGTCTGAGGTGGCTCATTCAGGTCACGACGAACGAGTGCATCAACGAGCATCGCCGCCGGTCGCGGTTCCGCAAGCGTGTCCCTGCGCTCGCGGAGCGGACGCCGGCACAGGACGATTGCCCCGTCGAGAATGTGGTGTCCTCGGAACGATTCGAAGCCGTGCAGGAGGCATTGCGTGATTTGGATGACGAACTGCTGAAGCCCCTGGCCCTGAAGTACTTCGCCGGCCTCAGTTCGGCTGAGATCGCCGACATCCTCGGGATGCCGGCCCCCACGGTCCGAGCGGCGCTCTGCCGGGCGCGCATGGCGCTGGCTCGGAGTCTGATGAATCGAGGTATTGGCAATGAACCCTGAACCTTGTCGAGAAATGGAAGAACGCCTGATCGACTACGCCGACGGCACGCTGTTGCCGGAGGAGAGCCGCCGGGTCGCCCAGCACATCGCGCAATGTGAAGGCTGCCGCAGAGCCGTTGAGGCGCTGCGCGAATCGATACAGATCGCCGATGCCGTCTGGCAAGACACACTTCACAATGCCGAAGCCACTCGCCTTCCCCCGTCCAGACGGCTGCGCATGTGGAAGTGGTGGTACGCTGCCGCCGCCGGGTTCGTCCTGGCGATTGGAGGGACACTCTTCTGGTCCGGCCGGAGCACAAGAGCCCCGGCCCCGCCGACGCTGGCGGAGATGGAGCGCCAGATCAGCGAGTCCGCCACGGCGGCTCGACTGCTGGCGGCGACCAATGTGTTGCAGGAGCAGACACGCGAGGCAGATATGGCCGAGGCCCAGTACCGGCACATAGTGGAACAGTACCCCAACACCGACGCCGCCGCCCAGGTGCGTCTGAAGCTGAAACCCATCAGGTAAGGAGAACATACTATGAACGCGAAACTCACGATCCTGCTGACGCTGTCCCTGACCGCTGCGGGTTTTTCCGCCACAGTACAGGCCGATCCAAACGCTGTTGCTGCAAATCCGAAATTCGTATCCGGCGACCCGGAGCTGTGGTTAACGATGGCCCTCGGGGCGGACGGGAAAGAACGCGCGTATAGCGACCCCGGCTCGATCAGACCCACGAGTATGGCGGAGATCGGCATTCCTCGAAACCTGGAATACGGCAATGCCGCAAAGATCCTCAGCCTGCTCATGAAGAGCCCACCAGCTCAGAAGTTTTCGAAGGCCCAGAAAGACTTCTTGGCCGAAGGGTACGGTGTCTTCGTCGATCTGGTGAGCGACTATATACCCGGCTGTTATCTCCTCCGGCTCTACGCTATCAGCGAAGAGGACGCCAAGACGATGGCCTTGGCCTTCCTCGACTTTCTGGCAAGCGACGTCAAGCGATGGAGAGCGGAGGCCCAGAGCGACGTGGATCAGGCCAGGGAAAGGCTTCAACGGAACCAAGCGACACTCCCCCAGAAAGAAGAGGAATTGAAGACCATCGAGGCTCAGTACACCAAACTCAGGAAGGACACCTATCCCTCGCTCACTGACCATGAATTGGAGCAAACGGTCAGGGAAATTGTCGCGCAAATGGATAAGGAAGACAGAATCCTCGAAATCGAGTTGGCAGGCGTTCGGGGCAAGCTCAAAGTCATCGATAAGTACATCTACGATATCAAGACCAGCGGCCGAGCAGTCCCCGAGCATCTGGAAACGTGGAAGACCGAACAGATGATCGAGTTGAGCGGCTTGGAGGCGCGTCAACAGGCCATCGCATCGATCCGTGCCGTCCCACAGAAACTGGACCTCCTGGGCCGCCGGCTCGCAAACCTTGATGGCGAAGTCCAGCGCCTGACCAGCGACATCCGCGAGGACACGCGCTCTATCGAGGAAAGGATGAAAGACCTCGAAGACCCACCCGCAAACAGCTGGCTCCGGCCGACGAAGATCCATGGCAACACCGTGGTGATCCGCCCGGTGCGGCCGCCGGAACACCCGAAGCGTGGGCCATAGGGGGATGCGGGACAATCAGAAGAGTTTGGTCGTGTCGAGCAGGAAGGTCACGGGGCCGTCGTTGAGGCTGGTCACCTGCATGTGGGCGCCGAACGAGCCTTTCTCCACCGGGATGTCACTCTGTGCGATCAGGGCGGCGACCTTCTCATAAAGGGCGTTGGCGGGCTCGGGCAGTTCCGCGGCGTCGAAGCCGGGGCGGCGGCCTTTGCGACAGTCGCCCTGGAGCGTGAAGTTGCTGATCAGCAGGATCTTGCCTTTGATGTCGATCACGCTACGGTTCATCTTCCCCGCCTCGTCGGAGAAGATGCGCAGGTTCACGAGCTTGTCCGCCATGAACGCGGCGTCGGTGTCACTATCCCCTTTGGCGACGCCCAGGTAGACCAGCAGGCCCTGCTCAATCCGGCCGATCGTTCGGCCGTCTACGTCCACCTGCGCGTGCGCCACGCGTTGGATCACTGCCCTCATGCGTCGTGCCTCAATTTTTCGGAGCATCGAAATGGAACCACAGTGTCCCCTTGTACGTGCCGGAGGCGACGTTCTTCGCCGCCGCCGGGCCAAGGGTATCGACGTTGTTCGATTTGGTGCCGGTGCCCGGGATGCCGTGCAGGAATGCGATGCCGGTATCCGGGACCTTCAGCTCCGTGCCGACGGGTTTCGGCCCGTCGTTAGGCCGGTAGACACCCAGGAAGAGGTTGTCCGTGTCGTTGACGACCGTAATATCGCCTTCCTGGGTCTGGAATACGACCCAGTGCCAGTCGCGGTAATACCCCTTGAATTCCGGGTAATTCCACGCCGAGCCCGGGATATCGTTCTTGTACGCATTGCTCCAGGCGCCGACCTGTCCGCCCTTCATGCGGTTCTTCCACACGCGATACGGCCCCCGGCCCAGCCAGCGCATACCCTTCATTTTCTCCTGCGGGTAATCGAAGCTGATCCCGAAGACATCGAACTGCCCTTCCAGCGCATATTCATAATCCAGCCGCACCCAGCCCGTCGGATAGGCCGTCCAGCGAACGTGCTTCATGTTCCCTTCGTACTGTGCCTCCAGCACGGCAGCGTCACCGTCTTGCGAGGTCTTGACGCTAACCTTGTCCGCCGTGCCACCCACGAGCTTGGGACCCCCCGCCAGCGAGACGGGTTTGCCCCCGACAGTAACCAGCATCAACTCGCTGCGGCCGGCCGCAAACTTCAGCTTGACGTCGCCTGCCTTGAGCCCAACCAGATTCGGCTCCGCAGTGATCTCGGCTTTCGTGCCGGTCCCCTTGGTCGTCACACCGTTCTGGCGGTAGTAATCGCGTCCCTGCAAATCCCATGACCAAGCTGCAACTTCTCGACCTTTGCAGAAGGCGCGGAGGTAGAGAACAGAGGCATCCCGCCAATTCTCACCGGCCAGCACCAAGTCCATTGTCCCCTTGGCATGTGGTGCAACATCCGGTCCGGCAATCAAATGGTTGTTGATGAGAACGGAATTGCGCGGCTGGTCGGGGAACGGAAGACGACGCAGCGCCACCTCAAACTTGCACTCGCTCAGGTTCGTGAAGTCGTAGCGGTTCTCGACTTCGAGCTTGCCGTCGAAGTTGGGGGGGAGCTTGTCCAGGGCGATGTAGATCGGGGACCAGATCTCTTTGACCGCGTAGAAGCTGCCTTCCTTTTCGTGATGAGGGCCGACGATGCCGTCGGGGGCCTGGTTGCCGGCGACGTCGATCTTGCCAGCCTGATCGGTCCGCACGACGCCTTCGTCGGCGAACACCCAGAGGAACCCGCCGGCGCCCATCGGCGAGGCGTACATGAGGTTCCAGTAATCGTCCAGGCTGCCGCCGTGGCCGCCGTCATAGAGACCGTGAAGGAATTCGGTCGGCATGTGAAGTGTGGTGCCGCTGAGCTTCTCTTTGGTGGTCTTGTAGTCGCGGTAGTGGGAGGTGTCGATGCCGCCGAAAAGCTCCCACGGATGCAGGACCGTTCGCTTCTGCGGATCGTAGAGCGCGAACTCGCCGTCGAGAGCGCGGTTCCAGCCACCTTCGTTGCCGTTATCCCAGAGAAGAATGGACGGATGGCACACATCCCGCGTCAGCATTTCCTTCACGAGCTTCTTACCCACTTCCGTTCCGTACGGCGGCTTCTGCCAGCCCGCCAGCTCGTCCAGCACGTAGAGGCCCAGCTCGTCGCACGCATCGAGGAACTCCTTATCCGGCGGGTAGTGCGACATGCGGACCGCGTTCATATTCATCTCTTTGATGAGGCGGACGTCGTCGTAGTTGTCCTGCTTGTTCAGGCTGCGCCCGGACTCGGGCCGGAAGCTGTGCCGGCAGATGCCTTTAAGCTTGATCTTCTGACCGTTGAGATAGAGGCCGTCCCCCGGCTTGACTTCGAACGTGCGGAAACCAAACGGCTGACTGATCGCGTGGATGACCTGATCGCCCTTTCGCAGGGAGACCTTCGCCGTATAGAGGTTCGGCGTCTCCGCAGTCCAGGTCTTGGGGCCGCTCGCTTGCGTGGTTACCGTCACGACTTCCTGGCCGGCTTTGACGGTGCCGGATGCTGTGGTTAGCCCGATAATCTCTACGGCGACATTATCAGCAGACGTAATCCCGACTGTATGAACATCGATCCTGAACGCTCCATCCACTTTGGCGTCAATGGCGACCCAGTCGATGAACTCCTTCGGCAGCGCTTGCAGATAGACCGGCCGATAGATGCCGCCGAAGACCCAGTAGTCTGCGCCCCGTTCGGCGTCTTCGACGTTCGGGTCCGCCGAGACCTTGCTCACGTTCACTTCGAGCAGGTTGTCGGCGGGCTTGACCTTGTCCGTGATCTCGTATTTGAAGCGATAGAATCCGCCCTGGTGCTTCGGCCCTGCCGACTGGCTGTTGATGAGTACTTCCGTATCCGTCATCACGCCTTCGAAGACGAGGAAGATGCGTTTATCCTTCCAGGTGTCCGGGATATTGAAGGTTCGCTTATACTTGCCCTGCTCGTTGCTCTTTTGTTTCTGGTTGCCGTAGTTGTACGCCCCGAAGCCCTGAAGCTCCCAGTTGGACGGCACGGCGATCGTGGTCCATTTACCGCTATTCTGCCCGCCCGTGCAGAAGAAGTCCCATTTCACCGCATCATCCCTGCCCCGGCCGGAGAGATACATGACATCATTGGGCTGGGCCCATGCTACTACGCACCCTGCCAGGACGACCAACACGCTCAACAACGACAACTGTTTCATGGCTCCAATCCTCATGAGACAAACCAGGGTGCGGCCGTGGCCCGGCGGATGTGCAGCTCGTCGAGCACGGCGTTGCCCTCATGTGTGACAAGATAGACGACCAATTCCGCAATCTCAGCTGGTCCGATAAGTGCATCCTTATTGATATCGGGCCGCACGTTTGTGACCAGTTCGGTGTCGACACCCCCCGGACAAACCACATGCACGCGCACATTCGAGCCGCGCAGCTCCTCCGCCAGCGACATGCTCATGCCGCGGAGCGCGTGCTTCGACGCCGTATAGGCGCTCTGCCTGGGATAACCCTTCACGCCGACGACCGAGGCGATGTTGACGATGGTACCACGCGGGGCTTTTCGTAACAAAGGCAATGCTTCCCGGCAGAGGATGAAAGGCGCCCGGGCATTGATGGCCCAGCAACGGTCGAGATCCTCGGTGCGAGTCGACTCCAATGGGCCTGAATGCGTGATCCCGGCGTTGTTAACGAGAATGTCGAGCCGGCCGCACTTCTCCGTGACCGCGCGGACGAGGCCCTTGACGGAGTCTTCCTGCATCAGCTCGACCGGCACGATGACCGCCTGCCCACCTGCCTGGCGAACAGCCTCAGCGGCCGATTCCAGGCCGGACTGCGATCGCGCGGAGACGACGACCGTAGCCCCCTCGGCACCGAGAGCGACGCTGATCGCCCTGCCGATGCCCCGGCTGGCGCCGGTCACGACCGCGACTTTCCCATCCAGGCGTCTGCCCATGCACCTAACCCCGCGCCCTCGTCAGTATTGAACAAAACGGGTGCCATGTTCGCGTTCGCGCGGACATGGCACCCGGATAGTCTCACAGCTTATAGAACTGTTCCCATTCCTTGCGCGGCGGGGCTCCGGCGAGGAGCTCATTGGCCACCTTATGGTTGGTGATCTGCTGCGTGGCACGGTCAAACGTCAGTTTGCCGGCATTCACGCGCTGCGCGATGATTCCCAGCGCCATCGTCTGGCAAAGCGGTCCGGCCACGGCAAACGAAGAGTGGCATTTCTCCTGTCCTTTGCAGGCCATCAGGAAGTTTCTGTAATGAGCCTGGGCCGGATTCCCGGGCCACTTCGGCAGGGTCGGCTCCATTTCTTTCTGCTTGGCAGCAGGAATGACCGACAGGACTCCGCCGTGCGTGCCGCCTTTAAACGTCAGACCCTCGCCGTAAATCACTTTTCCATTCCCATACGTCCGGCTTCCGCGCGCGTTGACCGTCCCGCGCGTCGGTGCCGGGATATTCGGATCTATGGCAACGGCACCGAACTCCGGCGGCAGAGGTGGCAGATTCTTCTGGCCGTCATACCAGGTCAGCTCGCAGGGTGGCATACTTCCGCGAGCGGGGAACCGGAATGCCAACGTCGAGGCTTGCGGGAAGATGAACGGGTTATGGCCCTCCAGCTTCACTGCCTCAACTTCCGTCGGCAGCCCGAGTTGCAGGAATTCGTGGGCCGTGTCAAAGATGTGCGCGCCCCAATCGCCCAGCGCGCCGTCGCCCAGGTCGTACCAGGAGCGCCAATCGCCAACCGTATAGCCCTTGTTGTACTTGAGGGCTCGCGCCGTCGCCTGCCAGGTATCCCAGTCGAGCGTTTCCGGGATGGGCTGTTCGGGGAGGTAGTCGGACACGTTCATGCCATGCCAGCGCCGCCAATCGTTCATGAAAGCGGTGATCTTCGTGACATTCTTGATGATCCCTGCCTCAGTCCAGGCTTTGAACTGATAGTAGTTCCCCTCGGAGTGACCTTGATTGCCCATCTGGGCGGCCACTTTGTACTTCTGTTCGGCCTTCATCATCAGGTCGATCTGCCGATAGCTGTGTGCCACGGGTTTTTCGACGTAGACATGCTTACCTAGTGACATAGCGAGCATGGCAATCGGGAAGTGGGAGAAGTCCGGCGTGGCGACCAACACGGCGTCGATGTCCTTGGCCATCTTATCGAACATCTTTCGGAAGTCCTGGAAACGAGGTACATCCGGGAACGACTTCAGCGTCTGCTGTGTCGGTCCGGCACCGATGTCCGTGTCACAGAGGGCCGTGATATTCGCGAGCCCTGTCTGGTTGAGCGCTCTGATATCGACCGCGCCCTGGCCACCGATACCGACACAGGCGAGATTTACGCGTTCGCTGGGAGGTGCCTGGGTGGTGCCCATCCGGGCGTCTCCGAGCAGCAGGCGTGGGGTGAGAATGGAGACGGTGCCGCCGGCGAGGACGCCCTTCAGGAAAGAACGGCGGTCCATGCGGTCAGCGGTCTTCTGGCTATGCTTCGATTTCATTGTGGTGCCTTTCTTCAGCGAGTGACTTCAATTCCCGGACAGGACGCGAATCTTGATGTTGCGGAACGCGACCAGGCTGCCATGCTCCTGCAGGAGAATGTGGCCGTCCGGCCAGGTGCCGAACTCGGGGACGACCTTGAACTTGCTCTGCGCGACGAGTTCCTTGAAGGCCGGCGCGTTGCGTTCGTACTCCACGACCTTCTGGCCGTTGAGCCAGTGCTCGACATGATTACCCTTCACCACGATGCGAGCGGTGTTCCACTGCCCGATCGGGTTGGGCTTCTTGTCCTTGGCGGCGGGGATCAGATCGTAGAGCGATCCCAGCGTGCGGTTGCCGTTCCGGCCGGCCCTGGCGTCGGGATGGTTGGCGTCATCGAGAATCTGAAACTCAGGGCCGATCATGGCGCCCAGGGAGCCGGCACCGGGGGTCTTGTTCGCCTGAACCAGATACTTGGTCCCGCTGTTGCAGCCGGAGCTGGTCTTGAAGTCGACCGTCAGCTCGAAATTGGAGAAGCGGTCCTTAGTGATGATGTCGCCGCCCGCCTGCGATTGGCCCCCGCCGGCGGTGCCGACGATCAGCTCGCCATCTTTGACCGCCCAGCCCTTCTTCGGGAATTCTTCGGACGCGGTGCTGCGCCAGCCGTCGGTGGTCTTGCCGTCGAAAAGGAGCTTCCAGCCGTCCTTCTTCTCCTGCTCGGTAAGGGTGTTCACCGCAGGGGCCGAGGCCGACAGGGCCGTACTGGCGCACCACAAAAGCGGAAGAATAATTGCACAACCCCACAGAGCCACGTTGCGGGCCCGACGAACCTGGACGTTCATAGATCCCCTTTCCAGAAGTTGCATGGCGGCTCAGCAGCGGTGCCATAGGCCGCACACGTGAGCATTTACCCTAATCCGATCCCCCCACCCGGTCAAGGCAAATCGCCGGCGCGCGGGCAGGGTGCGTTTGCCGTTGTATAGTTGGACGTTTCCGGCAGCCCCGGCATTTCGGGCAAAATCGACGAATCCGCCGGGGAGCGACAAGGGCGGGTTTGAAACCCGCCCCTACGGGACATTTATAAGAGATAGGACCGCGGGATGGATTTCGGCGGGGGTGGCGCAGGTGCGGTCGGGGTTCGTGGCGGCCAACTCGCCGGGGACGGCGAAACCGTACGCGGTGGCGATCGTGCGCGTGCCGTTTCGCTTGCCGGCGAGCATGTCGCTGGCGCGGTCACCGATCATGATGGTTTGGGCGGGGTCCGTCGCGAGCGTTTTCAGCACGTGCGTCAGCAGGTCGGCCTTGTCGTCGTAGTGACCGTCGAAATCGGGGCCGAAGACCTGGAGGAAGTAACGGTCCAGGCCGAAGTGGCGGATGATGCGTTCGGCGAAGACCTTGGGCTTGGATGTCACAACGTAGAGCCGAAAACCCTCCGCGTGCAGCGTTTCCAGCAAGGCCGGGATGCCGTCATAGACGACGTTCTCGAACAGGCCCCGGTCGCCGAAGTATTCGCGGTAGGCCTCGACGCCCCGCTCGATCAGTGCCGGGTCTTCCGTCGCGAAGAGCCGCTTGATGGTCCCGCGCAACGGCGGACCGATGAACTGCGTTAGCTCCGACGCCGGCAGAGTGGGCCGGCCCAGACGCATGAGTGCGTGCTGGAAACTCCGCGTCATCCCCTCCCGCGGGTCCGACAGCGTGCCGTCGAGATCAAAACACAAACACCACGAAGTTTGATGGTTGATGGTTGATGGTTGATTCTTCACTTCTTCAATCAAACCTCATACATCAAACTTCCGCACTAGGGATGATATCGAAGACCTTCGTTAACTGCGTGATTTCAAAGACTTTATGGATCTTCGGGTCGAGGCTGCACAGTTGCAGGTGGCCGTTCATCTCGATGATCCGCTTGTGCACTTTCACCAGCAGGCCCAGACAGGCGGAGGACATGTAGCGCACGTTGGCGAAGTTCAGAATGAGTCTCTCGTTGCCCTTCTCCTTGATGATGGGCAGCAGAGCCTGCTCCAACTTCCTGATCTGCAGGTCTTCGAGAATGTTCTCGTCCTCGAAGGTGACGATCGTGACCCGCTCTCCGTACTCGACTTTGATCCTGCTTTCTTTTTGTGCCATGAACACCCCTGAAACAATTGACAATCGACGATTGATGATTGATTATTCCACGCGGTCCGGGATTATCAATAATCAATCCTCAATAATCAATCGGTGGACGTTGCCTATCCCGACAACGATGCGAGAATCGTCGTGCCGTTGAACAGGGCGTGGACGAAGATGGGCTGCCAGAGCGAGCCGCTCTTCTCGTAGCTGTAGCCCATGCCCATGGCCAGGACGAACAGCGCCGGCCAGTGCGATTGGTCGAGGTGGACCGAGGCGAACAGCGCTGAGGAGATCGCAATCGCCACCCACGGCCTGCCGAGGTAGGAACGCAAGAGTGTCTGGAAGATCCCGCGAAAGAGCATCTCCTCTTGAACGGGAGCCACGACCACGGCCGTGAATATCAGGAGCGCCTTGGCCGTGGGCCCCGGCATCTGCGACAGCTCCCTGAGTTTCTCGTGCTGAGGGATCTGGTAGGTCTGCCCCTGCATGAGCCGACCGACGAACTCGACGATCGCCAGTACCGCCATGACCACCGGCAGGATCGCCAACAGGTACAAAGCCGCCTTGCCCAATGCCTTGGGGATCGTCCGAAGTTGCAGGCCCAGGCCCTTGATGCCACGCGCGAAGAAGAAGTGCCCCAAAAGCAGGACGCACACAATGAACGGAATGCTGCCCAAGCTATAAGTCAGCGACTCCCGGATGCTTCCCTGTTCGCCGAAGGCAGGGCCGGCGACACGAATCATGATACCATCGAACACAGGCTTCCCAGACAGCCAGACAACGAAAGCCACGATGGGTGTAATCACCGGCATCTGGTGTCGGCGCGGCTTGGAGCCCACCAGTGCCGTCCGGCCGAGCGAGGTCCGCAACAGCCAAACGGCCAAAAGGGCCGCGCCGCCTACCGTGATCACGTAGTAGATCACCCGGTCCGCCAGTTGCGCTTGTGTGGTGGCGAGGAGAGCCGTCATTCAGTCACGATTTGCCATTTATCATTCAATATTTTGCCGCCCTCAGCACGACATATTTTAGGTACCCCTTACGATGCACGTGGCAGGCAGATAGAATAGTAAGGTCTGAATCATAATTCGTAAATTCGTTTCATACCGGGAAAATGTCGCATGGACGCATTTCAGATCGAAGGACCGGTTCGGCTGCAAGGCCGGATCCGGGTGAACGGCTCGAAGAACGCTGCACTTCCCATCATGGCGGCGGCCATCCTCGCCGGCGGCCCATGCAGATTCTCCGGAATCCCCAACCTATCTGATATCCGCGTCCTCATTGAACTGCTGCAACAGCTTGGCTGCAAGGTCGAACGCGAGGCCGACGGGCGTATACTAGTAGATTCGACCGTCGTCGACAGACCCTTCGGTGACTACGAAATCGTCCGCAAGATGCGCGCGAGTATCTGCATCCTGGGCCCGCTGGTGGCCCGCTGCGGCCGGGCGGAAGTGTCCATGCCCGGTGGTTGTGCCATCGGTGACCGTCCCATCAACCTCCACCTTCGCGGCCTCCGCGAGCTCGGCGCCAAGATCCACCTCAAGAATGGCTACGTCATCGCCGAGACGCTGGACAACCTCAAGGGCGCCAGCATCTTCCTGGGCGGCTCGTTCGGCTCGACCGTGCTGGGGACTGCCAACGTGATGATGGCGGCCGTTCTCGCCTCCGGCCGGACCGTCATTGAGTCGGCCGCCTGCGAGCCTGAGGTCGCGGACCTGGCCAACTTCCTCAACGCCATGGGCGCCAAGATCACCGGCATCGGGTCGCCCCGGCTGGTCATCGAGGGCGTCAAGAGCCTGCACCCGGTCGACTACACCGTGATTCCGGACCGCATTGAAGCCGGTACTTTCATGGCTGCCGCCGCTGCCACCGGGGGCGAGCTGCGACTCATCAACTGCCGGATCGACGATCTGATGGCCGTGATGGATTCGCTGCGGAGCATCGGCGTGACCGTCGAGCCGACCGCGGATGGCTGCGTCGTAGCCGGCACCCCGCATCTCAAGCCCACCGACATTACGACTCAGCCCTATCCCGGTTTCCCGACCGACCTCCAGGCCCAGTTCATGGCCGTGCTGGCTTTGGCCGAGGGCAACAGCGTGGTCATCGAGAAGATCTTCACCGACCGGTTCATGCACGTCGCCGAGCTGAACCGTATGGCCGCCGACCTGCGGAAGGAAGGCTCCGCCGTGATCGTGGCGGGGGTGAAGAAGCTGATCGCCGCCCCTGTCATGGCGTCGGACCTGCGTGCTTCCGCCGCCCTGGTCCTGGCCGGTATGGCCGCGGAAGGGACGACGATCGTCAACCGCGTCTACCACATCGACCGCGGCTATGAGCATATCGAAGAACGCCTCAACCAGGTCGGCGCCAACATCCAGCGCATCGATGCCCCGGCGCCTTGATCATGCGGAAAACTCGCCAACTCATCAAGTCCGCCCGTCGGTTGCTCATCGGCCTCGCTCTGCTCCTCGTGGTATTGATCGTCGCGCTGAGCGTGTTCGGCGGTCGTGTCGCGCGTAGCACCCTCCAGAATGTCGGAGCGACGGCCTTCCGAACGCCCGTGACCATTGAAAAGACCAGCGTTTCAGTGCTGGGAGGCTCCCTTCGCCTCGACAACCTGACCATCGACAACCCCTCCGGCTACAAGCACAAGACCTTCCTCGAGCTCAAGCACGGCGACATGCGGATCAAGATGGCGGACCTGCCCGGCAAGGAGCTGACGATTCGCGACCTCACCTTCGACGGCCTCAACGTGATCCTCGAACCGAGCGGCTCCGGCAGCAATCTCCAGGACATCATCGAGTCCCTCCGCCAGGCCCCGCCCTTGGGCAAGCGTCTCTACGTCGACCATCTCAAGATCACCAACATCACTGTCACGATGGCTCTTGTCCCCTCCGCCGGGAAGATCGGTCTCGTCCCCGTCAACGTGGCTCCCATCGAAATGACCGATCTCGGCCGCGACGAAGTCCTCACCGCGAGCAAGCTCGCCTGCAAAATCCTGACCGCCCTGGCCGCCAACCTCACGAAGTCCAACGGCGTCTCGCTCCCCGCCCAGACCGGCAACGGCGTCCTCGACGCCGTCATCAGCCTCGGCAAGTTCATCCTCGGCCCCAAAGACCCCAACGTCCCCGCCAACCATCGCTAAGGGCTGTAGGGCCGGGTTTCAAAGCCGCCCCCACCAATCAACATGCGGCCCGAAACTTGCGTGTCCAGCCTTGGCTCCTTCTGTAGGGGCGGGTTTTAAACCCGCCCTTCACGCAACCGAACTATTCCCTTCCCGCGGATACATGTATAATGGTTTCGTTCTGACCTCACTCGGATTGAAATGAGCGATGTCCGGGTGGGCCATGGGGAGCACGGCGTGACATACGACCCAAAGCAACATCATCGGCGGTCCATTCGATTGTGGGGCCGCGACTACGCGGAACCGGGCGCGTACTTCGTGACGATCTGCGTCGGACATCACAAATGCTTGTTCGGGCGGATCGAAGGCGAACAGATGCGCCTGAACGAATTGGGCCGGATCGTGGAACAAACGTGGCACGGCCTGCCGAATCACTATTGCCACCTTGAACTGGACGCCTTCGTCATCATGCCCAATCATATCCACATGGTTATTCTGCTGACCGATGTAGGGGCGGGTTTGAAACCCGCCCCTACCACCAAACGCCACGGGCTCTCGGAAATCGTGCGTGCGTTCAAAACCTTCTCATCCCGCCGCATCAACGATCAATGCGGCACGCCCGGCATCTCGATCTGGCAACGCAACTACTACGAACACGTAATCCGCACCGAAACAACCCTGAACCACATTCGCCGGTACGTCGCGGACAATCCCTTGCGCTGGGCGTTCGACCCCGACAACCCCGATGCCGTCAACCCGGATCGCGCCGAACCGTGGCGGGTGCAGGCGATCTCGCGTACGAGACACGCGGGTTTTTGCTGTCCTGTCACCGCGTTTTCCGTTAGTATAGGATAGCAGGTAAATGTCGTCATGATCCCATGTTCAGAGTAGGACGCGCTATGCTTTATTACGCTCGTGGAAATGAAAACGACAAAATCTCCGCGGAGGACATGAAGCAGGGTCTGTATGAGGCCCTTGGTAAGCTGGGCAAACGGCACAAAGTTCTCGTGTTGCCGCCCGACATCACCCGCTTCTACTCCAGAGCCGGCGAACTGACTCAGTTTGCCTGGCAATACTACGGCGACAAGCTCACCGACATTCTCCCGGCCATCGGGACCCATTTTCCCATGACCGACGCCGAGATCCAGCGGATGTTTGGCGACATCCCGACCAGCCTCTTCCGCAAGCATGATTGGCGTTCCGGCCTCGCGACGCTGGGTGAAGTCCCCGCGGAGTTCCTCAGGAAGGTGAGCGAAGGCAAGCTGGATTTCTCGTGGCCCGCCCAGGTGGACCGGCTCCTCGTCGAGGGCAAGTTCGACCTGATTCTCTCCGTCGGACAAGTCGTGCCCCATGAAGTAATCGGCATGGCCAATTATAATAAGAACATTTTTATCGGAACCGGCGGCTCTGAAGGCATCAACAAGAGCCACTATCTCGGCGCCGTCTACGGTATGGAACGCATCATGGGCCGGGCCGATACGCCGGTCCGCCAGGTGCTCAACTACGCCAGCGACAACTTCGCCAGGCACCTGCCGATCGTCTACGTCCAGACGGTCATCGCCGCCACCGAAGTCGGGCAGGTTACCCGGGGCATGTTCATCGGCGACGACATTGAATGCTTCAACCGCGCCGCCGCCCTGTCGCTCAAGGTCAACTTCAAGATGGTGGACAAGCCCTTGAAGAAGGTGGTCGTCTACCTCGACCCGCACGAGTTCAAGAGCACCTGGCTGGGCAATAAGAGCATCTACCGCACCCGCATGGCCATGGCCGACGGCGGCGAGCTGATCGTCCTGGCCCCCGGCCTGAAGGAGTTCGGCG
>CAYQXM010000034.1:0-13799 GCA_964421295.1 uncultured Pirellulales bacterium
CTTGCCGTAGTCGTCGGCTGCGTTCCGTGAGGAAGGATTAATGATGCGGCAGGCCACCTGCCCCGATCGAGTCGCGGGCCCCGGCTTGTAGTAATTGGCGACCATGTTGATCGTGCTGGAAATGTACTCGGCACTCCCCTGCTCCTGTTTCTCGCCGCCGTAGGCGCTGTTGAAGCCCCAATTGTAGATCACGTTGTTCCGGTAGTCGGTGTACCCGCACCCGGAGGCGAAGCGGGGATTGCGGCTGCTGTGGTGCGCCAGGAGATTATGATGATACGTGCTGTAGTCCGAGCCCCAGATGCCGCCGTACCCGTGCGTGCCCTTGATGTGGTTCGAGCCGTACAGGCTTTCCGAGATCAGGCACCATTGCACCGTGACATTCTCGCAATGGTAGATCGACATCGTCTCGTCCACGCTCCAGCTGGTCGACACATGGTCGAGGATGAGGTTTTTCTGGTACCGGCTCGATACGGCATCCGCTTCCGTCCCCGTCTCGTCCCCCAGTCGCACTCTGATGTATCGAATGATGACCTCGCCGGCGTTGATCGAGAGAGAATAGTTCCGCAGACAGATCCCATCTCCGGGGGCCGTCTGCCCCGCGATGGTGATATAGGGCTTCGAGATCTTCAAGGTGCCGGCCAGGGCGATGGTGCCCGAGACCTTGAACACGACGATTCGCGGCCCGTCGGTCGTACAAGCCTCGCGCAGACTGCCGGGGCCGGAGTCGTTCAGGTTCGTCACGGCAATCACGCGTCCCCCGCGCCCGCCGCGCGTCGCCGCGCCGTAGCCTTCCGCACCCGGAAACGCCGGCAGGGTCACGGCATTGCCGTCGGATGCTTCATTCGAAGCCTCGGCGTACACGCCGCCCGCCCATAGCATCGCGACGCCGATTACGACCGAACACATTGACCTTTTCATTACAGCTCCTTTCCTCTTTCCGCACAGTATACCATGCGGACTCACCCACTTTGTCGAAAATACACCCGAAACCGCAGCCATTTCGCCAACGTCGGATCACCCAAACGAGAAGGTCGCCTCGTCCGACCGGCGGGACCTGCATGCAGGCTCTCGGGGCTTGACGTATGCCGCGGAAAATCATAGAATATTCACTATGGTTAATGCAGCCCAGGGAAGCGGGCAGACCAGAGAACGAACCTGAAGATAGGCGGGTTTTCCGTGAAGCACATCCTCGTGTTGGTCCTGGCGTTGTCGTCCACGGCGGGAGCGGCAGACAGTTACTATGTGAGCGGACTGATGGGATATTCCGCCCCGTGCGACGCCAAATGGCGCAGCAGCCAGAAGTTCGAGGTATCCACCGACGGCGGGCCGGCCCTGTTCGGTGCGGTGGGCCGCTCGTTCACACCCTTCCGGGCGGAGGTGGAGGCCGGCTATCAGACGAACGGATTGGACACGATCACCACCTACGGAGCGCACAAGCTCAGGGGCGATAGCACCGTCTGGTCAGGGTTGCTCAACGGCTACTTCGACTTCAACCTGAGTGCACCGGTTCTGGCCTATGCGACGGCGGGCGTCGGCATAGCACAGGTCCGTATCGATGGCATGGTCCGCCGCGACATCAACGCGTCTCCCTTCAATGCGGATGACACGGTCTTCGCCTGGCAGGTGGGCTTCGGAGCGGCCTACCCGTTCACGGACCGGATCTCGCTGGACGCGCGGTATCGCTACCTGGCCACGTCGGACCTGGACTTCGAAGGCATCCGCGCCGAATTCGCCACTCACATCATCCTGATCGGGCTCAGAGTGACATTCGATTGATCGACGCGAGAAACGCGTGGGCCGCGTCTACTACTTGCGCGCGTTCGACAGCGGGTCCACGTTGTTCTTCAAGTCCGCCCAGTCCACCTTCTTGGCCTGCGGATCGAGACCGTAGATGAACGTCTCGATGTTGGAGTAGCCGTCACCATTCGAATCCGCGGCGGCATCGGACGAATCGTTCGGGTCCAACCCATGTGACTTTTCCCACTCGTCGGGCATGCCGTCATTGTCGGAGTCTTTGTAGGGCGTGCCCTTGTATTCGGGCCAGCCGCCGACTTCGTTCGGGTCGGTGACGAAACCCTTGGGAACGAGTTCGATCAGTTGCTCGTTATACTGCTGGGCGTAGCCGTAGAACTTCGCCTTCTCGACCGAGCCCGCGGCGATCTTCTGGGGCGGGATCGTGCCCGTGCGCACGGCGCGGAGGATGCGTTCATCCACGGCATCGCGCCGCGGCAGCGTGGCGCCGACCTTGTCCAGCACCTTCGCATAGGCATCCGCCGCCGAAGTGATCTGCAACGGCGCATGCCTGAAGGGTTCGTTCACGCGAATGGCGGCGAGAACCTCTTTACGCTTGGCGTCGGCCTCGTCCTTCTTGCCTTCTGCCACAAGCTTATTCACCGCTTGAATGTCCGGCTGCACTCCGCCATCCCAGTTGTCCTTAGTCACGCGGTCGTTGCCCTCGACGACGTTGCCGGCGACGTAGGCCTGGCCGAAATGATCGATCACAGTCTTGCTGCGCTCGGATTCCGGCTTGAGCACGCGGAAACGCACATCGTTGTCCTGCGTGCCGGGACCGGGCTTGAAGTAATTGTTGATGATGTTGAAGAGGCTCATGTGGTCGCCGCCATCGACCGTGCGGTGCCGATAGTTGAATAGGACATTGTTCACGAAAGTGAAATCGCCGTACATGCCGACGGAGGGATTGCGGCCGGTGTTGCAGGCCCAGAGATTGTGGTGGAACGTGCTGTTCAATCCGCCGATGGTTGAACCGAACGAGTGATGGTAGATGTTGAGCGACTCGGAGGAAATGCAATTCTGGATGGTCACGTTGACCGTGGGCAGCTTCAACTCCCGCTCGCCGTTCGGCGGCCGGTACATGTGCCGGTACATCGAGATGTTCTCGTCCAGGCTCCAGGAACTGGAGACATGATCGATCATGATGTTGCCGATGGGATTGCCGCCCAGGGAATCGTCGCGGTCGGCGGGGTCGGTCTTGCCCCGACGGAACCGCAGATGGCGGAGGATCACGTCGTGCGTGTCCAGTTGGACCGTGTTGCCCGCGACGCAGACGCCGTCACCCGGCGCAGTGTTGCCGGCGATCGTGACGTACGGCGCGCGAATGCTGATCGGGGCCTTGATACGGATGACGCCCGCGACGTTGAAGACGATGATGCGCGGCCCACCCTGCTCGCACGCCTCGCGGAAACTCCCCGGGCCCGAATCGTTGAGATTGGTCACGACGAGGACCTTCCCGCCGCGTCCGCCGAACGAATACATGCCGCCCCCCCACGCGCCGGGGAACGCGGGAATTTTTGCCTGTGGCAGGTCTTCCGGCTTGGCCGCCCACGGAATATAGGGTTTGCCCTTCGCCTCCCACGCCTTGATTTCAGACATGGCCCGGGCAAAGGCTTCGTCGGAGAGCTTGCTCGCCGCCGCCTTTTCCTTCTGCATGGCTTGGGCGATATTACCCGGAACCTTCGGATACCCTTGCGCCAGAACGCTTTCAACCCCTGTCAACATCGTGGCGGAAAGAACGGCGGAGAGAACGATGAACCGTTTCATGCTGCAAACCCAAATAACTGATGAGAGATTTGATTTCGACCGACAGTCCCGACTATATCACCCACAGGTGCAGCACTTCAAGGGCGAAATCAGCGCCAAAATACGACTCCGATCGCGCCACTTGCGTTGTACGCCCGGAACGTCTCGACGGGCGGTTGACTTTCTGCGGACGGGCGGGTTATTCTCCTTGTCTGGGCGGAGGGGATGGGGGTGGTTGGATGGTTTGTCAGAAAGGATGGCTGCCATGATGGACAAGCTCGCTGCGCAACTGTCTCCTTCCGTCGAGATGATCCCCGAGAAGCACCGCATTGTCACGGCGGTGGAGCAGCGGGAGTACCTCTGCAACGGCCGGCTCAGAACCTGGGCCGGGGACCAGCAGGATGTGTTCTCGCCGGTGTGCGAGTCCGTCAACGGCACCTCCCGGCCCAAACGCATCGGCAGTTATCCGTTGCTGGGGGAGGAGCAGGCCAGGGAGGCCCTTGACGCCGCGTGCCAGGCCTACGATCACGGGCGCGGCGGATGGCCGACCATGTCCGTCGAAGAACGCATCCGGCACGTCGACAATTTCGCCTATCGGATGAAGGAGCGGCGGGACGAGGTCGTCAGACTCCTGATGTGGGAGATCGGCAAGACGCTGCCCGATGCCGAGAAGGAGTTCGACCGGACCGTGGACTACATCCGCGATACGATCGGGGCGTTGAAGGACCTGGATCGTGTGTCGTCGCGGTTCGTCATCGAACAGGGTGTGATCGGACAGATTCGCCGGGCGCCGCTGGGCGTGGTGCTGTGCATGGGGCCATTCAATTACCCGCTGAACGAGACCTTCACCACGCTGATCCCGGCCCTGATCATGGGCAACGTCGTGATCTTCAAGCCGCCGAAACTGGGCGTGCTGCTCCACCGGCCGCTGCTGGAGGCATTCCGGGATGCGTTCCCCGCCGGCGTGGTGAACACCGTTTACGGCCGGGGACAGAAGGTCACTCAGCCGCTGATGCAGTCCGGGCGGATCGACGTTCTGGCGTTCATCGGCTCCAGCCGGGTGGCGGATGTTCTCAAACAGCAACATCCCAAGCCGCACCGCCTGCGCTGCGTGCTGGGCCTGGAGGCCAAGAACGCCGGCATCGTCCTGAAGGACGCCGATCTCGACCTGGCGGTCAAGGAATGCGTGCTGGGATCCCTCTCCTACAACGGCCAACGATGCACGGCCCTCAAGATGCTCTTCGTCCACGAGGAAATCGCCGACCGGTTCCTGCCCAAGTTCGCCGAGGCGGTCGATAAGCTCAAAGGCGGCGTGCCCTGGGAGCCGGGTGTCCAGATCACTCCCCTGCCCGAGCCGGACAAGACGAAGTACCTCAGTGACCTGATCGCGGATGCCCAAGCCCAGGGGGCGAAGGTCGTCAACGTCGGCGGCGGCCGGGTGAGCGGCACCTTCATGTCCCCGGCGGTGGTCTATCCGGTCCGGCCCGGCATGAGATTGTACACCGAGGAACAGTTCGGACCCGTGGTTCCTGTCGCGACGTTCAAGGACGTCGCCGAGCCGATGAGTTATGTGATCGAGTCGAACTACGGCCAGCAGGTGAGCGTCTTCGGCACCGATGCGGACGTCATCGCGGAGCTGGTGGACCCGCTGGTCAACCAGGTGTGCCGCGTCAACGTCAACAGCCAGTGCCAGCGGGGTCCCGACACGTTCCCCTTCACGGGTCGCAAAGACTCCGCCGAGGGGACGCTGTCCGTCTCGGACGCGCTGCGTGTCTTCACGATCCGGACGCTCGTGGCCGCCAAAGATACGGAGGCGAACAAGCTCCTGATCAAGTCGATCCTCACGGCGCGGAGCTCGCGCTTCCTGTCGACGGATTTCATCCTGTAGGAGGCCGCTGGAGAATGCCGTGAGTGCAGCATTTGCCGCGATGTTCGGGTGGAGCGCAGTTCAGCTCAACAGCCGTTTCTCGCCCTGCAGCTCGCGGATTCCCTGCACGTCCTGGGTACATTCCATGCAGCCCAGGCAGGTCCCGTCCTCATCACACAGGGTGTAGAAATCGAGGGACCTTTTGTGCTCTTCGCGATGGATCCCAGAGGCAGATACCTCCCGATGCGTGTACCTCCGCGAGGGTACCCGAACGACGCCAGAGTGTTCACGAGACAGCCGGTTGCTGATCGTGCCTTCTCCACGGCTCGCGACGAGGCATATTGAAATATTATGGGGATAAAATGGAAAAAATGTATACGCCCGCGCGCGGGGGCCGTATAATAGACATTGTTAGGGTCTCTGTGGACCCGGAATGATCTTCTGATGAAGCCTTGAAGCCAGGCCGTGCGCCTTGGATCGTATCACCCGCCTCAAGACCGCGTCTCTTGAATCATCTTTCTTCGTGCAGCACACCGGCGTAACAGAGCGATTCGCTACTAGAAAAGGGAACACGGCATGAACATCTACGTGGGCCATCTGGCCAGTGACATCACGGGCCGCGATCTGCGCGAGGCGTTTGCCTCGTTCGGCAGAGTCGAGACGGCCGCGGTGATGCGGCATCATCACAGCGACGAATCGAGGGGGTATGGATTTGTCGGCATGCCGTCCCGGGACGAGGCCACGTCCGCCATCGTCGGCCTGCATGGCACGCCTTTGCAGGGACAGGCGCTCACGGCCACAGAGCTACCGCCGAGGGATCCTGTGTCCGGCGCCTGTCGCGCACGCTGTCACTGTCAGGACCGCGCGGAGAGCGCCGACCCTCTCTCCCTTCATGACGGCAGCCTCCGCGAGAGACCGCGGCGGCGCTGAGCGCCGCAGGAATGGATCAGAACAGAGCCCATCGTTTCCTACGTATGAACACCATCTGTCGAGACAAACAGGAGAACTCATGACGATTCGCAAGACCACCCACGGGAACACCGCTCCCCTAGCGCGTAATGACGTTCGGCCTGCCCCGACGGAGGCTCTCGCGTTTTCTGCCGTAACCGGCACAGAGACGCAGGATCATGCCCCTATCATGAAACCGTGCCCCCTCCTGCAGGCCGTGGCACTCACCCGGGACCTGATCGCAGAGCGGGCTCAGGCGATCTGGCTGAAGCGCGGGTGTCCGCGCGACCGCGATGTAGAGAACTGGCGTGAAGCCGAGGCCCAACTGAAAATCGAACTGGGAATCGCGTAGACCTCCCGTCTTCGGCGTATTCCGAAGCGGAAGCAGACTCTCGTTCAAGATCGTGCGGCTCCGTTGTGAGGTGAAAGATGTCTAAGATGGACAATACCGCCTATCGCAAGTTGCGGGGCACCGACAAGCCCTTCAGCGGCACAGAGGAACAGACCAAGGTGATCTGGAGCGAGTATACGCGCTCAGGGAGGTATCAATACAAGAAACCCGAGACCCCGCCCCAGACCCCACCGAAGGGGTGAGGTCAACGCCACAGGTACCGGCGTCAGGGGCGCGACCCCTTTCCCGTCGTGGCATTCGTCTCCAGGTTCTTTCGGCACGCGTGAAGAGCAGGGTCAGGTATGGGTATGCGGCCAGGCGCCATCGGCATCATCCTGGTGAAGCCGCCCCGGAGGCCCCGGGATCGCGGTGATCGGCACAGAGCCACCGAAGGGGTGGCCGAGTTAGCCGTGCCTACAAAGGGGACGTCGGCATGATCCTCCGGTTCTTTACCAGACAGTTCAACTTCTTCGACCGGTTCGACGAACAGGTCGGTCATGCCGTGGCGGCGGCCTCCTTCTTCACGGAGGTGGTGACGCGGACCCGCGTGAGCGACGAAATGCTGAGCCGGATGGCCCTGATCGAACATCAGGGGGACAACGTCGCGCACACGATTCTCGCCCAGTTGAACAGGACGTTCATCACGCCGTTCGATCGTGAGGATATCCATGCCCTCTCCATGGAAATCGACGACATCACGGACATGATCAACAACATCGTGAGACGGCTCCGCGTCTATGATATCACCGGCGTCGACAAGAACATGGTGGAATTCGCCGTGGTGATCGAGCAATCGGTGCGGGCGGTGGCCACGGCCGTCAGGGGGTTGCGGCATCCCAAGAACGTCCGGGTGGTCTTTGACGCCTGCGTGGAGGTCAACCGCCTGGAAAACGTCGGCGATAAGATGCGTGACCAGGTCCTGACGGAACTCTTCGCCGGCACCGCCGATCCCATCGTCGTGCTGAAGTGGAAGGACCTCTACCAGGACGCCGAGACGGTACTGGACGTCTGCGAAGACGTGGTTCATGTCGTTGATACCATCATGGTCAAACAGGCGTAAGCCGGCCTGCCGGCAGGTCGTGCAGCGCAATAAAAAAGGCCCTGTAAGCGACAGGGCCTCTCGATTACCAGGCGGATGCCTCGGCGTTAGCAGGGCTTGACGCTATTCGCGCACGGCCCCTTCTTGCCCTGGCCGACCATGAACTCCACCTTCTGACCTTCGTCCAGGGACGCGTACCCTTCGGTCTTGATCTCCGAGTGATGAACGAACAGATCGGCGCCGCCGTCATCCGGAGTGATAAAACCAAATCCCTTGTTCGCATTGAACCACTTCACTGTACCTGTACTCACTATACTCTCCTTAGGCCCACCGGGCCTGGAAACATGCTCTCCCTCTGGTCCTTTATGAGGGGTAAACTCCGAGGAAGCAAAAGCGTACACCTATACAAGACCGGTCATGCTACCGTCGTCTCTCGCTTCTGTCCACAAAATTCCTCCAAAATTCTGGGAATAGACGGCCTCGCGCCCGGGGCAGGGTAGGCGTCACGCGCCTGGGGAGGGGAGCTGTCGACTGAGGTGGGCCAGGGCCTGCCGATTCCTTGCCTCGTATGGGGAGTCCGGCGTCGCCCCATCGAAAAAGGAAGCGGGCGGCTCGGCCCGCGGAGCCGCTCAGCTCAACAGCCGTTTTTCGCCTTCGAGCTCGCGCATCTCCTGGACATCCTGCGTGCATTCCATGCAGCCCAGATAGGTCCCGTCCTCATCGCGCAGGGCGTGGAACTCGATGAACATCTTGTGCTTCTTGCCGGCGGGTCCCAGCGGCAGGTCGATCCAGAACGTCGCCTTGTCCCGCGTCCCGGCTTTCATCTCGCCGACAATCTGCTCCACCTTCGCCAGGCTTTCCTCCGGATGGCACTGGCGAAAGTTCAGGCCCATGCAGGTCATCGGCCGCTTGAAAATGCGGGTCTCGTGGCGATTCCAGCCCACCACTTCATCATTGTGGTCGATAACCGTGATCTCGATCGGCATCGTTTCGAACATGCTGCGAACCATCTTTTCGCTCATTCTTTCGAGCATGAGTGCCTCCCAGAACCAGATTTCCAGCGATTCGACGTGGCGCGTTGATTCATTGTAGAGGAGACAAGCGACAGGAAACAAGCGAGAAGTAAGGCCGAAGGCTTCAGGAAAGAGGGAGCGGGCGTGAGTTTCCCGCAAATTTTTGCACGGAGCACGATTTCGACACTTATCCTATGACGACGGTCCATCCGGGTCTGTGATATGTAGCAGGGAAATGCAGATGAAGACGAAGGGTTTCACGCTGATCGAGCTGCTGGTGGTGATCGCGATCATTGCCATTCTTATGGCCATTCTGATGCCGGCCCTCCGTGCCGTGAAGGACCAGGCGCGGCGGATTCAATGCGTCAGCAATGCCAGGACACTGGCCCTGGCCTGGCTCATGTACAAGGACGCCAACGACGAGAAGCTGGTCAGCCCGAAGGTCGGTGCGAACTGCTGGGTGGATGCCCCCTCCTCGGACACGGCTCTCCTCGAAGAAAAGAAGGCGGCCGCCCGACGCGGGCTGCTCTACCCCTATGTCGGCAAGAAGGTGGAAGTCTACCACTGCCCTTCCGACCGCCGGAAGCAGTTGGGGTCCAGTGCCTATGTGACCTTCTCGATTGCCGACGGCGTGAACGGCGGAGGCTGGAAGGACTCGTACAAAGTGATTAAACGCTACGGCGAGTTGAAGAATCCCAGCCTGAGGTATGTCTTCGTCGAGGAGCCGGACACGCGGGGCTATAACGAGGGTTCCTGGGTGATGGTCGTCAAGGGCAAGTCCTGGGTGGACCCGCTGGCGATCTGGCACAACAAGAAGAGCACCTTCAGCTTTGCCGACGGGCACGGGGAGACCCACCAGTGGCGGGACAAGTACTTCATCGACTGGTGCGACAAGGCCCTGTCGCCCGGGAGCTTCGAGTTCAGCCTGACGCCCCCGGCAGGCCAGTACACGGACATCGACTGGATGCTCGAAGGATTCCCCTGCAAGCGTTAGACCCCGGCCGCCCCCCCCCGCCGCCCCCTCTCCGGACTGTCCCGACCTGCGGTGCGCCCGCGTCGAGCCCGTCGGCGTCACGCCCCCGGAGGACCGGGACATGCATTTTTTAGATTGACGCAGTGTCCCGTCCCTGGGTATACTGAGGTTGTGGTGGTGTCACAGCGGATGAGCGGTGCCGAATGACCCGTCTACAAGGTTTGCGGCAGGTGAGCCTCGAGATAATTGCACATCATCCCTGATCGGTAGTCGCTACAGGCGGAGAGCTTGCTGCACTGGTTGGAGAAAAAGAGGGAATATGAACCCACACCCATTGGCTGAGATTCTGTCCACAGAGATCGTACCCGCGTCCGCGGGCCCGGCCCCGCGGAGGCCTTTCACGGCGGCGGTCTGCACCGGTCTGTGCGTGACCCTGCTTCTCGTTCTGCCCGTCTCGGTCCTCGCGGCCGGAAGCTGGACGCCCCCGCCCGCGCCCGCCGTGGCACCGATCGTCGGCGGCGCCTATGCGAACGACGCGGACAACAACCGCCTCGACGACCAGTTGGAGCAGCAAGGCGACGCCTGGACCCGGCGCGCCGCCCTCGGGGCGCGTGACCTCACGGACCAGGCCCAGGACGGGATCGTGGCCGTGGAGCTGATCTTCTCCCGGCCGGTGACACAGAGTCAGATCGACGCTTTCCTCGGGCTGGGCGGCGTCATTACCTACATGTACGAGGCCGTCTCCTATGGGTGGGTCGGTTGCATCGCCATCGACAAAGCCGCCGCCCTGCCCGCGGTGCTGGGACCGACGCTCGTCCTAGTGGAGCCGACGACCCGCATCGTGCGGTATTCGGAGAAGGCGACGTTGCGCGGCCGGGTGCGTCCCGTCTGGAAAGCGGGATTCGCGGGGAATGCCGCGGGCTTCAGCGGCGATCCCAACACCACCATCGCCTTTGTCGATTCCGGCGTGGACTCCAGCCATAAGGACTTGGCGAACCGGTGCGTCTATTGGAATGACCTGAGCGGCGGCTTGAGCCCCACTCCGGTGGACCTCGAAGGACACGGCACCATGGTGACCGGCGTGGCCTGCGGCACGGGCGAGGCCGGCGGGGCCGCGACCGGGCCTTTCACGTACACCTATGCGGATCCCGGGCCCTATTATGCGTTCGTCGGCGCCCCGATCACCCTGCCCGCCGGCGCGACGAGCCTGACGTCACGCGTCTACTGGACCGGACCTTGGTCCTGGTTCTGGCACGTCTGCTGGCCCCAGGGGATCCTGCCCAACACCCTGTACGCCTTCGGCACCCCCACGCAGGGGAACCCGGGGATGACACTGACCACCACGGGAAACATCGTGGCGACCAACAACTACAGCGTGTACGTGTACAATCCATCCTACAAAGCGCTGGCCAACGTGGCCGTAGTCACCACCGTCTCGAGTTATCCCGGCGTGGGCGACGGGTTCAACCGGTTCCGCGGCGTGGCGCCCGGGTGCAAGTACGCGATGGTCAACGTGTCGGCGGACAGCGAGGAATCGTTCCGGAACGCTCTTTCGGCCGGTATCGATCTGCTGGTCGCCCATCGCGTCCAGAAAAACATCAAGATCATCAGCATCAGCAGCGGACTGGTGGATGCCAATGGTGTCCCCCAACAGAGCACCTCCTTGCGGAACAAGATCAACTCCGCCGTCAATAGTGGTGTGGTGGTGGTAGCCGCGGCGGGCAACTCCGCCGACGAGCGGTTCGAGACCGACCGCATGATGGCGGATCCACCCCGCGCGGCGCTGGCCATTACGGTCGGAGCCAGCGACGACAAAAATGCGCTGACGGATTACTCAACGCACGGATTCACCGGTCCCAGTGCCGAAACCGGGGAGGACTTCAAGCCCGATCTGATCGCTCCGGGCGGGTCCTGGTACTATGCGGGCATGATCGCGCCGGATACCGGCTCGATCGACGGCCTGGGGACGGACCGGGAACCTGACGACTACGCCGTGGCGGTCGGGACCTCCTTCGCCAGCCCGTTCGTCTCAGGGAGCGCCGCCCTGCTCATCCAGGCCCTGGAGCGGATGGGAACCCCCTGGGATTTCACGTCCAGCGCCGGCCCACGCTTCGTCAAGATGGTGCTGTGCGCCACTGCGTCGGAAACCAACGCCAACCGCGAGGGAAGCAACTGGAATCCGACGTTGCAGCGGGCGGCCGGGGGACCGGACGGGTACCCGGCCGGCAAGGACTTCGCCGAAGGGTATGGCTTGCTCAACCCGGACGCCGCGGTGGAAGCCGTGACTCTGACCTACGCGGGCGCCTCCACGGCCGGCGACACGCTGGGTGTCGATGCCAATGACCGCCGCGTCTGGGCCCGGAACATGAACGTGAAGTCCGGATTTGACGTCACCGTATGGCTGACCAACCCGAGCGGAGGCGATTTCGATCTGTATCTCTACAGCACTGCTCCCAGCGCCACGGGGACGCCCGTGCTGCTGGCGGCGAGCACCCGGGAGGGTAAGGGAGTCGCCGAGACCCTCACCTATGCCCCCACGGCCGACGGCAAGGTTCTCCTGGTCGTCAAGCGGGTCACGGGGTCTGGAGCGTTCATCGTGACCTCCAGGATCGCCGGGCCGCCGATCGCCCGCGACGTACACACAAATGCGACGATCAACTCGGGGGCCACCGTCACGCTGGACACCGACGATGACGGAGCGCCCAACCCGCCCGGCCGACAGACGTACACCATCGCCTCGCTGCCGCAGCACGGCCGGCTCGAACAGGTCGGCACCGCCGCTCTGATTACGTCCGCCCCCACGTCGCTGCCGGCCGGCGTCCAGCAGGTCGTGTATCGTCCCAGCGCCAACTGGGTGGGCGAGGATTCCTTCACCTATTACAGCGACGACGGCGGCACACCACCTTTCGCCGGCCGCTCGAACACCGCAACCGTCTCCGTCACGACCGTGTCGGAGATATCGATTACGTGCCAGGTGCGCGACAGCAAGGATGATGTGCACTTCCTGAATGGGACCTCCATGCAGAAGCTGACGGAGCCGGCGGTGTCGATCGGCATGAATGGTGCCGGGCTGCGCTTCACCGGCGTGAGCGTTCCGGCCGGCGCCCAGATCGTCAAGGCGAACCTCAAGGTCCGCTCCTACACGAGCGGCCTGTACACCTCGTTCACGGCCATCCTCAAGGCCGAAGCGGCGGACGATGCCCCGAACTTCGAGACCCAGCCGATCAACTCCGCGACGATGACCACAACTTACAGGAGCTGGCCCCTGACCTCGGGTTGGACGGCCGACACCTGGTGTGACAGCGTGGACATTTCCAGCATTATTCAGGAAATCGTCGACCGGCCCGGCTGGGTGGAAAACAACGCCGTGGCGATCATCGTTCAGGGCAGCTACAGCGCATCGACGGATCGCAAGTTCTGGTCCTACGACGGCGATCCGACCAAGGCGGCGCAGTTGCAGATCACCTTCAAACCGCCGTCGGGCCTGCCCGGAGCTCCGACCTGCAACGACGTGAGCGAGATCACGGACATCGGGGTCACGAGAACCATTACCTTGGACCCCTTCGACGAGGGCATGCCGAATCCGCCCGGCAAGGTGACCTGCACGATCGCGTCCCTGCCGCAGCACGGCCAACTCGAGCCGGTGGGCGGAGGGATCGCGATCACGTCAACTCCGATGGCACTGCCGGCCGGCGTCAGGCAGGTCGTATACCGCCCGAACGCCGGCTGGGCGGGCGAGGATTCGTTCACCTACTACGCCGAGGACGGCGGCACGCCCCCGCTGGGCGGACGCTCCAATACGGCCACCGTCCGCGTCACGGCGGTGAAGACCGTAACGTATCAGGTTTCGGCCAGCGCCGATGATTCGTATTCCCCTTGGGACTACAAGGAGCTCACCAGTCCCCAGCTGCATCTCGACGAGACCTCTGCGGCGATGCGATTCACGCATGTGAACATACCGCGCGGATCCCACGTCGTTCGAGGCACCTTGAAAATCCGCTGCTACGCTTCTCGGATGGGGACGGTCAACG
>CAYQXM010000034.1:13809-45694 GCA_964421295.1 uncultured Pirellulales bacterium
CTGCGGACAACCCGCCGGACTTCAGTGGACGCTCGGTTGATGCTTCCACGCTGACGACCGCAAAGAGCCAAAGCCTGAACCTGAGCAATGGTTGGACCGCCGAGACGTGGTACGAGAGTCCGGACATGGCGAGTGTTCTTCAGGAAGTCTTCGATCGGCCGGGGTGGGTTGCGGACAACGCGCTCGTGGCCATCTGCACCAGCACCAGCGTGGCGAACTACACATTCCTCATCTGGTCGTATGACGGCAACCCGTCCCTGGCGCCGAAACTGGAGATCAGGTATTGGTGAGCGTGACGGTGCGTCACGCGTGTCAGTTCTGAGTCTTCAGAAACGTCCCGAGGCGCTGCATGGCCTCGTCGATCCTGTCGAGATTCCGGACGAGGGGGCCGTAGGAGAGGCGCACGGCGTATTTCAGGGTCTCGCCGAAACCCCAGCCGGGGACGACGATCACGCCGGTCTTTTCGAGGACCCGGCGCGTGAACTCCGAGCTTTCCACGCCCGTGCGCACGACGGTGTAGAGCCCGCCCTGGGGAACCAGGCACGGCAGGTGCACATGCGTGTTGATGGCCCGCACCGTACGCTCCGCGGCGGCTTTGTAGAGCTGCACCGTGGCACGAATGTAGGGCTTGATGCTGTCGTTCTCAATGCCACGCGTGATGTAATCGGTCAACGCCATCTGATGCAGCGTGTCGGGGCACAGAATACTGGAACTCTGCACCGCCTCCAGCGCTTCCACGACCCGGGTCGGGGCCTCCACCCAGCCGAGCCGCCGGCCCAGTCCGCGGCACCATTTGGAATTGGAGTGGATGGTGACATAGTTTTCGTTCGGACCCCAGGAGAAATACTCCGGCGGTGCTCCCTCCCATACCAACGCCTTATAGGCGAAATCGATCACCAGGAAACTGCCGACCTCCTGCGCCGCCTCCAGCGCGGCTTTCACAAATGCCGTGGAGGGGACCTGCGAAGTAGGATTGTCCGGCGCACAGAGTAGGATCGCCTTGGGCTTTTCCGTCCGTATGAAGGCGGCGAAGGCATTGGCCTGCTCATCGGCCGTGTAGCGCCATGCGGTCGTATCCAGGACGGGGAACCGCACGATCTTGACGTCCCGGATCGATGAGACTTGCGAGGCGTAGTTGCAGTAGGAAGGATCCGGCAGCAGCAGCTTGTCGCCGGGGTCGAGCATGATCTGCATCAGATTGAACGTCATCTGCGACGAGTTGCACCCGATGGCGATGTTCTCCGGTTCGAGCACCATCCCCGGCCCATAGAGGTGCTTCTCGAATTCCACCAGCGCGTGACGGCATTCGGTCATCCCGATGGTGGGTGGATAGGCACCGCAGCGGTGGAAGCGTTGTTGGTCGCCGATGATTTCCGCATAGGCCTCGCGCAGCTCTTCGGGAGACTCATGGTTGACCCAGCCCCCCGAGAAGGAAATGACCTGGGCGGGGTCGAGCCCCGCCTGCTGGAAAAAGCGGGGATTCGCCAGGTCCATGATCTCCCGCACCGGCGACTTGGTACAGCGGAACGCATTGACACTCTTCGAAATCGACGGATTCATGATCCAACTCTTCTCCAAGGGTAACGATACGAAACACCGGAGAACATACCCGTGAACGGTGGCTCAGATCAACTGAAAAGAGACATCTGGCCCGGGCCATTGTGAACACGCGAGGCGCGGGTATAATGGCCGGCGATTCGGTGATACCCTTTTCAGGAGATGCGCATGAAATTGAACCTATCTATCTTCCTGTTGCTGTTAGCCGCCCCGCCGGTGGGGGCGATGACGCGGGCGGAGGACGTGCAGACGTTCACGCTGTCCAACCAGATGAAGGTGATCCTGCTGGAGGACCACTCGATCCCGAACGCGAGTCTCTTCGTCTTTTGGAAGGTCGGTTCGCGCAACGAGGTCCCCGGCATCACAGGGCTGTCCCACTTCTTCGAACACATGATGTTCAACGGCGCCCGAAAGTACGGTCCCAAGATGTTCGACCGGACGATGGAAGCCGCCGGGGGGTCCAACAACGCTTACACGACGGACGACATGACCGTTTACATGGACAACTTCCCGCGTGACGCGATGAAGACTATCTTCGATCTGGAGGCCGACCGCATCGGGCATCTGGCTCTCGACGACAAGATGGTCGAGAGCGAACGCGGCGTCATCCTGTCCGAACGCAGCACGGGACTGGAGAATAACCACTGGGAACAATTGGGGGAGCAGGTGCGGGCCACGGCCTTCTTTGCACACCCCTATCACTGGTCGGTCATCGGCTACGAATCGGACATCAAGAACTGGAAGAAGCAGGACCTGCAGACCTACTTCGACACGTACTATGCGCCGAACAACGCGGTGGCTGTCATTGTCGGGGATGTCACACTCGAGCAGGTGCGGAGTCTGACGAAAGAGTACTTCGAGCCCATCCCGGCCCACGCTCCGCCCCGGCCGGTGCATACGGTCGAGCCCGAGCAGGCGGGCGAGAAGCGCGTGTGGGTGAACCACGAAGTGCCCTCCCCCTACCTCATGATCGTGTACCACGTGCCCCAGGCGCAGGCGCCGGAATATTACGCCCTAGACGTGCTCGGCTCGATTCTGTCGGAGGGCAATTCGTCGCGGCTGGTGCACGAGCTGGTCGATCAGAAGCAACTGGCGGTGGAGATCTCCGCCGATTACTCGATGTCCTTCGATCCGGGTCTCTTCAGCATCCAGGCCGTGGCCGCGGACGGCGTCAGCATCGAGACGCTCGAAGCCGCGATCCATGCGCAGATCGACGGCCTGATCAAAGACGGCGTGACCGACCGGGAAGTACAGAAGGTCAAGAACAACAAGCTCGTCGGCTTCTATCACAGCCTGGAAACCCTCAGCGGCAAGGCCAACACCCTCGGCGCCTATGAACTGTACTTCGGGGACTACCGGAAGGTCTTCAGTGTCCCGGCGGATTACGCCAAGGTGACGGCCGCCGACGTCCAGGCGGTCGCCGCCAAGTACTTGAAGAAGTCCAATCGCACCGTAGGCATCCTCTGCAAGAGCCAGGAGAAATAAATGATACGATCTGCACTACTATCCGCAGCGATACTTCTCTCGCCCCTTCTCCTCGGAGCAGCCCAGGCCCAGAACACGTTCCAGCTGCCCCCCTATCAGAAGGTCGTGCTGGACAACGGCCTGACCGTCTACCTGATGGAACAGCACGAAGTCCCGCTCGTCTACGTGTCGCTAGTGTTCCCCGCCGGGGCGATTTACGACGGCGCGCAATATGGACTGGCCTCGCTCACGGCGGAGAGTCTGCTCTTCGGGGCAGGGGCGATGACGAAGACGCAAATCGAAGAACGCCTGGACTTCATCGGGGCGTCCTACGGTTCCGGCGCGTCGAAGGACTCCGCCCAGCTTTCCATGTCGTTCGTCAACACCGACGCCAGGACGGTCCTGCCCATATTGAAGGACGTAGTCTGTCACCCGACTTTTGACGCGAATGAAATCGAGAAGCGGAAGAAGCAGCTTCTGGTCGAGTTGCAGCAGGACAAGGAGGCGCCGGCGCGGGTGGTGCAATCCTACTTCCAGCGATTCCTGTTCCAGGACAATCCTTACGGTAACCCCATTTCCGGGATACCAAGCACCGTGTCGCGCTTCACAGACGAGGACGTCAAGAGGCTTTACCGTAGCCATTACAGCCCCAACGGCTCGGCCCTCGCCATCGTCGGCGACTTCAACACCCCGGCGATGCAGAAGGAGATCGCCGAGCTGTTTCGTGACTGGAAGCCCTTTGCCCTGACTCACCCCATGAAGGACCCGCCGACGTTCAACACGGCCAAGAGCCGGGTCCTGCTCGTGAACAAGGACGACGCCACGGAGACCCAGTTCATCATTGGCGGCCCCGGCGTCCCGCGCAGCAATCCGGACTACGTCGAAATCCAGGTCGTCAACACCATCCTGGGCGGACGCTTCACCTCCTGGCTCAACGACGAGCTCCGCATCAACCGCGGCCTGACCTACGGCGCGCGGAGCGGATTCGGGATGTTCAAGCAGACCGGGACTTTCGTCATCAGCACGTACACCAGGACGGCCAGCACCGATGAGGCCATCACCGTCGCCTTGCAGGTCCTGGATCGACTGCACCAGCAAGGCATCGACGAGGCGACGCTGACCAGCGCCAAGAACTACGTGAACGGCCAGTTCCCGCCCCGTTATGAAACCGCCGGCAGCCTCGCGTCGCTGCTGACCGACATGTACGTCTACGGCTTCGACGAGTCGTTCATCAACGATTTCCAGAAGCGCGTGCAGGCCATGACCGTCGAGAAGGCCAGGCAGATCGTCACGAGGTACTTCCCCAAGGACAACCTGCAATATGTCCTGATCGGCAAGGCTTCCGAGATCCGCCAGGTCGCCACCAGGCTCGGCGCGGTCACCGAAAAAGAAATCCGCTCCGAAGGCTTCTGAAAGGCGAAAGAGGTGAATCGATGAACAGGCAACACCGGCACTGGTGGTGTGGAATGATCGTTGTGTTGGCCGGAGCGGCTGTGGCGCCGTCGGCCGAGGTCACGCGTTTCCCGGCGGACAAGGCCACGGCCGTCAATCCCGACACGCACCTGGTGCTGACGTTCCCCGGCGTGCCCTCCCTGGGAAAGGCCGGGAAGATTCGCATCTACGACGCCACCGATGACAAACTGATCGATACGCTGGATCTGAGCATCCCCGCCGGACCGTCGTCAGCGAGCGGGGCCCGCCGAGGGGGAAGCACACCGGCGGCGCAGTACACGCCGGTGCCCTATGAATACACTCCCGGCACGCGACACACCAATGCCAATACGACGCCGGGGACGCCCTCGGGCGTCGCCGTTCCCACGCCCAATACGTATCAACTGACCATCATCGGCGGCTTCACCGACGCCTTCCACTTCTATCCTGTGATCATCCATGACAACGTCGCCACCATCTACCCGCACAACAATCTGCTGGACTATGGCAAGACCTATTACGTGCAGATCGATCCCAACGTCCTCACGCCGGCCGACGGCAGTTTCAAGGGTTTCCGCGGCAAGAGCGATTGGACCTTCTCGACCAAGAAGACCCCGCCCCCTGCGGATGCGACGAGGCTGGTCGTCAGCGCCGACGGCACGGGGGATTTCAGCACGGTCCAGGGCGCCATCGACTTCATCCCAGACAAGAGCCCCCGCCGCGTCACGGTCTTCGTCAAGAACGGCCGGTATGAGGAGATCGTCTATTTCCGCAACAAGACGAACATCACGATCCTAGGCGAGGACCGCGAGAAAGTCCAGGTCTTCTACGCCAACAATGAAGTGTTCAATCCGCACCCCGCGAACGTGCTGACCAACGAGTGGCCCGGGACATTTCCCTCCCGCCGGGCGGCGTTCATGGCCGATCATTGCAGCGGGATTCACCTGGTCAACCTCACGATCAAGACCACCGCGTACGGACAGGCCGAAGGACTTCTCCTCGTGGGCGGGCAGAACATCGTCAGCAACGTCACGATCGGCGGCTCGGGCGATGCGCTCCAGGTCAACGACTCGGTCTACCTGACCGACAGCCTCATCGTGGGCGACGGCGATACGATCCTCGGCCGCGGCCCGGCGTTTTTCCATCGCTGCGAGCTCCAGTCCCGCGGCGTGTATATGTGGCCCCGCAACACCGCTGCCAATCATGGCAACATTTTCGTCAACTGCAAATTCCAGACGCGCGGCAATGGCGCCACCGAGTTCGCCCGGGCCCCCACTAATGGCGGGCGGAACTATCCCAACGCGGAGGTGGTGCTGATCGATTGCGCCCTGGCGGGTATCAGTCCCGCCGGCTGGGGCACGGTGGGCGGGGACACCTCCAACGTCCACTTCTGGGAATACCACAGCACGAATCTCAGCGACGGCAAACCCGTGGACGTGAGCAAGCGCAGTGCGGTATCCAGACAGCTGACGAAGGAAAACGACGCCCAGACCCTCGCCAACTACACCAACCCCGCCTGGGTGTTAGGCGGCTGGACCCCAACGATGGCTCCGCTGATTCTGGCCCACCCCACGGCCGCGACCACAACGCCGGGACAGGCGGTGATGTTCGGCGTGAAGATCGCGGCGATTCCGGACCCGACCTATCAATGGTCCAGGAACGGCGTCCCCATCCGCGGCGCAACCGAGGCGATGTTGAAGTTGAGCAACGTCCAGCCCGCCGACGCCGGCGCCTACACCGTGACGGCGACGAACGCCTCCGGAACCGCGACGAGCACCGCGGCGACTCTGACAGTGAAGTAAAGTAGCCCGTCAGGCGCCGATCGTGACGACCAGGAACAGCAGCCCGATAATGGCGAAGGCAATCAGTAGCGCGAAGATGAAGCCTACGATGTCGGTCCGGTCCCACTTGCAGAATTCCCAGCCTGTGCGCGGGAACATCTTGAGGTGGTCGAAGCGGTTCGGATTCGCGTAGGAGAGTGTCAATTCGCGTTCGTCGACCTCACGGTCGCCGCGGGCGGGGGTCTTCATCTTGACGTAGAACCGATCCAGCTTGGCGGGGTCGTCCGACCGCGCCAGATAGCCGAACAGGATCAGGATGACGAACGGCGTCAGGACGCGAATCAGGACGCGAATCGTCTCGTTCAGGGCATATGGGTTCTGCGAGAGGTCCCAGCCTAGCTTGTCGAGCAGGACCAACTCCGGACTCAACTGGCCGAAGCCGGTAGTCTGACCGGTCGTGGGATCGCGTTTGACCCCCTGGGTCCAGAAGATGCCCTTGGGCGGGAGCTTGTAGGACTTCGAGAACTTCTTGCCCACCTCGATGGTTTCCGGCCGCGTCCCCTGGGCCTGTCCCACCGCCTTTAGCTGGTCCCACTTGGCGATCTCCGCGTTCCGTGTCTCGACGTCGATCTGGTGCGCGGTATAGGTCCTTTCCAGCGTCCGCGGCTGCGTCGTCTTGGTCATGTAGGCATCCGTACGGAGGCCGGGGGACAGCAGCGGGATCAGTATGGGCAGGATGAAGAACGCGATCAGCGTCACGAGGATCGACACCCACGCGCCCTTGCGGTTGCTCTTGCGCCAGAGGATCCCCATCCAGAACGACGCCGCGAATATGACGCCGAACTCCCAGTTGAGCTTGAGCAGCGTCAGCAACCGGTCCGACTCGAGAGCAATCCACGCCCCGCCGATAGCGACGGCGGCGCCGGACAGGCGGCCAATCGTGACATAGTGTTTCTCCGACTTGGCGGGGAACCAGACGCGGTAGACGTTCCGCGTCAGCAGCGCGGCGTTGGTGATCATGATGCACGAAACCGTGCTCATCAGCGCCGCCATCATGGAGGCGATCATCAGGCCGACCAGGCCGATGCCAAGTCCTCCAACCAGATCCCGCGTGGCATAGCCCCACATCATGTCGGGGTCGCTCACCTTGCCCGCGTAAAGCACCGCCCCGGCCAACGCGAACAGGCCCCACAGGACCGTGCAGACCCGCTTGAGGTACAGACCCGAAGTGAAGCCGAAGCGGGCGGAGTACTCGTCCTTGGCCGAGCCCATCGAGGCCAGTTGGTTGGCCCCCACCGCCACGTTGATCGTCACCATCAGCATGATCGCGCCGATGTAGTACCAGGTGAAGTCGATCGCATGGGGCGAACCGAAGATATTGAAAAACGACTCCGGCAGCCGCTCGTGCATGATCCGAAACGCCCCCATCACGCCGGCACTGCCGTAATCACTATTGATTCTGGCAAACATGAACGGCAAGAGTATCAGCGAGAGGATAATGATAAGAGAACCCTGCAACAGGTCCGTCAGGAAGGCGGCCTCCAGCCCGCCCGCCACCGACGAAATCAGAACGATGACGCACACGACGACCATCAGCGTCGTGGCGTCGAGGTGGGAGAACACTCGGCGCGGATTCTCCAGGTGCAACTGGCGGAGTCGCTCGCGGTCGGCGTCGTTGAGTGTGTTGTAGTCCGCCGCCTTCAGCCGGTCGAGTTCCTCGGCCTCACTATATTCAACGCGTTCCGCCGCCGTAAGCTCGCTCACATCCTTCGGGCTGAGCGCCATGACGGTCGTGCTCATCGCCTTATATCCGACAGAGAGCAGAACCATCAGACTGAAGGTCTGAATGATGGCATAGGCCCCTGCCATCCACTTCGAGTGGTAGCGATCCTCGAAGAAGTCGCCCAGCGTCAGCAAGCGCATCCGGCGATACCAGGGGCTGGTCATCCAGTACACGGGCGTGGCGAACAGGATGTTCAGTGCCGACCAGATGCCGGCCGCTCCGTTGGTGAGCGTGGTGGTCGAGACGGTGACCGGGGCATCGGACGAGGTGGCCTGGCCGAAGGCGGCGAAGGTCTGGATCAGCTTGCCGAAGCGCCGGCCGGCGAGGAAGTAATCTTCCTGTCCCTTGATCCGCCGCATCGACCAGAACCCGATACCGAGGCAGACAGCGAAATACGCGACGATGACCACGATGTCGATGACGGTGAGTCCGAACATGAAAACCCCTGCATTGATGATTGATAATTGATAATTGATGATTGATGATTGATGATTCAACGATAAATAGTCAATAATCCATAATCAATAATCAATCTCCACTCTTTGTCCTCGGTCCGCCGCGTCGCGGGCACAGAGGCATACGTGCGTCAGCATGAACGCGTCCGGCGCGGTCAGCTCGGGTGGATACCCGGGTTTGCCGGCCAGGCCGAGCAGGAAGTTGCGGAACATCTTGCGGTCGGGCGGCACCGGGACGTCCGCGGGGCCACTGCCTTCCGCGATCATCTGGCACGTCCCTTTGCTGGCGTTGGCCTCGATCACGCCGCGCGTGCCCACGACGCGGACCCAGTCGTCGCCGTGCGTCGGGGCGGTGGAGGGCCGCCACAGGTCGACGCTGACCGTGGCGTGGCCGCCGTTGGCCATTTCCAGGACCAACGCGCAGTTGTCTTCGCAATCGGGATGGCTGGCGTGGGCGAAGTTGCTCTGCATCGCCATCACACTGCGATAGCCCACGCCCGTGATGAAATGGATGAAATCAAGGGCGTGAATGCCGACCCAGCCGATGGTCCCGCCGTAGGTCTCACGCCGGCCAAACCAGGCGGCGCGCGTGCCCCACTTATAGCTCTTGCGGCCGTTGGCCAGAACCGCGTCGCCGATGGTCCCGCGCTGATAAAGGTCACGAGCGGCGACGAAGGCGCCCAGCGAACGCATCGTGTGCATGGCCAGCAGCTTCACTCCGCTGCGCTCCACGGTCCGGCGCAGCTCCGCGAGCGATTCGTGCGTCAGGGCGAGCGGCTTCTCGCAGATCAAGTGACACCCTGCCTCCGCGGCCGCCATCGCGATCCGCGCCGTCTGATCCAGACGCGTACTGATGACGACCACATCGGGCCGGACTTCGGCCAGCAGCGCGGGCCACTGCTCGAATCGTCGAATTCCCTCATGATAGATCTTGTGGCCCGTGACCGTCACCGGCGGCTCCTCGTCCACAGCGGGGGCAAACGCCACGAGTTCCGCCTCCTCCATCCCCACCATCTCGTCGAACACAAAGACCGAATGCCCGAAGCCGCCGATGCTTGCCACTCTCAGTTTCTTCATGTCGTCCTATCCACGTGGACCTGTGTTTCTGCGGCGGCGCCTCCGGAGGGGTAATCTCTGCCGGGGCCGACCAAGCCACATTCTGGATGCGCATTATATGGTCCCATCCCGTGACGAACAACGCCCTATTATGGGGACTTTCCGGTCCGGCGCGCGCCGCAGCGCCGGCGGCCCCGGAAACACCTGCATGTCACCGGATTTTCATTGACAGAGCCCCTCCAAAACAATAAGATGGATTGCTGATGAGGTTGGAAAGGAGTGCACCTTCGTATATCCCTTGACCGGGGATCCACCGCTGTGGAGACAGCCTAGCCGAGGTTGAAGTGCGCGCACCTTGTCGGCGCGGCGCACTAGAGTAGGGACGGTAAACACTGCCACTTGCGGCAAGTGAACCAAATGAGAAAAGGTGATGGAGAGACGATGAGAAAGATCACAGCACTTCTGGGCGTGCTCCTGTGCACGGGCAGTATGGCTATCGCCGGCCCGTTCCCAGCGAGCGTAACGAACGATTATTACGGCGTCCTGCAGGGCGGGACCGCCAACGGCATCCCGACGGCTCACAACGACAACGACGGCGTTCCGGACATTCACGATGCGGTCAATCAGCTTCTGGGCACCAGCTACTCCCAGAACTACCAGGTGGATGCTCTCTTCGTCGAGTCGGACAGCGTCTGGCAGAATGTCGGTTCCGTGGCGTTGATCGGCATGACGGCCGGGAACACCAACACTCTCGGCGTTTACACCGATCTCGGCACCGGCAGCGTCAAGACCGCCATCATCGGACCGTACGCCAACTACTTCGGTTTTCTCGGCGACGGCACGGCGGCTCATGCGTATCCGGCCGCGATGACAGGCATGGACAGTGGGACAAGTTTCGGCTGGTATCTGAATTCGAGCGGCGCTACCTACTACTCGGAATCCGCCTTGAACGGCAACCGCCTGGATCACATGATGACCTTCGATCTGGTCGGACTCGAGGGCAAGACCGTCTACGTGAACTATGGCGACGGTCCCGTCGCGGTCACGCTGAATGATCCTTACCTGATCTGCTGGGAAGACCTGCCGTGGAGCAATGGCAAGCTGGGCGACGAAGACTATGATGACATGATGTACATCGTCGACGTCATCCCGGTTCCGCTTCCGGGCGCCGTGCTTCTCGGCATGATCGGTCTCAGCTACGCCGGCTTTCGTCTGAGACGGCAAACCGCATGAAGTAACCTAAGATGCCATCTCAGTACAAGGGCTGCGGGCCTCGCTCGCAGCCCTCGCTATTTTCCCGCTCCCCGCTCCCTGATGCCCCCTCTGATCACCGCCACCCAAAAAGTCCTCTGCCCCCAGGTGATTTCATTTGCACCGGCCCTGTCGTGCGATAGACTATGGGCTGGTTGCCGATCGGTGGAGGATCGGCACAGGACGTGGTGATTCGAGAAACGAGGTGAACCGTGAAGAGGTTACTCGGCACACTTGTCGTGGGAGCAATCCTGGTGGTCGCGGCAGCGGCGGTTGCTCAGACGGCCCCGGCGACACCGGCGGCCTCACCCGCCGCTTCGGGAGCGACATTCGAAATGGCCTACCGCGGGCTGGCCCTCCCGGACGACCCGCTGGGTTATCGGTCATTCTGGGGGTTTGGAGGTGCCACGGATATAGACAAGCCTTTCGTGGCCGCCGTCAAGAAGCGCGTCCAAAAGTGCGACATCATCTTGAATGGCGCCCTTCCGGAGGCGCTGCAGTGGTCGGTGGTCGAGCTTCAGGACGGCAACCCCGTCGCGTTCTATTTCGATACCGACGGCAACGGCGAGCTGGCCGACAACGAGAAGTTCCCGCTCGCCCCGCCGGCGCAGCGCCAGAACTTCCCTTATCCGTACGCCTTCGTCACGTCCGACTTCATGACCCGGACTCAGGATGGGAAAGAGGCCCCCTTCCGGATCAGGTTGGTCGGACAGAAGTACGCCAACAGCCCGATATCCTATATGTGGAGCCCCTCCTGCATTCTGGAGGGCCAGGCGACGCTGAACGGCGAGCCCACGAAGATGATCCTGTACGCCAATGGGTATGACGCGGGATTCTCGACCTTCCGGCGGGCATCATACGCATTGTACCCTGTCGATCAGAAGATCGAACGCTATGCGCCCAGTGACAGTCTCAGCAGCCTGATCTACTACAAGGGCACCTTCTACCGAATCAAGACTACCGGCGCCCACACCAAGGATGCCACGCTTCGCGTCACCCTGGAGAAGGACACGACGCCCACCGGCAACTTCGGCTACGAGTTGAAGGGAAAGGAGCCGCTCAAGAGCCGCCTGACATCCCGGCGGATCAGCGGCACGACGGATGACACGGTGTACCTCGGCCTCGGCAACGACAGCAACACGCTGCCGATCGGAGGCTACAAGCTCAGTTCTGCCTACGTCAGCTATGGGACGGCGGGCAACGCCGAGTGGCAGGTCAACTTCAGTGACAGCCAGACGTTCATAGTCACGGCCGGCCAGACCTGCACCGTCCAGTTGGGGGAGCCCAACCTGTCGCTCACGGCGGTGGCGGAGAAAGAACGGTACAACAGCAGCGTCAAGCCCCGGACGACCTTTGCCAAAGGCACGGCCATCTACATCGCGCCCCAGATCAAGGGCAAGGCGGGCGAAGCCTTCACGCGGTTCCAGAAGAAGACACTGCCGGGGTCAAAAGGATTGCTCGCGAGACTCCTGGGACGCGGCACATCCATGAGCGAGTACACGGACGTCAAGCCGCACCTCACGATCGCGGACGCGGACGGAAAGAGAATAGTGTCTACCGACCTGGAGTATGGCTGAGGCGGTCGCTGCGGGTTCTCGTGGCGAGAACCAAACAATACCAAGCCCGGCCGTTATACCGTGACCATCACCCAGGACGTCGGCCCCCTCGGTGGCCAGCTCAGCAGCACCCTCGAAGTCACGCTGGAGTAACCTCGATTCGGGTTCCACTGCGGAAGTCCTCGTGGATTTGATGTGCCCCGACAGGCGATTCTGCCGATATTGCGGGTAGAAACTCGTGTGTCCTTTTGGGGTGCGGAACATGAAGACTACCATAGTCATGAGGACTGCCATTCAAACCGTCTCGGTTGCTTTTGGGCTCCTTGGCTTGAGTTGGGCCTGCGTCGGAGTCTACTGGGGTGTCACCAGCGTGCGGGGCTCTGATTGCTTTCTTGGCGTCGGCGTGGGTGTCTACGGTCTCATCCTCGGCCTTCTGGCCGTTGCCATTACCCGCCGAATTCTGTGGCACTTCGATTCGGCAGCTATCAAGAATCTGGTTGGAGTTGTTGCGTTCTTCACCTTCTTCGGGACGTGCCGGCTCATGGACGCTTTCGTCAAGCCCGAGGGCCATCCGTTAGGCAACGTCTTCCTCTTCTTTGTCTGCGTGGTGCTCACGATCTGGCTGTATCGAGCCGTCAGCTGGATCCTCATCCAAATGACCGGAGTGCGAGCAACAGAGTAGAAGGCTACTACGGCTTCTTCTCCGTAGGTTGTGCGGCCAGGCAAGAAGCGAGCGGACAGTCTTTGAGCTGTTTCAAACCAGCCACGACGGACTCGGCGTTGATCCTGGCTCCCATCTTCTTGGTGTGCTGCGTGTCGTTGAAGATTTGGGCCGCGGTTGGTTGGCCCAGGGCATCGAAGCGGTCGGCGGCGAGGGCGTTGAGGTCGATGAAAGACGCGCCGCTCGCCTGAGCGGCCTCGGCGGCCCACTGGGCGTAGCCGTCGAAACCCCGCTGAATCTTGCCATCGGTCCAGCGGTTCCGCGGTGCGGGCGAGAGGATCACGACCTTGGCGCCCTTGCCCGCGGCGTCCTTGACGTACTGCTTGAGGTACCACCCGTACGAATGCACGGACTTCTTGCCGCCGGGGGCATCGACATCGGACATCTCGTCGCCGCTGCCTTTGCCGGAGATGCGGTCGGGATAGTTCTGCGAGTTGGCGGCGTCGTTGTGGCCGAAATCGATCAGCACCCAGTCGCCCGGCTGCATACGGGCCAGGACGTCCTTCCAGAGACCTTCTTCGATGTACCCCCGGCTGGAGCGGCCGCCCCTGCCTTCGTTGTACACGTGAATCTTCGCGGGATCGAACATCGTGACCAGCTCCGACCCGTAGCCCCACGGTCCGGTGTCCCCCGTGCCGGTGCCGGTCTTCATGATGGAATCGCCCACGAGGAAGAGTGCCGGATGCTGCGTGACCAATGCGCTGTCTGCGGACTTCGGAGCCGGCTGATTGGTGAAGATCGGAGCGAGTTTAGGGTTCCAGTTATTGCCCAGGACCCAGGCGGGATTCGAGTAGTTGGCGATGGTCTCGGCGTCGGCTTCCTTCGTGAGCCGCTTGGAGACGGCCAATCGCTTGGAGTCGTCGATGGGCTTGCCGTTGGGGTCGCGGCTGTTGTACTCCCAGTAGTGGACGTTGGGCGCCTGGCCGGGGCCTTGCAGGCTCCAGCCAACGGGATTCACGACGCTGGTCAGCGTGCAGTCGAGCAGAACCACTTCGCTGGCCGGGAAACGCGTCTGCAGGACACGCGACAAGAGGCAGCCCGTAATCCCCGGCCCGCCTTCGAACGTGCAATTCTTGTAGACGTAGCCGTGGTTGGTCGGCGGGTTGCGGATTTGGGTGAACATGCTCTTGTTTCGCACCGCCCGGAGCTGACAATTCTCGAAAAAGCAGGGACCCGTGCCCCACATGAAATCGGTGTCACCCTCGATGTAGCAGTTGCTCACGTAGGCCTGCCCATTGATCTGTAGCGTGTCCTGGTGGCTGATCATGTCCACGTCTGTGACGATGGCATGCGCATTGTTGGCGCCGCCGTTCAGAATGATGCTCTCCGCCTGTCCGCCGCCCTGCTGTGTCGTGTTGTGCAGCGTCAGACGCGTGATCGTCAGGTCATTGCAGTCAACGGCGCGCAGCATGCCCCGGCGATACCCGCCCGGCATCATCGTGCGATCGGTATTGTTCAGGCCCTGGTTGTCAGGGTAGGCGATTATGGTTCCTTTGCGGTCCTCGCCCCAAATCGTGAGGTTGTGTTTGTTCGTGACGTAGACGATCTCGTTGTACGTGCCCTTGCGCAGGAAGATCGTTGTCGGCGCCGTATTGCCAGCGGGGACGAAATCAAGGGCCCCTTGTACAGTCGCGAAATCACCTGTGCCATCAGCCGCGACTGTGATCCGACGCGGGCCTTCGGCGGGGAGCTTCGGCGCGGCCGGCTTGGTGGAGAACTTCCAGGTCTTCACGGCGTCGAGATTGGCGGCGCTGCCATCCTTGTCGACGAACAAGCCGGTGGGGACCTTGACCTCATAGGTCTTGCCGTAAGCGAGAATGCTGTTCTTGAAAGCAATGACCGCTTCATTGCCCTTGATAAGAACCGGGTAGTATTTGAAGTTGTCCATACCCCCGATGATCTTGGAGTGCGTCGGAACATTGATGTCGGCGATCTTGTAGCGCGTCAGGACATTGACGTCGATCGAATCGACGACCGCACCGGCGTTGTCGATGATCTGGATGACGCCCGACTTGGCCAGCACCGGCGGACCATCGAACGTCAGGTGCAACTGCGTGTCGATACAGACGTTGGTCGCCCCCGCGGCGGGCGAGAAAGAGACCAGTTTCACGGCGGCGAACGATGTTCCGGCCAGAAGCGAGAGCGCTACCGTGACAAATGCACAAATCCGAATCGATGTGATCTTCACAAGTGTTCCTCCAAAAATCGTGTATGGGCGAGCATTACGGGTTCTGCGCCGTGACCGGCGGTTTCAGGGCCGCCTCGGGAAACTCATCGAATGCACGCGTGACGGGCTTGTTGTTCCAGACCTTGTCGGCCAGAGCGAATAAGGCGTCCCAATCGCCCTGGACCAGTCCGTGCGGACGGTCGGCCCAATTGACAGCCAGGCGCTCCCTGACGCCGAGCAATTCGAAGGCCGGCCGGGCCGCGAGGAACGACTGCCGCACACCGTACTTGTTGACGTTCTGATCCCGCGTCCCTTCCAGGGCAATCACCGCCCGGGGAGCGCACAGCGCGAGATACCAGTGGTTGTCGAAGGGAAGCTTCTCGGCCTGGTGGAAGAACTCGTGCAGGTGCGGCGCGAACCAGTTGGGGTACTTGCGGACCATTTCGCTCAGGCCTTCGTTGCCGCCGTGTTCGAAACCGCTGAAGCGAAAGGCGGGTGTGCCGCCGCCGGAGCTGGCGACGGGCGCGACGAGCGTGATGCGGTCGTCGAACGCCCCGGCGATGAGAGACGACTTGCCGTTGCGGGAAACGCCCGTGATCGCGATTTTGGTCTTATCGATGGCAGGGTCCGTGACAAGGTAATCGACGATGCGGGAAGCCCCCCACGCCCAGGCCCGCAGGACGCCCCAGTCATAGTTGGGGTATGCCGGGAAGAAACGCGTGGTCCTGAAGGCAAACGTGCCGTCGGGCATGCGGGCCGTTGTGTCTTCGGCGCAGTCGCCGGAGTTGTATGTAACGTAGGCGTAGCCGTGACTCATCACCTGGTTGGTCGTCGCGGAATTCGGATCGTTGCTGCGACCGAAGCCGCCCGCCGCACCGCCGGTAGTGGGAACCGGGGGCTCCTTGGGCAATGGGGCCAGCGATGCGGAGAGCACGTCCTTCCCTCTCCCCTGGTTGACGCCCTGCGGAAGTCTGGGCAGAACCGGCGCACCGGGCGCCGAGCCATCCTGGCAGATGACCACGCCCACCGGCGGCCCTGAGATCGGGGTCCAGAGGCCAAAATACAGCTCGCAGGCTTCCTTGGGGCCGAAGGTCAGATGGATGAGGCGGTACTTGAACTTGCCGCCCCCCACCTCCTGCGTCTTGACCACCGTGGCCTTGAGATTGTCCGGCGCCGGCGGGGCCTGCCCTACAGCGTAGTACTCAAGGATCTTTCGCATCTCTTCCCGACGTTTCGCCCACTGCGCGGGCGTCGTGACCTTCGTGCCGTCGTTCATGCTCAAAACATCGGGCATTTCCTTCCGCTCGGGGAGCTGGTTGGGTCCCGGCATCGTACCCAGGGAGGTCTTGATCTCGGGCGGGAGAATTTCGTCCTTTTCGAGTGTGATCGGGGCCGAGCCCGTGGGGACCGGAGCATTTCCCCGGGCAGCCCCAAAGATGGACGCCAGGGGGACGACGGCGAACGAGAGTGCCAACAGCCAGATACGCCTCATGAAGCAACCTCCAAAGCCAAGCTTATGCGTTAGAGTCCTGACAACACGGCATGCACACTATGATAATCCGGCGACGCACCTGATTCCACCAACTTCGACGAAATCCCGAGGTGCGCGGCACGTGGGACTTGCATCTTTCCTGATGAGAGTCCAACATTGGGTTTTGAAAGAGAATGCAGGAGTCTTAGTGAAGCCGCACCAGGAACTTGTGCTCCAATTGCTCGACCAGCACGGGCGGAGCCTCCACCGGCTGCTGGCGCGCCTGACCCGGTGCGAGCAGGCGACGGCCGATCTGATTCAGGATCTGTTCCTCAGGCTCAGCCAGGCCGAGGGGGCCGCGCATGCCCGCAATCTGTACGCCTACGCATGGAAGTCGGCGGTCAACCTTGCCTTCGAGTGGCGACGCCGTCAGCACGCCACCGTGGGTCCTCTTGACGAAGAGGCCCACGTCGACGAGTCCGCCTCCCCCGCCATCGGTCAGATGATCCGGGAGGAGCAAATCGAGCGCGTCATGGCGGCCACGGCGCAGCTTGATGAGCCCGGCCGGAGCGTGATTATCATGCGGTACATCGAACAACAATCCTACGACCAGATCGCCCTGCGGCTGGGCAAAGACCCGGGCTACCTGCGGTCGCTGTGCTCCAAGTCCCTCGCGCAACTGAGAGAAATCTGCTGCGAGAGGGAAGACCGGAGGATGAACCATGGCTGACATGAACGAACAAGAACTCATCCGGCGCCTTGAGGAAATCGCGAACTACGACCTGCCCGCGGAAACAACGGAGCAGCATCTGCAAGACGTACGGGGACGCTTGCTCAGCCAGACCGCCATTCGGCCCCGGCACAGGCGCATCCGGTGGGCGGGTTTGGCAGCCGCCGCGATCATCGTTGTTGGAGCGATGGCCACCTGGAAGCTCTTCCCGAGCCCGCGCCTGCAAGCCGCGGAGTTGCTGACGCAGGTGGCACAGAACATGGAGAAACTGGCCTGGTTGAAGCGCGTGACGGAGAGGTACGGCCCGGACCAGAACCAGCCGGTCAGCGAGGACATCCACTGGAGCGACATGGCGAACAAGCGGGTATACGCTGTCTACAGCAAGAAATACGTCCATTTCATGGATTATCAACGGAAGGAATGGTGGGTCTATCGGCCCGACACTAACGACATGATCCTCCAGCCCCTCCACGGCGAATGGACGCCAACCGTTCAGGAGTACGTCGCCAAAGTCAAACGGGAAGGTATTTCCGTGCGTCAATCCGAGACGATGCATCAGGGACGCAGGATGACGGTTCTGGAATTCGACGAGACACTGAATGATGTTGGCGCCGGCACGACCATGACGAACATGTGGATGAATGGCAGGTCCGTCAAAACCATCCGAAACAGGTTCATCATCGATCCCAACCGGATCATGGGTTCGGCCGAACTGAGCTACCTCGAACGGGACGGCCGGGTCATTTCGATCCTGAAAATGCACCTGGAACCGGCGACCAAAGGACCAGCGGACATTTACGAGTTGGGCGTTCCGAAGAATGTGAAGATCATCAACAAGCTTCCCGATCCGGCGACACACGCCCTCCGGCAGGAGATCAACGAGCGCAGGACACGGTTCCTGAACGATTACATCGCCGTCATTACCGAGGCGAAGGTGAACGGAGAATCCGAGGAAATCCGCCAGGCCAAGGTCGTCTTCCGCCGGGCGCAGAGCATCAGGGTAGATGTGTATTACCGCGATCCGAGATCGCGTGACAGGTTGATGTCACAATATCAGGCGGAGCTGGAGGCCTCGTCGCAATGCCTGCGCCCGTTCTGGCCCGACGAGGATTCGCGTGACATCCGGTCGATCCGCCTCTACGACGGACTGTGGCAGTATGTTACGGAACTCAAAGACGACAGACTCGTGGCTCTGGAGAAGCAACGCCGACCGGAAGGAGATTTGTACGCAGACGACGATGTGGACGACTTCGCCTGGCGCACGTTGTGGTGGCTCAATCAGCCGGAGCACATGTACGAAGACTCGTATGCAAAAGAGCGCGGACTCACGGCAACGGAACTGACGGCGCGCGCGGGGGAAGACGGGGCGACCATGCCCAAACGCCTCGCACTGTATGTGGATCCACAGAGGGACTTCGTCTGTGACCGCTACATCGAGGAGGAGTTGTTCGATGCGCCCTGGCAGATGGACAAGGCGTGGCTGCAGAAAGTCGAGAGAAGAGACAGTCTGGAGGAGCGCGTCCGCGACATACGGGTGAGCGAATACGGTCGCACGTCCGGCGGACAGTGGTATCCCAGAGTCATCACGGAGGCCGGACACACCCGCCGTTTCGATGAGGCCAAGCCACGCGAGACCAGAAGAGTCATTCGCATCCACGTCGTAGCCGAGCATCCCCGGTTCCCCGACGACGTTTTCGATCCGGACAAGCTGCCCCAGGTCAAGCCATAGGGGCCACCGGAATTGCTGGCTTTTGTGCCGCTAATATGTTACCTATATGCTCTTCAGTGCCTTCTAAGGGCGAGAACCGGCCGCGTGGATAGGCCAGCGGCCTTATGGAATAGATTGGAGGTGGCAGGAAATGACGAAGGTGAAGAGTACATGCGCGGGCATTGTCGCAACAGCCGCTGCTGCCTGCATGATCGTTGCGGCCTGTGGATCGGTGGCGTTCGGTGAGTACGGTGCGACCGGGCCGGGAATTACCATTAAGGGCGGTGCCCAGACACTCGACAGCCCGATCGATGGAGAGGAAACCACGCGGGGGCGACTCGACATCGAAATCTGCACGAGCATGTTCGCCGACGATCATATCGATTTCGCCGCCTCCATCGGTGGCTCGTATCTGGGCTCGGAGAGATACACGGACAGATGGACGGAGGACGGCTACGCTTACGACGACCATTACCGGGATCATTTCTCCACCCTGGACGCCCGCGTGATGGCGCGACTTTATCCGCTCGGCAGTGACAGCGTCATCCGGCCGTACTTCGGAGCCGGCCTGGGCTACTTCTGGCTGATCGACACCTGGGATGACGATTATTACATGACGCACGAAGGCTCGGGCCACACGTTTCATGAGGAAGAGCAGGACTCGGACACGCTGGCGGAAGGATTCTTCCCCTTCCTGAACGTGGGCATCACAGTCCCAATCGGGAGCCACTTCGAGCTGTTGGTCGAGGGCATGTATGACTTCGAGAAGCAAGACTCCGGCTACGATCTGACCGGGCCGGTCTACATGTTCGGGGCGCGCTTCAGGTTCTAATTCGTCGCAACGCGATGAAAGGAGAAGAACCATGGCGAAAGGTGCCAAGAAGATCAACCAGCCGGAACAGAAGGAACTCAGTCCGGAACAGAAGGAATCACTGGTCGAGTACCTCTGGAAATGGTTCTCGCGGTTTTTGGGTCTCGTTGTTCTCATCGTCGGATTGGTTGCAGGTTTGAGTATCTATGCCGCCAGAACGACTCTTGAGAACACCGCGAAGAGATTCGAGGAATCTGGCGCCGAGAGGGTTGCCGAAGCCCTGTCCCGTAGAGCCAACTTCGCGGGACGCGTCGCGGCACAAGCAAGAGCGTTTCCCGTGGGCACGATACTCATATGGTGGGGAGACAAGAAGGACATTCCTGCCGGTTGGGCCTTGTGCGATGGGACCTGTCCAGAGCCTAACTACACAACACCGACTCCGAATCTATCAGGGCGTGTTATTGTCGGTGCAGGTTCCAATGGCCGATGCGTTGCCAATGCTCTTCCGATTAGGATTCCTGAGCCCGCTCGCGAATTGCAGCCCGGTGGGGGCGCTCCTCCCAATCAGGGTCTGGGCGACGGTGGCAGAAATGTCCAGTTTCACGCGATGCCCGAACAAGCTCCCTTCCTTGATCGTCCAAGGACCACCATTCCTGCAGGTAACGACTTTCTTGTGGAGCTGACCACGGCGAACCTGCCTCGCGCGGAGGTCCAGTTCATTATTCGCTACAAAGAGGCGTGACACCCGCACCAGAGGGGCGCGGAATTCCGGTTCTGATCAGACGCAAATTCAAAAGAAAAAGGCAAAAGTGACGATGGTCACTTTTGCCTTTTGACTTTCTACTTTTGACCTGTCCTAGGCGGACTTGTGATCCAGGAAGCCTTCGAGCTTGCGGGCCCGCACGGGGTGCTGGAGCTTGCGAATGGCCTTGGCCTCGACTTGCCGGACGCGCTCGCGGGTGACCTTGAAGATCCGCCCTACTTCTTCGAGCGTGTAGGTGTAGCCGTCGCCGATGCCGTAACGCAGCTTGATGATTTCGCGTTCGCGGTAGGAGAGGGTCTTGAGCACCATGTCGATGCGTTCCTTGAGCATCTCCTGCGTCGCCGACGCCACGGGCGAATCGACGTCGTCATCCTCGATGAAGTCGCCGAAGTAGGAATCCTCGCTGTCGCCGATGGGCCGGTCCAGGCTGATGGGGTGCTTTGAGATGTTCAGCACCCGCCGTGTCTCCTGGACGCTCATGTTCACTTCTTTGGCGATCTCTTCGATTGTCGGCTCGCGGCCCAATTCCTGGTGCAGGACCTTGGACGCGCTGCGGATGCGGCTCATCGTCTCGATCATGTGAACCGGGATACGAATCGTCCGGGCATGATCCGCGATGGCCCTCGTGATCGCCTGGCGAATCCACCAGGTCGCGTACGTGCTGAACTTGTAGCCGCGGCGATACTCGTACTTGTCGACCGCCCGCATCAGGCCCGTGTTGCCTTCCTGAATGAGGTCCAGGAAGCTCAGGCCGCGGTTGCGGTACTTCTTCGCGATCGAGACCACCAACCGCAGGTTGGCGCTCGAAAGAGTCCGCTTGGCCTCTTCGTACTGGCCGAAGATGCGTTCCATCGTCCGGAGCTTCTTCTCCAGGACGTCCGGCGTCTCCAGGACCAGATCCCGCAAACCGGTCAATTCCTGCTTGGCGGCGGAAATATCATCGGCCGTCATGATGTCCGTCACGCCCTGGGCGATGGTCGCTTCGAGCTGACGCATCTTCTCGCAGATGCCGTGCAGCTTGATCTTCATCGGCTGGATGCGGCTGGTGCGCAGGCTCAACTCTTCCAGCAATGTCGCGACCTTGCGGCGGTTCCGGCGGAGCTGTCGGGTTTCAGTCGTGTGTTTCTCGGCGCCGCCCTCCGACATGATCGCCTTGAACAGCGGCTGGTTGGCATCCAATAACTGGCTGATCGTCTTGAGATTGACGATCATGCGTTTGCGAATCACGCTCTTGGCCGTCAGCGGGGTGGTGCCGGTCTTGATGGTCCGATCGAAGGACATCGAACCGTTGAGAACCTGCTGGAGCAGATCCACCGCGCTGCGAGCACAATAATCGGACTGCAGCATCTTGCGGCGGAAAACCATCCGCGCGATTTCGATCTTGCGGGCCAGGGAGATTTCGTCTTTGCGGGCCAGCAGAGGGATTTGTCCCATCTGCGTCAAATACATGCGAATAGGATCATCGATCCGGCGGGAGAACTCTCCCTGGATGATTTCCTTCTCGACGAACTCCTCGTCCTCGTGACCCTCTTCCTCTTCCGCGGCCACGGGCTCTTCCTCTTCGACAGGCACGATGTCCTCTTCGAAGCCTTCTTCCCCTTTGCCTTCTTGCTGGCGTGCGGCGACATCGGCCTCGTCGATGACACTGATACCCATCTCGTCGAGGGTGCCCATGAGGCGTTCCAGACGGCTGGCACCGCTCGCGTCATCCGGAACGGCGTCGTTCATCTCCTCGTATGTGAGATAGCCCTTCTTCTTGCCCTTGGCAATAAGAGCAGCTATCACTGGATCCGCGTCCTGCACCTTGGCGGCTTCGGGCGCTGGATTAACCGGCGTCTGATTCATATCCACCGCTTTCTTGTTCTTTTGTTCTTTCTTCTTCGTCACGATATAAGCCCTACTGAAGTTGAAAGTACCGACGGAGCGAAGTTTACCACTCCAATCCCATCGCGCCAGTCAATGCCTTCCTCTCGTGAATAATGCTACGTAATTCTACGGACATCTTGTCTTAAATGTTCACCTGGCAAACACTTATCACTTGTGCATCCTTTATGACAACCCCAGACTGTGCGGGTTTCTCCGCCTGCCAGTCGCGGCGGTGGAACCGGCGGAATCCGGCGACGCATCCGTTCGCTCGGCGGTCAGTATCTGAGGACTCTGAGAGCGGCGTGCCAGCACTTCCAGTGCGCCGGTCAGCCGACTGTGGAAATTGCCCTTCTCTTCTCCCGCCCGCTGCAGCTCGACGATGCACTCAACCAACTGCATGGACTCCGTTCGCGCAAGGATGGAATCGACCGAAACCTCCCCCTCGGACCGGTAGGCGTCCCATAACAGGGCCGCGGCTTGCCGGAGGATCGGCACATCGAAAAGATGCGGCCCGACCTTGGGTTGGTAGTCCTCGATCAGGTTCGGCTGATTGAAGAGCACTTCGAGAACCTCCCGCTGAGCCGTCGCATAAAGGCCGGTGCCCCAGTCAATGGGTTTGTTTTGCACGGTCGAGCCCGGCTCGACCTCCTTCGTCTTGGCCAGCCGTTCCATCCGCTTGCTCAGATCTGCGTTGAGCTCTCGCGGCGTCAACCCGATGATCTTGGCCACCTTGTTGACAATCAGGCCAATCTCCAGGACCGGCAGGTTGTTCGAAACGAGGCCGGTAGCGATGGCCTGAAGGAACTCTTCCAGCACCGCCCTGCGACCGGTGAGCGATTCCTCCCCGGCGAAGGCTTCCTGCAACCTATCCCATTTGAACTGCAAGACGTCCGTGCCTTGATTGATCACATTCTGGAAAGCCTCCTTGCCCGCGACGAGCAGAAACTCGCACGGGTCCTTGCCTTCCGGAACGAAAGCGAGCTTGATATCGAGCCGCTGTGACAGGCAGACTTCCAGGGCCCGGTTGGCCGCGGCCCGCCCGGCCGTATCGCTGTCGAACAGAAGCACAACGCGTTCGGCGTAGCGACGCAGGATGCGCCCGTGGCCGGGCGTGAAGCTCGTGCCCAGAGCGGCAACCACGTTCGTGCAGCCGAACTGGTGAGCCATGATGACGTCCGTATAGCCTTCAACGATCACCGCCGTGCCCGTGGCGACGATCTCATGCCGGGCCTGCTCCAGGCCAAACAGTGTGTTGCTTTTGTCGAACAGCGGCGTCGTCGGCGAGTTGACATACTTCGCCCCGGTCCCATCCAGCGTCCGGCCGCCAAAGCCTATCACCCTGCCTGTCACGTCCGTGATAGTGAACATCAGGCGGTTGACGAACCGATCCTGGCTGGGCGAAGCCAGGAGACCCGCCTGCTGCAACAGCGTTGGCGGGATGGGCTTCGCGGCGGCCGCCTTGGCGAGCATGTCTGTCGCCGCCGGGGCGGCGCCGATGCGCCACTTCTTGATGCTCTCCGCCGAAAGCTGGCGCTCGGCGAGATAATCCCGTGCGACTTTGCCCTTCTGCGGGTCCTCCAGGGACCGACGGAAGAACTCCGCCGCCCAGGCATTGGCCCGGGCCAGCAGATTGGGATCGATATCCGGCACACCCTGCTGGGGCGTCGACCGGTTCTGCCATTTCCGCTCCAGCTGGACACCGCCACGTTCTGCCAGTCTCTCTACCGCCTGGGGAAACGTGAGGCCTTCGCGCATCTGAACGAAGCGCAGAACATCCCCGCCGGCTCCGCAAGCGAAGCACTTGAAAATCTGCTTGGACGGGTTGACGAACATGCTCGGCCTGTGGTCCGTGTGGAATGGACAAAGACCAACCATTTCCCGTCCCTTCTTCTTGAGACTGACGTGCTCACCAACCACATCGACTATGTCGTTAGCCTGTTGCACACGCCTGATTTCAGCGTAGTCGAATATCCCTGGCATACTTACCGACAGACATCCCTGGGCCCCCAAATGCGGACCCCCAGCACCTGGACAACCCTTCCAAAACTACTCTAATAGCGGAAGTCCTCCACCTCATTGAGGTTGGCAGAGGCAAAAAGTTACGCCGGCCTCGACGGCGGAATGAGGCTTGGCTACTAATATACGGTGGTGAAAAAGCAAAAAGTCAAATCAACGCACCGAAACCGCTTTTCAGTATTAAAAACCGCTCCCTTTGCAGATTTGGACACTTGGCAAAACAATACAGAAGTCCCATATCTTCCGTGGATATTGGGTGAAAACAACCGCGGCTCAGCCGCCCCAAATATCCTACGCTAACGGCAGGTTGTCGGGTGATGTGAGATTGAAGAATCGCTGCGCTGCTGCGGTTGTTTGGCTGGCCAGCTCTTCCTGGCTGATCCCCTTGAGATCGGCCACGAATCGGGCCGTGTGGACCATCAGGGCGGGCTCGTTGGGTTTGATGTGGCGGACCGGCTCGGGGGACATGTAGGGACTGTCCGTCTCGATCATGAGGCGATCCAGGGGGACAACTTTGACGGCGTCCCGCGTGACTTGGGCGTTCTTGAACGTGACGACGCCTGTGAAGGACAGATAATACCCGCGCTCGAGCAGCATCTTCGCCTGCTCGGCGGTGCCGCTGAAGCAGTGGAAGACCACGCCCGCGAGTCCCTTGTCGTGTTCGTTGAGGATCTCGATCGTCTCGTCGAAGGCATTGCGACTGTGGATAATCACCGGCAAGTTCAGTTCCCTGGCCATCTTAAGGTGAGTCACGAACACCCGCTTCTGGTCGGGCTGCTTGGAGAAATTGTAGTGAGAATCTAATCCCGTCTCCCCCACCGCCACGACCTTGCCCCCGCAGGCCAGTCCCTTCAACGCGCCCATAGCCGCATCATCCGCCGTCTGAGCCTCGTGCGGGTGAATCCCTATGGCCGCGTACATGTTCTCGTACTGTCCCGCCAGCTCCACCGCCTTGCGGCTGTCCCCCAACGTGGTCCCGACGGTAATCCACCCCGTCACCCCCGCCCCCCGGCTGCGCTCGACCACCCCCGCCACATCCCGATCCAGCGGCTCAAACGTCAAATGACAATGCGTATCAATCAGTTCCATCAGCATCTATGCTACGAGCAGGATAGCCCACTGTAAAGCAGACGTGACGGAATCCGCCATGAGTTGCTCGAATGCAAATCGTTGGCATCCTGGGAACGCATTCCCGCCGGCGCGGCCGCCGCGTCGATTCGGGTTTGCAGCTTCTTGATGTCCTGTGTGGGAGTGGACCAGTTTGGATCGGAGGCGGTGCGGGCGTTGTCGAGGGCCTGACGGGCTTCGTCGAGACGTTCGGGATGATGGTCCATCAGGGACTCGGCGTACCAGTACCAGTAGAGGCCCCTCTCCGGGTGGCGTCGAAGCATTTCGTCGTAGACCTGTTGGGCGGCCTCAAGCTCCCCCGCTTTGGCCAGGCAGTTGGCCAGACGCGGTTGGTACGCCATATCCGGCCTGAGGTTGACCGCCTTGCGAGCCGCGACGACAGCCTCGGCGTAGCGGGTCTGCGTACGCAGGATGTCGGCCAGATGCCACCACATCTCGCCATCGTTGGGATCGGCCTCCAGTTGCCGCCGGGCGAGAGTCTCCGCCTCCTGCGGCGTCGTCTTGGCGAGCAGCCGGAATCTGAGCCTGCTCATGTTCTTTCCGGTGACTCTCTGGTGCGACTGGGATTCTGCCGTCTTGAATGCCTGTGACGCTTGGTCCAGTTTGTCGGTCCGATACACCAGAAGGAATTCCGCGTAGCTGAACCAGCAGCGCTGACAGCCGCAACGCTCCGTCATCAGCTTCATGCAGGACTCCGCCTCGTCTATCTGGCGGAGACCGATGAGAGCGTTCGCCAGCACACCACAGAACAATCCATTCGGATCGAGCGCGACGGCTTTGCGGGCCGCCCTCAACGCCTCATCCCTGTAGTTCAGACCCAGCAGCACGGCACTATAGTCGGACCACCATTCAGGATCATTGGGCTCTGCCGCAACCAACCGTTCCAGGAACGCCTTTCGCTCGATCGCAGGCAGTTGCCTCTGCCTTTCCAGTTGAGCCAGTCGATTATTCGGGTCGATAGCCAACGCCGCGTCGGCGTGCTTCAGCACTTCCGCATTACGGTCGCACTCGTGGAGAAAGGCAGCGTAGGCGGCGTGAGCATAAGCACTGCTGGGATCGAGTTCTAAGGCTCTTCTGTAGCTCGATTCGGCCAAGGCAAGCCGCTCTCGTTCCGGAAGGTTCACGTCGCTCCGTCGAAACGTGGCCGCGAAGGCCAGTAGAAGATGGGCTTGGACGGAGTTCGGCCGTAAGCGCACCAACTCCGAAGCGCCGTCGAGCGGCCGCATTCTCCCGTCGCTGAAGAGAGCCTGGAGGGAAGCCATGGCGGCAGAAAAGCTTCGTTGTGCATCCGGCACCGCCGGGAACGTGCCCGGCCGGCGGAGGGCGGCCTCTTCCAGACCATGTTCGCGCAGCAGCGTGCGTACGGACCGAATGCTGCAACCCAGGGCGTCCGAACGCCGGTAGGGGAAGATGGCCATGCGCCGAAATGTCCCCGTGTGCAGCCGCGTCAGCACACCGGCGAGCTTGCCGCTTTCCGCCAGAACCATGGCAGACCCGCTCCATCCGGGGGCCACCTGCTCGGTCCCCTTCAGCCGCAGGGCCATGTTGGGCCGCCCTTCATCGACCCGAAGCACAGGGAGCAGTTCGGTGCAGAAGTCCCCCAGCACGGCCTTGTTCTGTGCCTGGCTCTGCGGACGACTGGCGATGAGAATCTGTCGGGCGACTGCGAATTCCTCCTCCGTAGCCAGAGCCAGCGCCGGATGCGACGGCCACGTGGGCCTGAGAACCGCCACATCCGCCCGCCGATCCACAGCCACGATTCGAAAGTCAAAGACATCGCCGTAGTACGGACTGACGACCACGATATTCGTCGAGAGGACTCGGTTCGTCGGCTCCTGTAGATCCGTCACACAGTGAGCGGCGGTCAGCAGCAGCGTTCCGTCGCCGATGGCAAATGCCACACGCGGCCATTTGGCCGCTGCATTCAGCCCCTGCTGACGGTCGAGATATCCAAGCACGACAATGGCGTTGGGATCGAGGCTCTTGACGTCGGCCGGGCTGGATACCCGCGCCGTGGCCGAAGCACCGTCAGCGCCGACCACCCGCGGGACCAGCAGATCCACCACGGCCATGATGACGAGGCCGGCCCCAAAACCGATCAGACACGCCCAGCGTTTCTTTATGCTGCACCTGTTCATTCATGTTCAGACAGATCGTTCGAGCCGGAGGGATACGTCGATCGTCTCGCCGGCCCGCCGGATCGTCAGGGTGATTTCTTTTCCGTCGCCGGAGCGGAACAGCTCGCGGATCTCCCACATCCGGTACGTGGCCGCATCGCGCCCCTGCAGCTTGAGGATGACGTCGCCCGCTTTGATGCCGGCCTTGGCCGCGGGACATCCCTCGTAAACCGCGTAGACCACCGTCTGTCCGTCGGGACGCACCAGGCTCACGCCGCACATGCCAGTCTCGTCGGGCCTGTCGAAGGACTTGCCCTTCTTCAGATAGAGCTTGTCATGAAGGAAGTCGAACGTCACCACGTGGCGCGACAGAAAATCCGAGCCAAGCTGGTTTCCGTTGCCTTCGGTGAAGATGATGCTCCGATACTCGAGCGGCCCAACCGTCAGGCGATGCAAACGCACATCGCTCGTCTTGCTGGTGCCACCGAGCGTAGCCACCGCGGTTTCGGTCGTCTTGAGATTTCCGTCGGCAACCACTGATGCAAAGAGGCTCTTTTCCAATGTACCACTGCCGCCGTGCCCGGTGTCGATAGTGAAGTCCTGCTCCGCGCGCCCCTCGATCGAGACCTTCATCTGGGGCAGTCTCATGCGATCGTACGTGATCGGGAACTCCTGTCCCCAGTTCGGGCGGTCCCCCTGTCGATCATCGAGAAATGCGAGGCGTCCCTCGTCGAAGTCGATTTGAACGACGTGTCCCTTCAGGATGTCCATGCCCAGCATGCCGTGGACTTCTCGTCCCAGGATCGGGGCCAGGTTCCGGAGACCGGCGCACATCACCTCGTTGCACTCGGCAATATTGAAGGGACCGACAAAAGCGCGCGGCGCCGCGAACATCTGCGTCACGACGGGATTCCCGGCCGACAACATCCGAATCGCTCGTTTGGGCTCTCCCAGTTGAGCACGGAACGACAGATCGAAAATGGTGAGTGTACTTCCCGTGTCCACAATGAAATCCCACGTACGAGGGCCAAATCGAACGGGCAGGACCAGAGGGAATTCACCCTTGGTCAGTGTGAATTCGGTCCTGGGATCGGGCTGCGTCTGATTGGGGTCATACGCGGCCTTCGCTTCGGGGATCGGATAAGGCCCCGGATTCTTGAGGTCGGCGGGACTGGCTGTCGGCGGCGCGATATTGACGACCGTTCCTTCAGGGAACGTGAAGGTGAATTCGCACGGGTCGATGGGTTCGTTGATCCGGATACGCTCGACACGTATCTGCTTGTCGTAGTAGAGAGTCGGTTTGCCCTGAGGATCGATCTCGTACCGCCGGTATGCGATCCGCGTTGGGAAAGGATAGCCGGCCGCGGAATCGTAGCTGAACTGTCTTTCGTAGAGGAGTTGTTCCGGCTTGTCATCTATGAGACAGACCTCCCTGCGCAGGATGTACTGGGTACCGCTAACCTCAATCCAACGATGGTCGAACACCTTCTGGCCAGGCAGATAGGGTGCAACAGAAATGATCCTGAGACAATTCCGGCCGTCGACTGCTTCTGTTCCCCTGTATTCGTAGGCAAATCGCGCGTACCGTACGTCGCGACTCGGCCTCACCATATGGAACTCCGCGACCTGCAGCAGATCGTTGTCCGTGAACATCACGTCCTTGTGGTCCGCCGGAAGGACCGCAGCGCGGGGTTGGCCCGGCTCGTCTCGCACGTGGATGTACAGCTTGAGGTCGACCCCATCGTAGACCACGCGTTTCAGCGTGTTGCGGCCGTTCGGATCGATCTGGTTCTCGACAATGTTGTACTTGTCACTGTCTTTGGCATACGTCACGTGCGATTTCTGTGGTCTCTTGTCGGGGCCGTAGAGGGAATCCACCGCGTACTGGGCCTTGACGGTTTTGAGCTGCTTCATCTGGGATCGGAGTCCCTGAATAATCTGGCACGGATCAACCGCCGGGGCGGCGCGCAGACAGGAGTTCAATAGGACCAGTACGACGAAACCTACGCTGACTTTCCTTCCCATACCGCAATTCCTCATAGTCAGGACACCGGTTCGAGACGCCCTATAGATACGGACGCGTGGAACAGCCTGATGTTACAGGCATCCTGCGGCAAAGGCAACGCTCACGGCGTGAAGGCGGCTTCGTAGTGGCGGATTTCGGGGGGACCGGCGGGACCGAGGATGATCGCGACGACGTCGAACCGGCAGGGTCGGTCGTCGATCTTGTGGAAAGCCTGGAAGTACCGGGCAGCACTGACTATGCGGCGTTTCTTGGCGGACGTGATGACGGCTTCAACGGGGATGAACTTCTCGCCGGCGCGCGTTTTGACCTCGACGAAGACGAGCATGCCGTCGGTATCAACCATGATGAGATCAAGCTCGCCGGTCTTGCAGGAGAAATTGCGGGTGAGGGTCCGCAGCCCTTTATCCTTGAGGAAGCGCTCGCACCGATTCTGCCCCCAGCGGCCCAATCGGTCTCGGTCGGCCAACAATCTGCGCCGATTGAAAACCATCGTGCAGCATCCACCGATGTTGGTGATGTTTGAAGTCTGATTTTTGATGTTTGATTTTTACTTCACACTTCAAACATCAAACTTCACACTTCAGATGTCTCACTTCTTCGCTTTCGCGCCCTTCGCTTGCTTTTTTGCGCCCTTCGGTTCGTTCTTAGCCGTAACTTCCTTGGCGCTGGCAGCCGTGGCTTCTTTTGCGCCGGCGGTGTGCTCGCTGTGGCGCTGGGCCAACTTGACGGCCTTGCCTTCGCGCTCGCGGAGGAAGTACAGCTTGGCGCGGCGGGTCTTGCCGGAGCGAACCGCCTTGACATCCAGCACGTTGGGCGAGTGCAGCGGGAACATGCGCTCGACGCCTTCGTTGTTCACGATCCGTCGGACCGTAAAACTGGCGTTGATGCCGCGACCTCTGCGTGCAATGACCGTACCGGAGAAGATCTGGGTGCGGACCTTGTCGCCTTCCTGCGTCCGGCAGTACACATCCACCGTGTCGCCGACCTCAAAGTGCGGCAATTCCTTCTTGAGGTTCTTACTCTCAACAAAGTCCAGCAACTCAGTTTTCACCGTCAGATCTCCTTGAACGTCTTTCCAGACCCATAGAAAAACTCAAAGTATAAGCCTGGACAACAAGATAGGCAAACATTTTTTGCGGTGATTTCTCGGGTCGAGCGATGTTGACGCCTGGACCCAACCGCCCTACCACCTCTCCCGGCCCGCCGGCGTGCCGAACGAGATGAGCACGGAGCCACAAGTGGCGTCATAACAAGAGCTTACAGCATAGCCGCTGGGGACCTGGCTATGCAGATAAGCCCTCGCGCCGCTCAGGGCGATTCAGAGAGAAGAAATACTGGGTGGCCGCACACGAGGCTGCAGCCCAGGGTTGCTGCCGCCACCCAAGAGACGCAAATCAATCACTGACTCTTAGAGATAGCCCTGCTGCACCATAGCGTCGGCTACCTTCAGGAAGCCGGCAACATTGGCGCCGCGGACATAATCCACGTACTTTTCGCCATCCGAGCCGTGCTTCACGCAGTTATCGTGGATGGACTTCATGATCCGCTGGAGCTGAGCATCGACCTCGTCGCGGCCCCGACGCATGCAACCGGCGTTCTGCGTCATTTCCAGACCGGAAACCGCCACGCCGCCGGCGTTGGAGGCTTTGCCCGGAGCGTAGCAGATGCGGGCTTCATGGAACACGGCAACAGCCTTCGGGGTCGACGGCATGTTGGCGCCTTCGGCGACGCAGAGGCAGCCGTTCTTGACCAGCTTGGCGGCGTCTTCGTGATCCAGCTCGTTCTGTGTGGCCGACGGGAAGGCCAGCTCGCACGGCACGTCCCAGGGACGCTTGCCGGGCAGGAACTTCGCGCCTGAGAAGTGATCCGCATACTCCTTGATGCGGCCGCGCCGCGCGTTCTTCAACTGCATGACCCAGGCGAGCTTCTCGGCATCGATGCCGTTCTTATCGACGATCGTGCCGTCCGAGTCAGACAGGGTCACGACCTTGGCGCCCAGCGCGTTGAGCTTCTCGACGGTGTACTGG
>CAYQXM010000035.1:0-44952 GCA_964421295.1 uncultured Pirellulales bacterium
CCAGACGATCACCCGCCACAGTATCATGGGATTATCAAGATACAAGGGTGTGCACTACACACCGATCAATGCAATCCTCTTCAGCTCTGTCAATTACTGCCCGTTCTCCCGGGCAGAAGGACCACTCGTTTCCCTCGGGAAGGATGGTCGGCCCGCGGCCCCTGCGGCGTCCATTCGATCGGGTCCAGGCACATCTGACGCTTCGTACGCTCGGGGTTCCAGGAGTGATAGACGATGAAATGCGTCCGATCGTCCGGGCCCAGGACCACGCTGTTGTGACCCGGCCCGATCAGCTTGCCGGGAATGCTCTTGAGCACGGTTGCGCCTTCGAGATCGGCCTCGTCCCGGCAGGGGCCCGTCACCTGATCTGCAATCGCGAAGCCCACCCCATAGCCGGGCGTCTGCCAGTTGCCACCGGAGTAGAAACAATAGTAGCGGCCGTCACGCAAAACCACGAAGGGAGCTTCGACCGTGTGCCAGGCATCGAAGACCCGACCGTACATCGTGCGGTTGCGCTCGTAGATTTGCCAATCGCCGACCGCACGCAGGACGGTCCTCACCGGGCCGGTGATCGAGAGCATATCGTCAGACAGTTCCGCAACCGCCAGCGCGGTACCCACCCGCTGGTCGAGGAAGTCCTTTGCGAAGAACAGGTACCATTTGCCGCTTGGGGGATCACGGTAGGGATGCCCATCGATGGAAAAGGGTTCGTCCGGGAACAGGATGCGCCCGGTGTCTTTGAACGGGCCGGCCGGGTGATTCGCAACAGCCACGCGCATACGGTACTCGCCGGCATAATAGAGGTAGAACTTGCCGCCTTTCTCCGCGACCTCCGGCGCCCAGTACGCTTTCACGTTCGGGTCCGCGAGCGTCTCCAACGCATTGCCCAGGAACTCCCAGTGCGTGAAATCCTTCGAGTGCAGCACCGGGAACTGTCGGCCCTTGTACTCGGGGCCGGTGCCGTACGCATAGTACGCGCCGCCGGTCTTGAGCACTTGCGGGTCGGCCAGGTACCCGTCCCAGATCGGATTCTCATACTCCAGTCTCATCCCGGCGGGGGCAGGAGCCGCATCTTTCTTCTGGTCCGACGCTCCCGTCATCACGATCGGGCGGATCAAACCCTTCTCGTCATATTCCACCGCGTCAATGCAGGTCTGCCGCCGACCACGGTAGGGGCCGTCGCCCGTGCGGTTCTCCCAGCGATGATAGACGATTTGCCATTGTCCCGTGCGCGGACTGCGGATGAAGGAGTGATGCCCCGGCCCTTTGCTCGTCTCATTGCTGGACAGAGTGACACCCCGATACGTCCATGGTCCTGTGGGCGATTCCGCCGTGGCGTAGTGCACCGAGTAGGACGCATCCTGCCAGTTACCGTGACTGTAAGAAAGATAGTACCGCCCGCTATGATAGTGCATGAAGGTGCCTTCGGTGAACTGCGGCGGCGTCTCCACGGGAATCTCACGTGCCAGACTCACCAGGTCCGGATTCAACTCGAAGATGCGGAGCTTCGCCCCGGCACTGCCACCCGCGTACAAATAGGTCGTTCCGGATTTCGGGTCCTCGAACGCCATCGGGTCGATCGCCTCGAAGCCATTGCCGCCGGTGAGCAGCGGCTTGCCGGAATCCCGAAAAGGCCCTTGGGGCGCGTCGCCCACCGCGACGCCGATGCGGGAAGGTGTCGGATTCTGGGGACCGACGGAGTAGTAGAAATAGTATTTCCCTTTGCGGGCCAGCAGGGCCGGCGCCCAGGCGCGATGGACCTCCTGGCCGTCGTCCTTGATCCAGGCCACGTCCGCGAAATCCAGCACGGGGCCGTGACGCTGCCAGTCTCGCAGATTCGTGGAGGAGTATGCGAAGAACTGCTGTCCCCCGCCACTACTCTCAGTGGGATAGATCCAGACCGTGTCGCCCAGCACCAGAGCATGCGGGTCGGCCCCGGGCATGATGGGATTGCCCGCATACAGGGGTTGGGCATGGACCATGCAGAGCAGGATAAGACTCCACATATGCAAGGTGAACCTGAGGGAGCGAACTTGTCTGATGCAGGAGAGGTTCATGATTTGCACCTGTACGAAAGATTCCCACGGATTGCCTGCACGGCGTACCGCATCTCATTCCGGCGGACGCTGCGAGCTTCGGACCCGCCCGAGGGCGCACGCACAAAGCGTGTTATATACCGGATGTCTCCCGGTTCTCAAGGTAGATCCAAACACAACTCGACAAAAGTCGGACCATCAAGGATGCTCGATCTCATGACGTGCGGCTTGGGTAGGCGGCCGTCAAACCAGCAGGTCCAGCCCCGATTATCACGGCTGTTTTCATGGACAAGATCATTCCCTGAACCGCCGACACACGGATTTTCAGTCCGTAGAGCACATTCCACAAGTACGTCACACATCGGCACTTACGAAACCTCCGGCTATCACTGGGGCGCGTGGTGGGGCGCTTCCTGCGCAGAGCCCCACATCTCAGGACTCCGACCTGGCTCTGTTAGTTGAGTGTTGGCCGGATCTACCTGAGCACATCCGAGCAGCTGTCACCACATTGGTCAGATCGACTTTGAGTTAACAGGACACGATGCTCGCAAGGGCGACCTTCGGTGGCACGCCATGATCGGTAATTGTCAACTTCGCACTACGACTACCAGGCAACGCAACAAGAAAGCCGCGAGGACACGCGAGCGGGTCAAGGGCAAGGCTCAGGGTAAGTCCGATCCGAAGGGCTGGGTGGCGCCGTTCCCGCAGCTGGCCAACCCCGATCAGCGATACACCCCCGACACGCCCTGGCTGGCGATCGTTAATGCGAGGGGACCGAAGGGGTATGGAAGCAAGAGCGGAAGGACCCATCATGGATCCCGCTGTGTCTGGATTTGTTCACACACCCCGCCTGGTCGACCTGGACGGTGGAATGCCAGATGTTCACGCAGATCCTCTGGCGATACGGGGCCAAGGAGGACGTAAATGGTATTATCTGGGGTGAGGCCGAGACCCTTCGGCGCCAGATGCGACAGGTCGATGGGTTCCAGACGTGCGCCACCATCCGGGCTCTGTGTGAGGACCGCCAGAAGTTGGCCGGTTTTCTGGAACTGCATGCTCAGGCGGGTCTTATCGTCTATCTGTCGGATGCCGAGAAGGAGGCCGCCGAACGTTTGATTTTCGCAAAACACAAAGGACAGGACAGAGACAGGGACAGAGACAATACAGAAACAGCAGACAGCTCGGATTCAGGGAGTGTCGTTTACGAGAGTACTAGTCCGGATTCACCGCAAACAACAGGAGAGAACTGCGAGAACACAGAACAGCAAAGCGAAAGTCACAGCACAACACAGGTGACAGTCACAGCGCAGCGGCAGGGCACAGGCACAGCACAGGGCCCGCAGCAGGCACAGGGCCATCAGCCCGTCAACCCGCAGAAACCCGAGGCGGCGGGGCCAGCGTCAGGAAGGGGCCCGGAAGGGCCCACGATCGACACGCCCCGTCGCCCGGCTCATCCCTCGTCGGCAGACCCGACCGCCGGCACGCCACCCAACCGGATGCGTGGGAGGCCGGTTCCGGGCGAGGCGTCGCTCCTGGCCGATTCGCTGCACCCATGGCGTGACGATCTGCTGAGCTTGTCCTTCGGCTGCCAGATGCACAACGAGCTGCACAAGGGCTCGTGCCTCTTCCCGGGTACCCGAGGTCAACGGGCCCAATGGTCGACGGAGGTCTGGAGTGACGTCAGCTGTTGGGCCAAGCTGCACTTCGAGCATATTCGTGGCCAGCCGGATGCCCTCGGGATGTGCCAGAAGATCGTCGGCTACGCCCGCGAGCAGGTGAAGTACCACAAGTCCGCCCGCAAGCTGGCTGCGGTTACGATGAGCATCACCAAGAAGACCCTAGGGATCGACGGTCATCCCGCCTGTGCCGGACCGTAGCGCAGGGTGCCACTTCGACGGTTCGGATGTAAAGTCGTGTAAAGCCACCGAGCATCGAGTGACGTCGCAACCAGCGTGCACACGCTGGCGCATGTCACGTGGGTAAGAGCCGGTGTCACAAGTCACGTTGCACCAGGTGGTTGCGTGCGGGTCCTTCCCAGGGGGTGGTGGCTCTGCGGTTCGCGGCCCGGCCGGTTTCACGGGCTTGGAGAGAATTGTTTTGGCGCTTTACTTACACAAGTGATGAGTCTTCAGGGGGTTAGAGAAGACTGGGTTCGCTGGTCCGCCAGCCGGGCGTGAAAAGTGCTGTATCTGAGCGGATTTCGAGGGATCGTTGGGTGCTTTACAGGGCCCGAGCCCGGATTCGCATCGCCAGACAGGAGTTCGCATGGTTAAACGCATCAAGCCGGCCGATGCCGCGGGACTGGCCATTCCATAGGTCGAGGTCTTCGCCGTGGCCGACGATAATCCCCGCGTCATCAGCGAGGCGGTCTTGGAGGGCTTGGCCCGGTCGATCATGTGGTTCGGACGCCCGAGAACTCCGCCTGGAGCATCCTGGCTTGGGAAAAGCGTCGAAGGATCGTGGGAGAACTGCCCGGGCAGTGTAGTCTGTCAATGCACGGTGAAGATGGTCATGGAAGGAAAGCAAACATCGGCAAGGGGCCGAGCAAAGCTCAGGTAGACGGCTGGGTCGCACCATCAGATCATCAACGATCGCGCACCGCCTCAGGGCCTCAAATGGGTCGATCGAGAGATACAGTGTGACGTCGGCGTGTGGGTGAGATTCTGGCACATGCACACGATGGGCTGGTGAGCGGCCGGCGGTGCGTTCTGTGAGAAGCTGGAAGGCTGGATTAGGAAGGACCTGCAACGCATTCGCAGGCATCCCAATCCTGGCGCCTGCGCCTACAAGATAGCCAAGGGGGAACTGAGAGCATTCAAGGGCCACCCATCGCGCACAGGATCGTGGGAGTTGTCAACCGCTGCAAGGTGGTTCAGTAATGGCGGATGGGCCAAGTGACATCGTGAGCCAGCGACAGCACGAGTCATGAAAAAGACGCGTGCAAGTCCTTATCGTTGCGTGCTTTATATCGCGGGTCCTTCCCGCGGGGGCCGGGGCTGCGGTTGGGCCGAGGCCGGCTCCCGACCGCTCGTGAGATTTTTCTTCGAAGGTTACATACGCAAGTCATTAGAAAGACAAGGCTTGCGAGTGGCTATCTGAAACTGCCTGCAATGTCGCGTGGGGATTTGACTGAGTGAGTGACGACCTGACCTACTCCCTAGGAACTGGTCCGTTTGAAATGAGAAGTTGTTGGCAGACTCTCATTGCAGAAAGGACTCAGAGCATGAAGAAGACGCGGTTCACAGAAGTGTATATTGCTTTTGCGCTGCGGCAAGCGGACGCCGGTAGTGACGAATTCCTGAAGCTCGATTGACGCTGCAGCCTCAAACATGGGACGTGACATAGTGATTATTGATGCCGATGCCAGTCTAGTACGAAAAAAAGTTGCATTGTCGCGATTTTGGTGTCCCCTTTTCTGCCACAGGTAACTCTTATATATGTGGCAATGCCATCCAGCGGTATGTTGCACAAGTTGCCATCCCGCCGATATGATGGAACATGAGGGTAGTAAGTAGGAGGGAATCGATCTGCCGCAAGGGTTGTTCCTGGGGCGAACAATCCGTTCGAGCATACAAGAGAACGTCTGTATTGGCGGACCCATTCACCCATAGGAACCACGTGTTCTGGCATTGTACCGTAGTACGAGTTTGTCTATTTCGTCGGGCAATTCGCGAGCATTGAAAGGCGGTAGTGCGCGCGGACGTTGCTGTGGAGTCAGTAGATCTTTCAGGAAAGGGTGACATCATGAAGGCGAGGAGAAGGGTCCGGACTTTGGCAATCGCAGTGGTCTTGTGCTGTGTGGGATTGGCGTGTGTGCACGCCGCCACGATGGGTACAGCCTTCACCTACCAAGGACGTTTCACGGATGGCAACACCCCCGCCAGTGACCCGTATGATTTTCAGTTCAAACTGTATGATGCAGCGACCGGCGGAACCCAACAAGGGAGTGCTGTCACGAGTTCAGCAGTGCCAGTCACGGATGGCTATTTCACGGTGGATCTCGATTTTGGCGCCAGCGCGTTCGCTGGCGACGCACGCTGGCTGGAGATTGCCACCAGAACCGGCACCAACCCTTACACAACGCTGAGCCCTCGCCACAAGCTGAACCCAGGACCCTATACTCTATACTCCGACAAGACCAATGGCATCAATGTGAGCAGCGGCAACGTCGGCATCGGGACAACGAGTCCAAGCTCTAAATTGACCATTGTCAAGAATGGAGCGCATGGGATTGCTGTCAAATCCGCCGATACCAATTTTCAGGAAGTAGATATTGATGTTAGCACTGGTTCCGCTTCAAGGATCTACTCCAACCATGGGGGAACAGAGACGGAACAACCGCTGGTTCTAGGGACTTACAGCTACTCAACCAACCAGCTGTTCTTGGATACAAACGGCAACGTCGGCATTGGGACGACACTCCCCGGAGCCGAACTTGATATTCGAGAAAAGGGCAATGATGACGCCGTTCGGTTGGATCTGCGCACTTATGATAACCCCAGCGTGTACTACGCGCGGCTGGAAGCAAAGTACAACGCGGGCGACACCTTCAATATCTATGCCTGTGGAGTCAACGTGATGAAATACGTGTCCAACAGCAATGCTATTGCCTTTAATCATGGCGGAAAAGTCGGCATCGGGACGACCAACCCGCAGAAGTCGCTACATGTCGTCTCGACTGCAGCTAACGTGGTGCTGTGCGAGAGGTCCGCGGTGGGAGCCGTCATTGCCTTGAAAGACAGCAGTTCGACCGGCACCGAAGCGATTGCGCGGATAGGTGATCAACTGGATCTGCGAACAAATGACACCGCTCGATTGACGGTGAAGTCAACGACCGGCTACGTAGGAATCGCTACGTCTTCTCCCACCCAGATGCTGGACGTTGCTGGCAATATCCGATGCGTCGATCTCACGGAGACATCGGATGAGCGACTCAAGACCGATGTGCAGCCGTTGGCCGGCGTTCTCGGTAAACTCGCCCAGGTAAGGGCTGTGTCATTCCGGTGGAACGAGAAAGGACAATCCATCGGGGCCAAGGGTGACGGACAGCAAATCGGTGTCCTGGCTCAAGAGATCGAACGTGTGTTCCCGGAGTTGGTCACGACGCCTCAGCCCGTCACAGTCGAACAACTGCTCAAGAGCTATCCGGAGGATATGCAGACAGCGGAGGTCAAGCAGCAGCTCCAAAATGACGCAGACCGGACGCAGTACAAGAGTGTCAGCTACGGCAAGCTGACGGCGGTGCTGCTGGAAGCGGTGAAGGAACTGCAGGCCAATAACGAGGTTCTGGAGCAGCGAATTCGAGCGTTGGAAAAGAAAGGCCAGTAGGCAGGGCAGAGGGTACTGATCGCTGGCATCGCCAACCTGCTAGCTGAGCCCATCAGGACGAGCTACTGGTATTTCATCGCATGGAAAACAGGGAGAAAGCCATGAGACGCTGCGCCGTTTGCCCAAGCACAAAGAATCAGGTACGTAACCTCACTATCATCGCCGGTCTTCTGGTGCTCTCGGTCACCGCGGCTGCGCAGGGCACCTATACTCTAACCTGGAGTTCCACCACGCATGGAGGCGGCCAGAGCACAGGGTCGGGGGGGGGGCATTCCTACCTCCTCATCGGGGCAGCGGGGAACTATACGTCCGTCCATGTGCGCTCCGGTGCCGGAGCGCCCAACCCTAATCCGATGCAGTGGGCAATTGCGCCGCATGCCGTTGACACGCCCTCGATCAGTATGACCGCTGCGGAGGCGACGGACGCCAACGGGGCTGTCCTATACTACTTCCAGAACGTTACTGTCACCGATGGTAGTCACGATAGTGGCTGGCAAGTGGGTCGTGAGTACACGGACACCGGGCTGGCAGCTGGTACTCGCTATCAGTATAAAGTCAAGGCAAAGGGCGGTGGCGGACTAGGCGACGAAACCGCCTATTCATCTCCCATGTTTGCTCGAACAGAAGCGGCAGCCAGTGAGACTCCAGAGGGCAGTGCCAGGCCGGTCTCCGGAGAATTGGGGAATGATCTGAACCTGCAGGTCGATCCCTTTACGGGTTCTGTTGGCTATACTCTCCCGATTGCTGTCCCGCCAGGACGACAGGGGAGCGAACCCTCCATTGCCCTGCGCTATGGTGGTGGCGGCAACGGCTGGTGCGGTGTCGGCTGGTCGCTCGGCATGGGAGTGATTCAGCGTGACACCCGCAAAGGGGTGCCCGTGGCTCGCAGTGGCAGCACGTACCTGAATCGGTATGATGACGGCAAAGGCTTCGTGGTCTCTTTTGGAGCGGTCAACACGCGTCTGGTGCATATTAGCACACAGAGCGGGATTTCCGAGTACCGCGCCGAAACCGACCAGGCATTTCTGAAATATGAACTTCACCACCAGGCCAACTGGTGGGTGGTGACGGACAAGAGCGGGAACAAGTTCTACTTTGGGTTTGTGGAAGGCGAGGACGACCAGGGCCAATACCAGTACGCCGGCACGGCGATGGTCCATCCGCAATTTGAAACGGGCACCGGAAGCGATAGCACGTTCATGTGGGGCCTGTCCAAAATCCAGGACATCAATGGCAATCTAACCTACATCTACTACTCCGGAAATCAGGGGCAGCCCTATCTGAGCGAGATTCGCTACAATGGCCACACCGCGGATCTGCCCACGACCAGCTCGGTGCAGTTCCTGCTGGACAGCACCGACCGACCGGACAAGTCCTTTTCGTACGCCACCGGCTATCGTGTGGAAAACAACAAGCGGCTGCGTGATATCCAGGTGCGCGTTTATGACTACGAGACGGAGGATTGGGCGAAAGTCCGTCGCTACCATCTGGACTATAACACGTCCTCGTCCACGCTGCGCTCGCTGCTGACGTCCGTCACACTCTACGGCGCCAGCGACGTAAATTCTCTACCGCCGGTCACTTTCGAGTACCAGGTGAAACCGTTCGAGTTTGAATCCACTGTTGACTGGGGTCCCTTGGACAGCTATGGATCGTCCGATCCCAATTGGAATAGCCCTATGTCCACGGATACAGATAGATCTCTCCGCGTAATCTACTTTCCAACCTTGCCCGGGACCGGAGAGGGCGTCCCGGTTTTCATAGACTCAACCGAGGTAGGTTTCTGTGATCTCAACGGCGATGCTTTGCCTGATCGGGTATTGCAGAACAACGCAGGATCTGCTTTTACCCCGCCGAATAACGTCCTGAAATTCCAGATTAATACAGGTTCTGGCTTTAGGCAGCTTCAGGACTGGGGTCCTATCGACGCTCAAGGGCATACATCGAGCCCTGTCTGGAATTCGCCGAGGGCCACGTGGGCGGATGTGTTCACGGGTCACCGTAATGCCTATGTAGTGGAGTGGAACCCACCGGATCCGCCCGTATACGCATATGATTTCGACTACGGTACCGCCACCGAGACGGCGGTCGACATCCTTGATATCAATGGGGATGGATTGGCCGATCGGGTGATGCGGAAGAGCGGTTATGACTTCAGCCCACCTAACAACAACTCCTTCAGAGTGCAGTTCAACAATGGCAATGGTTTTAGTGATTTGGTGAGTTGGGGCCCGCTTTACTCGTATGGTCTCACAACGTGCAGTGCAGATTCGTATGGTGAAGACTGGGACCTGCGTGCGAAAGTGTTCAACTCGATTGATGCGGCCTACAATGGGAACGTTCAGTCCACACTCGCCTGCCTTGTGGATATGAATCATGACGGTCTTCCTGATCGCATCCTTTATGACCACGTCACTTTGGGCAGCTTCAAGGTTCAGTTCAATTCGGGGAACGGCTTTGAGAGTGACTCTGGGTCTCCCACGGTGGTCAGCTGGGGGCCAGTGAGTGGACAGGGTTGTGCTGGCGCCGGGTGGTTTAGTCCTCGCATGATAGATGGAGGCCAGGAAACGACGATCGATCTTCTGGACATCAATGGCGATGGACTGCCGGATCGTGTCATGCGGAAGTTAGACAATCCATTTACCGTCTTCGTGGTTCAATTCAATACAGGCTCTGGATTTGAGAAAGATTCGAGTGGAAATGCCATACTACGGGATTGGGGACCCCTCAGTGGGCAAGATGAAGCGAGCAGCGCGTGGAACAGTCTACAAGGCGTCGTTAAGGAGACAGGGACTTTCTACGCCGATCTGTTTGATATCAATGGCGATGGACTGCCGGATCGCGTCATGCGAGAGAGAACAGGGAATGAGGGCGGGAATCAGGGAGAGTACGACGTCTTCAAGGTTCAGTTGAATACAGGGCGTGGTTTCCAAGAGCAAGGCGGTACAGCCGTGCTCGTCAACTGGACAGGAATTGACGACCAAGGCGGCACCAACGATTGGGCCAGTCCCCATGGCGTAATACGTCCGGACAACACCGATGGTTATACATTTGCGACGGTCTGCGACATCAATGGAGATGGTTTACCAGATCGTGTCATGCGGAAGAAGAACAGCACCTATTCCGTGTTCAAAGTCCAACTGAACAAAGGTCCACTTCCGGATTTGCTTTCCACCGTTCATGGAAAGCTCGGAGGATCTGTTCATGTGGACTACAAGTCATCAACCGACCCGAATGCCCATAAGGACGCCAACGGTGTAAACCGAATGCCCTTCTCTGTACAGGTCGCCTCTCTGGTGGACGTAAATGACGGTTTCGGCAACCATATGCTCACTCAGTATGACTACGAACGCGGCTTTTACAATGCCGATCGGCGTGAATTCGCCGGGTTTGGTCTAGTGACCATCGAGGAGGTTAAGGAAGGGCAATCCGGCCTGGAGCAGGCGGGTACAAAGACCCTGATGCATTTCCATCAGGGCGGCGGCTATGAGGACCCCGATTCCAGTGAATGGCAGGATGCCGGTTCGGTTGGCAAGAGGGGTATGCCTTACCGCGTCGAGGTCTACGGCAATGATGGGAAGCTATATGGGATCACTACGCACAAGGTCGTGGAGACGGAAGTTGCCGCTAACACCGGCTGGCACTTTGCTTATGTCGCGCAGACCACGACACTCGAGTATCCCGGTATCACGTACACGCCAGGATCTCACCTTTATCCCTGGGACTCCTACCGCGCGAAGATGCAGCAGTGGCAATACGATACCTCGACAGGCAATCTTGTCAAATCGATTGATCTGGGCGAGATCGACCTCGGCATAACGACGGCAGATATCGCCGCCAATCTCGCGGATCACACCTATGAATTCGCTACCTGGGGCGCGGGCGACGAACTATACACGCACGTAACGTACGCGACCATCAGCGGACACCCCGAGATTCTCGACAAGATTGCCAGCACCAAGGCTACATCGGATGAAGCAGGGAACACCAAACTCAAGGAGACCATCTTCACGTACGATAGCCATGGTCGAGTCGAGACGGAGCAGACTTGGCTGGACGTAGATCCGAACGGACCGCGGTATACAGCCGAAAGCAGATATGGCTATGACGCTTGCGGTAATCAGAGCTACTCGATTGATAAGGCTGGTATCCGGACGGACATGGTGTACGACAGCAACTACCATATGTTCCCTATCGAGAGCTCTACTGGAACATTTGTCACCTCGGTAGATTACGACATTCGCTCCGGTCTGCCGACCCGGACGATTGATCCGGCGGGCATGGTGACAGAGAGCCGGTCCGATGAGTTCTTCCGTGTGACAGACACTCTGATGTCGGCTCAGCCCAATGGCACTGCCAACGTGTGGTTGACTCACGTCGACTACAATGTCGGCGGCATCAGTGACGGGAGCAGCCATAATCATGTGCATCAGATTCATGAAGGATATGAGGCGTACATCTACAGCGACGGCCTCGGCCGGATCGTTCAAACACGCGTGAAAGCCGAGACAGGTGCGGTAGGGGAGTATCGTGTAGTCGCCACAAGCTACAACGAGATCGGCAAACTCAGTTTTCAGACAGTCCCGTTCTTCAGCAATGGCGAATCCTACACGTCATCTACCGGGCAGCCCGGGACGTTGACGGAATATGAACCTATTGGTCGAGTGTGGAAGGTCACGCCACCTGAGGGTGAAACAGGATCTCCCACGGGGTATTCCGAAACGCTCTATGGCCCGGGCGCGGGTGGCGATCCGTGGGAACTCCACTTCACTGATGCCGAGGGAAAGACCACGAGAAAGTACCTCGATGCGGCCGGACGTGTCGTCAGCCTCAAGGAGTTCGCCAGTCCCAACGGCTGGATATGGACGTACCACGAATACGATCGCTTGGGACGCCTCATCAGCACGACCGACAACAGCGACAACGTGATTGCGGTTGAATATGACAGTTTGGATCGCAAGATCCGGACCATTGATCCAGACATGGGCACGTGGACTTACGCGTACGATGATGCCGGTCGCATGACTGATCAGAACGATGCTCGTGGCAACAAGATTCATTTCACCTATGAACCCAATGAGCTGGGTCGCGTGACGCAAGAGACCGTCAAAAACAGCGCTGATACGCTCGTCGAAACAATCACCTACACCTATGACGAAAGCGACGACCCCGATTACACAGTACACAAGGGCCAGCTCTACAAGGTCACTGACGGGCAGGGCTGGACCAAGACCAGCTATGACTCTCGCGGCCGGGCCACCAAGTCGACACGCTACCTTTCTGAAACGGGCCAGAGTTACACGACGGAGACGGCCTACGATGCCGCCGATCGTGTCACAGAACTTACTTATCCGGACGGCAGAGCGGTAGTCGCTTACAGCTATGACACCGCCGGCCATCTGGTCAGAGCCGAGAGCCTCTGGGGAACGGGGGCCAATGAAGTATTCTACCAGGCCTCCGGATTCAATGCGGCCGATCAGGTGGCGCAGGTCACCTATGGCAACGGCCGGACGACTCAGTACGAGTACTACGACGTTACCAAGCGGCTCAAACGGATCCTCACATCGGGCAGTTCGAACATTCAGGACATTACCTACACATTCGACAGTGTCTCCAACATCAAGGGCGTCACCGACACCATGCACACAGGCACCCAGTCCTGTAGTCTGTCAAGCATTCAGTATGATGGCCTGCACCGACTCGTGTCCCTTATTTCGACCGCCGAGAACAAAACGATCACGTATGAATATGACGGCTTGGGGAACGTGCACAAGAACGGCGAGATGGGCACGGGTGCGTACACCTACTCGACCAAGCCCCATGCCGTGGTCAACGCCAATGGCAGCACGTATTCGTACGACGCCTGTGGCAACATGATCACCCGCAACCGCAGCGGTCAGCTTAATCAGACACTTGCGTACGATGAGCAGAACCGGCTTGCGCAGGTGGCCATCACGGACGGCAGCACCGTTCAGTTCGGGTACGCCGCCGATGGCTCACGGTTGTGGAAGAAGGTCAATGGCCAGATCACCAACCTCTGGATCGGCAGCATCTATGAAGAGAAGGGCGATGCCAATGGCGTGACTCAGATCCTCTGTCACGTCTACGCCGGTGATCAACTGGTCGTCACCTTCGAACCGGCGGGCACATACGCCTGCCTGATTCAGAATAATCGGTACTTGGCGGCTATCTGGAATGGCAGTGACTGGGCTCTCACGGGCTTGTTTGGCGGCGGTCGGGCCCCCTTGAGTGGAATGGCTCTGGCCATTGTGATCGGACTGGGATTGGGCTTGTACTACAGCCGCAGTCGCCTCTGGATAATCTATGGCATGAGCAGCCCCGGGGCATCTGCGCCTCTGTACCGGCGCGGTTCATGGCGCCAAGTGGTTCTCATGAGCCTGGTGGGTTCTGTCCTTATGACCAGCATGCCGCTCCAGGTCTACGCTGGGACGCCGGTTTACGATAATCCCATCTTCTACTACTACCATCCGGATCATCTGGGCTCATCCCAGCTCATGACGGATCGTGACGGCGACGTCGTTCAGCAGTACGGCTATTCTCCGTTCGGCCGGGAGAACTACAAGAACAACGCTTTGGCCTTCAGTATCTCCGACCGCTACACGGGCCAGATCCTGGATGAAGAGACCGGTCTGTACTACTACGGTGCTCGCTACTACGATCCCGAGCTGGCCCGTTTCATCCAGCCCGATTCCATAGTGCCAAGTGCAGGCACCGGCCAGGCCCTCAATCGCTACAGCTATTGCCTCAATAGTCCGCTGAAGCTAACCGACCCGACGGGGAACTATCCTTATGATTTCTCCGGGATGTTTGAGGGTGCGTACATGGGAGCGATCGAAGCCGGACTCTCCGGCGGAGATGCAGTAATGGGAGCCTATATCGGTGCCATAAATGGACTTGCCGGGACCACTATCATTCCAACGACGAACAGCTACTCCAGTGTGCTGTCGTCTTGCCTATCGGGTAATACCTCGGCGACGAGTCTTGGTTCGGGCTGGACAAGCTACGGTTCCGGGTATGACTACAACACAAGTTACAATTCGTCGTACGACGAACCGGCAGATAGCGCCGAGCCTGGCACGAACTGGCACTATGAACCCACCTCAATGGTTCAATACGACTATGCTACGCCCAGTTACGGCGCGACGACAGTAGACCTCACAGACGCGGGTCATACAGCCCTTGATCTGGCCGGGATTCTCGATCCGAGCCCAACGGCAGACCTAACGAACGCGGCATGGTATGCGTCTGAGGGTAGATGGGGAGACGCAGGAATTTCCAGCCTGGGTGTAATACCTTACATTGGAGACCTCGGAAAACTTGGCAGACTCGGGACAAGAATGTTACACTATGCTCCCAATGCCGCCGCGGTAGTCCAAAAAGGCTGGAGGGTTGGTGAGCCCATCACCAATCTTACAAAGAGCGGATCGGTTCCGTCATGGTCGGCCGTGCGTCAGAGATTCTGGAAGAACGAGGCGTTTTATAATGCCGCCGAATACTCCGAAGAGAACTTGGCTAGAATGCGAAGAGGCCTCGCAGAACAAAGGACGAACCCTGTAACGGGGGAGTTGGAGAGCAGACATCTCCATCACGATCCACCTCAGAGCGAGGGTGGATTGTTTGGATTTGAGAAGAAATGGCCGGATGAGCATGAGAGAATCCATTACGGCGGCTAGGAGAACGAAGTGCATGTGTAGAATTGTGTTTGAGGGTCTTTTCCGAAAATCGGATGGCAAACCAATTGAGTACAAGGGGAGGCGGCTATGCCTAGTTGATATGATCCCATTGAGCGAGTGTGCCCACAGATTTCGCCTCACCATGGAGCAGTCCAACAGCGAATGGAGACAAGGTGTGTTTCTCAGGAGCCAGAAGCCTATTGAGATAAACGGACGTGCACTTTCCGGGAAGGTCTGCGTCTGGCATGATACATCGCCCATCGTGGAATTTGCCTTGCCACAAAATAGTGTGGAGTTGGGAGTCAACAACGTTTGGGACACTGGCGACGGAGCCACAGATTACTGGGTTGCAGGTGCCGCCATGTACGTGGAGAGTATTTCCGGCGGTAAGCGGTACTACTGCAACGACGGTCACATGAACGATGACTTGAATGATCTCATTTTCACGCTTGAGGAGATACACGAATAATGGAACATGTGCTGGCGATTCGGTGCTGTTTGCCTCAGTTCATACGAAACAAAGCGACCAGAGCGAGGTTGCCTGCCACACCGATGTCACGGCCTGGATTCGGGAAACCGGCAAGAATAATTGCCACGTAGTGACATCACAGGGCTTGACAAGATGTTCAGGCATGGTAATATAGGTACGTGATAAGTTGTGCTGGACACCCATAGTAACTCTGAGCGAGGATGGGTTCACATGTGTCTTGAGCGCGACGCAGTGAGGCGAGCCAGTATTCGGCTGAAGAAGGGCTATGGCCCAGGGAAGCGGGCCGGAACCAAAAACGAGTGCACCTCGGTCTCGGGCGTGAGAGGCTCGAGGGGGTCGCCCTATGGGAGGCGACGTGGGATAATTGCGTGACATTGCCGAGAGAGGAGGTTTCGATGGCGGCAGGTCGTGCGTGAGAAAAAGTGGAAAACTACCGACAATCCCATCTACACGTAGTGCGTGACTTTCGCCTCATATGATGGGTGCGGACACAGGCCTCGCACGGATATGACAACCTGAGTGAGTGAGGGATACGACGGTGCTCGACAGCGAATGGGGGAGACGGTTTCTCGATGAGGGACTCACGCCGCGGCAGAAGAGTTGGACTGTGCTCTATGAGAACTATTATGCCAAGGTGCGCCGTTACTTTGCTAAGTACGTGAGCTGCCTTCAGGACGTGGATGATCTCGCCCAAGAGGTCTTCTTCAGGGTGATCCTGAACGAAGGCCGCATGCAAAATCCGCACGCGTATGTATGGGCGATCGCCCGGCATCAGCTTCATGCGTACCTGCAGGACAAAAGAGCGAGCCGATGTATGGATCACAAGACGCGTATGTGGTGGCGCAGTATCGCAGTCCACATCATCTCCGGTGCTTGCGAGCGTGATCCCCTGGAGCAGGTTTCGGCCAATGAGATCAAAGCCACTCTTGGTTTAGCCATGCGCCATCTGTCGCCGTTGTTGCGTGAAGCACTGACCCTGAGATTCATCCGCGGCCTAGATGTACACGAGGCGGCGGCACAGGCTGGCTGCACTGTACCGACATTGAAAAAGAGGCTCCACCGTGCCATGAGATCTCTCACGGAATCAGACAAGATGGGATCATCCTGTGCCACAGGTTCCGGCCTGCATCCTAAACAATCATGGTCATCGCATGAAAAGAGCAAAAGCAGAATAGCATGCAAGTGCTTCATGAACTGCGAACCTGTGTGACACGGTGGACAGTCGGACAATAAAGTTGGATTTGACGGATGGTGATCAAGCTGCTCAACGTGTTGAGGATGGCCGCCTTGTTGGCTGCGGCTGGTATCATAGTGCAGTGTGTCTGCCTGTGGTGGGGAGGCGATTCCCAGGATTCCGTATTTCGGGCCGAACCAAATGATGCGGCACGGTTCACAGGGCCAACGGACAGGAACTCCATGCAGAGAGATGAGATGGACTCTCCGCTTGTCGCTGCAGCTCGAGCCTTTGCCTCTGTTCTGAATCCACCCGTGGTGTCCATTCCATCCAAGCCTCGGCTGGTTGTAAGGGAGACAATGAGCCCTGCGGAACCACTCCCTGTGCCGATCATGGAGTCGCCCAAGTTCAAAGTGTTTGGAACCAGTTGTAGCGAATCCCATCCGGAACGGTCCATGGCGCTCATTGCAGAAATTGGGATAGAGAGCGACGCCCAGTGGATGAAGGAAGGGGCTGTCATTGGGCACTTCGCCATCCACGAAATCCGTGATGGCGTCGTGATATGTCTGGCTGGCGAGAGACGGTGTGAACTGGCAGTGGAGCAGCAGCTTCCGAGTGTCGTGACGACTCAGGACGGCCGCCTCACGGTCGCAGGGACACCCCAGGGAAATAACGAGACCACAACAGCAAAGAATTCGGCGCCCGGACCTCTTAAACGTCCGGGCGGAGCCACAGGGCCCCGTGTTGGCAGTGCCCGGAGTGGTGCAATCAACTGAGCAGACTACTGAGGATGGCTGATGGTTCGGTACAGAACGAGATGCGGCAAATGGGCCGGATGGGTCAGCCTGTTGACCACGGCGATTCTGCTGGTAGGTTGCGCGCACTCCACGCGGAAAACGCCGGTATCCAGCGTGGCTAACGCACGACAAGCAACCGAACAGGAAAGCCCTGACATGGTGACGGAAGTCTCGGCAGAGTCGGAGAGCGAGACTCTCCACGGTAACGCCCTCGCTCCTGGCCTGCGGGATGCCAATAACGTTGGAGCTGAGGCGGTATCCCGTGCTGATACGCAAGCTATGGTGATCCATCAGTTTGTTCCCAACAAAGATCCTGAGCCCCTTGGTCAGACGATGCCTGCGGTACGTCCAAGAGCCCGCGTGGTGACCCTGCCCGTCAAGAGTTATTCGACCGGGCAGTCGGGCACAGGGGAACCAAACTCGGCGACCCCAAGGATCGACAACGCCGATGCTAGCGGACAATCGGCCAATGGGACGAAGACCAAATCCGCGAAGAGTCTTGCTGACAGCCCTGCGGCAACTTCGCCGCCAATCGGTAGGAAGGTGAACCTCGAAAATGGCGACGAGATCGTGCAATTGAACCTCCCCGGCCAACTCGACATGGCTCAATTGCTGGATCTGGCAGGTGAATACCTGCAATTGGATTTTCTATACGATCCAGCCAAAATCAAGGGCCAGATCATCACTCTGCGCCTTCATGGCAAACTGCAGGGCAAAATGCGGGTACGGGACTTGTATGCGTTACTGGAATCCGTGCTCAAGTTCAAAGGTTTCGCGATGACCTCCCATGAGGGCAATCTGGTGACGATTGTTCCGGCGGCCGACGCGCTGCAAGCCAACCCAGGGCTGATCGACAACCGTCAACGCGAGATCCGCGCTGGGGACATCGTGGTGACCAGCGTGTTTGAATTGCAGAATCTTGACGCCTCGAGTGCCTCAACTTTGCTCCAGAACATGAAGTTGAGCCTGGCCGCCACCGTCGTCGAAGGCAGCAGGACTGTGATCGTGACCTGTTATGCCGACCAGGTGGAGCGTATAGAAGAGCTGTTGTGCGTCGTGGACAAGCCGGGCCCGGCAAGACTGTTCCGATTCCGCCAATTGCACTATACGATGGCGGGGACACTGGCTGAGAAGGTCCGTCAATTGGGTGCGCAGATGCAGAGTGTATCCGTCACGATTGGCTCGGTGCAGACGGCCGCATCTACCGCCGAGAGATCTGCTCCGCCCGCGCCCACTCCTGTCGGTCGAGCCGCGCGACGATCTTCCAGCATCGGAGCTGCAGGCAGCGACGGCATCTATCTCGACGCCGATGAACGCACCAACCGCATTCTAATGATCGGATATGCCGAGCAGCTGAGCGTCGTCAACTGCCTGATCGATGCGCTGGATGTGGCCCAGCAGGACTTGCGGGTGCTCAAAGTGTATGACATTCGTCATGTGGAAGCGGAAGAGATCAGGAAGAAGCTGCAGGAGCTTGAGATCGTCGGCGCGCGGTCTCAGCGTATCGGGAGTTCCTCGCCCGGAACCAAGATCACTGCACCCGCGGAAGTTGTTGAAGGCACATTGACGGAATCGCCCACGGTGGTCGTCCTCGAAGCAACGAACTCCCTCCTCATCAATGCCAGCGAAGAACAGCACGCGAAGATCGAAGCGATGATGGAATACCTCGACGCCGAAGTGCGCACAGAGACGATCCCATATGAGATCTACTTCCTTGAAAACCAGAGTCCGGAGGACATGGCACAGACTGTCGAGCGGATCATTCATGAAATGGTCCCGGACAAGGAAGGCAAGCTCCAGAAGATTGTCCGCGCCACCGACGAACAGATCATGGTTGTCCCCGACAAGGGAACGTTCTCGCTGATCGTGTATGCCAGTCGCAAGAACCAGGAATGGATCAACAAGCTGATCAAAACGCTTGATAAAGCCAGGCCGCAGGTCTTGATTGATGTGACATTAGTGGAGATTCGAAAGACCGATGAGTTCACTTATGACTTGAACCTGATTACGAGCGCCCCTGATCTGACAGACACCGGCGGTCAAACCGGTTCCTTTGCGGCCGGAGATCAGACTGTCGTCGCCAAGTTGCAGGCCTCCGACCGCACGCAATATGCCGATGCGCAAGTCAATGCGGGCAATGCCACCGGTTTCTATGCCGACGTTCACATCAACGCACTGCTGAAAATGGTGCAAAAGAAGAACTACGGACGAGTCTTGGCCAACCCCAAGGTCTTGGTCAACGACAACACGCTGGGAACGATCAAGACCACCGATACCACTTACGTGACCAAGAAGACCTCGATCCCGGTGACGAGTGGTTCAGCAGGCACCCAGAACACGTTGATCGAGACGGCCGTGGACTACCAGCCGTACAACGCTGGGATCACACTGGAGATCACGCCCCATATCAGTGACGGCGAATTGCTACGCTTGGAGGTCAACCTGACGCGCTCCGACTTCACGCTGGTTACCGGTGAGAAGCCGCCTGACCAGACGAGCAGCGACATTAAGACGGTTGTCACCGTCCCTGACGGCAGTACGATCATCCTGGGCGGCATGTTACGGCTCAATCAAAGCAAGGGGGGCAACAAGGTCCCAATTCTGGGTGACATCCCCCTCCTTGGTTTGCTGTTTCGCAGCATCTCCAACAGCGATAGCGAGAGCAAACTGTACATCTTCGTCAAAGCCGAAGTCATAAGGCCATCGGACTGCCTCACGCGCAACGGCCGTCACTTGGATCGCCTCTCAGAGCAGAATCGCGAAGCCTTCGAGCGACATGAGGCGGAATTCCAGGAGTATGACAGTTGGCCTGGAATCAAGCCCAGACCTGTCGATCCTGAGAGAGTTCTTGAAGCCCGCTAGTATCAGACTGCCAACACACAGATCTTCAGTCCGTTGCTCAAAACCCGCAAGTATCGCGGACATCGAAACTTATGGAATTCCCTTCTGACGCTGGGGCGCGTGGTGGGGCGCAGCCTGTGTAGAGTCGAGCGTTCTGCGACCCGGACTTGGCTCTGCTGATCAAATACTGGCCAGACCTGCCGGAGCACATCCAAGCGGCTGTCGTCACGCTAGTCAAATCAACTTTGAAGCCATGGTATGGCGGCCAGTGCAGTGGAATCTTCATTTGACCACAGTGAGGTGCTCCTGTCGGCGGGCGGTAGATACATATCCAGTGGGCGAGAACTCTCCACATGGCTCTACAAGATATGCGAGAGACGAATGCATGGCGGCACCGATCCATGGCAGCTGACAAGCGGAGGGAACCCATTCTGACTACTGCCGCGAGAGGAGGGGATTTGTGGATGGACAGGAGCAGCCCTCCTTCTGTCCGTTCTGTGCGTGAATCACTACAAGTCAATGGAACGCTACCCTGGACGGTATGACCGCCGTCCACGACTCAGCTTCTTGGTCTTTGACATGATGAATGGGCAGATAACATAGAAGTTCCATTTGACCGCATATGGACACTTGTCCGGACATGTGCGCGGAATAGCAGCTGTGGAGCCAATCACAGGATGGAGAGAATAATAGGGTCGTGGTTGTTATCAGGTGCTTGCTCAAGGCTCACCAACAGAAAGTCCATCTATCATGGCGATGGCACGGCATTTGCCACGGCTACTACAATATGGGCTTCCCGAAGAGTACCGGTACACCGATGTGAAGACCCATGTGGTCTTCGGGGGCAGTCTATCATGACAAGATACGGTGGAGCCTGATTGAATGCTCTGATGGCGAGCAATCAATGTGTAGGCACCTATTTGTCGTATGCGAGCAGGACGTGGATTTGGCGAGTGGTATGTTGTAGGGATATCAGTTTATCACGACCACTCGGTTTCAGAACTCTGGCCCGGGTGAACGCCAGTGTGAAGCAGCAGCTTGGCTTGATCGCCTCAAAGCAGTGTGTATGCCGAAGCTATTGTGATCATTCATCGGCTTGGCTTCGATCTGCCCGGGTGGCATGGCCGAGATAGAGAACCGAAATATCAGGAACGGCTACCTGGATCACAGCCGAGGAATGCTGATGTCACATGATAACCACAGCTTACCAAGCCCTTCACCAGCGAGACAGTCTGAATGGGCAGATCGTCTTTGGTTGGACACACGGTGCCGCGGTTGTCGACGCTTCTCGGAGCCAATGTCACATATTTGCATCAATCGGCTGGAGAGGTGCATTTTAGGATGAGACCATGAGCGATCTGAATCCTGCAAGCTGGCGTGCGGTTATCATACATTCAGACCCCGAGCGCGTGGCGTGGTTAGGCCGATGTATTGAGAACCTCGGATGTGCGATAGGAGTGCTTCGAACATGTTCTGAGGGAGCTCTCTGGTTAAAGCAGGCAGATAGAAGTGCCGGTCGGCTTATTGTCATAGAAGTCAATCGACAGAAAGACGATCGTCGAGCAGCGTACAGGTTTATTCGTGCGCTTGCAGTAGATCACCCAGATACCGTGACAGTAGCTATCACAGGCGCTGATGGTACCATAGATGCCCACCTAGCAATTCGAGCCCACGCGGACGCATACATAGTTGAGAACATGCGTCCGGAAGAAGCATCGAAGAGGATTGTTGCCGCTTGCCTTTGGAAGCGGACGCCCACTCATCAGAAGGAACTACCGGAGTTTCTGAAGAGCGATTTCAGGACTGGCATCAGCATTGTGGATAGAAGTTTTTGTGTTCGATACATGAACGAGCACCAGCAGAGCATTAGTGCTAAACAAGCGCGCTCGCCGGGTATTTGCTGGATGGAATACGATAGAACTTCAAGGCAGTCAAGTCCTTGTCCATGGTGTCCAGTCCAGTTGGTGTTCGAGGATGGTCAACCGCGCACGAGCACGACGGTGTCACCTGTCGAGGGGAAGACTCACTTCTACGAGGTTGCCGCGACACCAATCTGGGCTGGGGAAGAGATCATTGCAGCGGTTGAGGTTGTCCGTGACATCACCGAACAGATGGTCAAGGATTGCCAAGCAGCGGTTCTTCAGGGCGAGGATGCTTTTCGGAAGGCCATGATCGAAATGCTGCGACGGACCTGTCAACTGGGATTGGATAGAGCACGTTTGTGGATTGCGACGGGTGATCCTCACTATCTGGAGGGCTTCGCCTCGTATGGATCGGATCAATTTAGCATCGTGGGGAAATCAATCGACTTGGAGAGGGACCGCTATTCTCGTCAGACGAGGCATGCTCAGGGAGTCGTCTGTTATCCTGAGGACTCCAACTGCAACGATATAGAGATTCACGAGATTCATGAGATGATCCACGCCAAAGGTTATCCCTGGTTGGAACTGCCCTTGATAGTTCAGACGGAGTATGGAGAACGTGTTTTTGTCGGAAAGCTGAGTTTTGACAATGAGATATCGGGTCGACACCTACCACCGGCAGGGCGAATTAGGGAACTACTTCTAGAATATGGCTCTATCATTGCTCCCCTCGTGGCAAAGGCCCGGGCCTACTGGCTTCGGGAGGAGCAGGCCAAGCAAGCCAGAGCTATTCGCCAACTGGACGTGAGGCTGGCCACTGCTATGGAGATCGACGACCAGATGAAAGCCATTGTAGATACGGCTACGCTTCTTCTGGGGTCAGTGCACTGCCACGTGCGTCACCGGCAAAACCACACTCTGATTCTGAAAGCCTCGGCCAAGTATGTTCCTTGGCGACTACGAGAGAAGGTGAATATTGACCGTGATATCGGAACCAGCATTTCGGCCAGCCTAGTCTCCAGGGCCCCAGTGGAAGGGTATCTGATTTGGCGAGAGGACGAACTCCCAAGACTGGTGAGCAATCTGGAAAAGGCAGGCCGCTATGACAGCGCGAGCCATTTCAGAGAGATGCGGTCTTCCGGAGCATTTGCCTTGTACGTCAAAGGGGATCTGATCGGAACTCTAGTGATCGACTCGCAAAAGGCATACTTCTTCGATGAGGAAACGATCGCGGTTATCAAGAATCTGGTTCAACGTGCGGAAATGCTTCTGGAGAGCAATCTCCAGCGCATTCGCTTGAGTCGTCTCCTTGATACGCTTGCATCTGAAGTGGCCGTAATTGATCGCCGTGGCACTGTCAAGATGGGGAATAGGGCGTGGAACGAACGCATGAGTCACGTCGTTGTCAGTGGCTCATCGCGACAGAGCACATATTCAGAGACAGCAAATTGCCTAGAGGGCCGGACCGCCGATTTCGACGAGATGATCAACTCCGTTTTTCGAACTGGCAAGCCCGCGCGTCTAGTCGCCACTTTCTCCAGTGCGAAGGGAGTCCACACCGAACCTGTTCAAAAAGATGTTGTCATCTCACCTTTCGATGTTGGTGAAGACAAAGGGGTCGAGAACGTCTTGCTGGTATTGTCGGACATGCTTGACCCGATCAAATTAGACAGGACCGATGGTATGGCACTGGTTCAATCGCGAAATCTGCGCGATCATCTGCGGACTTCAGTGGATCATATTCGGCAGATCACGCACGCGGATCGAACCGTCGTGGTGGAATTCTTGGGGGAGCGAAACGAGGAGGAGCACGTGTTGGTGTGGAGTGTCTCTGATGGGCGACCAATTCCCGCAGGCCCCATCGAGGGTGACACCGCCGCTGTGGGGGGGATTAACTATCTCAAGGAGAAGGTCCTGAAGGAGAAGTACTTGGCGATCTCCGATGTCACCAAAGGCAGTGCGTTGAATGCTAATCTTCAACGGGCGTTCCAGAAAAAACTAGAGGTAAGATCTTTTCTGGCCGTTCCCGTATCGGTACAGGGGCTTGAATGGGGGGCGCTTCTCGTCGAGTACTGCTCACCGCATGACTTCACAGGACTAGATATCCAGCGGCTTCAGGACGTTGCGAGTGCTCTGAGTGTGGTGATTCAGCAGTATTACCTCACAGATTTCCAGCGCATCGAGCGGCAATTGGACTGTGAGCCAGACGTGCCGAAAGCGCTCTTGGATCACTTGCTCCGGCTCATGACATGCCATGGAGGGCATGTGCGGTTGGTGGATTGGGTCCGCAATGATGTCACGATGAGGGTGGCCTCGAATCCTTATCAGAAACCGGGGCAGCCGACTTTTCGTGAGAGAGTCCCTCTCGGAGAACCTGTTGCAGGTGTCGTGGCGACATGCGGAGAACCCTACATTGCTCAGGATGCGGGCAAAGACGCGTACCATCAAGAGATCTTGGGGAAGGTTCCCGAGGGCAGGGACGATTTGCGTGAGTATCTAAAACGGGAGCAGAGCTACGTTTGCTATCCCTTGATTCTCGAAGACGAGATTTTCGGAACCTTCGGCCTCTCTGCCGAACAGACACGGCATTTTACGAAGTGGCGACTGAACATCCTTAAGGACTTTATTGACAGCATCTCCCCCGTATTGCGAGGGGTGCAGAATATCGAACGGATTCAGGCCATGGTTCGCCAGACCGATGCGCTTCTCCAGGTGTCAAGCCTCACAGATTTGTGGGAGAGAATCCCCCAAATCGCAGCGAGCCTCTTTCGGGCAGAGCGGTCAGAATGCTCCTCGTATGATCCCCACAAGGGTACCCTGCGTCATGAGGGATGTTTCCATGCCCTTCTGGGAGAGAGTGAGCTGTTAGGGAGCCGCGGTCACGAGGCATATCCGTCAGATGCACCTCACTGCGGATTCCGATGCTACGTGGCCTACACGCAGAGGATTCTTAGAGCGGCGGGTGAAGAGGCACGCTCGCATCCTTACCGATGGGCCAAAGCCGATGAATGCTACAAACGAGAAAAGTTCACCTCGGTTCTGGCGGCTCCTCTGAAGACGCCGGATGGGCTCTTGCTAGGAGTATTAAAACTGGAGAATCGCCGGGGGCGGGTAATGGGCGAAGGCTTCACGGAAATGGATGAGGCTCTTGTGTCTCTGTTTGCGATGAAAATAGCACTCATACTTGACCGCCTCCAGTTTATGGAAACCAAGAATCAAGCTATTATCACCCGAACGCATGACTTCAAGACACCTCTCCAAGCTGTCCGTGCCACTTTGGAGTGTCTGCGCGAAGGGGCCTATGTTCTGCCCAAGCACGCGGATAGAGTGGACATGGCTCTATCCGATGCCAAACGGCTGGATGCCTTCATTGTCAACACACTTGATGTCGCAGAAGGGCGAGTCCCGCCGCAACGGTTCCATGGGGAGGTACTCGATATCAAAGAAGTCTTGGATGAGATACAGGATGTTTTCGTGAGCTTCTGCCGGCAAGATGGCTGGAGTATCAAGCCCGTGATCGATTCCGAGTCCACTTCGGTATATGGAGATCGGTACATGCTCTTTCGCATCCTGCTAAATTTGGTCGAGAACGCCCGCAAATATGCTATTGTACACGCACAGGCGGGAGGGGGAAGTCCGTCTCCGGACAGAAATCGGGTCGAAATTCGGGTACACGTGGAAGACCAGAGATGTGAAATGTCTGTGTGTGATCGCGGACCCGGAATCGATCCAACGTTGCGTGAGGCTATCCTAGACCGGAATCGAACTTCGCACGGAGCAACAGGCAGGGCTCTGGGAATCGGATTACCGGCAGTCATCATGCTAGCAAAGGTCCATGGGGGCGACGTCAAGATCTCAGCTGGACAAGGCGGAGTAGGTACGGTGGTAACTGTATCTTGGGATCAAGAGAAACTGATGGAAAGTTGCTGCGTCGATGACGACCATAGCCGTAAGGATGTTGAAAGGAGGTTCTGAGATGACTTCAGGGAACATTCGCGTTCTCTATGCTGAAGACGACCCAGGCGACCGTGCACCGTGCGTAGCTTTTCTACGCTTCAAGGGACTAGATGTGACGGAGGTGATGCACCCAGAACAGGCGAAGAACTGCCTCCGCGACGCCGAACCTCAGTTTAACATCGTTGTGCTCGATCTTGTCATGCCTGAAGATGACCCGAAAGGGGGCGAAAAAGTTCTTGCATTCATGAAAAAAGAGCGTATCATGGTACCGGTTATCCTTGCGACCGCGTGGGGTTACAATGGTCCCGCGAAGCAAGCTAGGGAGGCGCACGTACCACTCGTTAGGGAAATATTGACGAAAACGTTTCTGCCCTCGGAACTACTGAGGAGTATTCAGCGTGTCGTCAAGCAGTGGGAAATCGAGAAGGAGAAATACGAAAGAACCTCTCCTGGAGGCAAGGGCGGTCCCCAGGATCGTTGAATCCTATCTCCTCTATGTCGCCGCGAGATGGGGGGTTCCGGTCGCATGTATGACGGTGAAGGATCGGGGGAGGAGGACAGGCGACACGATGCTTGTTCCTGAAGCCGCGAGACTCAGGAACCTGACAAATACGGGTTGCCGTCGGTTTCCGACGTGTCTTGTTCAGAAAGCCGGAGACGTTTGTAGGAAGATCCGGCCAGGTGTCCCGACTCGATTTGTGGCATGTCCGGCGCATCCGCGCGATCGTGTGATTCTCTTGTCTCCCTTTCAACTCGCGGGGGACATTCGTTGCTGCTTGGCGTGCGCCTGTCTTCCGCGGGCGTTCTCGTCCGTAGATCCATCCAATCTGCCAGTCAAGACAAGTCAGCACTGGGAGGTCATTCCACCTTGGGAGTCTTCCGGCCGCAGGAACACGAACAACTTCTTGCGGGAGATGCTTGTGGTGCGTCAGCATGTTATTGACGTGAGTGCGACGTTTAGGAGTTGTAACGAATTCGCGGGGGCCTGTGTCGCCAAGAATGAAAGCCTCAATCAGGTTTTGCGTCTCTCGCAGTCTCTTGTAGAGAGTCCCGAGGATGATTCCGCATTTCTTCAAGCGCTCTTCTCGTTTCCTTCCGTCCATGCGGTGGCCCACCTTGAAGCGGTATGTAACCGTCGGGGTGGCGGGTCGCTGCGACATCGGTGGCTAATGCACCGTGGGAATGGCTTCAAACCGGAGCGGGCGATCAGAACCGTAGGCGACGTGGAGTTCAGAGGTATCTTGCTCGATGGCTGGAACCCTGTAGCTTCAGGGGCCGCCTGCGACGCGGACCGCGTGGAGAGTCTCATAGCATCCAATGATCCACTGGGCAAGTATTTCAAGATGTTTCGGTCTGAGATCGAAGGGTGTTCCTTTGTTATCATAGGCCGATTAACTCGCGATGTGACCCAGGACTGCTGCTATGCTAGACCGGATTGTACATGGTTCAAGGGTTGTTCATTGCATCATGACCCAACACTCCCTCGTGACTCGAAGCTCTATCCATGGCGCAAGCGGATCATGGCGGTGGATCTCCTCTTCGCGCGGGAGCCGAGCATTACGGACAAGGCTCGCATGATGCTTATCCAGACCGTGAGTTTGCTGCGAACGCAACGATTGGAGCGGGAGGCGCTAGAGGGCGATATCGTGCGTGGTTTGCCGCGACTTAGCCGTGAAGAGCAGGCACTTCATCTGCGTCGTCTGTTCTATCGTTACCGCGCCGTCAGAGATGCGCAGCAGAAGGGGGCCTTGTTTGAGCAGTTGACTCGCGGTTTGCTGAGCCTCGTGCCTGGGTGGATCGATGCCGGCATGCGTCTAGATACGCCCACCAATGAGTTCGACTTGATCTTCCGTGTGGAGAGCCAAGTGAGTGGGGCACAGTATTGGCGCGACGCGGCCATCACCCGCATCATCATCGAGTGCAAGAATTACCCGCAGGGACTACCAGCGGGCAACTACGTCCAAAAGCTACGAGCCAATCTAGCAAGAAGTGGTGCCCAGTTGGGTCTACTTCTGAACACAGGCGACATCGACCGTAGCCTGCGGGTGGGCGCAAGCAAATGTCCCCGGTGCGGACGATGGGTTGTATTGTTAGATGGTGATGATGTGGAGCGCATGGCCATGAATCCCGGGGATATCGAGAACTTCATCAAAGATAGAGTGCAGAGGGCCCAGATGGGAGTCGTGCAACTGTCAGCAGGCCAACGGCCAACTCGTGCTCGACGAAATTGACCGTGGTAGGGACTATTGGACTGCAAGAGAGGATTGAAATGACGAAAGTGATAGCTTTGTCTGCAGAGCTCCGTTGGATGACTTATCTGATGCTGCACGTCCATGGAAGCGCACTTAGCGATGGGGTGGCCATTGTCTCTGAGGATGCGAAGGATGTAATATGTGGGATTAGGACTGATAACTGGTACATGCGCCCGTGTGGCAAATGCAATTTCGGTCATTGTACGGTCCCTCTACTCCATTCACCGGTCGTTGATGGGATTCCCATACTCATCGAGGGCGAACGATCAGGGTACTTCGCAGTTGGACTAGAGAATTTGACCCATCCAAGCAGTGCCGAGGTGAAAGAGAGGTTGGAGAAGCTCGCCGGATGCCTCTCAACTGCTTGGCATGTGTGGCGTGGTCTAGAGAACAAGCTCGCCGAATCCAACGGGCTGATCTCAGCTATGCATCACGTCTGCAAGACTACTGGAAGTCAGGCTTCTGCGGAAGAGGTAGGGGCTTTGCTCGAAGGGGCTCTGGGCGATTTCTGCAGTGTGCAGGCGTGGTGTGGCTACTTGTTTGACTCACAGCGGCCGTCTCGTTTTCTACCAACTACGAGTGAGGTCACGTCCTCGCGAACCGACCTTGCGCACCTACGGGTTTTAGTTGGAGAGGCCAATGTCCAATGCGAATCACGTGTTCATGCTTTGGATGAGACCTCTGAGTTGTACGAAAAAGTGCGTTCACATCTGGTGTGGCTTTCGTCGAGCACAATTCTCGAACGGCCTATCATCTATCCGATCCCTGTTATCCACGAGAACCCTGATATGCAGGGTATTCCTCGCCGTCACTGGACGCTTTTTGCCGTTTTTCCCCCGGAGACCCGTCCGCGATCTCCATGGTTTGAGCATATCCGTCTGTTTGCCAGGCTGGCTTTTGGAGCAATAGATAGTGCGTCGCGCGTAGTCCAGGCAGAGGAAAAAGCTACTGCGGCAAGACAAACGCTTCTAGCGGTCGGCACTTTCGATAGACTGGTCGGGCAAAGCCCTGCCATGATCAATGTGCGCGAGCAGATTCTGGTTGCTGCTCGTTCTGATCGCACCGTGCTTCTCATAGGGGAGCCAGGTACCGGCAAAGAGCTGGTAGCCAAGCTGATTCACCAGCACAGTCTTCGTGCCACGTACGATCGAGTCTGCGAGCTGGTAGCTAGAGAGCTGTCGATGGGTCGGAGATTATGGAAGTCGTTCTATCACTCCGGCATGTCTCCTCGCGATGTGATAAAGGCCGAATACCATGCCGTGCCTTCTGTTGACTCCTCACTGATATCCGAAAGCATGGGTTCGGGTACAGAATCGGTGAAGACGGATTACAGGAATTGGTTTCCCGACGGGCATCCTGAGTATGACAAGCTCTTTCATGAAGTACAGTTGCAGGCTGGGCTCCCTGGGCAGTTTGAACACATCTACCGATCCGTCCTGAGAATGCTGTACTACGCATGGCAACAGGACGTATTCTTCAATTTCTTTGAATATGACAGTGGCGCTGCCAAGGAGAACGCAGTCACGGAACTGTTTGGGGTGGCTTCGGAGACATTCACCGGCGTCAAAGGCGGACCCGGTCGGTTTCAGGTGGCCTCTCATTGCGGCGGAACCATATTCCTCGACAACATCCATCACCTGGACCTTTCGGTGCAACAGGCGTTGCTGAAGGCGACAGAGATCCGGCACGAGGACCGAAAGGTCAGCCGGCATGGCAGTTCCACTAGCGAGCCGCTCCAGGTGCGTCTTATTGTGGCCACCACGGCAGACCTAACCACGCTAGTCGACGAAGGTCGTTTTCTGAAGGAATGGGCGGGGCGTCTATCGTGTCAGGTTATCCGTCTCCCGGCCATGCGAGAGCGGCTTCAGGACATTCCAATGCTAGCAGGACATTTTGCTGGTCTATGTGGCAAAGAAATCGAGGAAGAGGCGTTGCGTCCTCTGACAGGATACGATTGGCATGATTCAAATGTTAGGGGTCTCCAGAATGTGATAGAGAGTGCTGCAGATTTGACAGAGGAGTCCACGATACGTTGGTGCCACATCGATCGAGCGATGAGTGGACTTCTTGCAGAGTCCCCCAAAAGCGCGATAACAGCTGAAAAAGTCATGATTCAGGATGCTTTGCGCAACGCCAAGGGGAACAAGTCGACTGCGGCCAAGGTAATTGGCTGGAAACGACAGAAGCTCTATCGAATGATGGATGAATATGGCATTGCACCGGACTATGGCCGGTAAGAACAATAGGTCTCCAAGTGGTTGGTTTACGTTGCCACTTAATGGAGGGTTACCGGCGGTCCGCTCATTCGTGACGAAAAACACAGGCACCGCAGAGGCGGTGCCTGTGTATGGGCGTTGAGTTGGGAAGACACTAACTGCGGCTGCGACGAACTACAACACGCTGCCCAGATCGGTCACTGTGTTCATAGAGTAGACTGGACATGCCGTCGCTCGGTCACCGCACAATTGGAGGCATCATCTGACATCCTGACAATCTTCTAATTTGCTCCTGGCTCACCACAATTGTAGGGCCGATGTCTTTAAACAACTTGCTTCTTCAGATACAGATCAGCTTAGCTCTTCCGCTACACACCCCTTTCCTGATCATGCTCGTGCCGGGAGCAGGTGCCTGAGCACTCTCTCCCATCTACCCCATCTGATCGGTTACTTCATTTGCACCTCCTTTCTCTTGATGTTCAGTCGGCCGAAGCACAAACCTGAAAAGTGACTTCGAGCTCTTGTCGTTTCCTATATTCTGCCCATGACGCTATCTGCACCCCCTTTCTGCAATCGTCCTCACGCAATGGCACGCGCTACTGCGTGTTGAGTCTGCTATATTCTCTGTCTTCTTGCTATTCAGAACGCGTTCATGCGTGCGAGAATCTGGATCTGAAATATATAGGTGCAAATACTGTGCCAAGCGGGGCCAGTAGGTAAGACAATCGCGTCTTGTGCTCTCGATATAGCGACATGCCAGCGCTAAGGCTGTGTTTGCAGGAATCGCAGTGGTGAATAGTCCGCCGACTCTCAGTACAGACTCTGACAAGTTGTCCGAATGTGGACAACGTGAACTGTCACTGTCCAGGTCATGCAACTCCATGGCAGACTTGCAGGTCTCACCATGCCAGGAGAAAATCCATAGGATAGTACTTGCGCCGGCCGACCTTTCTCCAATTTCTGCTAGTTTGCACGGCCAGAAAAACGGTTTTGGAGACCCATCCCCGGCGATATGATTACCAGCGTTGTCAATGGTTCGGAGAAACCTGAGCGAGATCGTAGCCCAGGTTGTGTTGGAGTCCCTGTGGGGCCCGCTGTCGTGGAATCGTGTCGAATTCACTTGAACCGGGCCTTTCTATGGGGACCTGCTCAAGAACGATAGTAGGATATCCATCAGGCGATGCCTGCAAAGTGGAACTCATTAAGGATGCAGCAGCCTTCGCCAAAGCTAACGGCGGCAGCCTCGCCATCGGTATCGCGAAGGATGATGAGCACTTGACCCGGGCCGTCAACATGAAGGATACGGAGAATTTGGTCAATGGCAAATGGAACGAATAACGGCGTTGCACCGCGTCTGGCACGCCGCATGACTCAGTCGGACTTGGACGCCTTCTTGGAGAAGGCGGCCGACATCCTTCGCGGCAACGTGGACCATTCTGAATTCCGTGGGTACGTCTTCGCTCTTCTTTTCTTCAAACGAATTAGCGATGTCTTTGAGGAATCCGTCCGCAAGCTGGCCCGCGATCTTGGCGAGGAACTCGCCCATGACCCCGTGATGCAGAGGAAGTCGTTGCCTTTCGTGGTTCCGGAGGACTGCCTTTGGGACGTCGTCACCTACGGAACACAAGGAAAACCGGTCACATCCCTTACGCTGGGGCTGTCCCTGAACGAGGCTATGCTGGCTATTGAGCCTGCAAACGCCCCGAGATTCGACGGCATCCTGACCAACAAGATCGATTTCAACAAACAGGACGAACTTCCCCGTTCCAAGTTGGTCGAGCTTCGCAATCATTTCTCCAGTCGCATATTCGACCGCATCCATGTCCCCGACAATCTCTTTGGCAGCGCCTACGAGTACCTAATCCGCACCTTCGCCAGCAAGGCCGGCAAGAGTTCTGGCGAGTTCTATACCCCGAAAGAGGTTTCCTATCTCATGTCGGAGATAATCGAGCCGGCAGAGCAGCACGAGGTGTGCGACTGGGCCAGCGGTTCGTGAACCCGCGACACACGGATTTTCAGTCCTAGGCTCGGCTCATAAGTCTTTATTTACGAGTGTGGTACAAGCGTGAAAATGGCGTCTTTTGCGGAACAAGAAGTGGTTGGCAAGTCAGCTACCACTCAGTGACAAGTGGCTAACACGTGACGACTGACCCACTCGTCCGATTCTCTCAGCCTTTGAGAGACACCATTCCTTGAATCCTGTTTGGCTTCGGTGGAACCTTCGCCTACGCCAAACAGGCAGCGGCGAACGCCGCCGAGGTCGCATGGCTTGGTGAACTCCTGCCACCGACCAATCTCACCGACTCCATTGTCGGCCGCCGCATCCCCGAAACCCTGCACAGCGTCGTCCAGAAGCGTAAACTCATTCATCCCATCCATCAGGCGGCCCTCTGGCCCAGCTTCTTGAAGCTGCCCAGTCACTCTCACCGGCATTAAGACCACCATTCCCGTAGCTTTTGTTGTCATCATTGCTGCAGACGGTTCTTTCCGGACAGCAGTTCACAACCAGAAACACCCGCGATCATAACCACGGCACGAGGGCAATTAAGGTGACACTATCTGCGTTGAGCGCTTGGGCGGATGGTTGAGATCCTATCATCGCAAAGCGGCGTGGCATCGCCGCGGGAACCGTACGCGACCAGAGACCCATTTCGGCGTCGAGAAAGCTCAATTCAGGCTCTATCCAGGGGCCGGTCCGCCGGATGCCTGTTGCTTTCCGGTCTAATGCATGTACCGTTCGCGATGCCAACATGTTGGCGGACCTCAGTTTGCGTCGAGACGAGTCTTCGCACCCTGCGAGACACTCGTTCCTCTGCAAAGGTGGTTCATGCGCACAGCGTGAGCACGGAGTTCATGAGCCCGTGGGTCCGTTCTGACCAGCGTCAGCTATCGAGGATCTGCTCCGCGCGGCCTTCGTCCACTTCCATAATGTGGCGCAGGCCCGTAATCGCAGCCGCTTCGGGCGTCAGTGCGGCCAGGTCGTCGCGTGACATGTGCTCGAGGGAGAATTTCCGGCAGCCCGCCATCAGTTGGCGCAGGCCTTGGGCCAGCCGCTCGTAGTACGTGTACAGTCCGATAGCGCCGGCGGGAATCTTCTCGAAGTCACCGTTACCGAATTCCTTCCGTAGGGTGCTTGCGGTGACGAAGATCTCGTCTTTCGAGGCGCCGAACCGCTCGACGTAGACAGGGAGTTGATGGGCGTCGATGGCCCGGCCGATGGTCTTGCCGACCATGGCGGCCGCGACCGGAGCGCGAGCCATACCGATCATCTTGACGTACGGGGCGCCTAGTGACAAGCCCTTGAAGATCAGGTCCTCAAATGTGAAACCGCCCCCGACCGCCAACGCCGGCAGGTATCGGTTCTTGTCGGCCAGCCGCTTGGCGTATGCATGGAGAAGCGAGTGCAAATGGATCGGCGGGACGCCCCACTCGTTCATCATCCGCCAGGGACTCATGCCGGTGCCGCCCGAAGCCCCATCCACGGTGAGCAGGTCGAGCTTGCACTTGGAGCAGAAGCTCAGGGCGCGGGCCAGGTCGGCCGGCCGATAGGCGCCTGTCTTCAGGAAGATATACTTGGCGCCGGCTCGGCGCAGCTCCTCGATTCTCTGTGCGAACGACTCTTCCGACACCATACCGACGCGGGAGTGCCGCTCGAATTCCTTGAAGCCGCCGTTCTGGAAGGCCTCGATGACCGTGGGATCCGTCGGGTCCGGCAGCACGATATAGCCGCGCTCGTGCAGGAGCTGGGCCTTCTTCAGATCTCGGACCTTCACCTCACCGCCGATGTCCTTGGCGCCCTGCCCCCATTTGATCTCGACGCACTCGACACCCAGTTCCTTGATCGCGTATTCCTGCACATGAAGACGCGTATCCTCGACATTGGCCTGGACGATGATCGCCCCGTAACCGTCGCGCTGATGGTCGCGATAGAGCTTCACGCGTCGTTTGAGGTCGACGGTGTCGAGGACCCGACCCTGCTTGATGGTGGCTTGCGCGTCCATGCCGGCGACATTCTCGCCGATGGTCAATCCCGTACCCGCCAAGGCCGAGCCGATGGCCAGGCCTTCCCAGTTATTCTTGGCAATATCCGTCGACCCGATGCCGGAGATCAGCCATGGGTACCGGAACTTGAGCCCTTTGTCGTGGCCGATTCGAACTTCGAGATTCACGGCGGGGAAGATCGCCTTATCGCTGTCCGCTTCGATGCCGTACGCGCCGACGCACGTTCCCATGATGTTCAGGTGCGAGTAGTCTACCGGATAGACTTTCTCCGCCGCGGTCGTGATGACGCCGAAGGGTTGCGGGTAGATCACCTCGTGGCCGCGATAGGCGGATTTGCCGATCTCGCACATCCCGATGCAGCCGTCCACGCAGGTGACGCACATGCCCGAGCTCGGCGTCACAGAGCCTTCGGTTCGGTTCTTCGTCAACGTGGCGGCGGAAGTGTTCACTCTCGAAAAGGTCATCGCAGGGTACCTCCCTTGGTCCTCTATGGCTTCTTGATCTCACAGGCAACGCATGGGTCCATGTAACACATCATGTTGTCGAACGGCTCTTTCTCCAAACACGGCGGACTGAGGTTGGCGCAGCCGCCGCAGATGGCTTTCCCGGGTTCCGTATAGGTGCACCGCAACGAGCAGGCCGGGCAGACGTAAATGCAGCCGCCGCACTGCCGGCAGACCTCCGAAGGCACGTCGAACGGAGTCCCGATACTGCGGTTCTGTCCCCTGCCGCGAAAGCCGATGGCCTTGGCCATCATCTGCTCTTCGCACATGTGCACGCACCGGCCGCACAGGATACAGTCTTCATATTCCTGCCGGAATCGCTGTTGCTTCACTTCGTACTTCGAGGCCAGGTCCTGGATCGTCTTCGACTGAGGACAGGAGGCCAGGAGCAATTCGAGGATCATTCTTCGTGCACGCATAACCCGTGCCGAGGCGGTACGCACCTTCAGTCCGGGCTCAGCCGGATAGGTGCAGGATGTGACGAGCTTTGCACCGGGGCCCTCGCCGATCTCCACGACGCAGAGCCGGCACGCCCCGTAGGGCGTCAGCCCTTCCATGTGGCACAGCGTTGGGATCGGAAAGCCCAGAAACGTGGCCGCATCGAGAATCGTCGATCCCTTCTCGACGCCGACATCCAGTCCATTGATGGTGAGCGTTATCATGCCTGGTTCTCTCCAACAGCGACTCGCTGTGCACAGGCTGCCTGCCCCTCCCGCGTGAAGGCGAGGTCGCACCTCAGGCAGCGCCGGGCCTCGGCCCTGGCCTGCTCCTCGGACAGGGCCCGTTCCACTTCATTGAAGTTCTTGCGCCGTCCCTTGACGGGCAGCGCCGGCGGGACCGCCCGAGTAGCGGTTTCCAGCTCGTCCTCGCCGACGACAGCCGGCTCAACGAATACGGTCGGCAGTTTCGCTTCGGCCGGATCCGCCAGGGGCTCGCCCCGCAAATACCTGTCGATGACACGCGTGGCCTTCTTGCCCGCGGCAATCGCATCGATGACGGTATTCGGGCCCGTCACCAGATCACCGCCGGCAAAGACCCCCTCCATGCTCGTGGTCAGCGTCTTCGGATCGACTTTGACTCGGCCGGCCTTGTCCACATCCAGCCCCATCGCCACCAAGCCATCGCTCTGCGGGCGCTCGCCGATGGCGACAATCAGTGTATCGAGGGGCAGCGTGAACTCGGTCCCCGGCACCGGGACGGGCTTCCGCCGGCCGCTGGCATCCAGCTCGCCCAGACGATTCCGGACGCAGCGGATGCCCACCACACGTCCCTCGCGCGAGAAGATCCGCACGGGAGACACGAGTGTCTCCAGGGCCACGCCCTCCCGCAGAGCCGCCTCGATTTCTTCCTGCCGGACGTGGATCTTCACCGGGGATACCAGCGTCTCGATGGTCACTCCTTCTTCCAGGGCGGCTTCGACCTCTTCTTCGTAGGCGGGCATCTCGTCGCGGGTACGCCGGTACAGGAGCGTCACGCTCGTGACATTCTTCTGCCGCAGCGCCACGCGCGCGGCGTCTACCGCGGAATTCCCGCCGCCGACAATGCCCACGTGCCCATGGGCGAGTTCTTCGCCCCGGAGATTGAACGCCTTGAGAAATTGCATGGAGGGATAGACGCCGTCCAGGTCCTCGCCGTCGAGGTCCAGCCGCCAACTCTCGTGGGCGCCCATCGCCAGGAAGACGGCCCGGAATCCCTCGGCAAAGAGTTCCCGGAGATTCGCGTCTTTACCCAATACGACGCCGTGCCGCAGGTGGATGTTGTCGTTCATCAACGTCTTGATTTCGTTGCGGACGATCTGCCGGGGCAGCCGGTAGGCGGGCAGCGAACAGGTGAGCATGCCGCCGGCCTCGCGCTCTGCCTCCAGGATGACGACCTTGTACCCGAGCAGCGACAGACCGTGCGCGGCGGTAAGCCCCGCCGGACCTGCGCCGACGACGGCCACTTTCTTCGTCTGACCGTTCGTCGCGCTGCGCACCTCGGGGCGATAGGCCGTGGGGTCCACGTTGTCGGTCACGAACCGCTTCATCGCCCGCACGGCAATCGCTTCACCTCCACCACACCCGAGGCTGCAGCGATGCTCGCACTTTCGGTCGCAGACCCTGGCGCTGACGGCGGGGAGCGGGTTCGCCTCGCGGATGATCCGATACGCCTGCTCGTACTGCCCCTTCTCGATCAGAGCCACGTACCGCCACGGCTCGGTGTCTACGGGACAGGCCGCCTGGCAGGGGGCGCCGATCAGGCTCTTGCAGACGAACGCATCGCACCGCTTGTCTTCAATGTGACGGCGATACTCCTCGCGGAAGTATTTCAGCGTGCTCAACACAGGGTTGGGAGCGGACTGACCCAGGGCGCACATGGTGGTGTCCTTGACCACCCGAGCCAGTTCCTCCAGCAGATCGAGGTGGCCGGGCGTGCCTTTGCCGAGCGTGATGTCCTCCAGAATCTCGTACATCCGCTGCGTGCCCTTGCGGCAGGTCAGGCACTTGCCGCAGGATTCGTCCTTGAGGAAGTTCATGAAGTACCGGGCCACGTCCACCATGCAGGTGTTCTCGTCCATGACGATCATGCCGCCGGACCCCATGATCGAGCCGACCTTGGCCAGGCTGTCGTAACTGATGGGCAGATCGAACATCGAGGCCGGGATGCAGCCGCCCGAGGGACCGCCCGTCTGCACCGCCTTGACCCGCGCCTTGCCGACCGGACCTCCGCCGATCTCGTAGACCACTTTCTTGATGGGCGCGCCGAGCGGGATTTCGACCAGGCCGGTGTTCTTGATCTTACCGACCAGAGAGAATATCTTCGTCCCCGTATTGCCCGCGACGCCCATGGCGGCGAAGGCTTCCGCGCCGTGGCGGATGATATAAGGCACGCTGGCCAGCGTCTCGACGTTATTGATGCAGGTCGGGGCGCCGAAGATGCCTTTGGCAATCGGATATGGCGGCCGCTGCCGCGGCTCGCCCATTCGTCCTTCGATAGACCGGATCAGGGCCGTCTCCTCCCCGCAAACGAAGGCGCCGGCGCCTCGAACGATGTCGATGTCGAATCGCCGGCCGGATCCCAGGATGTTGTCGCCCAGCAGGCCCAGGCCGCGGGCCTGTCGCAGGGCGATCTCCGTATGCTTGATCGCCAGGGGATACTCGCTACGGGCGTAGATGACGCCTTGCGTGGCACCGGTGCCTGCGGCGGCGATGATCATCCCTTCGAGGATCGCGTGCGGATTGCCTTCCAGGACGCTGCGGTCCATGTAGGCGCCGGGATCGCCCTCGTCGGCGTTGCACACGAGGTACTTGCCGCTGGTCCCGCGCTGTTGGGCGAACATCTCCCACTTGCGTCCCGTGGGGAAGCCGCCGCCGCCCCGGCCGCGAAGCTGCGAAAGCTTGATTTGCTCGACGACCCAGCCTGCGTCGGCACAGGACAGCGCCTGCACCATCGCGCCGTAGCCGCCGTGGGCGATGTAATCCTCGATGCGCGTGGGGTCCACGTTCTCGTTCTCCCGCAAGACCCCGCGGACCTGGTTGGCGAAGAAGCCGATCTCGTCCTGCCGTTCGACGCGTTTCCCGGTGGCCGGGTCCACGAGCAGGAGACTGTGCACGACTTGTCCCTGCGCGGCCGCCAGGACGATGCGCTCCATGTCCTGGGGATCGACGTTCGGATAGAACGTCCGCGACGGCTCCACCAGGATCGACGGCTCTCTCTGACAGAACCCGTGACACCCGGTGACGCGCAGTCTCACCCGGCCGGCCAGACGGTGGGCGAGGATGGCGCGCTGCGCTTCCTGGACGAGCCGGCCGGCGCCGCTGGCAATCCCGCACGTCCCGGCCGGGATCACGATCGTCGTCGCGCCGTCGTTGCGTTGCGCGTGCAGACGGGTGTGCAAGGCCTTGAAATCATCGACACAGGTCAGTCGTTTCATGGGTCATTCCTGACTCGGCGATTCAGCCGCTTCGGTCCATGGGTTATCCAGGTCCAATCCGCGTCCCCGACATCCGTGACGCGTGCAGACCCTGAGCGTGGCCCCTTCCTGCACCCTCACCCGAGCCATGTCCGCTCCGCATTCCGTGCACGCCGACTCGCCGGTCAGATCGCGTTCGCACCTCGGGCAGGCCAGGCCGAGGACGGAATCCGCGGGAATGTCCTCGTTGCCCGACGACCGGTAGCTGCCGTGGAGGCAGGACAGATGAAGGGCATGCCGGGCCCCGTTCCAGGAGGCCAGGAACTGAATCGAAGGAACGCCATCCAGCGGATGCGCCGGGTCCATCAGGCTCTGGCGGCAATGCGGACACTCGATGGTCAGCGGAAAACCCCGGTTCTCCTGCGGCTCATCCAGGCCCGCGCGAGTCCTTCTGAGAATCTCCGCCACCTTGCTCTTGCCGACGTTCGAGTAGTAGCGCCCGTCGGCGACGACGATCGGGCCCAGGGCGCAGCCGCCGAGACAATTCACGGTCTCGAAAGTGAACTCATTGTCCGGCGTGGTCTCGCCCGATTGGATGCCGAGTTGCCGGCAGAACTCCTCGGCGATTCTCGGCGCCCCGCGCACATGGCAGGCGGTGCCGAGACACACCGAGACGAGGTGTTTGCCGCGCGGCTTCAGACTGAACGCTTTATAGAACGTGGCCACTCCGTAGATATCGGTCAGAGAGCCGCCGGTCGCCGCCGCAACTCGACGCAGGGCATCCTGCGAGAGGTACCCGTACTTCGCCTGGACGTTGCTGAGAATGGCCAGCATGCCTCCCAGCGCGCCCTGATGCTTTGCCACGATTTCTTCAACTATCTGGTCATCCATCGGAACCTCTTGTCGATATGGGCTTTCGGTCCTCACGGCGACGTCCTTCCTAGCGGTACTCCTCGCAGTGCCACACCCCACCGGGCGAAGACTGCAATGTGCAGGAGTCACGGCTCTCGCAGTTGTAGCACAGTCCCATCGTCCTATCGAGGACGTCGTTTTCGTCCGCCATGCTCAGAAGCGACGGCCTTTCCAGTATCTCCACGGTGGAGTCGTCGAATTCTTCACAGAACAGGACGGGGAGTTTGATGCCTTCGCGTCGCGTGCATACGGAATTACTGTTACAGGTCATGCACAGCCCCCAAGAAAGTTCTCCTGATGCCATGACTGCAACCTCCCTTTCTCTGTGCCTCTGCCACAAAGATATGCCCGTGACCCACAGCCTGCGCAACAGGACCGCATGAATGTTGCTCCGAACGGTCCGTGCGATGGCGATGAGCCACTCTCTTCACAGACGAACGGCTACATAGCAAGTGCCATGCCACTGATGGCCGGCTTCGGTCCCGCTCATGGGGTCCCTGTCCATAAGTCCTGCGTTTGCGCGGTGTTGGCGCATCTGAACCGAATTTCGGATGGGAGGAGTTGGGCCGGGCTCACCGGTCCGGATGAGAATGTCGATGGCGGGGAGAATGGAACCGGTGGGGAGGATTTCCCCGGCTCGTTTGCAGGTCACCGACTCCGCCACCCGCCCAGCGGTTCGGCGACCGGACGCTCACTCGAGACCATATTGCGCGATCCTCTTGCGCAACGTCTTGCGGTCTATCCCGAGGATCTCGGCCGCCTGCGTCTTGTTGCCGCCGGCGCTGGCCAGGACATTGCGAATGTGATCGGCTACCACCTCCGCCAGCGTCCTGTTCACGCCGGTGGTGCGCAGGACCGAGAACCGCGCGAACGACGGCAGGTCCGGAACCTCGATTGTCTGCTCATCGCTCATGACGACGATCCGCTGGATGGCGTTCTCCAGTTCCCGTGCATTGCCGGGCCAGGCACAATTCTGCATCGCTTCCATGGCCTTTTCCGAGAAGCGTGGTACCGTCTTGCCCAGCTCGGAGGCGAACTTCTCCGCGAAATGACGCACCAACAGAGGAATGTCGCCACTCCGGGCCCGCAAAGGCGGGACTTCGATCGTGACGACATTGATGCGGTAGTACAACTCCTCCCGAAACACACGGCTTTCGATGAGACTGGGCAGATCCTTGTTCGTGGCGGCAATGATCCTCACGTCCACTTTTCGCGCACGGGAGTCGCCTACCATGCGAACCTCCTTGTCCTGCAGCACGCGCAATAGCTTCACCTGCATGGCGATACTGGTCTCGCCGATCTCGTCGAGGAAGATCGTCCCGCCATCGGCAGTCTGGAAGAATCCCGCACGTGACTCGTGGGCGCCGGTGAAGGCCCCCTTGACGTACCCGAACAGCTCGCTCTCCAGCAGGCTCTCCGGGATACCGCCGCAGTTGACGGGCACAAACGGAGCGGCCGCCCGGGCACTGCTGTAGTGAATCGCCCGCGCCACCAGTTCCTTGCCGCTGCCGCTCTCCCCGGTGATCAGGACAGTCGCCGAGGTTGAAGACGCTTTGCGGATGGCCGCGAAGACCTTCTGCATCGCCGGCGATTCACCGATGAGGCCATAGGCGAACTCCGGCTCAGGTGCGGGTTTCGTCATCTTGCGCCTGCGCCGCAGCTTATCCAGCACACGACGTACCGCGGCGAACAACTCCCCGTCGGTAAACGGTTTAGGCACATACTCCTCAGCCCCGCTTTTCACCGCTTCCACCGCGCTCTCCACCGTCGCGTATCCGGTGATCATCATCACCGCCGTGTTCTTGCAGTTCTCCCTAACGTGTCGGACCAGATCGATGCCGCTGATCTTAGGCATCTTCAAGTCGGTAATGACAAGGTCAACGAAGGTGCCGTCGAGGAGCTTCAGGGCATCGACGGCGTTGGCAGCGGTATAAGTCGTGTACCCCTGGGCCGTCAGGCTCCTCTGAAGAACCTCCAGCGTGCCGGGTGTGTCATCAACAACGAGAATCGTCTCCTGCCCATCAAGCTTCATGATTTCGGCCTGTTCTCCCGATCAGGGGCTGGCTCGACAGGCAATCGAATGGTAAAGGTCGTGCCCTGGCCGAGCGTGCTGGCGACCTCGATCGTTCCGCCATGAGAGGTGACAATCCCGTGGACCACGGGCAGACCCAAGCCCGTCCCCTGGTTCACTTCCTTGGTTGTGAAGAACGGCAGGAACAGCCGGTCCAGAACCTCCTCGGTCATTCCTATTCCCGTGTCCTCGACGCTGCAAACGACGCGTCCATCCTGCACACGCGTCTGTATGAGGAGTCTTCCCCCTTTCGGCATGGCCTGAACCGCGTTGACCACGAGATTGACCAGCACCTGGGTCAACTGACCGGCGTCGGCCGCCAGCACGGGCATCTGGGGGCAGAGTACGCAGGACAACTCGATCCCTTCCTTCTCGAATTGGTGCTTGAACAGGTCGATGGCACCCAAAATGACTTGGTTCAGGTCCACTGGCCCTTTGAACGTGGGTGTCTGGCGCGCAAATAGCAGGAGCTTCTTGATGATCTCTCGCGCATGGAGCGAAGCGGTCACAATCTTCTCGACATCCTGCGTACCGCTCTCAGACAGTGCCGGGTCGCGCTTGAGCAACTGGGCAAAACCGAGGATGCTGCTGAGCGGCTCGTTCAACTCATGGGCGACACCCGCCGCTAATTGCCCGATCGTAGCCAGCCGGTCCGCCTGCCTAAGCTGCTTCTGCAGGCGGGCTCTCTCCTGCTCCGCGTCCTGATGTTCCACGATGACGGCGATCTGCCGGGCGATGGCGTCCAGCAGGCTCCGCTCATCCTTCAAAAAGGGCCCCTCGTCCAGGGCCGGTTGGGCCTCGCGGTAGACGACATCCACGACGCCGCGGCATTTCGCCTCCACGATCACTTGGGAGCTTTGCCTCGCGCAGCCCTCCCCAAAACCGGGTGTCTCGTATCGCTTATCATCGAGAACGATGCGAGCGGATGCGATTTCCGGGTATTGCCACGCCGGCGGGATCAACTCAACAATACGCTGAAACACTTCGTCGGGCGACCCGATGGCCTCCTTGAATATCCGATTGATGCGGTAGAGGCAGCTCAACTCCTTCACCCGTTCGCGGAGCGCCCGTGCCGTCTGATCGCCAGGTGGCGCGACGGCCTGCCCGCTACTCGCCAATCGTCTGCCCATTGGAGCGCACCCCGTCTATGCCATTCTCGTGTAATTTCCCAACGATGTGTTCCGTCCGGTTACATGCCGTTCCAGATAATCCCAGGGCCACGCAGAACCCCTTCATTGTAATGGCCGGTGTCGAAAAGAGCAAGCCTCGTCACAAGCCCGATAGTGTCAAGTCTTGTGTGCAAGTTTGATGAGATGGCGTCGGAGGAGTTGGCCGAAGACGGCACGCTCGATGGCGGCATCGTCGTAGCAACAGCCCATCGGGTGCAAGCGATGACGCAATGTGCGAATGAGCCGCTCCAGCGGGTTGTTGGTCCGTACCCGTTTCCACCGGTGTATGGTGTACGTGTCAAGCGTGGATGGGACCGCCACGGAAGCCCGCCTATGGTGCAGAAATGATGTGAGCGTAAGTGCTGCCATCTACGCGACTTGTGCCCCGATCAGACGAAAGCGCTTGTCTGCGGTCCATCAGCCCTTTAGCCTGTCGGGCCTATGAAAGAAAACCTCTGGCTCACGGTCGTGACGTGCTTGGCCTACTGTCCGGACAAAGAGCTCTGGAAGGCGATTGAATATCTCAGGGAGCAGGTGCGAATCCTGAAGGAACAGCGGGAGAAACAAAAACGCATCCTATTGGATCGCCACCAGAAGATCCGACTCGCTGCCAGAGCCAAACGCCTGACCCGCAAGACGACCTGGAGGCAATTCCTCATGAGCCACTGGAACGTTCTGGCGGCATGTGACTTCTTCTCAATTGAGTTGCTGGTCAGAGGCAAGCTCGTCCGCGGCATCGTGCTCTTTGCCATAGAGTTGGCCACCCGCAGGGTGGAGATCCTCGGTGTCTATACGCAGCCAAATGGAGACTGGATGGAGCAGGTAGCTCGCAATGTCACTGCTGAAGGTGCCTTCCCATCCGGCAAGAGGTACTTGATCCATGATCGTGACCCGCTCTACACGGACAAGTTCGACAGCATTCTCAAAGCTGCGGGCGTGAACCCGGTGCGGCTGCCGGCACGAAGTCCGAATCTCAATGCCCACGCGGAGCGGTTCGTCCGGTCCATCAAGGAGGAATGTCTCGACCACTTGATTCTCTCCTCTGAAGACCAATTGCGTTATGTCTTGGGCGAATACCTTCAGTACTATCATCACGAGCGGATTCATCAGGGCGTCAGTCGGATCATCGAGCCACGGCACGGGGGCAATCATGGTGACACCATTTGTGTTGAGCGGCTTGGTGGATTGTCAAGATCGTATCACCGCAAAGCGGCGTGACATACCCTCCAAAGCCATCCTCACGGCGACAGTGCGCGCTCAGAGAGTCATTTCGGCGCCGAGAAGGGTCGATTCAGGCTCCATCCGAGGGCTAGTCCGCCGGCGGCCTGTCACTTTCCGGTCCAATTCATGTGCCGTTCTCAATGCCAATATCCTGGTGGACTTCAGTTTGCGTCGAGATGAGTTTCTGCACCCTACGCCGTAGTCAACAACCTAACACGTGGGTTTGAAGTCATTCGCTGCCGGTCAGGTGTCAGCGAGTGCACGCCGCATGACCTTCGCAGGTCCGCAATCACGAACTGGGCCCAGGAACTGCCAGTGCAGGTGGTCCAAGAACTTTCCGGCCACTCGAATATTGCCACGACAAGGAAGTACTACCTCACAGTCCGGCCAGAAGACATAGAGCGGGCAAACCAGCTCATAAACCGCTCGCTCGCGGCGCGCAGAGCAACTGACACAGAACTGACACAAAACGAGAGCGTCGGGTAGTGTCAATTATCTTTCGCACATTTTCTGGTAGGTGTCACTCTGGTCGATC
>CAYQXM010000036.1:0-44537 GCA_964421295.1 uncultured Pirellulales bacterium
AGACGCGGGGTATGGAACCTGTACGGATGTCGATGCCCAGATTGACTACGACCTGATGCGGGAGTTCACGCGCAATTTCGACGGCGGCAGTACCGTCTTCTCCGTCGACCGCGGCGGCAAGCTGACGATGGGACCTCTGTGGGACTACGGGATGGCTCTCGGCAACGTCAATTACGCCCACAACGACGAGCCCGGCTACTCCACCTCGGGCTGGAATGACTCGTACATGGCCGCCGGCGTCAATGGCTGGTGTCCCTGGTGGTACCGGTTCCGGGAGGATCCGGCCTATCGCCAGCAACGCGTCGACCGCTGGTTCGAGCTGCGCCGCGGCCCGCTCTCCGACGCCGATATCGTCGCGGATATCGAGGCGGCTGCCGCGTGCATCGGCCCTGAAGCCGCGGCGCGGAATTTCGCCCGATGGCCGATTCTGGGTCAGTATGTGTGGGCCAACCCACCCGGCTGGGACACCCGCCGGACCTATCGCAGCGAAATCGACTGGATGACGCAGTGGCTTCTCGCCCGCGTCGCCTGGCTCGACAGCCAGTTCGCTCTGCCCTGACCCTCGAAACGAGAAGGGCCTGTACGTGACTCGTACAGGCCCTGTGACATTGCGACCGATATGCTTCTGGGGAGCGGTGTCGATTATTTCGGGCCTTCCCAGAAGAGCTGCTGAACTTCCGCCGCCGTGGCGGCCTTGCTGTAAATGCTGAACGTGTGAATGACGCCGATCCACTCCGGATCACCGCCATAGCCGCCCTTGGCCAGATAAGCCAGCTTGTTGCTGACGAGGCTGAGCTTGTTGGTGGCCGACAAAGCGGTCTTGGCACACAGAGCACCATCGATGTACAGAGCGATGTCGTTGGCATCGATCGTGGCGATCATCTGGTGCAAGAGGCCGTCATCGTACTCGGGGCCGTTGACGCCGGACTCGACGGAGTACGGGGCCGAGACGTTGCCGCAGGAAATAGCGGCACGGCTGACGTTGTCGCCGCGGGCGGAGGTGATGAAGAAGCCGTCATTGCCGGAACCGCTGTCGCTGGCGCCGAAGTAGGCGAGCATCGTCCAGCTCGTGTTGGCGTTGGCGGCCGGGGTGTACCAGGCCTCGATCGTGACGGCCGCGTAGGTGTTGACCGCGATCGTGTCGCCGGGCATCTCCATCCACTGATCCTGGGCCGTGGTGACCAGGGCACCGTTCTCGACCTTGGCGCCGCCGACCAGCACGCCATTGGCATCGCCGATGCTGTCGTTGGCCGTGCCATCCGCGAAGGTGTACTGATGCGTCAGACCGGCCACGGGAGCCTGGGTCAGGTAGGCGATCATATTGCGGAAAATCAACTGTCCCGTCTCGTTCAGATTGAACTCGGCCTGCCGGCTCGGAGCACCTGTCTCCTGCTGCGTGGCCATGAACATCATCCGACGTCCGCCGGTGAACTGGGTGGCGCCGGCATAGTACTCCACGCCGGCAGGCCACTCGGCGATCCACGCGGTCGTATACTTGCCCACGGTGGTGGCCAACAGCTTGCCATTCCCGGCATCCACGATGTCCTGGAGGAAGGACGTCTGGCCATTGCCGACGCCGGCATCCAGAACCGACACCAGACCGTTCGCATCAGGCGTGACACCGGCAAACACCGGGTGCGCCGCAACGGTGGGCATCATCAATGGGGCGCCGGCATCCTTGACCGCCGTGCCGGAATTCATCCACTTCCAGCGGTTGTTCCGGACCAGCCAGGAATTCAGGTTGATCATCGGGGCCTTCAGGGAGTTCCATTGCGTGATTTCATCGCCGTCATCGTAGTTACCCGTGCTCAGACCGCACCCGGCAATGATCACGTCCGCCGCGTTGAGCTCGGCGATCTTGTTGGCATCCAGCACCTGCCAGTAGCCTCTCCGGGCATCGACGTTGTATCCTTGCGCCGCCAGCCAGCTGACGACACTCTCATCGTCCATGGCGCCGTCCTTATCGATATCGGGCGAATCCGTCACGTAGACAACGTTCAGCTTCGCCTTGGCGGTGACTTCCAGCTTCGGGGCGTACGTGACATCGGCATATTCCTTGCTGCAGAAGCCGAAGCCGCGATCGCTGCCATCATCGTTCTTCAGAATGAACGTGACCAGCCCGCCGGCATCGACGCGACTCTGCAGCCAGCTCACCAGCGTGGCGCCGGTGACGGTGACTTTCGTCCCCAGGGCCGCGGCTCCGGCAGCGGCATTGATCACCGCTTCGGTGACGCCGTTGACATCGCCATCCAGATCGGTGGTCAGACCACCGGCGGTGATGATGGTGCCGGTCGTCCAGTCCGCTTCAGCACCGGTCGTGCTGCTGGTCAGCAGGGCTTCGTCCCAGTTCTGGGCCGTGTTGCCGGCCACATCATTCAAGCCGTAGAGGGAGATGCGCCCCGTGACGATAGAATCGTTGCGATACGGCGGCTTCGGAATGGACCCGTGCATATTGAAGGTCACCGTCGCGCTCTCGATGTTCATCCCCTGGAGTGCGGACAGGTCAAAACGCACATAGCCGGTACGGTCGATGGACCCGCCGTGGACGACGATGTAGGGGTCGCTGCTGTGCGAATTCGGATCGGCTTTCACCGTCCACGTGTCGGCGGCACTGCCTACGACGAACGTGTCCGCCTGCACACCCGCCGCCACCAGGAGCAGCGCCAGGGTACTCAGACACAAGATGGTTTTCGACATGATAGTCCTCCTGTAGAAAGTATCGGGAATTGTTTAGACGTCAACACGCTGCCCCAAATTGCGTCATCGACCTCCTTCCTTTGAAATGCGGATCGAGCCCTTCGATAAGTGAAGCCACACATCCGCTGCGACCAGCGGTCCAGGCCTCCCTAGGGACATGCAGAGAGCCTGACCCCGTGCGCAGACCCGTCTGTGCGTCCGTACCCGTGCGATCCACGGATGCCGGCGTCTCCGGATGAGAGACGCGCATACTCCAACCCTCCATCCTACCAAGACGTGGGTCGGATGTCAATTCCTTCTCGGGTCCATTGGCGCTGCAGGCGGTCTGCGACTAACCGTGTGAATGGGGCGTAAACACGCAGCCGCCGAGGCAAATGGTCGGAAATGGCATGCGCGCAGGGCTTGCGGACAGACACTCCGTGTTGCCGGGCCGCGTCCTGGCCCGGAGCCATCACCGTTGCCACTCGGACTGATCTTCCGCCGAGGCCGTGTCAGGACTGATCAGCGTCCGCGTTAACTTCCTGTTCGAGCTTCTTCAGTTCGTCGCCGGCGTTCTGCTCGGTGATTTGCTTATCGGCTTCGGCCTTGTATTCGGCCTCGGTTTTGGTCACTTCCTGTGCGGCGGCTCCCGAGTCGGTCGGTCCGGGGGGAGGCGGCGTGGTTGTCTTTTTCGAGCACCCGTAGACGCCGAGAATGCACACAAGTACAACAGCCCATCGAATGAGTCTATTCGACAACATGGTTAAGCCCTTAAACTCAAGCATTTCCGCAAAAGTATCATGCCGCTGACGACGCCGTCATGCGGCCTGCCAAGCGTTACTTCTTCTCCGGCTTGGCTTCCGGCGTCTTCAGGTCTTTGACGTCCGGTTTGGCGTCTTTACCCGCCGGACCTTTGCGGCCTGCTACATCATTCGGACCCGTCGGCAGCGTCGAGGAGCGGGGTTGTCCCTGCATTATATTCTGCCTGCGTCCGAACACTTCGTTCTGCTTGGCGATCAGCTTGTCGATCCGGGCCAGCATCTCCTTATCGCCCTTCTTCTCCGCGATTTCACGCAGACGGTTCAGCCGGGCCAGGCGTTCCAGGTGCTTGCCACGCGTCGCCTGCATCTGCTTCTTAAGGGCCTCGGCCTGCTGTCCCATCTGTCCCTTGGCCTTCCCCTGGGCCTCTTCAATCGCTTTGCCACGCTGAGCGGCACCGCCTTTGGCGGCATCGGCGTCCTGCTTGGCGGCTTTCACCTTGTCCATCGCATTCGCGTCCGCGGCCGGAGCTTTATTCTGGGTCCCGCCCGCTTGTGCGGCGAGATCCCGAGCCTGACCCGCGGCACCGCCCCGTCCCCGCCCTTGGTCTTGAGCCAGAGCCACCGCCCCTGCCCAGAGCACGATACCGAACATGCACAGCCACAAACCAGACCGTTTCATAGTCAGTTCTCCTAAATAGTCAATGACTCCTGCGTTCACGTCATCCTCACTTGGGACCCGGTGAGTATAGCGCTGCTCCCGACGAGCGTCAAGACAATCTTGCCCGCACCGCCGGCCAAAGCAGGTCCGATAAGCCCCCTTTCTCCGAGCCCCCTTGTCACGCGACCGGCATCCGGGACAAGACAGCTATTGGATTCGCCGCCATTATTCTGGTATAAGAATGGTAGTGTGCCGACAGGAGACACCTGATGAGTTCCGGCTTCTCTGAATTGACAGATGACGGCAAGATCCGACTGTTGGCGTCGTCACGCAACTGGATCGACGGCGAAGCGGTGGCCCAGTTACGCAAAACGGCAGAGCTTCCCGGCGTGTGCCTGGCCGTGGGACTGCCCGATCTGCACCCCGGTCCGGGGCACCCCGTGGGGGCAGCTTTCGTCACCGAAGGAGTATTCTACCCCCATCTGGTCGGCAATGACGTGGGCTGCGGCATGAGCCTGTGGCAATCCGACCTCCCCTACCACAAGTTCAAGCAGGACAAGTGCGTCAAGAAGCTTCATGGACTGGAAAGTCCCTGGGATGGCGACACGGTCGCCTGGCTGAATCAGCATGGTATCGCCGCCACGGAACCGGACGAGGCCCTCGGCACCATCGGCGGCGGCAACCATTTCGCCGAACTGCAGGCCTGGCACGAGATTGCCGATCCCGCGGCCTTTGCCGAGCTGGGCCTGCAGAAGCAGCTCGTGGCCATCCTCGTCCACAGCGGCTCACGCGGCTGGGGCGAGCGGCTGCTCCGCCATCACATCGATAGATACGGCGCCGCCGGGCTGACAGACAACTCCGACGAGGCCACGCAGTATCTACACCGGCACGATCATGCCCGCCAGTGGGCGGTGGCCAATCGAGCGTTGATCGCCCGACGCATGGCCGAGCAGATCCATTGCGAGATCCAGCCGGTACTGGACATTTCCCACAACAGCATCGCCCCCATCCCCTACGCCGGCCGGCCGGCGTGGCTGCACCAGAAAGGTGCGGCGCCCGCCGACATGGGCCCAGTCGTGATCCCGGGCACGCGCGGATCACTCAGCTATCTCGTCGTCCCCACGGGCGATCAACAGAAGAACGCCTGGTCCCTCGCCCACGGCGCCGGCCGACGCTGGAACCGCCAGTCGGCCAAGGCACGTCTCAAGGACCGCTACCACGCCGACGCCCTGGTCCGCACGGAACTGGGCGGCGCCGTCATCTGCGAAGATAAGGAGCTGATGTTCGAGGAAGCCCCGCAAGCCTACAAGGACATCGACATCGTGATCGCCGACATGGTCGACGCCGGCCTGATCCGCGTCGTCGCGACGCTGAAACCCCTGATCACCTACAAGCTCCGCCAGTCCCCCTGAGAGCGTGGCCGCAGGGACTGTCGAGGCACCTGTGCCATTCTCTCAAAGCCCGCGAGCTCTGCGGCAAATACGCCTGGCTGAACTTCCCGCCGAAGACATAATGACCGCGGGACGCTGTTGCGGAAATTCGTTTATGGTCCGGGGATCGACGAGCCGATATGCCTGATAGATGTAGCGAACAGTAATGCGATCTACTACTATCATTGCGACGGCCTGGGTTCCGTCGTGGCTCTTTGCGATGTGAATAATGTCCCCGTGGAGCGTTACGCGTACGACGTCTTCGGCCGTCCCACGATCCGCGACGTCAATGGCGTCCCGATCAGTCAGAGCGCTTTCGGCAACCCGTACCTGTTCACCGCCCGCGCCTACGACGCCGAGTCCGGCCTGTACTACTACCGCGCCCGCTACTACGATTACAGTACCGGCCGCTTCCTCCAACCCGATCCGACTGGCTATGCCGACGGGATCAACTGGTACACCTACTGTGGGAATAACCCAGTTGGACTGGTGGATCCGCTCGGCCTTGATTGGTTGGACAACGCGGCCAACTTCTCGGCAGGCATGGCCGACACAATCTCCTTCAATGTGACCGCCAGGATCCGCCGGCTGATGGGTACTCAAGGAACTGTGAGTCAACAGAGCGGTTGGTATAAGGGCGGCGTAGCCGTTGGTGTAGCCCACGGTTTGGCAATGGGGGGAGGTGGGATCTTGAAGGGTGGCAGGGCCTTGCTCGGAGGGACAACAAGGCCGATAATGAGACTCATCTATGACGAAAGGAGATGGACATCAATTAGCCGAGCCTTCTGGGGAGGAGAGGCTGGAAAGCGTCAGTTACACCACTGGATGATAACCCAGAAGTTCGCGGAGAGATACCTTCCCGCCGCGTTGCAGGGGTTTGCCAATGGTGCCTGGAACACAGTTGTTGTGCGAGGGAGCCTCAACATGTGGATGGGACGGAAAGGGTTGCTCAATCGATTTGGAGAGTGGTCTTTCCGCGGTATTGTTGCGGGTTCGCTCGGAGCACCGCTGACAGCATTTCTGAATTGGTATACGTCCTCCAATGGTAGTGAGGCCAAGAAGTAGTGATGATTACAGGAAGGACAAATGGATAGAAGGGGGGACAGACAGAATGTGAAGCACGTGTGACCAAGGAGAGACTATGTTGCCGTTTGTTGAGAACCCATCGCTGTGAATATGTGTCAGAAAAACCAGACGTGTGACATTCTATCTTTCAGGAATAACGATGTTCAAGAAGATCAGAGATTGGCTGTTTCCGTTCGCGGCGGAAATAGAAAGAAGAGTCGATTCATTCGAGCACCCCAAATTGGGTTGCCTGCGGCTGAACAATGACGTTGGATTGTGGGAGACCGTGGTTGTTCGAGACGGGCTACGAATTACGATTGGCATTGATGGCGACAGGCGACCTGACCGGCAGTTGATTGACAACGCCCTGCTGCTATTGAATGAGTTCCCGCTTTTCAAGAAGGAACTGGATGCTTTCTTGAGAAGGGAGAGCGAAAGACTTGCAGCATACTACAAGGAGGAGGTCTCAGGGCTCGTGATTGAGAGCATTTCGCTGTGGCGACGTCGTCCCGGCCATGCAATGATCAGCTTCATGGAAGGCAAGGAGTTTCGAGCCTGGCGATGCGAGTATGAGAATGGGGAGTTCACGGATCTGGGATTTGACAACTGACATTCGCCTGAGATCGGACGAGAGGAAGGGACGCCAGTCCTCGGATCTTTGCGTGACGCTGGCTCTTTGACATCCAAATAACGCAACGACACACAGACTGTGACGCGATGTCGAGGCGGACCCTGTTGACGCTGGGCAACGACGCCAACTCCATCGTCTTCGCCTACGACAACTATGACTAAGCCAAGGGGTTGCCTCAAAAAAGGAAGCTTTAGAGATCTACAAAAAGGGACTTGCACCCGATGTAGACGCCCGCTTGGTTCAGTGGGCATGGGGCTTGTGCGATCCCGAGTTGCAGTACAACAAGAAGTCGTGGGCGCAATGGAGCAATGAAGATCTGGACAGCCTGAATCTGCATGAACTCTCGCACAAGTATGGTTCTGAAGACAATTCTTCGAAAGGGGAATTCATGAATGCCCACCTGTTAGGCGGTTTAATGTCTCAGGATCTCGCGAGCAATACATTTTATAAGTACATGAAATTCCAAGCGGAAAAGCAGGCGAAGAAACAATGCAAATGAAGAGAAAACGTACTGTCCTTCAGGTTACGTTACTGTCCGCAGTTACAGGAGCCATGCTGTGTGTGATCGCTCTTTTGAGATGCGATGAATCTTATTGCGTCCACACAGATATCGATGTGCATAGCGGGGACATTCGTGTTCAGAAGTACACTTGTTTTGTCAAGGTCAGTGACCATGTTACCCAGACCCCTTTCTCGGTACTCGTTAGGAAGTTGTTGGGTGAGCGCCCTGATGTTGAATGGCGAAGGGTAACCACGACCGGCACGTTCTTGCGAGGAGTTCATGTAGCAGGGCCGTGGCATGATGCCATGTTCATGTGCGATTCCTTTATGAAAACGCTGGATACCGAGAACCTGTCTGAGGCCAGACAGCGCACTCTGTTGGGAATTTCGGGGACGCCATACTCAATTCCCGTGGAGTTCCTCCTGTGTTTCAGTGTGCCGACTTCCTTGAGTTGAACCCGAACGGACGGGAATATAGGAGCGGGACTTGCGTGCGGCGGACTCCCTTGGGTCCGGAAATACAGTGAAGGGGTGAAGGCTGAAAGAGCGTTGACGAGACACCAGGCCAGCTACCGTTTTTGCCAAGGGTAGCGTGAAGGAAGCGACCTAAAAAGCCGAAGAAGCAGTCAGGACGAATGGATTGTGACGCGAGTTATCTGCATTGTGACGGATGGCTCAAGGTTACTGTTGTCGAAGCCTGAACTAATGAGGGAGATATGAACATCACTACCGCCGGTGTCCTGGTGACGCCCCGTTGCACACTGTCTTGTCCTCGGTGCTTTCTGCGTCATCGCAACATGACAACGCCTTGGGGGGACACGACGCTGGATGAACTGGAGGAATTCGTCCATCGGTTGACGTCTGCCCAAATCAGGTTGACGGCTTTCGGTTTCAGCGGCGGCGAGCCCACCCTGTGGAAGCCGTTGCGGTGGGCCACGGGACGCGTCGCGAAGCAGTGGCCCGGAATCACGATCGGCATCAATACGAACGGCTTCAATGCCCACCTCGCTGATTACGGCTCCGCGAACAGGGTTTTCGTGGCCGACTACGGCGGCATCAACCGCCTGGACATCGTCCGGCTGAAGTCGGAAGCCCGAAAAGCCAAAGGCACCAAGGTCATCGTGCATCATCCGATTCAAAGACCCCTGCCGACAGAACTCGATCCTGGGGCGGTGCCCGCGTCATGTTCCTGTTCCGGTTTGTGCCTGGCGGGCAAATACGTCTATCCGTGTGGTATCGCGGCCAGTCTTCTAGATAGAACGATGGCCGTTCCTCTGAGGGAAGACTTCGTCACCGCTTTCCGCGACGTGGACCCTTTCAAGCAGTCCCTCTGTCTCAAGTGCGTGAACAATCGCCAGTGGCGCCGGCGTCACAACGTTCCCCAGATGCTGGAGTGGTGCCTCTGGAACGGCGACCACGGCGGTATGGCCGACGTTTCGTGGCTGGCCCGTGCCTGGCATCGATTGCGAGGACGACGGCCGTTGGTCCAGCCGGAGGACGCCGCCAGTCCACCCCTGCGTCTGAACAACGACAGCGGCCCCGCGCCGTCTCGGACACACAGACCCCTGGAGGCAGCCGGTCTGCCTCACGAACGCGAGCAGTCGTGAGTGACGTCAACATTCTGGACTGCCGACACAGGGTTCAGGCCTTGAGACGAGCCTGCGGCGAGAGTCCCTTGTCGGGCAATTGAAACGATGGGCGGACAGTTCTCCCCGCATAGTCGATTGACTCCCGACATGTCGAGCCTATCCCAGCAGGCTCTTAGTCCAGTTGGAGCACGGTGATAACCGGAAGATGGTCGGAGATTCTCTGCGTGTCGTGTTGGCGGACGTGGGCATCGAGCACTTGCGCTTGGGGAGAGAGGACGAGGTAGTCGATCGTGCGGTCCAGTGCGACGACGCCGGGGGTGTTGGGGAAGTGCGTGAGCCAGCGGGCGGACTCGGGACCGTTCAGGTTCGCGAGGCTGGGGATGACCTGGAATTTCTCGTAGAGCAGAGCCATTTCTGTGGTCTCGCGGTAGGCCTCGGCCTCAGCGGCAGGCAGACGATCGCGCTGGCCCGGCGGCAAGAGGTTGAAGTCCCCTCCCGCTACGAACTGATAGTTCTCTTTGGAGAGGCCTGACAGCACGGCATCGACCTCTTCGACCTGCTGTTGCAGCACGTCGGTGCCTTTGGAGAATGCGTCCAGATGGAGATTCAGGACGGCGAGGTCCCTGCCACCCTCGATGGGCAAACGCGCTTCGAGGATCGCCCGCTTGGGGTGGAATTGTCGCACTAGCAGATTGTGCGGCACGGTTGGCAACGCGTGGCGAACGGAGGAAGAGATCCGGTACTTGGAGATCGTGCTGAGCTTCATGCCCACCGATCCCATGATGCGCCGGTGCGGGATGAACTTCGCTTTCCAGTAGAAGGTCGAGGTGTGACAGCAATACCCGGAGGGCAGTTTGGATAGCAGCACACGCAACTGATCGGCGTGATCCGTTCGCTTGGCGTCGTCGTCGATCTCCTGAAGGAGGATGATGTCGGGGTCTTCTTCCCTGATGATGCGTGCCACCTCATCGGTGGTCCTGGCGATATCCGCGGCTGTCGGGCGTTCGTCCGGCCCGGCGTCGTTGGGCATCTCGAAGAAGAACAGATATCCTTTGCCCGCCATGAACTGCACATTCCACGACAGGATCTTGAGCGTCTGCCCCGACTTCAACAGGGGAGCGTTGGCGTCGCCGCAGATTCTTTCGGACTGTCTGGCGCGAGGATGAAACGTAATCGACCAGACCAGGGCCGTCAGAAGGAAGGCCGCCAGGGCCGCACCAATCCCGACTCGTTTTATGATCTTTGCCGGTCGCATGTACTGCCCATCATCCTCCGGACCGCACCTCGCGTCAAGGAAACTTGTTGTCCGTCCGACGGCGGGCGATTCGGACCGATATAGTTCACCGCTCCAGAATCTGCCCATCAGCCAGCAACTTCTCTCGAAGCCGTTCATAGTCCACGCGCTGAACGGGACAGTTCGCATCGACGGCCAGTGCGGCCGCCGCAGCCGCACTCTGCCCCAGGATCATGAATACCGGCTCCATGCGGATGGAACCGTAGGCGATATGGGACGAGGAGACGCAAACGGGAACAACGAGATTCGTGCACTCCTGCTCTTTCGGAACCAGCGCGCCGAAGGCAATCTGGTACGGCCGGGGCGGGCTGACGCCGATGTCCCCCTCGTTCTGCACGAAACCGTCCTTCGTGACGTACCGCTGCACGTTGTGCGAATCCATTACGTACGAGCCCATGCCGACCGGCTGCGGGGTCCGCCGCCGGACCAGGCAGTCGTGCTCGGTCATCACGTATTGCCCCACCATCCGCCGGGCCTCGCGGATGTACAGTTGATGAGGCCAGTTCCCGTTGTCCGCGAATTCGTCTTTGGCCAATCCCCAGCGACTCATCGACTGCCGAACGTCCTGGGGGACGCGCGGATCGTTGGCCAGGAAGTACAGCAGCCCCTTCTGATAGGTCTCGTGCTCCGCGAGAATCTCGCGACGCCGGGCGTAAGAGGCGTTGGGATAGTCGTAGTTCATGCCGATATCGTCGGTGCTGAAGGGCCCGTGGTTGTTGGTGTCCGTCTTGCCGTTGGGAATGGCGTCGAACTTCTGGAAGACCTCGCGCCAGCCGGTGGCGAGCACGCGCAGCAGCAACTCATACTGCGCCGGATCGTAGCCCGCCGGCCTGGCGAACGGCACACGATTGTCCGGCACCTGCGTCAGGCACAACCGAAAGCAATACGCCTGAATCCGGCGGTCCGCGTGCCCGTTCTCTCCCGGGGGCTCCGCACTGATCCGCGGCAACAGGCCGCTCGATGGGTCGCCGGGAGTCCGGTAAGGGCTGATCCGAGTCTTGAAGTAATGGCCGTGGTGGCGAGCATCCATCTGGACGCCGTTCCACCGTTCGCCGTACACTTCGCTGGATTCACGTCCGACATCGTAGCGGACGCCGGCGGCGGCCATCAGGTCGCCTTCGTAAGTAGCATCAATGAACATCCGGCCACGGAAGACCTTGCCCGCCAGCGTGGTGATGGAGACGATGCGGGTCCCCTGCTTCCGGACGCCGGAGTCTCGATTGAGCCATTCGTCGCGATAGACCTGAATCTTGTGCCCGGCTATGAAATCGTCGAATATCCGCTCCGCCACGTGCGGCTCGAATACCCACATCGTCCGTTTCTCGAGATCGACGGCCGCTGTACCCTGGCCGCGATTGCCGAACGCCTCCTGCCGCTGCCATCGCCAGACATTGGGATCGCGGTAACGCTCCCAGACGCGGCGGTAGAACTCCCGCGACAGGCCGCCAATCACGGACTTGTCTCCGACATCGGTGAAACCGAGTCCGCCGCTGCTCATGCCCCCCAAGTGCCTCTCCGGACAAACGATGACCACGGATTTGCCCATGCGTTCGGCCTGCACCGCCGCAGTCACCGCGGCCGCCGTGCCACCGTAGATGATGATGTCCGCGTCTTCCCGGGGTTGGCCGTTAACCACCGTGCCGACAAGCCAGGAGAAGGCCACGGCCAGACAGACCAGCATTCGATTCGCGTGCGGCATGCCGCCAAGATAGTCTCAGGAGCCGGTCCTTTCAAGGAGCAAGACAAACGCGATCGATACCGACTGGCAGAACCGTTTCTTCCGCGGTACAATCCCTGGCGCTGCAGCCGTGGGTTGGGGTACCGTTCGGGGGCACCTCAAAACACTGACATAATCGCCCTCGTGGGTAGCTCATAGAGAGGATCCGTGCATGATCAGCACCGGGGACAAGGCGCTGGACAAAGTCATTACCGGCCTGCAGTTGGGCGACAACGTCGTCTGGCAGATTGGCGCGATCGAGGACTACCGCGACGTCGTCCTGCCCTTCGTCAAACAGGCGTGCAAAGACAAGAGAAGGCTGGTGTACGTGCGCTTCGCGGACCACGAGCCGCTCCTGGAAGAGTCGAAGAGCGCCGCCGTCTACACGCTGGACGCGTCGCTGGGCTTCGAATCCTTCTCGGCCGAGATCAACGGGATCGCCCGCAAGGAAGGCGAGGGCGTCTTCTACGTGTTCGACTGCCTGTCCGACCTGCTCTCCGCCTGGTCCAACGACCTGATGATCGGCAATTTCTTCAAGGTCACCTGCCCTTACCTCTTCCAGCTCAATACGATCGCCTACTTCTCGATTCTGCGCAACAGCCATTCGTTCAAGACGATCGCGCGCATCCGGGACACGACCCAGCTCCTCATTGACGTCTATCACCACGAGGGCGGCGACTACCTGCACCCGCTGAAGGTGTGGAATCGCTACTCCCCCACCATGTTCCTGCCCCACATCCGCAAGAAGGACGCGTTCGTCCCGATCACCAGCAGCGCCGACACATCGCGGCTCTTCTATAACGTCTTCAAGAAAGGCGTCAAGAGCACCGAACAGAACCTGGATCGGTGGGATAGGCTTTTCATGGGCGCCGAGGACCTCGCGGGGCAGAAAGGTGTTTCACGCAAGAAGACCGGACAGTTGTGTGACCAGATTTCCCGGCTGATCCTGTCGCGTGACGAGCGCATCTTGAAGCTTGCGCAGAAGAACCTGATGCTGGAGGACCTCCTGGCCATCCGCTCCCGCATGATCGGCACCGGCTTCATCGGCGGCAAGTCCGTCGGCATGTTGATCGCCCGCAGCATTCTGCTCAAGGAGAAATCCCTGCGGGCGGAAAGGTTCTTCGAACCCCACGATTCCTTCTATGTCGGCTCCGACGTGTTCTATACCTACCTGGTCGAGAACGGCTGGTGGCAGCAGCTCATGGAGCAGCGCACGCCCGAGGGCTATTTCAAAGTCGCCGGCACTCTGCGCGAGAAACTGCTGAAAGGGGTTTTCCCGGAGGAGATCAAGGACCAGTTCCAGCGCATGCTCGATTACTTCGGCCAGTCGCCCATCATCGTGCGGTCGAGCAGTCTGCTGGAGGACAGCTACGGAAACGTCTTCGCCGGCAAGTACGAGAGCATCTTCCTGGTCAACCAGGGAACGCCGGAGGAACGCTATGCGAAGTTCGTCGAGGCCGTGCATCGGGTGTACTCTTCGACCATGAACGAAGACGCATTGGTCTATCGCCTCAAACGCGGGCTGGACAAAGTCGACGAGCAGATGGCACTGCTGGTCCAGCGCGTGTCGGGTTCGCTCCGCAAAGGGTACTTCTTCCCCGACGTCGCCGGCGTGGGACTGTCGTACAATGCGTTCGTGTGGAAGAAGGACCTGAATCCCAAGGCCGGCATGCTGCGCCTGGTGCTGGGGCTGGGCACGCGCGCTGTCAACCGCGTGGAAGGCGATTACCCCCGCATCGTCGCACTGGATAAGCCCCTGCTGCGCGCCAATGCCGGTATCGAGGACCTGCACCGGTTCTCGCAGCACGACGTCGATGTGATCAACGTCAGGGACAATGCGTTCCAGACGGTCCCGCTGAACAGCCTGATCGCCAGGAAGGTCGACCTGAACCTGGACCTGGTCGGGACCAGCGACTACGAAGCCACGCAAGCCTTCCGGGATATGGGTCGGGACGACGAGGCATGGATCCTGACGTTCGATCCGCTGCTCTCACGCGGCGGGTTCCGCAAGACGATGCAAACCGTCCTGCACACGCTGGAGAAGGCGTACGGCTACCCGGTCGACACGGAGTTCACTGTGAACTTCAAGAAAGGCGGGCGGTTCCAGGTGAACCTGCTGCAATGCCGGCCCATGCGGGCGCAGGGCCTGGGCAGCCGGGTTGCGATTCCGCAGAAGATCGCCAGGGAGAAGATCGTCCTGCAGTCCGTCGGCAACTTCATGGGAGGCAACATCGCGATGCCCGTCGACCGGATTGTCTACGTGGACCCGCAAGCCTACTGCGCGATCGACTCGCAGTCTGGCAAGTACGATATCGCCCGGGCCATCGGCGAGATCAACCGGCAAGTCTCCGACCGCAACGATCAGACGGTCATGCTGCTGGGCCCCGGCCGGTGGGGCACGAGCACGCCGTCGCTGGGCGTGCCGGTGGCCTTCTCGGAAATCAACAACATGGCCATATTGGGCGAGGTGTCCTTCTCGGGCAACAACGTCATGCCGGAGCTATCCTACGGGACGCACTTCTTCCAGGACCTGGTCGAGAGCGGCATCTTCTATCTGGCGCTCTTCCCGGAGAACCCGGAAGTCTACATCAACAATGAGATCTTCAGCGCGCCCGGCACGCTCGCCAGCGCGTTCCCGAAGTACGGCGAGTACGCCCATGTCATCAAGGTCTTCGACGTCAAGGACAAAGGCCTGCGCATCGCCGCGGATATCATCAGTCAAAAAGTCATGTGCTATTTCGGTTGAGAGGAGAAGCTGTGAGAGCACTTCAGCAATCCCGGGTGGCAGCCTCAAGTCTGCAGGACTTGGGGATGGCGAATCGGATAGCCCATTCGGCCATCCCCAAGCTGCGCTTGAGGCTGTCACCCACGAGCCAGGCTGACGGTAGCATCCAGGAACCTGCAGACATGCGAAAGGAAAGGATCCTCGTGAAAAGACTGATTGCTCTGTCTATCATTCTGTGTGTCCCAGCCTTCGCCGACCAGACCCTCAGCCTCAAAGGTGACGCCGGGGGCAAACGATTCGACGGCATCGGCGCCGTCAGCGGCGGCGGGGCCACCTCGGTCCTGCTCAAGGACTACCCCGAGTCCCAGCGCAGGGAGGTGCTGGATCTGCTGTTCAAGCCGAAGTTCGGCGCGTCGATCTCGGCGCTCCTGGTCGAAGTCCCCGGCAACGGCAACTCGACCCAGGGCACCGAGCCCAGCCACATGCATTCGCGCACCGACGAGAACTACTACCGGGGCTACGAATGGTGGCTGATGAGCGAGGCGAAGAAACGCAATCCCGCCCTCACGCTGGACGCCTGCGCCTGGAGCTGCCCCGGCTGGATCGGCAATGGGCGGTACTGGTCGCAGGATATGTGTGACTACTACGTCAAGTGGATCAAGGGACTCAAGAGCGCACATGGGCTGGACCTCGACGCCATCGGCTGCCGGAATGAGAAAGGCGTCAACGTGGGCTGGGTCAAGAAGTTCCGCGCTGCGCTCGATGCCAACGGCCTCGACCACGTCAAGATTCACGCGTTCGACAATTGGGACAAGACCAAGTTCGACTGGGTCCGCCAGTTGCCCAAGGACCTGGAATTGCAGAAGGCGGTGGCGATCGTCGGCAATCATACGATGGCGGAAAGCCCCACGCCGCCCGACGTGAGGAAGATTCTCGACGATCTGGACAAGCCTATCTGGAACACCGAAGAGCACGTCTACAAAGAGGGCTTCGACTGCGAGATCAGCCAGGTCCAGGCCCTGAACAAGAACTTCATCGTCAGCGGCGTGACCAAGATCGTCAACTGGTATCTCGTCGCGTCGGTGTACGGCATCGAGCCCTATCCTGAAACCCCTGGCATCATGGTGGCCCGCGAGCCCTGGTCCGGCCACTATTACGTGCGGGAAGTCCTCTGGGCCTACGCTCACTACGGCCAGTTCTCCGCCGTCGGCTGGCAGTACTTGAACGGCGGCTCCGGCACCCTCGCCGGCGGGGGCACGTACGTGACGCTCAAATCCCCCGGCGCAGACTACAGCATCATCGCCGAGACCAAAAACGCCAACGCCGTGCAGAAGGTGACATTCAATGTCAATGGCGGTCTCTCCCCGGCCAAGCTCTGCGTCTGGCGCAGCAACGCCCGCGAGCAGTTCGTCAAACTCGATGACATCACCCCGGCCGGCGGAACGTTCACGATCACGCTGGACCCGAATTCGATCTACTCCCTCTCGACCACGACCGGACAGCAGAAAGGCTCGTTCGCCGACGTCCCGCCCTCGAAGCCGTTCCCGTTCCCCTACCATGAAACGTTCGAGGGATATAAGAGCGCGAAAGCGTGGGGCTACCTCCCCCACTACACGGCGGACATCGTCGGCGTTTTCGAAATCGCCGACCGGCCCGACAAGGCCGGCAAGTGCCTGCGTCAGGTGATCGGCCAGAAAGCTCAGAGCTGGGCCCCCGAATGGATGCCCTATACCATTCTGGGTGACAAGAGCTGGAAGAACTATGAAGTGAGCGCCGACATCTGCCTGGACAACGGCGGCTGGGCCGGCCTGATGGGGCGCGTCAGCAACACCGGCAGCGGCTATGGCACCAATCCCAAAGGCTACTACCTGCGTCTGGCCGAGGATGGCACGTGCTCACTGTACGTGGCCACCCAGGCCCCCACGCGTGGCGAAGGAGCACAGCCTGCCTCCGGCAAGCAACTCGCGACAGGCAAGGTGACCAACTTCTCCGCCAGTCAGTGGCACAACCTGAAGCTGCAATTCTCAGGCGCGACGATCACGGCCTTTGTCGACAACACCCAGATCCTGACGGTAACTGACGCCACACTGCCCAGCGGTATGGCCGGCCTCGTCACCGGGGGCGACAACGACGCCCGCAACACCGCCCTGTTCGACAACCTGACCATCAACACGGTCAACGGCCCGACGTCCAAGCCCACGGAGTTCCCCCAGGATGCCCACCCGATCTACTGACCAAGCTCAGGCCGACACGTCTTATTCGCCTACCATCCCCCCCACTCTGGTGCTGCCCTCGCCCGCTTCAATGGTGACCGTCGCCTGGCAGTCGATGACCTTGTTCTCCGGCTCAAAGCAGGTCCCGACCAATGCGCCGATGTACTCGCTGTTCTTGCCCACGCTGATCGAGCCGGTCACGGAGCAGTTCTTGATGACACCCTCGCACCCCCCCGCCAGCAGGCCGACGCGCCACGAATTCGGTCCCCCCGTAATCCGGCAATTCTCCAGCGTAAGGTTCCTCACCTCTCCGGTCACGTATCCAAACAACCCGCCATTCCAGAGCGGCGTTTCAGAATCCCCCGCACCATAGCGCAGGTTGCGGATCACATGCCCCTGGCCATCGAAGGTGCCCGAGAAACTCGACCCGGGGCAAATCCCAATGGAGAAGTCTGCATCGGACGTGCTGATGTCGTTGGCCAGGATGAAATGTTTGTCCCAATAGATGCTGGCTCTGCTTAGTTCCCGCAAAGCCTTGGCGGTCTTGATCACATACGGGTCGTTCTCGGTGCCACTCCCCTCCGTAAACAACGGCCAGATAGGTTGGGGGATAGTCCTGCCCTTTGTGACTTCCCAAGCAAGCCGGGGATAGAAAGACCCGATGCTGGAAAGGAGCCTACTCGGGTTCGTCCAGTTGGGATCCTCCGCCCAGCCTACATGCGGCTCGCCATATTCGTAAACCGCGTTCGGGACCAGCCAGTTGGGATCGTCCGCCCAACCATTGAAGGCCAAAGAATCTGTGCTCCCCGTATCGATGCCGAACACCGCTATGCCGGCGCCGCTCCTGTCGCAGCCCGTGAGTTCGGGATCCCAGATACACCCCGAGACCGAGCCCCAGTTGAGATCCTCATCTGCCATAACCATACTAACCAAGCCGCCCCTCATCGCGCCTGTGACCTGGTTGACCGCATAACACTGGCGGAGAGAGCCGGAATTCTCAGATACCAGGCCGCCACCGCCCACATCCGCAAGGACCGGACACAGGGAGTAGCAGTTACTGATCGACCCTCCGTTCCACCCCACGAGCCCCCCCACCCCTCTGCCGCCGAGGACCGTGCCTCGGGTCAAGGAGTTGGCGATGGAACCAAGATTGTAGGCCACCAGTCCTCCCACATAAACGTGCTCGTCTTCATCACACGGATACACGTCCTCCCAAGTGGCAAGGACCCATCCGTCGAAATAGCAGTTGACAATCGATCCTCTGTTCAATCCGACGAAACCGCCGACAAGACAGGTTCTCCAGGTGGAAACCAGACCGGTGACACCGCAATTGGCGATGGTGCCCTTGTTCTCGTCCGCGAAGGCACCCACGGGTCCAGAAGCTGCGGGAGGGTCCGGCCAAGCAAATCGGCTCGCTCCAACCCCAGTCACGACCAGATTCTCAATGCTGGCCTCAGCTTCTATGACATAGAAAAGGCCTTCTTCTGTGGGATTGGGCGGGCTGCAAATCTTGAATCCGGCGCCATCCAGGTGAGCCCGGAAGGAGTCCCGATACGAGACTTCAAACGCCTTTCCCCCCATGTCGATGTCGTTGCACAGCCGGAAGCAGAGCCCCGGCACGTTGAAATCCGCCGCCCGCAGTTGCTCCGTCGTGGCAATCAGATAGGGATCGTTCGGCTCTCCCGTCCCGCCGGCATACTTCGCCCCACGGGTCATAGGGGCTACCGACAGAGCAATGACGCCCAGGCAGATGACTTGCATGACTCTCCGCCTCATGTGCACACTCCTTACGACTCGCGTAATTCCCGGCCCCTCCACGAGGCCACGCCCTTACCAGTCTGCCATACCTATCCCGATGGTTTCAGTATAGCACATCCGCGCCCGCATTTCCACCGGCCTCAACACCCGTCACGGTGTCGCGCCGTTCGGGTCGGCGGCGGACGAGTGCTCCGGGCCGGGCCAGCCGGCGAGGCGGGCGAAGAGCCACCAGGCGGCGTAGGCCTTCTGGTTGGCGTTCAGCGCTTCGCTGTGTGCGGAACTGCACGAGTACCAGTCCACGTTGAGCGTGTGGCTGTTCTGCCATTCGATCGCCCAATTGCCCAGGAGGGCGCCGGTGCGGGAGGCGTAGTATTCGCAAGTGTCGTTCGGGAAGGGATAGTAGGTGCCGTTAGGGTCGTGACTTTCGATATCCGCAAAGTCGTAGAGTACTTTGTTGTTCGCCTCGCAATAGTCGCGGATGATCTGGTTGGCGGCCTTGTTGTCGGCGTCGTCGGAATGATCGACGTGGCCCGTCATGTAGACGAATGTGACGTGCGGATACTGGGCCTCCAATTGGGCCATCGGCTCGATGTACTCCGTGAGAAGCTTGTTGCCCGAGTACTTGGCGCTGACCTGGCCACACCAGGACCACATGACGACGTTCACGTCTGCGTTGGCGGGATTGTTGAGATAGGCCCTGGTGTTATCGACCCACTGGGGATAGTAGCCAACGTCTCCGCCCATGGCGCAATCGTGCAGGTCGAGGGCCCCGCCGGTGCCGCCGTGCTTCCAGGCGAAGATGTCCTTGGGCAAGGCGAGTCCTTTGCCGCCGCGGTTGGCGAACGCGATCAGGCCATTCATGCCGCTGATGAGCTGCGAGCCGTGGGAGGTGTGGCCGTAGGCGATGTGCAGCGTCGCTTTCGCCTGGAGGAGGGCCGCTTCGGACAGGCGGGTGATATCCGTGCAGGAATGATCGACAATGATCGGCGCGGACCGCCCTGCCAGGCATGGTCCACTCAGGATCATCAGTACCGCAATTGATACGACGGGTTGCACGTAGCTCTTCATGGTCACTCCTCTTCCTATCCGGCACAGACGGAACGAACACACGCGTATTATGCCAGAATCCCCGCCCCATGACAAGGGAAAGCGGTGGACAGCCACAGGAGCAGACCCTGCCCTAGGCCGCCGCCGGCGCGCCGTGCGGGGGTGCCGGGGGATGTGCGTATAACCCACGCCGCTTCAAATACCTATGCACATCCGTGCCTGCAATGCCTGGGCCAGAACCCAGACAACAGCCGATAATCCATCTCATCCCCGTCGCTCCCAGCCGATCCAGAGAGTCAGCCCGAAGAATTCCCTTCCCTCCAGGGTTTCGGTTCGCTACAATGGGAATATCACTCTATCGGTTGTGTATCATTTTGCGTATTTTGGTGACTTGGAGGACCGGGCCGGAGTGTTCTTGATAACCACGATTGCGTCAGTCTGTCTTACTGTCTTAGTTCGAGTATCGTAAAAGGATAGGAGAAACAAGATGAGAAGAGAAGTCAGTGTTATCATTGGATGTCTATGTGTTGCATGCGGGATTGCGTCCGCTGCCACGACCTTCACGGGCGTGGGCAACTGGAACGATCCCAACCTCTGGAGCGCCGGGGTCCCCACCGGGGCGGTGCAAGCGGATATCGCAGGCCCCAACACGGTCTGTACGCTGAACACCCCGACGGGCGACTGGGGTGCGGCTCAGAGAATGACCCTGGACGGCGGCGCGACGCTGCTCATCCAGGATGGTGCCGAACTGACCGGCGCCGGCTGGATGCGGTTCGGTGTCAGCGGCGTCGGCACGGTCATCCAAACCGGCGGGCGTGTCGTGGTCCCCAATGAACGGCTCGCTGTCGGTGACAAGGTCGGCGGGAACGGCCATTACACCATATCCGCCGGAACCATTACGTTCACCGGCGGAGATCGTGGCGATCTGGGCGTGGGCAGCCGGGAAGGCTCTGGAACGTTCACCGTCGTCGGCACCGCTCCTGTGATCGAGATGTCCGACCTGATCGTCTCGGATCGCGCGGGCGCCGCCGGCACGGTCGAGTTCAAGATCGCCGCCAACGGCGTCAGTCCGATCAACCTGACCGACGTGGCCAAGATCGACGCCCTGGGCGATCAGACGACCTCGGCCCTCCTCGTTGAGGCCATCGAGGCCCCGCCCATTCGTGACATCCTGCTGGTGAACACCACCAGCGCCAACGCCGTGATCGGCGCGTTCGACACGGTCAACGGCAATCCGGCCGCCGAGGGCGCCGAAGTGGTCCTCAGCGCCGCCGGCCGCACCTGCACGTATACGCTGACCTACGTCGGCGGCACGGGTAACGACATCGTCCTGGTCTACCAGTCGGCCAAGACGCTCGTCACCAGCATGATCGGCGATTTCGAAGACGGTCTCGGCGCCTGGGACAACACCTGGGAAGCCAAGTCGGTCCTCTCCACCGGCACCACCGGCGTCACCTCGGGCAAGAGCAGCCTGGTCATCACGCCGGTCACCGGCTTCTCCTGGGCCCTGCGGTATAACTGCCCCGCCCCGATCGATCTCGCGCAGTACAAGACCCTGTCCGTGGATGTGACGTGGGTCGCCGAGGAGTGGGTCGGCAGCGACATGTGGATTCAGTTCAGTCTCATGGCCATCAACAGCGACGGCAAGTCGGGCTGGCAGCAGAGCGGCCCGAGCGATGCGGTGAACGCGGCCTATCCGGGCGGTTGGGACCCCATCAACTGGGGCACCCAGACGCGGACGCTCACGTGGGACCTCAGCAAGTATGATGCCACCGGCGCCACCTGGATGCAGTTGGTGTTCTCCACCAACATGGGCAACGTGACCACGCCCGGCAACTACTACATCGACAACGTGAAGCTGATCGGCGGCGAAGTCGCCGGCGCCAGCTCCGTCGAGACGTTCGACGTGGCCCGCAACTACCTCACCGAGGGCGCGGGCACCTTCGACGGTATCCTCAATGCGAACGAGATCACCGCTCTCGATGCGGCGACCAGTCGTCCCGGCGCTCTGTATTTCGCCGCAGAGCCGAACGCACAGTGGGGACCGGGACCCGGCCCGATGATCTATAGGCTGATCAAGGGCGATTTCACCGCGACCGTGAAAGTGACGGACTTCGCCGGCACGCTGGCCTCCATCGTGGAGCACAACGACGGCGGTATTCTGGCCCGTGATCCGAACGGCGCCGTGGCCGAGAACTGGGTGTCCGTGAACTACTTCCCGACGTGGACGGCCTTCATCGTGCGCAACACCATCGCGGGCGATCGCAAAGAGTTGGCCCAGCCCGCCGGCACCTGGACCGGGGCCGATACGTTCGCTCTGGCCGCTCAGTATCCGTACCTCCAGCTCGAGCGCAAGGGCAGCGATTTCTACTTCCGGATCAGCGCCGATGGTGTGACTTTCCTCCCGCTGACCGTGGAGACCTTCGTCGGCATCTACGACGGCACGCAGACGCCCCTGGTCATCAGCCGTCCGGAACTGCCGGCTACGCTGCAGGTGGGCCTGATGCAGTGCACCTACGCCCCCAACGCCGGCTATGCCGCGTTCGATAATTTCTCGATCGCGACGCCGTGAGTTGAGTAGGTGGTAGTTTTCGTTTTCCCCGATGGGCCTGCACCGAATCGTGCAGGCCCATCTCTTTTTCCGCCGTACGAATCCACCCGGCATGGCCGCCGGCCCGATACGGCCGGCCGGCAGGAAATGACCCTACAGGAAATCCCTGGGCACAACCGATAATTAAGAAGGTCGGTACACTGGGTATAACAAGCCGGGCGCATCCCGGTGACTTCCTGGGGACGAAGGATGAAGAAACAGAAGGCTTTCACGATCATCGAGTTGATGGTGGTCGTCCTCATCGTGGCCATCCTGGCGGCGGTTCTGTCCCCGATCCTGATGGGACGCATTCGGGCCGCCAAGTGGGCCGAGGCCAAGGCCGCCGCCGGCACGATCGCGACGGCGCTGCGTAACTACTGGTCCGAGAACGAAGGCGACAAGACCGCCAGTGTCCTGGGCCCCTGCACGACGGCCGCCGATTTCGAGAAGATCGGATTGACGGCCGGTGACCTCGACGGGAAGTACTTCGAGCTGGCCTGCTACGCGACCAGTGCCCTGACGACGACCAACGCCGGCACGACCACAGCCGCCCCGCAATACACGATCACCGTCACCGCCGCCGGCTCGACCAAAGACGGCCACCCCGCCGGCACCCTCACGCTCAATCACCTCGGCGTCTGGAACGGGCCCTGACTCGTCCGCCATATCTTCTTGACTCTCTGATCTCGACGCGAGTAGTATAGGGATGATGTCTTCGCGCCCGGGCTGAAGCGCGGCGCCCGTACGAAGATCGGCGGATAGAGATATGAATGAGAGGACGAGACATAATGACGGTGGGATACGTCCCAGGAGAGCCGAGGTGCATCCTTCCTCTTCGTGTTGCCCCTGCGGAAAGTAGAGCGAAAGAGCAGAAGGCAGGCCAGCCGGACGGGCCGGCGGCGCAGGGATTCACCCTGACCGAAATGCTGGTCGTCGTTTCCATCATTTGCCTGCTCTTCTCCGTGCTGCTCCCCTCCTTCAACAAGGCGATGAAAAAGAGCGAGCAGACGCACTGTCTGGCGAATCAGCGGCAGTTGTACCTGACTTGGACGCTTTATAGCACGAACAACAATGACGAGTTGTGCTCGTCGTTGGATCGGCTCAAGCGCTATGCGGACGCGAACGATATTTTTCTCTGCCGGGCGGCGGCCAAGCAGGTTCGGTACCGCTTCCAACGTTCTCCCTCCTACGGACTATCGAACACCGTGGGCGGTTCCTTCCGGGACGGAGTGACGCCGTACGAGCGTTTTCACAAGATCACGCGCGTGACCGATACTCTGGTCTTCGCGGACATCGAAGCGAATGACTCGATGTTCTGGCCGGTGCTGCGCGACTCCCAGCGCAAGTGCTGGCTCTGGCGCCCGCCGGACATTCAGGGCCTGGCCGGCCTCACGAACCGCCACGGTGACGGCTGCAACATGACCTTCGCGGACGGCCACGGCGAGATGGTCCGCTGGAAAGACCCGCGCACGGTGGCCTTGATCAAGGGCACGCTCGCCGACGAGGTGGGGGCGTCCCGGGGAAACACCGATCTGGATTACCTGGTGCGCGTCCTGGTGGGCAGCCGGCCCGTTCAGGACAGTAACGAAACGACGCAGTGAATGGAGAGGACGCATGATTCCCGGCTGGCTGAAGTATGAGATCCAACATCATCTGGAGCACCTGCGGGGCCGGGCGGCCGGCGGAAGTCGCCGGGAGTGGCTCAACGCTCATCCCCATCTGATCGCGGGCGCCGCGGCGCTATCAGTGGTCGTGCTCGTACTGGTGTTAGCCTGGATACTATGGCCCAGCTCGCGCGTTTCGCCCGGGCCCAGCCGGACCGCCTGGTTCTGCGACATCCACACCGGCAAGCTATTCCAGGACAGCGCCAGGAAGACCGGTCCCATCCCGGCCCCCTCGGGGACGGCCCCGCACGGCGAGCCCGCCGGGTTTCGGGCGCATGTCTACAGCTACGTCATGGATCCGAACGAGGCACAGTTGTTCGTGGGTTTCCTGGAACGGCCGGACCCCGACGCCGACGAGAGATGCGCCGCAGCCGATACGAGCGACTTCGGGAAGTGGGTACAGGGACACCTGATTCGCCGCGTAAAGGACAAGCAGTGGGTCCGCGCCGACAGCCCCGAGGGACAGGCGATCCTGAAAGAGCAGACACAACCCAACAAGCGGGGACAAACACCCATCTACCAGCCCGCCGACAGAATGAGGAGCTCACGAAAATGAAGACCGCCTTCACCCTCGTGGAACTGATCGTGGTCATCGCCATCATCGCCGCGCTGATGGCGCTGGGCCTGCCCGTCGCCAAACTCGCACGGGAGCACGCCGCTGAGGCCACGTGCAGGTCGAACCTGCGCCAGATGGCCGCGATCCTCAGAACCTACTGCAACAACTATGACGGCGGATTTCCCGATCCTTCCTATCTTTACCACTCCGACAAATCCCTGGACCCGAACTACCCGGTGACTTACCGGATGGGATGCCGCTGGCATGACGCCCGAATCGGTCCGGCCAGTCCCTTGCTCTCCGGACGGAAGGACCTCCAGGGCGCTCTCATACCTTATCTGGGCAATCCGAAAATCCTCCTCTGCAAGACCGGGGCCCGCGTCAACCGGGAACAGGGCTGCCACAATTCGTCCCCCCTTGTCACCTACTTCCACACCGAGCAGCGCGCGGGCGGTCAGGCGACCACAATCATTGGCTCAAGCCTGCCGCATGACCAGAACCTCCCTGTGATCCCGCAGTACACGTATACGATGAACGGCAATCTGTACCGAACCTTCAAGACCGGCAGCCTGCTCGGGGGAGCACAGGACTTTGCGTTGAATCCGAAAACGGCCCGGGAAAGACAGGTCCGCAAGGAAGCACAGGTGGCACGTAGTCCTTCCGAAGTCTTTGTCTTCGGCGAGGAGAATTCCTGGGCGGTCGGCATGCCCTACAGTCTCAGCGGCGATTGGTCGGGGCGTCTGGAGGCTTTCCCCGACACCACGGACGACTATATCATGGCCCATGAGGTCACCGGCACCCTCACCTTGGGAGCCTTGGATATTGCGCCCTCCTATGTGTACTGTGTCGATCGGGACCGCCACTACGCGAAGAAGACCGGCATCGGCGACGCCTTCGCGACCTACCATCGTCCGCCCGGGGGCGATTTGAACGCCGGCCGCTCCTACCTCGCTATGCTGGACGGCCATGTCCGGGAGATTACCGTGCAGGACCAGCTGCGCAAGAGCCGGCAGATCCAGGGCCTGCCCCCGAGTCGCCTCGGCCCGGGCGGCAATCTGCACCTGGCCTGGCCCCTCGACGTTCCACCCCTGGGCGGCTGGGAGAATCAATGAGAACGAGCGGAGCGGCGGAGAGGATGGACATGCGTGCGAACAGAGCTTTCACGCTGATCGAACTGCTGGTGGTCATCGGGATCATCGCGCTGTTGATGGCGCTGGTTCTGCCCGTCGCCAGACTGGCGCGAGAGCACGCCACCGAGGCCGGGTGCCGGTCGAACCTGCGGCAGATGGCCGCGATCCTCACGACCTACTCCGGCAGCCACGACAATCAGTTTCCCAACCCCTACTGGCTGTACCATTCCCCCAAATCCTTCGGCCCGGACTACTCCGCCACGTATCTGGCGGGCTGCCGCTGGCACGACGCCCGCATCGGTCCGGGGAGCCCCTTCCTGGGCGAGAACAAGGAGCTGCAAGGTTCGCTGGTACCTTACCTGGGCAACCCGAAGATCCTGCGGTGCAAGACCGGGGGTCGCGCCAACGCGCAGCGGGGCTGCCGCAATCGGTCCGTGATTGTCACGGCCTCCGGCTCGACGGGCGTCGTCAACCATAGGGATGATATCCCGGTGCTCCCGCAATACACGTATACGATGAACTCCAACCTGTGCCGGACGATCTGGACCGGCGGCGGCTCCACGGCGGAAGCATCGGCAGCCGAGGTGAATCCGAAAACCGTCCGCGTCAGAGACGTGAGCAGGAACACACACGTGGCACGCAGCCCGGCCGAGGTGTTCGTCTTCGGCGAGGAGAACTCCTGGACAGTCAACGCGCAGGGACTCCAGGTCAATGGCACCTTGGACTGGGCGGCACCGTACAATCTCAGCGGCTTCTGGTCCGGAGCGGACGATAGCTTTCCCTTCGAGAGCGCCGACGCCCGGTACCCGGCGCTCACTCAGGCCGGCACACTCTATCTGTCGGCCTTGAATATCAAGTCCTCTTATGGCATCCGCAGTCGGGCCGTGAGTGGAGGACACGCGCGCAACCTGGAGATAGAGCGAGTACCTGACGCCTATGCCGGCGACGCCTTTGCCACCTGTCATCGGCCCCGCGGAGGCGATCTGAACACCGGCCACTCCTTTGTCGCCCTCTTGGACGGGCACGTGGAGAAGATCACGGTGGCGGACCAGCTCCGCCGGAGCCGACGCGTCAACGATCTGCCTGAAAGCCGACTCGGCCCCGGCGGCAACCTCCGTCTGGCCTGGCCGCTCGATGTCCCGCCGCTGGGCGGCTGGGAGAACCAATAGGACGAGCGGGCTCCCGGCTTATTCGAAGCTCACCCAATCCAGCTCGACGTTGCCCTGGTCCGGGAGCGTGACAATGAGATCGTGCACGCCGGCAGCCGTGCCGACCAGCCTGGCCTTGATCGTAGTCCAGTCGGAGCTTTTCGGAATTTCCACACGTGCCAGCACGGGAGCATCGGCTTTGTCGAGGCGGATTTCGACCGTGCCACCGGTCGACGAAAGGGCCTGGACGTTCACGGCCTTCAGGTCGCCCTTGCCGAAATCCACCTTGTTGAACTGGACCCAATCGCCCTTCTCGCTGAAGGCGATCTTCCACCCGTCGGCCCTCTTCTTGTCGTTGAGGAACGAGGTCGTGACACTGTCGCCGTTCTTGGCGCTGAATCGGTCGATCTGCACCTTCTTTCTGGCGTCCACAATCCCGACGCCGCGCAGGGTCGGAATAACCTTCTGGATCGTCCCGTCTTCGTTGAAGGACAGATAATCGGCGTGGATCGAACGGTTCTTGTCGAACTCGGGGGACAGGTCCTTATCGTGATAGAACAAATACCACTGCCCCTGGTACTGGACGATGGACTGATGATTCGTCCAGCAGCCGGAGGCGGACTGGTCCATAATTACGCCTTTCCACTCATAGGGTCCCAGGGGACTGCTCGCGGTCGAGTACTCCAGTCTCTCCGTTTTTCCTTTGAGCGAATGTGGATACGTCAGGTAATAGACCCCGTTCCGCTTGAACGGGAAGGGACCCTCGATGAGTCCGCCGTCCCTGGGCAGGTTCTGAACCTGCTGCGGCTTCGAATCCAATTCCAGCATGTTGTCCTTCAGCTTGGCCATCGAAATGCCGCCCCAGAACAAATAGGCGCTGCCATCATCGTCGATGAGCACTCCCGGATCGATGCCGCGCACGCCCGCTATGGCATTGGGCTCGGGGACAAACGGGCCGTACGGTTTGTCCGCCACGGCGACGCCGATTCCGCCTCCGGTCGGATAGTAGAAGTAATACTCCCCGTTCTTGAAGACGCAATCCGGCGCCCACATACTATAGGGAAGGCGTCCCTTCAGCCAAGGCACCCTGGTCTGGTCGAGTATGACGCCGTGATCCGTCCAATCGACGAGGTTCTCGGAGGAGAAGACGTGGTAGTCCTCCATGACGAACCACCCGCGTCGGCCTTTGCCCGGAACATTGATGTCGTGCGAAGGATAGACATAGATCTTGCCTTCAAACACCCGCGCCGTCGGATCGGCCGTGAATTGATCCATGATGAGGGGATTCTGGGCCAACGTCCTGTCGCCGAAGAAGGTCGCCCCGCCAGCCAGTGCCAGTAGACAAAGTGTGGTGCTTCTCATGTCGGTACTCCTCAAACCATTGTCTGCCCGTTCTGAACCGATCAGAACCGGTGCACCGCCATGCGCTCCAATTCTCCCCTCCGCAGCGGCTTTCTGTCAATGGGCTGACAGGGAATTCGATTCCCTCTCGTCGCGCAGGGGGGATCGCGGAAGCGCGGCCTCGTTTCCCTGCTGTGCGTTACTTTCCCACTCCCGCCTGCCTTATGGGGATAGAAGGATAAGGCACGGACGATGTCTGACAAGAATGGCACGCAGGCCGGATATCCTTGACTGGCCGCGACAAATGGGCGAAAATCCGTAGAAGTGGAGGTCCATATGGCAGATCAGAGAGCCCCAAAGATCGATGCGAATCCGGCACCTTCGCTCTGGCACAAGCCCTGGACATTCCTCGCCCTCTGCCTGGCCACGAACGCCATCGTTTTCGTCACCACGCTCCTCGTCATGCCCCATTACCTTCACTGGGCGGACAAGCGTCAGCCGCAACCTGTGGCGGCGCAGGCTGACGCCGCAACGGACGAGGTGATCCCCGTCGCGGTCGACGCACCTAATGATCTGCCTGCACCCCCACTGCTGACGGCGGAGAGCGCTACGCCGGACAGTAATGGCGTTGTGTCGGAGGCATTGCCGCCGCCCACTCCCCTCGCGTTGGCGGATGTGTCCCAGGCTCTTTGGAATCTCGACGTGCCCGTCAACGAGGAAACAGAGACTCCCGATAGCACCACCCCGCCTGCCGCACTGACGCCGGCGTACGACGTGGCCGCCGCGTCGGCCGCGGAGCAACAAGTCGCAGACAATACCATCGTAGCGCAGGAGGAGCCGGAAGTTCTGCTGCAGGGGCCGCTGCACGAGGCCTTTGGCGAGCCCGCCGCGTATGAGGACACCACCGAGCTGGCCCTCGCCCCCCAGGAACCTCCGGCACCGATCGAAGAATATCCGCCCGACGAGCAGCCTGTCGCCGCGACGGGACAGAGCGTCGTCTGGATCCCGGGCTACTGGCATTGGGACGGCGACCGGCACGGGCACATCTGGCAGTGCGGCATGTGGCGCGTGGCGCCGTGGGGGTGCCGCTGGGTGCCGGGCTATTGGCATCGTGCGCCCGCCGGCTGGTGGTGGGTGAACGGTTTCTGGGCAACATCCGACCGGCCGCTACAGTACATCGTCCTGGCGCCGCCCGTGTCGTACCGGGACTCCGATCCCTGGACGCTGCCCCACAACTGGGACTCGATCTGGGTACCGGGACATTGCGTATTCGTGGGCAGCCAGTACGTCTGGCAGCGCGGGTACTGGATGACGCCCCGCCCGGACCGGGTGTGGGTGCCGCCGCATTATGTGCACACCCCGCGCGGCTACGTGTTCGTCGGCGGCTATTGGGACTATCCGATGGAGCAACGCGGCGTGATGTTCGCGCCGGTCTGGTTCCCCGTCGGCGGCCACCGCCCCTTCCGACCGTCGATTGTCATTGCCACGACACGTCTGCCGGAATGCCTGTTTGTGAGCCCCGTACACCGTCGCTACTATTTCGGCGACTACTTCGATATGCAGCGTCGGACCGCTTTGCGGCTCCATCCCTGGTATGAACGCCAGGGAGACCCGACCTCCGGATGGCACGATCCTCTCTATGCACATTACCGCTCCGTGCAGATGCGTGAGGACCGCGCATGGGAACGGCGTCTCCGCACGGCTTACGAATACCGCACGAATCACGAGGAAGCCCGCCCGCGGCACGTGTACCAGCCTGCCCCGGCGGTGGCACGTGACATGAGGCAGCCGGCACCGCTGGCGGCGCCTCTGGCATCGGAGGCCCCCGCCGTCAGAGGAACGCCGGTCCCGCCAAAGTTCCGAGTGGTCAGCGCCGAACGCCGGGACCAGATCCTCGCCGAGGGGAGGAAGCTGCACGAGTACGCCGAGAACCGCCGGATTACGGAAGAAGCCGCGGCGCCGGTCAGAGCGCGTCCGACCGAAGTCGCCCGAAGGCCCACGGTGGTGGATGATCGCGTCCGACCGGCCCCTGTGCCGGCCGACCAGGTCGAACGGCGGCAAGAGACTATCGAGCGACCTGCCGAGCAGAGGAAAGACGCCGAGCCGGCGCGTCCGTCCACCGTCGAGCGACCCAAACTCGGCGTGGGTGAACGCACCCGGGTGGAAGCCGAGAAACGGACGGCGATCAGGACTCAGGTCAAAGTGACGCCCGACACCCCCCGCGTGACGGACAGATCATCGCAGGACGTCGGAGCGAGAGCCAGGCAGGAACAAGCGACCACCGCGGAACAAGCGCGGCAACAACAGGAGACCACGCGACGAAACGGAGAACAGCGGGCCGCCGCCGAACGTCTGAAGCAACAGCAGGAAGCCGAACGCCTGAAATCCGAGCAGGAAGCCGTGGCACGGGCCAGGCAGGACGCCGAGGCGAAAGCCAGGTCGGAGCAGGCGCAGCGGGCCAAGCGTGAGGCGGACGATCGCGCTGCCCAGGAATCCGCCCGGAAACTCAAAGCGGAGCAGGACGCCGCACAACGAGCCAAAGAACAGCAGGTTGCCGCGGAGCGGGCCCGCCAACAGCAGGAAGTGCGACAGCGTGAGGCGGAGCAGCGGGCCAAACAGCAGCAGGAGGCTGAGCAACGGACCAGGCAACAGGCTGCGGAGAAGGCCAGGCAGCAGCAAGCCGCCGAGCAGGCCAAACAGGCGGAGGCGGCGGAACAGGCCAGACGACAGGCCGTGGCGGAACAGACGCGACAGAAAGAGGCGACGGAGCGTGCGCGACAGCAGCAGGAAGCCGCCGAGAGAAGCAGACAACAGCAGGCTGCCGCCGACGAGGCCCGACGCAAGGAGGCGGCGGAACAGGCCCGCCAGCAGCAGGAGGCGGCACAGCGCGCTAAAGAGCAGCAAGCTGCCGCGGAGCGAGCCCGCCAACAGCAGGAAGCCAAACAGCGTGAGGCGGAGCAGCGGGCCAGACAGCAGGAAGCAGAGCAACGGGCCAGACAGCAGCGTGAGACGGAGGAACGTGCCCGCCAGCAACGGGAAGCGGAACAACGAGCCGCCGAGCAGCGGGCGAAACAACAGCAGCAAGAAGCGGAACAACGAGCCCGGCAACAGGAGACCGAACAGAAAGCGCGGCAGCAGCGCGACGCGGAAGACCGCGCCCGCCAGCAAAGGGAAGCCGAGCAACGGGCCCGGCAACAGGAACAGCAGAACAAGAACCAGGGCAATCAGCGGAAAGGACGCTGACCAGGTGGTGACGGTCCGACCGAGATGGATATCACGTCCCGCGTGTTGAAGGAGATTCCGGCATGAGCAGAAAATACACGATCCCGGCAATCGCAATAGTTGCGTTGGGCGTTCTCGCCGCCGGCTGTGGACAGCCGCAGTCTGTCACGAGCCCGACCACCGCGGACATAACCCGGCTGGTGGCGGAAGCCGACGCGGCCGTGGCGCAGGGACGCTACCCGGAGGCGCTGAGCAAGTATCACCGGGCGGCCAAGCGCGGTGACGCCCTGGCGCTGAATGGGCTGGGGTGGCTGTACGAGAACGGCTGGGGCGTGGAGCAGAACTACCAGAAGGCGCTGCAGTGGTACCGCCGGTCCGCGGACGGCGGCTACGTGCAGGCGTACGTCAACATCGGCTGGCTGTACCAGCACGGCTACGGCGTGGACAAGGACTGGCAACAGGCGTTGGCGTGGTACCGCAAGGCGGCCGACGAGGGCAACCTGATCGCGATGAACCGCATCGGCCGGCTCTACGAGCGCGGCGAGTCCGGCGTCGAGAGGAACTACGCGGAGGCCGTGACATGGTATCGCAAAGCCGCCGCAGGCGGGACGGTCGGGGCGCTGGGGAACCTGGGGTGGATGTACCAGAATGGCTTCGGCGTCGAACAGGATTATGCCGAGGCGATGCGCTGGTACCTCAAAGCCGCCGAGGGAGGGAACGGCTTCGCCTTGTGCAACATCGGCGTGCTCTACCTGAACGGTTTCGGCGTGGCGCGGGACTACGCGCAGGCGAGGAAGTGGTTCGAGCAGGCCGCCGCGGCGGGAAACAGCGGCGCCATGGGCAATCTCGGCACGATGTACCAGAACGGCCTCGGCGTCGAGAGGGACCGAGTCAAGGCGAAAGAGTGGTACGAAAAAGCCGCCCGCTCGGGCTACGACCCCGCCAAACGCTGGCTTGTCGAACACCCCTGACACGACGAAAGGCGGCGCGGTCGACGCCCCGGCCCATGGGTGAGTGGCGTCGGGGAGTTAGACGCACTGCCGTGTCCGGGGGCAAGAGGCCGATACCCTCCAATTCCCCGTCACTTCGACCTGATGGCACTCCATGTCCCTCCTGACCTGGTCCCGCCCATCTCGTTCTCCGAGATGAGCGCTCCCAGGTACGCGGCGCGATTGGCGACATCGTAGGTCCAACTGACCAACTGCCCGAATTGAATCCAGGTCCCCTGCGATGTATGGCTGGTGAAGTCGTTGTCGGCATAAGAAACGAAGGTGCCATCCGCCGCAAAGACGAGGGCATTCGGATGGGGGCTCCCGGGGAAGTACAGGATCCAGGTGCCGACAATCGAGGGCCATTGCGGGGCGTCCGGGATCGGCGTCACCGTCAACGACAGCGAATAATCCGCGATCGTCGTGCTGTGCCCTGAGGCTTGAATCTTGACATAGTAGGTCGCAGGCTGCAGGGGGTTGTCCGACGCATGCTCAATTTTGGCCCAGCCGACACCGTTCGTTCCCTCGTTGAGGTTGGGCGGAAACGGCAGCAGCCTCGTGGAGCTGTCCGGGCCATAGAGCCACATGCGGGTACTGCCACTGGGACCGTCCGTAGCGATGGTCACGGCACTGACTTGCGTGAGCGTGAACTTCGCCCAGTCGACATCGCCCAGCGGGAGGATGGACCGGTTCTGGGTCGCGCCGGCGCTGATGATTTTGGCGCCGGAGGCATCATTGTCCCGTTCGTAGGCATCGCCGGCCACGGTATAGAAGGGAATCTCGTTCAGTGCTTTGTAGGCATTGATGCGTCCGTAGCCATAGTAATCGTTGCGCCCGTCCGTGTAGGCCAGGGGTCCCACCTTCTCGGCCGTCGTGCGCATGATCTCACGAATCTGCGCCGAGCTCAGATTGGGCTCCGCCGACAGCATCAGCGCCGCCACGCCGGCCGCCAGAGGCGACGCCAGGGAAGTTCCCCCCCACACGTCGTAATCGCCATCGGCAAACCCATCCTGATTGGTGTCGCCCGTGCCCGTGCGGGCGGTCGTCCAGATATTCAGCGAACCGCCGCCTCCCGGAGCGAGGAAATCCAAAGCCGGGCCGTAGCAGCTGTGGTCGCCGCGATAGTCGAAGTTCGTGCTGGACCCCACCGCGATCGTGTCGGGGCTGGACGCGGGATAGGCAATGGCCGGCTGAACCTCGGGAACGCCGGAAATGAGGTACTCGCCCGTGAAGAAACGGGCCTCCTGCTTGTTGACCGTAATGACCAGTTCCAGCCCATCCCCTTGCTTGGTCGGCCAATTCCCCTGCTCCGACGAGGACCAGACCCAGAACGTCAGCGTCCCGCCTTTCGCCGGCACCTTGAAACTCGTGGTCATCTCCACGTAGGAATACCCGTTGTCGCCGATGGCTCCCGCCCGGAGGGCCTTGTTTCCGCCATCATATCCATGCATGGCATGATTACCGGCGACTCCCTCCTGGACGGTCTTCCAGCCGGCCCAGGCATCCGAGCCACCGGTGGACCAGTCGTAGGGCAAACCCTTTTCGAAGTTCTCCACCCACCCGTTGGGGAACGTCACGGTATCCAGCCATACGGTGTCCTCCCCGGCGGAACCGGAAGCATCTTTCCGATATTCCCATCGCAGCGTGACATCCTTCCACGACCCGCCCCCGAAACCGATGGCGAACGGCCCGATCCAGCCGCTGCCGCTGTTGCCGGCGGCACAGAAGATGGGGCAGCCTTTGCCGTTGCGCCCGTTCACGGCCGCATCGTGCAGCGCCGAGGCGATGTCCGCGAACTCGCTGAACCCGCCGCTGATGTTGATGACGTCCGCCCCGCGCCACTGATCGAGGCCGTTCCTCGTGAAACCGGCGGCGTACCGAATCGCCTCCGCCACGTTGGCGGCATAGACGAGCCCGTCCGCTTCGGCGTACTTCACCGGCATCACCCGGCACCCGTATGCCATCCCTGTCACGCCGATGTTGTTGTTGCCTTTGGCCGCCGCGACCCCGGCCACCAGCGTCCCATGAAAATCGGACGCGCCATGATTCGGATCGTTGCCATCGCGGAAGAAATTCCACCCGTGGACGTCATCCACGTAGCCGTTGCGATCGTTGTCCAGGCCGTCGCCGGGGATCTCGCCACTGTTGCCCCAGACGTTGTCCCTGAGGTCGTTGTGCATCAGGTCCAGGCCATCGTCGATCGTGGCAATGACGATCCGGCTGTTTCCCGTGGTGACCGTCCACGCCAGGGCCGCGTCCACATCCGCGCCGTGCTTGCCCCCCGCCTGCTGCGTATTGTTCAGGGACCATTGACTGCGAAAGAGGATATCGTTCGGCATGACGTAGCGCGCGACCTGGCACAAGAAGTTGGGGGAAGCCCACGCCAGGGCCGGATTCTCGTTATAGAGTTCGACGGCCGCGAGTAATTCTTCGCACGTCGCGCCGGGCATCGACAGCACGAACTGATCCGTCGTCCCTCCCAAGGGCCGAACAATGGTGACGCCCTGGAGCGCGTTGATCGCCTCCAGATCCCACACGGTGTACAGGGGCGCGAGCTGGACGACAAATTGTCCGGTCGGGATCACCTCCAGCCCGCTCTCGCCATGGATGAACACCGGCACCACGTCCATGACATTCGCGTGCTGACGCAGCTCGTTCATCGTGTCGCATAACTGTCCCAGGGTCGCTACGCTCTGCGTCCGCAAGACCAGCAGGTGCTCCCCGGGCAGTTCCCGCTCCACCGTCAGGGGTCGAATTGTCCCGCGGCTCTCGAGGCTCTTTCGGACGCCTTCTCCCTGACCGTCGGCGTGGCGCACGCCGACTTTCGTGAGCGAACGCAGCAGCCGGACTTTGCGGCCCTCGACCCGGTAGAAGTCCCCCGCGTCCACCGCATCGCGGTACCCGGCCGCATCGACCCCCACCGCGGGCACAGCCCTGGCCTCTGCCGTGGCCAACAGCGCGCCCATCCAGTGGTTTAGACCTGTCAGAGAGAGAACCGCACCCAGAACGACGAATGACAGAAATGCGATATGCTTCGACTTCACCGCCCTACCTCCTTAAGACATGCCTTTTTTCCGCGCAGCGACCCTCCGGATGGGACATCCGCCTACCCGGGCAGTTTATTGATTATGACCTGTCGCGACAGAATTGTCAAGCCTGAGAAAGGCGAGAGGACGCCGCAGGCGACACGAAAACGCGTGCCGACACGGAGCATCCGGATCCTGCGGGGGTGGCTTGACTCGGACGGGCCGGCCTGCTAAAAGAGGACCGGCAGGTGTGCCATTCAATAGGAGATCTCGTATGACAAGATTTCGTTCTCGCGGGTGTACGGTTCGTTTCGTCGCCCTGGTCTGTCTGGCGGTCGTTTCGAGCGGTCTGGCACAGGAGCCCAACGCGGCCACCGCCGGCAAGGCGGTGCGCGAGCACAAGACGCTGATCGACTACTTTCTGCCGATGCCGCTGCGGGCGCCGCTGACCAAAGACGTGTGGGGAGCGGAAGCCGTCGGGGCGCGGGATGTGAAAAACGGGTTGGAAGATGTCACCATGAAGCAGTGGTGCTACTGGGATGGCCAGATCCTCAAGAGCCCGGATGGAAAGTTCCACCTGTTCGCCAGCCGGTGGGACCAGGCGAAAGGCCACAGCGCGTGGGGCCAATCACTGGCCGTGCATGCCGTCAGCGACAACATCGTCGGACCCTACGTCGACAAAGGACTCTGCTGGCCGGACAGTCAGGGCGGCAAGGGGCATAACGTCACGGCACTGGTGCTGCCGGATGGGCGCTACGCGGTGGTGGTCAGCGAGACCCGGCCGGGCGACGTGTTCGTGTCCAAGTCACTTGATGGGCCGTGGGAACACCTCGGCGCGATCCAGGTCGATCCGAACGGTTTCAATCCGCGGGATGCCCGGATGTCGAATGTGGCGGTCCTGGTCCGGCCCGACGGCAAGTTCGAGATCGTGCCGCGGTCGGGAGCCATCTGGATCAGCGACGCCGGCATCCTGGGACCCTACAAGCTCCAGGGCCCCAGCATCTATCCCGGCCTGCCCGATCTGCCGACGCGCAATCTCGAAGATCCCGCGATCTGGTACAGCGGCGGGCTCTATCATATTGTGGTCAACTGCTGGAGCGCCCGCAAAGCCTATCACCTGACGTCACCCGACGGCATTCACAACTGGACGAACCGCGGAATCGCCTACGATCCGACGGTAGATTTCGTGCGCTACACCGACGGCACCGTGAACCACTGGGCCCTCATGGAGCGACCGGGCGTAGTCATCGAGAACGGCCACGTGACACACTTTACCTTCGCCGTCCTTGACGTGTCCAAGCGCGAGGAACAAGGCAACGACGCCCACGGCAGCAAGATCATCGTCGTCCCCTTCGACGGCGCCGCCCTGGACCGCGACCTGCAAAATCCTCCGGCCCGGCCGTGAAACACGAACGCCTCGCCCTGCACCCCGGGCCATGGGTTAGTGGCGCCGGGGAGTTAGAAAGGAAGATAACGCGTTGCCGTCTTGATTGTACCCGTGTGCCTCCGTGCGGCTGCCTGCCGTACCGCTCACTCCATTCACTATTAGATACGCACCGTCTCATGATCTGTTCGATGTGACATGCCGAATCCCCGCCGCCCGGCCGACCCCGCGATCTCAAATCCCCCCGCTCCCGGCCCCCCCCCTCGCCTGTCTTCAAAAAAATCAGAAAATATATTGACAATTCACCATACGCCCCCTACATTGAGGTTGTGCCCTGGAAAGGAGCGACGTATGGCGACAGGCAAGTGCATCAACTGCATCTACAGCGGGTGCGAGCCAACGCTGTGGCTCAAGAACCTGACCATCTGCTGGCCGGCGACGCGGACGTGCATCAATCATCCCGACGCCCCCGGCGAGATGAAGCAGGTCATGCCGAGCGAGAGCTGCCGGAACTTCCGGCTGAAGCCGCAGCCCCCGAGCCGATGGGAGCCCCCGCCGGGGAAGGATGGCTTGCGGTACATCGCCCTGACCAAGGGCAAGTTCGCCACGGTGGACGCGGCCGATTACGAATGGCTCAACCAGTTCCGCTGGCACGCCACCGGGAGCCACGGCCGCTTCTACGCCGCCACCGTGATCAATGGCAAGTCGATCTCGATGCACCGCATGATCATGAATCCCCCGCCCGGCAAGGTCACCGACCACATCAACGGCAACGGCCTGAACAACTCCCGCGCGAATATGCGCAACTGCAACCCCGAGCAAAACCGCTACAACCGCCGTCCCCTCCGCGTCCGGCGCAAAGCCTCGCACTTCATCGGCGTCTTCCGCCGGGGCGACAAATGGTACGCCAAGGTCAGCCACAAAAAGAAATGCCACTTCCTCGGCCCGTTCACCACGGAGGTGGAAGCCGCCCAAGCCCGCGACCGCAAAGCCCTGGAACTCTTCGGCGAATACGCCTGGCTGAATTTCCCGAATACGGGGAATTTGAAATCTGAGATTTGAAATCTGAGATTCCCCCCATCCACAGATTTCGCCTATCAACCACGAAGAACACAGCCTGCCCTGAGCCTGCCGAAGGGAAGTTCGCGAAGTCTCATTTAACCGCGAAAGACGCGAAAAACGCGAAAACTCAAGAATCATCCGCAGATTTCGCCGATTTGAAAGAGCCGCCGGAGGCCCCATATATGTCAACCATCAACCCTCAAACATCACACTTCAAATGCAACTCAGAACTCAACCCTCAAAACTAAGGACTCGGCCGCCCTCCCGCGGCCGTCGCCCCCCGCCTGCCTCTCGGAAATTGTACCGTACCCCTTCGGTTCCCCCGTTTTTTTCTCTTGTCACCTGTCGCCTATCACTTCTATACTGAACTGCGGTTTCGGGAAGTCGACGTGTTGGAGGCCGAAGGAAGATGATGGTGGCTTTCATTGAGCTTCATACATGGTGGAAAATAGGGTGCGTCCCTCGATGGTCCGACGGGTTTGATCCAACTCGATTCTCCCCCAAATTGGCTATGTTCCGGTTGCCCCCTCGGCCGGAACCGACCCAAGGAAAGACAAACTCGTGACGACGTCGGACAATGGGCATGCCCCAAAGAGTGATTATCTTGAGTTGTGCTAACGGGAGCGATGTCGATGTTTGACTCAATTGACCAGACAATCATGGGAAAGCTCTGGGAGCATCAGAGAGAATCTCTTAAGTTCGCGATTTCCCGCCTCAACGAATCGGATTCCCCTTGCTTGATCAGAATGCCCACGGGGACAGGAAAGACCGGCATTATCGCTTGTCTGACGAGGCTTTCAAATGACGGGTCTTCTCTTGTTCTCACCCCTTGGGCGAATCTTCGAAACCAGATGATCACGGACCTCGAGCGTGACTTCTGGCGAAAGGTCGATGTCACGCCCGAGGATAGGGATGTTGTGGCGATGTTTCCGTCCACAGCTAAGCGTGTCGTGAAAGCAAGAGAGCCCAAAGTAATCGTCTGCACTTTTGCCACTCTGAATTCTCTTCGCCTGGACGATTATGAAACTTACAGAGATCTTGCCGCAGCCGTCTCCTTGGTAGTTGTGGACGAGGGCCATTATGAACCCGCGGTCGAATGGGGAAAGTCGGTGAAGGGGCTCAGGACGAAAACGCTCTTGCTCACCGCTACTCCCTATCGAAACGATCTTAAGCTCTTCCGCATTACTGATGTCCGGCGGTTCACGCATCATTTCACTCACAAGGATGCCGTGGCAGGCCAGATCATACGGGAACTCAACTTCGAGACATTGTCCTCACCGATAAGCATCCCGAGCCTTTCGCGTGAGTTTGGCAAAAGATGGAAAGAGGCAAAGAGGACTCGCAGGCTCCCCTCGCAACGCCCTCGTGCGATCGTATGTTGTGCTGGGGCGAGCGACATTGAGGAAGCAGTCAACCATCTTCGGCGAGCTGGCATAGAAGCCATCGGCATCCACGAACAATTCGCAGACTCAACAAGCGCATACTTGCATAAGGAAGTCCCGGATCCTCACCTGGCCAAAGCCGAGGTCTGGGTGCACCAGAACAAATTGACCGAGGGCTTGGACGACCATCGTTTCTGCTGCCTTGCGCTTTTCACCAGAATTCGCAACGACCGAAAGCTGGTCCAACAAATTGGAAGGGTCCTGCGCCGAGACAATGCCGACCGCAGCAGTATGGCGATCCTGTTAAGCCCACCAGAGTTTTCACCTGAACTCGAATGGAAGGCTTATCTGGAATTCGAGACCAACTTCGGGCTCCTTGAACCTCAGCATTTTCGCAGCGTGGTTGAGACATTGTTGAACGCACAGCCGGAAGTCGAGTATTTCGACGGGCGATTCCGGAGGCGATTTAGGCCTGCCGATCTCTCGCAGAGGCCCCAAGTCATCATACCTCCAAGTGTTCTTGTCCGCGTTGCTGGTGAGGACTTCATGTTGGCGGACTATATTGACGAATGCACGGACACCCTAAATACCGAGGATGCGGTGATCCTCGGACCCGACCTCAATGCACCTTGTCAGCAATCCCAGAGCTCTGCCCTCTGGGTATATGCTTCGGTGCGCAACTCACGATTTCTTCAGACTGCGTCGCTCTACGAGGTTAAGCTTGAAAGCCACTGCGTAGTTGTTGCGGATGGCTTGGTTTTCATGACCGATTCTAGAGGCAATTTCCCTGAGGAATACGTTGAGGAGCACTCCCAAGGCGTCCCGCCGCAGCGACTCGCGCGCTATCTCGACAAGACCTTCAGGCCCACGCACGTCAGTGTCGACAGCGCAATTCCCTACGATACTGTACTGCGTGGCGCAGACCTGCGTGGTCACAACTTGCTCAGTATCCCGGCGTCGCTGACAGACCGTGTTCAGATTTGCCAGTCGGCCAGGGGAACTTCGAGGGATTCTGGTCGACGCTATGTCGGGATGAGCAGTGGGCGTGTGAGAAAGGAGGTATCAGAGGAGGAACGTCGTAATTTTGACCTCGAGACTTTCGTGGCTTGGGCTGAAAGCACGGCGAAGATCTTGAACTCTCGCGTCATGAGTAGTGCCCTGTTTCGTCGCTACATGCCGACGTGCGCGCCTCCGACGAATCCTGTGCCCCGAACGATCTGCCTAGATATGTTGAGGATGGACGTGAGCTTGACCTTGGTGGATGGCAGAAAATGCCATCTCAGGAATTCATCTTGTGACATCCAGGAATCTACCAAGGACAATCGCAAGATATACACTTGTTCCTTTGCCTTAGAGGGTCCGGAGCTCGACGGCGACCCCGTGGTGCTTCGGATCTACTATCAACCTGCAAAGCACCGGTTTTGGTTCAACAAACAAGAAGGTCCTGCCGTCCGTGTGATCATCGAAGGCGACGATGAGTCCCCTAACAAAAGCTTGGCGGAATTCCTGAATCAAAAACAGGATATCGTTCTCATCGGTTTGGATGGCGGTGAGGTGGTCTACCAAGGGCGCAACTTCTACAAGATCGACTATCATCATGCGCAGCACGAACTGCTCGGTTTGATCCAGCGGCCCACGAATACACTCAAATGTGCAACGGAGAAGGGCACCAGTGAGCAACTCGACAAGGCGAGACGATCACAGGAGACCAAGTTTCCGGCTAGTTCCATTTTTCGCGTAATAGCTGAACATCTCGTTGAGCTTCCATTTTCCGAGCAATTACTGATCTGCGACGACATGGGCACGGAATGCGCGGATTTCGTGGCCGCGAATCTCAATGAATGTCAACTGGCTTTTATCCACGCTAAGGTGGGAACTGGCACAAGAGTCTCAGCGTCAGCCTTCCATGAGGTCGTTGCCCAGGCTATGAAGAACCTGGCTTTCATGGCACCGAACGGGGGTGTTCCCAGTGGAGTGAATTCCTGGAAGCGAAGCGTCAAATGGCGTGGAACGGGCATTCGAAGGCTGTACCGTGCCCCGAACGGCGTGCCAGTGGGTCTGCAACTTTGGGATAAACTGACGTCTGAAATCATTAGAACCAGCAATCCGCGACTATTTGTAGTCCTTGTGACAGCCGGATGTTGCGATCTCCCGGAACTGACAGATGCTGTCGAGCATCCAACTAGAAGTACGCCGCAAGTTGCTCAACTACTACACCTCTTGGACGGCCTCAATGGATATGCTCGCCAACTGGGCGTCAGGCTGGTTGTCTACGATATTCCCTATGAACTACCTGATTCGGTTCGGAGAACTAAACGTGTCAAGGGGAAATAAAGGTGTCAGGCGTTTGGATTTACGATTTTCGTCCGTTCGACTACGCTCAGGATGACAAGATTGATTATCGATGATTTGCAGTTAGGTTGGGGGCAGTCTAATCTGTGGAATCTGCGAAATCTGCGGATGACTCAGTCCACAAGCAACAACCCGTAGTAGTTGGGGCACTGGCGCGTGCTTTTCACAACCTCGATCGGAAAGCCGGCCTTCTTCACCGTGGCAAAGACATCAATCCCGCAGGCCTCCATCGCGGGTCGAGCCCGCTCGGCGAGGAATTTAAGGGGTCAGGCCCCATTGTCACGTTGTCAGTCGTCTGTCATGCGTTCTTGTCGGGAAGCCTCTCGATCCAATAGTCGGGTTGGCGGTGAAGATGGGCGATGGCCAGCACAACGATCAGGTCCGCTTCCCGCAGGTAGACGATGCCGTAGGGAAAGCGGCGGAGGAGAAATCTCCGTGTGTCTTCATAGAAAACTTGCCACGCTTGCGGAAATTGTTTGATGCGATCAAGGGCGAAGAAGACTTCCCAGAGGAATTCGTAGCCGAGACCCGCTTTCTCGCGGTTATAGTACTCAACCGCGTCGTCCAACTCAACCTTGGCGACCTGGAGGAACCGTACGTTCATTTGCGTCGGTACTCTGCGAGGACATCCTCCGCCGACACCGTTTGGACTTGGCCGGAACGGTAAGCGTTCAGTCGGGCGCCGACTTCCTTGCGCCACGTATCATCAATGGCTTTGTCCGGCGTGTCGAGGCTGGAAAGAAGTCGATCGGCAAGGTCCGCCCTCTCGATCGGCGGCAGGTCCAAAGCTTCTTTGAGTAAATCCTGCGATTTCGGCTTCATGACTACCTCCAATTCACCATCACACGACCGGCACCATTATACGCCTTCAACGAGGAGTTTAACAGATCCCTCACCCAAAATGATTCTGGGCAGTGCTAGTGAGCACAGAACAGGCGACTGAGCGATGAAGGCGGACCGGCAGGTCCGTTAGTCAACAAGCAACAACCCGTAGTAGTGGGGGCACTGGCGCGTGCTTTTCACGACCTCGATCGCAAATCCGGCCTTCTTCACCGTGGCAAAGACGTCGATCCCGCAGGCCTCCATCGCGGGTCGAGCCCGCTCGGCGTGTCGACACGGCCCCTGATCGACGGGGCACTTCGCGCAGAAATAGCACGGGCCGGCACCGAGCCCGAAGGCTTTCCAGGCACCGGCCAGGAAGATCTCTCGTTCCAGGTCCGCGACGGCGGCCTTCACATCGGCCTCGGGATCGAAATGGATGAGAATCGCCCGATGGTAGGCATCCAGCACCTTTCGCGTTTCTTCCGCCGTGGGCGTGAAGGGCGGACACACCAGACACCGGCCGTACCCGTCGCATCCGAATTGACACTTCAGTCTGACCCAAGGCGCGGTCTGGACCTCGGAAGGGGCAATGATCCCGGCATCCTTTATGCCCGCTCTATCAATTGCCATGCGGCGGAGTGTCTCGTCGGATAGAGTCAAGACCCGCGCCCCTGTTTCCCGTTTGCGACTCATGCGGCACCATACCCCAAGGTACAACATCTCATGTCAATTGACGGCACCTCACAGGTTATACCCCGCTCCCGCACTGCGAACAATAGCCGGAGGAGCCCTCCTCTTGCCTGATTCGTCCTATGCGTCCTATAGGACCTATGGGACAAATGGGACCAATAGGACTCATGAAACACATCCCGGGCGGGGGCCGACGGAGGAGGCAGTCCTAAGTTCTGAGTTCTGAGTCCTAAGTTGGTGGCAAATCTGCGCAATCGGCGGAAGACTCAGCGACTGTCTTGACTGTCGCTGAGTTTCAGGGGATGTCGGAGCGGGCGATGGCGACTACTTCGAGGCGGCGGTCGCCGCGGGGGGTGGTGAACGCAACCTCATCGCCTATCGCACTGTCGAGCATCGCTCGGCCGATCGGGGACTCCGTGGAGACGCTGCCCGTGTCGGAATCCGCTTCGTCGGGGCCGAGCAGTTGATACGTCACCTGCTTCTGCGTGTCGAGGTCCAGCAGGGTCACCACCGTGCCGAAGCGGGCTTTGTCCGTCTCCACCTTCGTGCAATCCACGATGTCGGAGCGGTTGATCATGCCTTTGAGCTCGCTCACCCGGCCCATCAGGAAACCCAGTCGCTCGCGGCCGGCGATGAATTCGCCGTTTTCGCTCAGGTCGCCGTGCTCGCGTGCCTCGGCCACGCGCTGGCGGACTTCGGGCACCTCGTTCTTCTCCAGGTGCTCCAGCTCTTCTTTCAGCTTCTTGAAACCTGTCGTCGATATCGGTACGGGGTTCAGCATCGTAGTAGCTCAGCTATCAGTTCTGTTCATTGGCCCCATCCGTCCTGTGCGCCCCATCGGACTAATAGGACGAATGGGACTCATACGACCTATTCCGGGCGTGCCGCCCGCAAAAGTCACGACCAAGATGCCCGTGACACAGCCCAGCCACGCCCGGGGTCACGCGCATAAAAAAGCCCGATCCGAAGATCGGGCTTCAATATCAATAACAAGTGACAGCTGAGCCGGCAACGAAAGTGCCTGACTACACCCACCCCTAAAGGGGCGAGGTTCTAGTAATCCCTAGAAAGGAGGTGATCCAGCCGCAGGTTCCCCTACGGCTACCTTGTTACG
>CAYQXM010000037.1:0-44118 GCA_964421295.1 uncultured Pirellulales bacterium
TCATCGTAATGCACGATTAGACTCTATCTCTCATCGGACATGGATTTGTGGGTCTTGCTCTGCGCTGACCGTGGGTCGCCGGTGCCTGTCAGCCAGGCTGCGGCGCGGTGACCTTCTTGGCCAGGTCTTCGAGGAGGGCGTGCATCTGAGGATCGGCTTGCTCGGCCTCGCCGATCTTGGCGCAGGCGTGCATGACGGTCGTGTGATCGCGGCCGCCGAGGTGACCGCCAATTTCTTCCAGGCTGTGCTGCGTCAGGTTGCGGGCCAGGTACATGCAGATCTGTCGGGGCGTCGTGATGCTCTGGCTCCGCCGTTTGCTCTGCAGGTCCGTCAGCCGCACGTCGAAATGGCGCGTCACGACTTCGATGATATCGGTGATGTTGATGTGTTTGCTGGCCAGCTTGATCTGGCCTTCGAGCGCCGTCTGGGCCAGCTCGATCGTGATCGGCTCCCGCAGCGTGGTGGCCAGCGCGTAGATCGTCGTCAGGGCTCCTTCGAGCTCGCGGATGTTCGCCTGCACCTGCCGGGCGATGTATTCGGCGATCTCGTCCCCGATCGCCAGCCCGCGCAGATGTGCCTTCTTCTGCACGATCGCGATGCGGGTCTCGTAGCTGGGCGGATCGATTCGCGCGACCAGTCCCCAGTTGAACCGGCTGATCAGCCGTGCCTCCAGCGATGGAATCTCGTTCGGCGGGCTGTCGGCGCTGAGGATGATCTGCTTGCCCGTGTTGTAGAGGGCGTTGAACGTGTGGAAGAACTCTTCCTGGCTCTGCTCCCGCTCACGGAGGAACTGAATGTCGTCGATGACGAGGCAATCGACGGTGCGGAACTGGCTGTGGAACCCCGCCATGCTCCCCTGCTCGATCGCGCGGATGAACTTGTTGACGAAATCCTCGCAACTGAGCAGCTCGATGACCGCCCCATCATGCCGCTGGCGAATCTCGTGACAGACGGCGTGGAGCAGGTGCGTCTTGCCGAGCCCGGCGCTGCCGTAGACGAAGAGCGGATTGTACGTGACTCCCAGTCCCTGGCTGACCGCGATGCAACTGGCGTGGGCCAACCGGTTGCTCGGGCCCACCACGAAGTTGTCGAACGTGTAGTCCGGATGGAGGGCCGGCGCCGGCCTGCCCGCCTCCGCCCCGGCGGGAGTCGGACTCTTCTGCGCCACCTGGAAGTCCACCGTCACCAGGTGCCCCGTGATCTGCTGCGCGGCGCGCGTGAAGCTGGAGCGGCAGTACTCGTTGAGAAACCCCACGTTCGATTCGTCGGGGCAGCCTATCTCGATAGAGCCACCGTCAAAGCGCAAGACAGTCAGGTCGTCGAACCACTTGCGGGCGTTGGCCGGATCCAACACCCGGGCCCGTTCGACAATGTCGGCAAAGATGTTGTCCACTTCGCCCGTAGCCAAAGTCGTCCTCCTTCACGCCCAGAGCGTGAATGAACCCTATATTTAGCCGCCGCGTCACCTCTTGTCAAAGGAATTCACTTCCGCTACGATGGCAGCCTGTAGAGACGCAAGATCTTGCGTCTCCTGTGCTTGACGATATACGATCAATCTCGTGTTGGGATAGAACGATGGGATTATTCTCGAAGACCGCGGAATTCATCAAACAACGCCTGAGCAAGACGCGCACCGCCATCGCCACTTCGCTGTCGAGTGTGCTCAGCTTCGGCCGTAAGATCGACGACCAGCTCCTCGACGAGCTCGAAGAAACGCTCATCAAGGACGATATCGGCGTCGAGACGACCGAGAGGCTCATCTCCGAGCTGCGCCAGGCGTATAAGGACCGCAAGATCGCCCAGTCGGAAGAGATCATCCCCTTCCTCAAAGAGCACATGAAGACCTACTGGCCCGCCCAGGACCGCGCCCTGCGCACCGCGCCGACCGGCCCGACGGTGATCCTCGTCGCCGGCGTCAACGGCACGGGCAAGACCACCAGCATCGCCAAGCTCGCCTACATGTTCAACCGTGACAAGAAGAAAGTGATCGTCGCCGCCTGTGACACGTTCCGGGCCGCGGCCGTCGAGCAACTGACCATCTGGGCCGACCGCATCGGCGTCCAGATCGTCAAGCACCAGTCCGGCAGCGACCCCGCCGCCGTCGCCTTCGACGCCTGCGAAGCCGCCGTGTCGCGCAACGTCGATATCCTCATCCTCGACACCGCCGGCCGCCTCCACACGAAGAAGGACCTGATGTTGCAGTTGACCAAGATCCGTGACGTCGTCGCCAAAAAAATCCCCGGCGCCCCCCACGAGGTCCTGCTGGTCCTCGACGGCACCACCGGCCAAAACGCCATCTCCCAGGCCCAACTCTTCACCGAGTCGGTCAACGTGACAGGCATCTTCCTCGCCAAGCTCGACGGCACCGCCCGAGGTGGCATCGTGATCGCGATCAAAGACGCCTTGAACATCCCCGTGAAGTTCGTGGGCTTAGGCGAGCACCCCGAAGACATCGCCGAATTCGACCCCGCCAGCTTCGTCGAAGCCCTCTTCGCCCAATAATCCCAGCCCCAGAATCCTCTGGCACGCGTGACGCCCCCCTGCTATAGTGGCGTACATGCAGGAGGCTCGGGAGAAGATAGGTTTGGACGCGACCTTCTCGCGAAGCAACGAGACGATGCGCAGCCTCTATATCCATCCACCCATGCTGGAGTGTTTGACACCATGACGCTGAAACGCCTGGAGATGGCTACCCACATTGCGGATCAACTAAACGAACTGGCTGCTGTAGTGAAGACTCGCTCCCGCGCCAATCTCACAGATGCCAGTCACATTCTGGAGACCATCGCCAAGCGGTTCTTCAATGCGCTCTACGGCTGGAACCTGATCAATCTCAACACGGAATTGGCCAACTACCCGGCTGCCGATCTCGCTGATCGTGAACGACGGATTGCGATTCAGGTCACCAATCAAGAAGACTCCGGCAAAATCAGCCACACTGCCGCCAAAGCGATTGATCGCAGACTTGGCAGAGAATTCACCAAGTTGATCATCTTCTTCCTGCTGCCGAAGAAACCTCCCTTTCCGAAGAACTTCGAGCAGTCACCTGAAGGCCCTCAAGTCGAGACTTGGGACATCGCCGACGTTTTGAGGCAAATGCAGGAGATGGACATAGATGCGCTCGCCCACGCAGCCAAAGTCCTGGATGAAGAAAGCGGCAGGATCACCGAGCCCCCAAGGAAGCTGCCACATTTGTCCCCCACGCGTCTCCGACATGGGGCGGACAAGCTCATCGGGCGGGAAAAGGAACTGGCCATGTTGGACGTCGCATGGAATGATCCTAAGACGCACATTTTGATGATCGTGGCATGGGGGGGCGTCGGAAAGACGGCTCTGGTGGTTGATTGGATGGCACAGATGGGCGCCGAAGGCTGGCGAGGAGCTGAATGTGTCTTTGACTGGTCTTTCTACAGCCAAGGCTCCAAGGAACAGGGTACGGCATCCGCCGATACGTTCATAACCAAGGCGCTGGAGTTCTTCGGCGATCCAGATACGGCTAAGGATTCGAGTTCCCCCTGGGACAAAGGCGCTCGACTCGCGCAACTGGTCGCCCAAGAGCGTGCCCTGCTTGTTCTGGATGGCGTCGAGCCGCTCCAGCACCCCCCTGGGCCGGTGGGAGGCAAGTTGAAAGACCCCGCATTGGAGGCACTGCTCAAGGGATTGGCACAACAGAATTCCGGCCTGTGTATCGTGACCACGCGAGAATCGGTCGCCGACTTGAAGCCCTACCGCGACACCACATCACCAGAATGGCTGCTTAAGCACCTATCCGAAGACGCAGGCGCTCATCTTCTGTTTCAGATGGGTGTCAGACGGGCGGGCAACGCGCAAATACGAGCGGACGACAGAGAATTGAAGGATGCCGTAAGGGAGATCGACGGCCATGCTCTCACGCTCCAATTGCTTGGGCGATATCTGGCGAAAGTCCATGGCGGAGACATCCGAAAGCGTCATCTCGTTCAGTTTGAGAAAGCGGACACGAAGGTGCAAGGAGGTCACGCTTTCAAGGTCATGGATATGTATGAACAATGGCTGGCGCATGACAGTGATGATTCCAGACGACAACTAGCAATTCTGCGATTGCTCGGTCTATTTGATCGCCCGGCTGAAGCCGATTGTCTAACCATACTCCGACAGGAGCCGGCGATTGCCGGACTGACCGAATCCTTGATCGGCATAGGTGGCGACGAGTGGAACTGCGCCATTGCCGATCTTGTCGAATGTGGGCTGATTCTGCGTCGTGTGCCAGAGTCCATCGTCGCAGACGACGATTGTCAAATCGATTGCCATCCGCTTATTCGCGAGTACTTTGCCAAGCAGTTGAAAAAGAGAAACTGCGACGCTTGGTACTCTGCTCACAGGCGGCTCTTCGATCACTTTGCCACCATGCCGAAGAGCCAACTGCCTGCGACGCTTGTTGACATGGAACCCCTGTATCGTGCCGTGGCTCATGGTTGCCAGGCCAACATGGCTCGAGATGCATGGAATCGCGTGTTCTTTGAACGCATTTCAAGAAAGGAGGAGTTCTTCGGGACTGCAAGACTCGGCGGCATCAATCGAGATCTTGCCGCGGTTGCGTGGTTTTTTGAGATTCCCTGGGAGACGCCTCTCCAGACACTGAGGTGGCAGGAAAGGACGACTGTACTCAGTCTTGCGGGCTTTCTCCTAAATGGCATCGGGCAACCCGAAGAGGGCATCAAGCCTTTGATTGCAGGCTTCAACGTTGCCTTTGAGCGGGGATTCTGTCTTTCACGGACACGAGCCGCCGTTGCTTCGGGATGCCTCTGTCAGACATACTTGGCATGTGGCCGGATAACCCAAGCAATTGCGAGAATCAAATCTGATATTAGGTCGTTTAGAGAGATCAAGACGCTTTATCTATTTCCTCTCCATAGGATCGTAGTGCTGCGAGCTCTTGAGATGGTTCAAGCGGACGCACTGCATCAGTCAGGCCAGATCAGCGAAGCGCAGCCTTTGTTCGCGAGTCCCCATTGGGCATCCGTTTCTTCTGCTCCGGCATGGCTTCGTCTGTGGAAGCGTCTTGGTCTGCTTAAGCCAATGCCATTGGTCTTTTCACTACCATTTCACTGGTACTCGGACCTCCTCATCACCCAAGGGCGTCCACAGGCAGCATGTGAACTTCTTTCGGATGCTATAAGATCGTTTGAAAAGCAAGGAGATCATGATATCACCCGTCTGGAACTTGAAATGTTTCTGGGAGCCGCCCACGTTCTCGGGGCCTTGCGAAGAGAAGGTGAATCAACGTTCGGGAAGGCCGACAAACTCTTGACAACAGCTATTGGGGGGTTGCGCAATGCCGGTATTCAATACTGTCGTCCACTTGCCCATCTCGCGAGAGCTGAGTTGTATCGACGGATGGGAAGGCTCTGCGATGCATTGAGCGATCTGGTTGAAGCTGACCAGATCGCTGAACGCTATGGCCCCTTGCTCAAGTGCGATGTCCTGATTGAATCCTGTCGTCTCCTCTTGGCCGCATACGATGTTCATGAGGAGCTCAATGTCAGCAATCTGACATCGGGGACCCCTTTAGCCGCTTCCGAAAGGACTCCGCTCGCGGAGGTTCGCAGACGCTTGGAGCAGGCGGAAACAATGGTGCGTGACAAGCAGTACCATCGGCGTGACCCGGAACTCCTGCTTATTAGGGCGCACCTTCAGATGGCTGAAGGCAATAAGGAGACTGCTACAAAGACGCTCTCTGCTGCCGGGGAATGCATCAGTCGCATGGGGTGTCACCGTTGGGACACCGACCTTCAGGCTCTAACGAAGCGTGTGAGCGCGTAACGGCGCACAGATTCAAAGACGAGGGAGGCTTGAAGGCGGTAGCCGTAGGGTCACGGGGTGAATAGGCCGGCGGTCTTCAGTTGGGATAGGACGATCGCGGCGCGTTGGGGGAGGTAGGATTCTAAGATCGACTGACGCTGGGTACGCCATTGGGGGAGTGCGGGGGGGACGGTGGTGACGGCGTCGGCCCAGCGGGCGGACTCGGCGGGGATGGCGGGTTCTACGATGGACGCTAGCTGCGTGTAGAGAGCCGCGGGATTCACGGTCAGCGGGCCATCTTTCGCGAAGGCTTGGGCGACTCTCGCGGAGAAGCGGGCGCGGAATTGAGCGTTTTGGCAGAGCCAGGCGTAGGGTTCGGCTACGCCGGTGTCGACCAGCGTGCAATTGAAGGTGACGTCGGAATTCAGGTCGACGGTGCACTCGGCGTCCCAGGCGAAGAAACGGAAACCGGACGGGGATACGCGATCGATGCCGGCGTACCAGTTCACCTCGGGCCAATCGGAGTTGCCTACGAAGAAGTTCAGGATCAGGTAGTCGATGTAGTTGTCGACGTCCAGGTACGGCGTGTACGTGGGATTGCGCGTGCCGTCGGGGTTGTTGCCTTGCAGACGCTGGTACGCGGCGTCGGAGGCCATGCCCTGGCGCACGAGTGCGAGCATTTCATCCCACAGGGTTGTCGAGCTGTCACCGACGGGTTCGCCGGCATTGAGGATGTCCCAATCGTCCTTGTCACCACCCATGTAGGAAGAAGCGAAGGAGCCGTCGGGGCGCTCGGTCAAGTTGTAGAGGCCCCAATACAGGCCGTTGATATAGAGATGTACGAAACGCCCGCGCGGGGCGGGCCAGCCCATCGCCCGCTGCAAATCACGGACGTATTGGTCGCGGATGAACTGAGCCTGCTCGCGGCCCCACATGTAGGAATCGTTGAAACCCGAGCGGAGGATGAGCTGGTCGAAGCGCTCCGCGGCCCCCGCGCCCAAGAGCGGATAGTCGAGCTTGGTCGGGCCGTACTTGGATTTGAAGAGCAGCCGGAACGACTTTTTGGGCATCATCCGCCCCACCCGGCCGTGCAGGCGGATGCCGCAATCGATTTGAAAGCCCGCCATGCCGTTGGGGTCGATCAGCTCGGCCGACACCGCACGCTCCCAGTCGGAGCCATCGTACTTATAGTTGGCATAGATACCCGCCGGGCCGAACAGGTCGTTGACATCCATCACGAGCGACACCGCGGGCAGCGCCATCAATGCTGCCGTGACATTCGGATCGTCGCGGCCGGCGCCGACCACATCGGGGTCCATTTCGTAATCCGCTTTGGCGGTCCCCCACTTGGTCGGGAAGCCCGCCGGGGTGTTGGTCTGTTGCAGGACCTGGCCGGCGAAGATGTACGTGTGGGTCTGCACGGCGCCGGCCGTTCCGTCCGCCAGGACCGCCACCGCCCTGACGCACGTCGGCGTGTTGACGGGGAGCGGGCCGGCGTAGGTCGAGCCGTGCGTCGGCGTGGGCATAGAACTATCGGTCGTATAGCGAATCATCGCCCCTGCGGTCGGGCACGACAGCTTAAGCTCGAACGGAGCCTCGTAGAAGCCCCGGGGCGGGTCGAATTGCACGGGCTGGGGCGTTGGGACCCCTGCCGCCAGCGCGTGGCCGCACCAGGCTGCGACGAATATCAGCGGGCGAATCATCTGTATGGGCGATAAATGGCTCATCTGCACTCTTTATCGGCCGATCAAACACCAAAGTCCATTGATTGATTTGCCGATGCTCTTCTGGTACTATAATATCATAAATTCGAGTGTGCTTTACGCCGGGGATAGATAATTCATGCAGATGAAATTGCGGTTCTTAGGTGCAGTCCGAAACGTTACCGGCTCACGGCACATGCTCGAAGTCAACGGCACGCGGATTCTGGTGGATTGCGGCCTCTATCAGGAACGGCAGTTCGAATCCCGCAACTGGGAGCCTTTCGACGTCCCGGCGGCCAGCATCGACGCCGTGCTGCTGACCCACGCCCACCTGGATCACTGCGGCCTGCTCCCCAAGCTGGTCAAGGAAGGCTTCAAAGGCCCCATCTATTGCACCACGGCCACCGCCGAGATCGCCCGGCTGATCCTGCTGGATTCGGCCAAGATTCAGGAAGAAGACGCGGCGTTCAAGCGCAAGCGTCACGAGCGCGAGGGCCGCAAAGGTCGCTATCCCGAAGTCCCGCTGTACGACACCAACGACGTCGAGGCCTGCAACCCGCTGTGGCGCTCGGTGGACTACGGCGAGATTATCCAGATCGGTCCGGCGCTGAAGGCCAGCTTCCACGACGCCGGCCACGTCCTGGGCTCCTCCGTCATCCACGTGAGCGCCGAGCAGAACGGCGAGGTGCGCAGCGTTCTGTTCTCCGGCGACGTCGGCCGGGTCAACCGCCCCATCGTCCGCGACCCCGAGCGCATGGGCAACGGCGATTACGTGCTCGTCGAATCCACCTACGGTGATCGCGTTCACGACACGCACGAGGACATCAAGACCAGGATTGCCCAGATCATCAACGAAGCGAAGGCCGCCGGCGGCAACGTCGTCGTGCCCAGCTTCGCCCTGGAGCGGTCGCAGGACGTGATGTATTACATCAACGAGCTGCTCCTGGAGAAGGCGATCCCCCACCTGCGGGTCTTCCTCGACAGTCCGATGGCCCGGTCGATCACGAAGGTGTTCCGCAGGCACGTCGAAATCCTCGATGAGGAGACGCGGGAATTCATCCGCAATGGCCAGTCGCCTTTCGAGTTCCCCGAACTGAAGCTTATCGAGACGACGAACGAGTCCAAGACGATCAATCATCTCCGCGGCACAAACGTCATCATCGCCGGCTCCGGCATGTGTACGGGCGGCCGGATCAAGCACCACCTGGTCAATAACATCTCGCACCGCAAGAACACGATCATGTTCGTCGGCTATCAAGCCGCCGGCACCCTCGGCCGACTGATCGTGGACGGGCAGGAGGAAGTCCGCATTCTCGGGCAGATGTATCCGGTCCGTGCCAGGATCGTGAAGGTCGAAGGCTTCTCCGGCCACGCCGACCGCGAGGAGCTGCTCCGCTGGCTCGGCACCCTGCAAAAGCCCCCCCGCCGCCTGTTCGTCGTCCACGGCGAAGCCACCGGCGCCGAGAATTTCGCCACCTATGTTCACCAAAAGACCGGCTGGGACGTCCTCGTCCCCGAATTTCGCCAGGAAGTCCTGCTGGACTGACCCGGTGCCGTGTGCCGGGTCTTATGGTCTTGAAGGCAACGGAAGGAAATCGCCGGAGCCCGACTCTGTCATTCCCGCGAAGGCGGGAATCCAGCAACTCCCCGAATGAGTCCGGACCCCCGCCCTCGCGGGGGTGACAAAGACGGGCATTCTGTCTGACGCTCCTATTACGGCGCGGCAGAACGCGATTGAATTGTCACGGTGGCGGTCTCGAGGCCGGGCGCGGTGGCGGTCAGCGTGATCTCTCCGATGGGCTGCCGGGAGCGGACGACGACGAGGGCCCGGCCGCGCAGCGCCTTACGCTGGTTGGCCTGGTATCGTTCCTCACTGCGGTCGCTGCCGTTATCCACGCCCGCGATCACGCCGGGACCCTCAATACTGAAATGGATCGGATGCTCGGCGTTGGGCTGCACCTGGCCGGTCTTATCGATCACCTCCACGGAGACGAACGAGAGGTCCTGGCCTCCCGCCGTGATGGCGGTCCGATCGGCCGTGAGTCGGAGGCGGGCGGCGTCACCGGCGGTCGTCAGAATGCTCTCCGCCACCTGTTTGCCGCCTTGGAGCGCTACCGCACGGAGTTTGCCCGGCGCGTACGGCACAGCGAACGTGGCCATGAAAGACTCGGCGCGAGTGGTGGGCTTTTCGCCCAGCAGCTTATCATTGAGATAGAGCTGCACCTTGTCACAGGACGAGTAGATTTCGACGTCCAGGTTCTTGCCCTCGAACCCCGGCCAGGTCCAGCTCTCCCACGTGGGCCAGAGGCTCCAATTGTTGCCCAGCTTGATCGTGCGGTTGTCCGTCTGCGGCTCGCGCACAGCTACGTACAGCTTCTCACCCCGATCCCAGATGATATTGCGGTAATGCGAAATCGCCTTGCGCCCGCCCATCAGGTCGAGATCGCCGCACCAGGCGTTGTGCCAGGGATACAACTGCTTCGTGCCGCCACCGAAGCTGCCGAAGGTGCGACTGGCGAAGTTCGCGTCGGTCGAATAGGCGTAGCGCCCGATGGCGGCTTCGCCGATGTAGTCCAGGGCGGTCCAGACGAAATCGCCGATGACGTAGCTCTTGTCGTGACAATGCTCCCACGTCTCGAACGTCGCCTTGGGGAACGACTCCGTACACACGATGACACGGCCGGGGACGCGTTCATGGTCGGTCGCGGCGTTGGCCATTTCGTAGTTGTAGCCCGCCACGTCCAGCACGGCGAAGGGCGCGTCGAACGTCGGCCACGAGCGTCCCCCGTTCATGCCGATGGTTGTGAACCGCGTGGGGTCCAGCGCACGGATGGCGTCCACCAGCATCTGCGCCGTCCGCGTCCCCTCCGGCCGGACACGTTCGGGGATCTCGTTGCCGATGCTCCAGAAGACGACCGACGGGTGGTTCCGGTCCCGTCGCACCAGCGCGTCGATGTCACTCGGCCACCATTCGTTGAAGGAAAGGTTGTAGTCGAACCTGTTCTTGGGCCGCGCCCAGCAATCGAAGGCCTCGTCCATCACGATCATGCCCAGCCGGTCGCAGGCGTCGAGGAACGCGGTCGACGGCGGGTTGTGCGACGTGCGGATGGCATTGAAGCCCGCCGCCTTGAGCAGTTCGACGCGTCGTTCCTCCGCCCGGTCGAAGGCCGCGGCGCCGAGGCAGCCGTTGTCGTGATGCACGTTGCCGCCGCAGAGCTTGAGGGTCCGGCCGTTCAGCTCGAAACCCTTCTCGGCTGAAACACGGATCGTGCGGATGCCGAATGTGGTCCGAACTTCGTCCGCAGGTTTGTCCATGGTGCTGATAGCGGACGCGGCCCGATACAGCGAAGGCGTATCCGGCGACCACAGCTTGGGCGAGGCAACAAGGATCGAGGCTATAATCGTTTTCTCGCCATGAGCGGGGACACTCGTATCCATCTTCGCGGCACCCACGGAACTGCCGTTGGGATCGAGCAGCGTTGTCTCGAGCGTGCACTTCCGCTCGGCGTCCGAATCGTTCCGTATCCGCGTCTGAATGCGAACGTAAGCGCGGGTGGCGTTGGCATCCGGCGTGGTCACGAACACGCCCCACGGCGCGATATGGACCGGATCGGTCACGGTGAGCCAGACATGCCGGTAGATGCCGGAGCCGCTGTACCAGCGGGAATTGCGTTGCTTCGAGTTGTCCACCTTCACGGCCAACACGTTCACCGCTCCCGGCCGCAACTGCGATGTCACGTCATAGCGGAACTCGGTGTAGCCATAGGGGTGAAAGCCCAGGTGTTGCCCATTGAGCCAGACGTCGGCGTTCATGTAGACGCCTTCGAACGCGATCGTCACACGCTTGCCGTCATAGGAGGCCGGCGTCGTGAAACTCCGGCGATACCAACCCACCCCCGCCGGCAGAAAGCCTCCTGCGGCGCCCATCGGATAGTTCGGATCGAACCCGCCCTCGATGCTCCAGTCGTGCGGCAGATCGACCGTGCGCCACGCCTTGTCGTCAAAGCCCACGGCCTGGCCCTCATTGACATCCCCCAATTGAAACCGCCAGCCCGAATCCATCAGGATGTGCTGCCGTGCGGACGCCGCCGGGGTGGTCGGTTGCGCCGAGTCCACCGCGGCTCCTGTGGTGCGGCAGGACCCTGTGCAGATCAGTGTGGCGGTTAGGAACAGAGCAAAGGCGGCGTGTCGTGTCATCATGACCTCTTTCTCATATGCATCCTGATCTTCAGACGATTCACCGATGTCCAGTCAGGAATGCCATTATGTTCCTTCCCCCGCCCCGCGGCAAGCGAAACGTGGAAAGAACAGAGGTCGGTGTCTGTGTAGGGTCTCAGCCAGGATATGGGTGGCATCGGCAAGCGTCAGCTTGCCGATGGCTTCTTCGTATGCAAGGGACCATCGGCAAACTCCGCTCTGCCCCGCTTGCCGCAGCCACCCTACAGCGGCGATTTGCTGGCCTCCGCCGTGGCGCCATAGGCGCCCATGTTGACGCATCCGCCGTTCGGAATCGGCTCGGCGCTGAAGTCCGCACTCGGAGTGCCGACGTCGATGCATGGACTGCTGACGGCGTCCGCGACCCACTGGCCCGACAGCGAATCCCAGCGCCCGGCGACGGATTGGAGGTGGTAGTCACCCTCCGGAGCCCGATGCGCGAACAGCGGGGCCGCGTCGATATTGCCCGCGCCAATGCATCCGCCCCCGACGCAGCTATGGGTGACGCTCGCCGTCGCGGCGGTGATTTGCGGACCTGCGGACTGAGGACCGTTGTAGTACAGGATGGAGTTGGACACGATCGGCCGCCCGCCGGCGATGCCATTGGCGCCATTCTCGGCAATCGTGCAATGGGTCAACGTCGGCGTCGCTCCGCGCGAGGACGGGAGCACCATGTTGATCCCGGACGCGCCGTTGGCGGCGATGACGCAATGCTCGATGAGCGGCTGCGTCATGTCCCGCAGCTCCATGCCGGAGCCGGCGTTCCCCACGATACGGCAACTCCGAATCGTCGGGCCGCCACTGACGCACGCAATGCCCGCGCCGCCGCCGCGGATCGTCAGGCCGGCCAGCTCGCACTGGCTCGTGTTATCGACGAACTTCACGACGGGCCCCTGCCCGCTACCCTGCAGAATCGTCGCCGCCACGCAGGCGGAGCTGTTCGGATCGCAGGAGCGGAGACGCACGTCCTTATTGGACAGGTCGATCGCCTCCGTGCAGATCCCCGGCGGCACCACGATCTCGTCACCGGCCCCGGCGTAGCTGACGGCGTCCTGAATCAACCGGTAGCGTGCCCCCGTGGTCCGATTCTCGATGGGAAAGAGAGACTGGCTGGCGTCGGTCGAGAAGACGCCCTGGCTGAGATTGTAGTATGTGCCGCTGCCGCTCTGCTGCACGGCGACGGCACGCACCATGTAGATGTCGGCCGGGCCGCTCGGGACAGTGTCCGTGAAAGACGTCCCACGAACGATGTCGGGACTGATACGCGTGAAGGGGCCCTCCGCCGCGGTCGCACGGTAGACGTAGTAGCCCATGACTTCGTCACCCGACGTCGGCGCTGCCCAGTCCAGCCGAATCTGTGCGCCACCGGTCGCCGTCGCCTGCAAACGCACGGGCGGTGCGACCACGTGCATCCGCAGCGTCGGATCGCCCATCAGGCCCATGAAGACGAAACGTGTGTTGTAGCCGGTGACATAAGTGCCGCCGTTGTTCTGCGAGAGCTTGTTCGAGTAGCCGATGGTCTCCCCCAGAGCCATGTGATGGAAGTACCAGTAGGCGTCACCCGACCAGGCGCAGGTCAGCAGGTAGCCCTTCGAGGCGAGGGCACTCCGCATCAGGTTGTTCGACGTGTCCCAGTCGCCGAAATAGCTGCCGAACAGCAGCGTGAACATGGATTTGAAGGTGTTCGACGCGTTCGCGAAGTCGGAGCTCTGCAGAATACCCGACGCGCGGGTATAGCTGCCGGGGCCGCAGCCGTAAGACCAGAGGTAGCCGCCCTGCAACATGCCGAGATAGGTCCCCTCGACGACCCCGTCCGTGCCGAACATCGCGGCGAAATCTCCGTACGTGGGGCGCGAGAATGCGTAGTTGCCATTGTACACGCCGAAATTGTCCTGGATGAGCCCCCGCTCCGGGACGTCGATGGACTTATGCCGGAAATAGTGATCCTTGTTGAGATAACGCCGAAGCAGGTCCGTCTCCGTCAAGCCGGTGAACCCCGGCAGGTTCCGCAAATCGACCCGCCCCACCTCGAGTTCCGCATCCGAAGCGAGCACATTGCGGTCGTACTTGCCGTCCCCCGGGATATTCCACTGCCGGGAATCCGATCCGCTGGTGACCTGGACGGTGGCATCCGTGTAGACGCCGTCGACGTCCGCGTAGAGCGCATCCGCCGGCCATGCCCCCTGGTGCTGCGTATGGCCGTCGGGGTACATATTCCCGGAGTACGGCACGGCAACGTGCCCAATGATGAAGACCGCTCGCACGTTGTTGGGGTCGGCCTGATAATCCGTCTGAATGATTGCGCGCACCTCCGGCACGGGCACCGTCGCCGCGACGTCGTGCCGGATCACCTGCCAGCCGTCCCCGATCAGATCGTATTGCAGCCGCAGCAACTCCGCCGTCAGCGCCGTCGCCTGCCCGCTCTCGACCAATAGGATAACTTTGCCGCGACTCTCCACGGCGGGCAACTCGATGCCACAGTAGATGAACCCGACCGCCTGGTAGCCCCCGGCCTCCTCGATGCGATATTCGTACCCCTTGCCCACCTGCACGTTGGTGTCCACGTATTGCGTCGCCGACGCCGGCGGTTGCGCGAGCAGGCCGCCCCAGGTTCGTTCGGCCTTCTCTTTGCGGTACACTCGATACCCCGTCGCCCCGGTCTGCGGCTGCCACGTCAGCGTGATCGAAGGCGGCGCCGCCTGCACCGCCGCACTGACCTGAATCGTCCACGACCGCACCGTCTGGGCCCCCGCCCCCTGCCCCAGCCACCAACACACCGCCACCGCGACCGCGACCTTTCGCATGCCAAACCTCCCACGTCCAACGTCCCATCCCGACCCCCGGAGTCCGTCCCCGGGCCGCCCAGGAGTCAAACGCCGTCCCGTCGGTTTCGTTTCGCAATTTTCCCCCAAATCTCCTCACTCCTGCCATGATGACCCGCCACACCCCGCCGCCTCGTGGCGTTTTTTTGGAATCACACTTGACAGGGACTTGGTTGCACAACCATGCTCCCGGCGTACGCTGAAAGCACGAAATCCGAACATCGAAACTCGAAACAAATTCAAAGGACCGAAATCCAGAGTTCACAACGAGCCATGCGAGATCTGGCGTTTGGATCATTTGAATTCTGCAATTGTTTCGGCTTTCGGATTTCGTGCTTCGACTTGGAGACCGGATCGCACACCGTTTAACGATCCTCCCCAGATTCACCGAGAAACAAGTAGGAAATACTCTGCCGTCAGACTCCCCGTGACTTCTGCTAAACTTCCCCAGCCCTTGTGCCCGATAGTAGAATAGAGAACGGACGCCCCGACGAGGGTCCGAACGTAAAATCGAGACAGACTACCGCGATTTCACTCCGGCGGTGTTGATGACGCCGGGGAGGAAGACATGCGTATCGAACTGCAAGCCAGTACGAGCCTGGGACCGCAAGTGATCGAGATCAGCCAGGAAGACATCGACATGATGCGGGAGAACCGCGAGTTGAAAGCCACCCAACAAACCCCCTCCGGCCGCCGCGCCCTTACCCTCACCGGCACCTCCCTCGAACTCGCCACCCTCGCCGCCGCCTTGCTGAACGAAGCGGTCTAGGTGGTGCCGGAGACCGAAGCTGAGGGATCGCGAGCCCCGGGAGGCTCGGCCGGAGCACCCGGACGTAGCCGATTTTGCACTCCACGACGATCTTTTTCCGGTGGCAGAACAGCACGGCTTCCGGAATGCCGTCGCGGTACAGCGCCAGCACGTAGGGCGTCGTGGCGTCGTCCAACAGGGACAGGTAGCGGTCGATGTCACTGTTGGGATGCGTGCCGGACGCCGCGTGGCGCCGCTGGAGGAATTCGCAGGCCGGACGCAGCGCCTCCACCCCCGCCGCGGTATCGGCGACGAGCAGTTCGTACGCGGAGCCCCGCACGGCCGGACTTCGCGAATCCGGGGGGGGCCGCCGGCCTGTCATTTGTTTGGAGCATTCTATGAGCCCTGATTCACCATTCTGGCATCCGCTTCTTGATACATGCGAACGGGGAGCCTCCTGAATGGGGATAAACCTGAATCTGCGTCGCCGTAAAACTCAGACCGTGGGGGCCGACGCTCGCCGGCGCGGGGGCGAACGAGTGGTGACACCCGGAGTGGGGCGAGTACGGAACGACGGAAGATCTCAGCGGACGAGTCCGCCGTACAGGGCGGCACCGAGAATGAGGAACGCCGGGTGGACCTTCGTCAGGGTCATCAGCAGGAATGTCACGACGAGCACAGGGACCGCTTTCCACTCCAGCGGGTGTTTCTTATCGACCAGGTTCACGGCGATGGCGACGATCATGGCCAGCACGGCGAAACGCACCATCGTCAGCCCCCCCGCCACGAACGGCCGCCTGGCATACCGCAGGTACAGCCAGGAGGCCGCGATCATGCACAGCACGGGCGGCAGCAGGTTGGCGATATTCGCGACGATCGCGCCGGGAATACCGGCGACTTTATAGCCCACGTACGTCGCGAACTTGATGGAGATGGCGCCCGGGAAGACCTCCACCATGGCGGTCGCATCGAGGAATTCCGCTTCGCTGAGCCAGGCGTGGTTCTGCACCGCCTCCTGCTTGACCAGCGGCAGGAACGAGTAGGCGCCGCCGATGGCGAACAGTCCGATCTTGAAGAATACGACGAATAGGTGCAGCAATGCCATGGGCAGAACCCCTTAGTGGCCGCGGCCGCGCATCATTTCGATGGCGTGCGGCAGAATGGGCAAAATCACTTCGAGACACTCACGTACGGCCTTGGGACTCCCGGGGAGGTTGATGATCAGGCTGGCGCCGCGAATCCCGGCGACGGCCCGGGACAGCGAGGCGTGGGGCGTCTTCTTCAGGCTTTCCGTCCGCATAAGCTCGCCCAGACCGGGGACCATGCGGTCGCACACCATCGTGGTCGCCTCGGGCGTGACATCGCGCGGGCCCAGCCCCGTACCGCCGGTGGTCAGGACCACGTCGGCCTTCACCCGATCGGCCAGTTGCGTCAGCCCCAGCGCGATCATGTCCTCCTCGTCCGGCAGCGTCTTGCGCTGGCAGATCTCGTACGTGCCGGCGGGCAGCATCTCCTCGATCGTCGGGCCGCTGATGTCCTGCCGCTCGCCCCGGGCACAACTGTCACTGATGGTCACTACCGCCACTCTGATCATCGCTCACCTCGATCCCATCCCCGACCTTAATGCGCCCCCCGCGCGTCACGCAGGCGAAGACGCCTTCCTTCGGCATGAGGCAGTCGCCCAGGCGCTCGTACACGGCGCAGAGCCCGTGGCAGGCTTTGCCGAGTTGCGTGATTTCCAGCTCGACGGCGCCGCCGATCTTCAACCTCGCACCAACCCTTACCGATCCCAGATCGAGCCCTTCGGTCGTGAGGTTCTCGGCGAAGTCGCCCGGCACGATTTTCAGGCCGTCAGCACGCAACCTTTCGATCGATTCGGCGGCGAGCAGACTCACCTGCCTGGGGCCGGCACCGGCATGCGCATCGCCCACAATGCCGTGGTCGACCTGCAGCTCGGCCTGGGGCACGTTCTGCTTGGGTGTGCCCTTTTGCCCCGAGACCGAGATGGCCTTAATCCTGCCGACCACAAGGCCAAAGGAAAAAGGCAGAAGGCAAGAGGAGGCCGTCACGTTTTCCTTTTTACTTGTCACTTTTCACCTGCGTGTAGTTGCCACTGCGTCCACCCGTCTTTTCCAGCAGTCGGATCCGGTCGATGGTCATGCCTTTGCCGGTGTACTTGAGCATATCATAAATGGTCAGGCACGCCGCCGCCACGCCGCAGAGCGCTTCCATCTCGACGCCGGTTTTGCCGGAGGATTTCACCGCCACGGTCACACCGACGGAGGCGTTCGGCTCATCCAACGAGAATTCCACGTCGACGCCCTCGATCAAGATCGGATGACACATGGGAATCGTCGCCGGGGTCGCCTTGACGCCCTGCAGCGCAGCCACCTTTGCCGTCGCCAGGACATCACCCTTGGGACAGGTGCCCTGCGCCAGGGCGGCAAGAGCACCGGCGCCGAGCTGAACCACGCCCGCCGCCCGGGCCGTCCTTACCGTGACCTCCTTGGCGCTGATGTCCACCATGCCCTTTGAGGATTGCGAATTGCGAATTGCGGATTGCGGATTATCCACTCGGTCAGCCTCCAATATTCTGCATGAGGAAGTCTCCTTCACGTGCCGTGAGCCTGGTGTGCTTCACCTTTTCCCGTAGCGTTTCGTGAATCACCGTGAGAATCGCCTGATCGTCGGCACCACTTCTCAGCAGCGTCATCACATCGTACGAACGGGTCGAGTACAGGCACGGCTTGATCCGACCGTCGCTGGTCAGACGGAGGCGATTGCAGCGGTCGCAGAAGACGGACGAGCGGCCGCTGATGAATCCGATCAAGCCCGGGGCTGCGGCAATCTTGAAGTACACCGCCGGGCCACCCGGCCCCGTCGAGGCGACCCTCGACAGCGAGCCGAATCGAGATTCGATGATTCGGCGGACTTCGCTATTCGGGATATAGCTATCCGCCAGCGCCATGCGCCGGTCGGTCGGGCAGTATTCGATGAAACGGACCGACACGGGCAGTCTCGTGCTCATCTCGGCCAACGCCGGTACCTGCGCGAGATTCGTATCCTTGACGACCACGCAGTTGATGCGGACCGGCGTCAGGCCCATCGCTAAGGCTTTGTCGATGCCGGCGAGCACCTGCGGCAGCGCATCGAATCCCGTCATGCGTTGAAAGCACTCACAGTCCGCCGCGTCCAGACTCACGTTGACGCGCCGCAGACCTGCGCGTTTGAGTTCCGTGGCCAGCGGACCGAGCAGCACGCCGTTGGTGGTCAGGGCCAGATCCTCGACGCCGGGGACTGCCGCCAACCCGCTGACCAGATCGACAATCCCCGGGCGCACGAGCGGTTCACCACCGGTGAGGCGCACGGTTCGGATGCCACACTTGGTGAAAAGCTCGACTGCACGCCGGATTTCCTCAACAGTCAGGATTTCTTGCCGGTCCTGCGCTCCGCCGCCGAGCGGGTTGCAGTAGATGCACCGCAGGTTACATCTGTCGGTAACCGAGACTCTCAGGTAATTCGCATTCATCAATCGCAAATCAGCCGAACCGGTACGGCTGTTCCTTGTTCAATCTGCGAAACACCGATGTCAAAAGCCATGAGGCCGTTGGCCTCGCAAAGCGCGGCCAGGTGGGCCGAACTGTGATACTCTACGGTTTCCGCCGCCCGATCATTCACGATTCTGACCGGAATCCAGCTTTGCCTGTCGACGCTCTTATTTCTGATCACGGCGCCCCCATGCACCGGCATCAGGACCGTGATCGGCGCGTAAGTATGGCCCATCAGCTTCCACAAGAACGGCTTCACCAGCAGCTCAAAGATGACGAATGTGGAGACCGGATTGCCCGGCAGGCCGAAGCAGTAGCCGTGCTCGGACCGGCCGAACACGGTGGGCTTGCCCGGCTTGACGGCGATCTTCTCGAAGAGAACCTCCACATTGTGCTGCCGCAGGACCGACGGGACGTAATCGAAGTCGCCCATCGACACGCCGCCGGAGATGAGCACGACGTCGTTCTCCAGCAGAGCCGCCGCCAGCTTGCGGCTGACCTCGGACTCCACATCGCGGGCCGTGCCGTAGTCGTTAACATTAATGCCCAGCGCCGCGAGCTGCGCCGTCAGTTGCGGGGTATTGCTGTTTCGGATTTGCGACAGCCCCGGCTTGTCGGCGGGGTCCACAAGTTCATCGCCCGTGGCGATCAGCGCCACCTTCGGCTTTCGCGTCAGCAGCGGTCGGACACAACCAACCGAAGCCAGGACCGCGATATGTTGCGCTCTGATCCGACTACCCCTCTGGATAACGACCTGCCCTTGTTGGCCCTCCGCCCCTTTGGGTGCGATGCGGTTGAAGGTCTGCGCGTTCTTCACGCGTATCGTGCCGGGACCGACAATCTCGACGTCTTCCACCATAGCGACATAGTCGGCTCCCGGTGGCACCATCGCGCCGGTCATGATCTTGACGCACTGCCCCGCCTCGATCGTCCTAGTCGGCACCCTGCCGGCCTGGATGGTCTCGACTACCGTAAGAGTGCCCGTCAGGTCAGTCCGGCGGCAGGCATAGCCGTCGACCACGGACTTGTCAAAGGGGGGCATGTCCATGTCGAGTGCGACGTTCTCCGCCAGCACGCGATTCAGAGCGCTGTCGAGGTCGACACGCTCACTGCTCAGCGGCCGGGCCGCGTCGAGGACGATCTTCAGGGCTTCGCTCAATTCAATCATGGCGTCTCACAAGCCACATGGATCAGACCCAAAATGCTCGCGATACTGTTGCGGCGTATCGATATTTATGGTAACCGCACTGTCCGGCACGTCAAGCTCCAATATCTTGTCGTGGTGGGACTGCAGGACGGATCGGGCGCCCTCGTGCTCCAGCGCATCGATCAACTCCGGGTAGAGAGAGGCTCCGAACAGCGTCGGGTGTCCCCGCTTTCCATTGTGAACCGGTATCACGATCGGGCGGCCGGTCTGTCGAAACGCAGCCACCAGAGCGTTGACCATCTCGGTCGTGATTAAAGGACTGTCCACCAGGCAGAGCAGAATCGCTTCGCTGTCGTCCGGAAGGCTCGTCAGTCCCGTGATCAGAGAGGACATCTGGCCCCTCTCGTACTCCTTGTTCACCACGACCCGGGTGCCGGACAGATCAACGGCGTTCTGCACGACGTCGGCATAGGCCCCCAGCACGACCGTCGTGCGATCCACCTGCGAAGCCTTCATTACGGTCACGATCTGATCCAGGAACGTCCTGTTCGCCGAGAACTTCAACAGGGGCTTGGGCCGGCCCATTCTCTGCGACATACCGCCCGCCAATATCACTGCGTCAATCATAGCTGCTCCTTCCTTGAAGTGTCATGTGACCAGCCGTGGGCCCGTGCCCTAGCCGGCGTACCTTTACCAGTTCCGCCACGACGCTCAGCGCGATCTCTTCCGCGGTCACGGCGCCGATGGCAAGCCCGATCGGAGCGTAGACGCGATCCAGCAGTTCCTGCGCGCACCCCGCCTCGCGGAGCCCTTCAAGAATTGCCAGCGTCTTACGCTTGCTGCCGATCATGCCGATGTACCGGGCCGGGGTCTTGAGGGCCTGCTCCAGGACGACCTTGTCCCACTTGTGGCCCCGGGTGACGATCACGAGATGGGAATCACCCTCGATCGCCAGGCTGTCGAAGACCTGGCTGAAGTCCTCGACGACCACGCTCTCGGCATCGGGAAATCTCTGGGCGTTGGCATATTCCGCGCGGTCATCACAGACCGTCACGGCGAAATGAACCCCGGCCGCGTACCGGCTGATGAAAGAGGCGACGTGCCCCGCCCCGAAGATCACGACCATGGGCGGCTTGGCCAGACTCTCGATGAACACGTCCAGCCCCTCGGCGGAGACCTTCGTCTGGCCTGATCCCGCGGCGGTGATCTCCTCTATGGCCTTGGCGATCTCAGACGATCCATGCGTCGTCACCAGCATTTTGCGCGGTAGCGTATCTTCTGCGAGGATGGAGACGAGCACGCGGCCGCCGGTCTCGTCGGCCAGTTCATGGAAGAGCGACAGAGCACTGCGGTCGAACGCTTCGATGAGCAGCTCGATCGACCCGCCGCAAATCCCCTTCTCGTCGTCGGGCATTTCCCCCAGGTTGAATCGGCACACGCGTGTTCTCGATTGCCCCAGCATGTTCGCGGCGGTCTCGATCATCTGCGCTTCGATCAGCCCCCCGCCCACGGTGCCCATCGCCTGTTTGCCGCCGGAGAATACCAGCATCTTGTAGCCGGGCTTGCCGGGAGTTGAGCCGACGGCGGCCGTTACCGTTACCAGAGCGACGCTTCCTTCGCTTTCGAGAATGGCCCCGGCTCTTCGGAAGATCTCACGATTGTCCATGCGTTGAACACCTGACGCAGATTTTTCTCTGGACTGTTCCGTGCCGATTGTATACTAACGCGCTAAAGCCGGAAACGACTTTCGTGATGTTCTTGCGACGAAAGTACATATCAATTTCACGAGGGGTCAGGACATGGCAGAGACGATTTCCTTTACACTCAACGGCAAATCGGTCAGCGTGACCACGGACGGGAGCCGGCAACTCCTGTGGGTCCTGCGCACCGACCTGGGTCTGACGGGCACCAAGTCGGGCTGCGGACAGGCCCTGTGCGGCGCCTGCACGGTGCTGGTGGACAACAAGCCCGTCCGCTCCTGCACCTATCCGGTGCGCAACGCTGAAGGGCGGGAAATTGTGACCATCGAAGGACTGGCCAAGGATGGGAATCTCCATCCGCTCCAGAAAGCGTTCGTCCAGCACGATGCACTCCAGTGCGGCTTCTGCACCTCGGGCATGATTCTTTCCGCCTACGGCCTGCTGCAACGCACGCCGCAGCCAAGCCGGGAGGAGATCGTTCAGGCGCTCGACCAGAATCTCTGCCGTTGCGGGGCCCATACACGCATCATCGACGCCGTCCAGGCCGCGGCCGCGGAAATGAAGGGAGGACAATCTAAATGAACGATCAACAACGACCGGAGCTTGATTTCCGTGGTTTCTCCACTGAACTGTCCGAGCCATCCGTCTCCCGCCGCAACTTCCTCAAAGCCGTCGGCGGCGGTATTGTCATCTTCTTCATGGTGGGCGACCCGTCGGCGGTCGAGGCCCAGCGCGGCGGGCGGGGACTACCCGACGATTTCAATGCCTTCCTGCGCATCGGTCCCGACGGACGCGTGACCTGCTTCACGGGCAAGATCGAGCAGGGTCAGGGGATCATCACGTCATTGCCGCAGATGCTGGCCGATGAACTGGACGTTTCGGTGGAATCCGTCGACATCGTCATGGGCGACACATCGCTGTGCCCGTACGACGCCGGAACGTATGGCTCCCTGACCACGCGTTTCTTCGGTCCGCCGCTGCGTGCGGCCGGGGCGGAGGCCAGAGCGGTCCTGATCGAGCTGGCCGCCGATGAGTTGAAGGTGACGAAGGAGCAGTTGGTCGCCGAGAACGGCGCGGTGTTCGTCAAAGACCAGAAGGATAAGCGCATCACCTACGCCGACCTGGCCAAGGGCAAAGCCCTCGCCCGGCGTGCCAATCCCAAGCCGGCGGTGAAGAAGCCGTCCGAACTGAAAGTCATGAACAAGGACTTCCTGCGCCGCGATGCGAAGGATAAGGTCACAGGCCAGGCCAAGTATGCGGGCGACATCCGTCTGCCCGACATGCTGTACGCCAAAGTGGTGCGTTCTTTCGTCCACGGCGCCAAGCTCAAGAGCATCGATACTTCCGCGGCGGAGAAGATCGAGGGCGTCAGGATCGTCCGCGACGGTGACCTGGTTGCTGTCCTGCACAAGAACCCCGATGACGCCGCGGTGGCAGTGGCGCAGGTCAAGGCTGAGTTTGAAACGCCCTCTCTCGATGTGGACAGCGAGACGATCTTCGACCACCTTCTCAAGAACGCCGGACAGGAACGCCCCGTCGGCGCGCCCGGCGGGCAGCTCGAAGAAGGCGAGAAGCAGGCGGAGACCGTCGTCGAGCAAACATACCTCGATGGCTACAAGGCACACGCGGCCATCGAGACGCACACTGCTCTGGCCCATGTCGAAGGTGATAAGGCGACCATTTGGGCCTCCACTCAGACGCCCTTCCCGCTCAGGGACCAGGCCGCGCAGGCCCTCGGTCTGTCGCCGGCCAATGTGCGCGTCATCCCGCCCTTCCTCGGCGGTGGCTTCGGCGGCAAGACGGCCAATCAGCAGGCCATCGAGGCGGCGAAGCTGTCCAAGGCCGCCGGCAAGCCTGTCCAGGTCGCGTGGGACCGTGCCGAGGAGTTTTTCTACGACACGTTCCGCCCTGCCGCGGTCGTCAAGATCAAGTCGGGCATCTCGAAGGAAGGCAAGCTGGTCCTCTGGGACTACCGCGTCTACTTCGCCGGCGAGCGGGGAGCGGCCCACTTCTACGACATCCCCAATTCTCGCACCCTCAGCATAGGCGGCGGGGCCGGCTCGCACCCGTTCGGCACCGGTGCCTGGCGTGCCCCGGCCAACAACACCAACACCTTCGCCCGGGAGTCCCAGATCGACATCATGGCGGCCAAGGCCAAGATGGACCCTGTCGAGTTCCGGCTCAAGAATATGAAGGATGAACGGATGATCCGCGTGCTCAAGGCGGCTGCCGAGAAGTTCGGCTGGAAACCCGCCCCCGCCCCGAGCGGACGAGGGTTGGGCGTCGCGTGTGGGATCGATGCCGACACTTATGTGGCTACCATCGCCCAGGTCGAGGTGAACAAGCGCAACGGACGTGTCCAGGTCAAGAGCGTCTCCTGCGCGCAGGACATGGGCCTGGCGATCAATCCCGAGGGCGCCAAGATCCAGATAGAAGGCTGCATCACGATGGGACTGGGCTACGCCCTGACCGAGGACGTCCGCTTCAAGGGATACCGCGTGCTCGAACGCAACTTCGACACGTACGAGATCCCGCGTTTTTCGTCACTGCCCAAAATCGAGACCGACATTCTCGACCTGAAGGACGAGCCCGCCCACGGCGGCGGCGAGCCGGCCATCATCACCATGGGGGCTGTGGTAGCCAACGCCATCCACGATGCGGTGGGCGCCCGGATGCTCCGGATGCCGATGACGCCCGAGCGGGTGCGTAAGGCGATTCCGGCTACCACCTGACCTGGCGGTGCGAAAAACCGGATTATGACACAAAAAGTGTATTAAGAACCCCCGCGGGCGTGTCATAATAGGAAAGGCAAGCCACGTGCGCCGCCTGCGCACGCGAAACCGGCGTCCTTCTTGAAAGGTCCAGCCATGCGTGGTCGGTTGCGGTGGGAAGGGACGACGCTTCTGTGCGTCGCCGTGCTGTGTGGTATCTGCGCGGGGCAAGGTGAGCAGTGGTTGCAGTACCGGTCGGCCCGGGATGTGGCGATTGTCGGCGACGGCTTGCGGTTCATTCCGCTGACGCCCTTCGACAGCAATAGGCCCACCGACGTCCCGATGCCACAATTCAAGCACGCCAGTCCGCTCTTTGCGAAGTGGAAGACCCCCATGGTCAAGGCCGGTTTTCTGTGGATCGGGATGGATCGCTCGACCAAAGCCGGACCCTACAACCTCCTCTATATCGACTCCAACGGCAACGGCCGGCTCGACGATGAGACTCCTGCCAAGCCATTCGGGGTGGGTCAATACAGTGCCAATTTCGGACCGGTGAAGGTCGTCTTTCAGATCGAGGACGGACCTGCGACCTATCATTTGAACGTCCGCTTTGACAACTACAATCGCGACAAGCCCAACCTCTACGTGGCACCGGGCGGGTGGTATGAAGGTGATATCACCGCAGGCGGCGTCAAGAAGCATTGCGTGCTCTTTGACTACAACGCCAACGGCACGTTCGACGACAGAGCGTCTGACGCCCGTGCGTGCGACCGCATGGCGATCGGCGACAAGGTCGGCCGGGACGCATCTCTGGTGGGCCGCTACATCGAGCTGGACGGGGTGCTGTACGAACCGCAGATTGCCCGTGATGGGGCGTTCGTGAAATTGACCAAGGCGGAAAACGTCAAGACCGGCCGTGTCCGGCTTCCCGCTTCCGTCACTACCTGCCGGGTCGGGGGCGAGAACGGGTCCTTCATCCTTACGCCCAAGGACGGAACGGGTTCGCTGCCGGTCGGAACGTATCGTGTCCTCAACTGGAGCTCGGAGCGGGCGGACGACACCGGCGCCAAGTGGCAGGTCAACGGCCGCGGACCATCCGAGAACGTGGCCGGGTTCGACGTGGCGGAGGATAAGGACATCCAGCTCGATATCGGCGAACCGATCGTCGCATCGCTGGCGGTCACCACGACCGCCAAGACCTACAACCTCAGGCTGATCACAGCCGGACGGGCCGGGGAGACGATCGAGCTGCTCCGCAACGGCACCCGGCCCCAGGCCCCGAAGGTGAAGATCAGGAACGCGGACGGGACCTTCGACCGAGCCGTCAATTTCGAGTATGGCTGAGGCAGCACCTGCGCGCTCTCGTGGCGAGAGCCTTCGAATGTCACCGGTCCCTTCACGGCAACGCTCGACCTGGGCAGCCCCTTCAAGGTGCAGACCGAGCCCTTCGCTCTGGCCAACGCTGTCGCGGCCACTCCAAGCCCTGTGCCGACCGGCACCGGTGGCAACAGAACGGCTGCCAAGGCGATCCTCATCGTGCTGGCGGTCATCGTCGCCGGAGCGCTCGCCTTCACCTACCGCAAGAAGCCGACGCCGTAGGGGCAACGCTGTCATATGCCGTTCATGGGGGACCGCGTGAATATAAAGCGATGCGGAGGATGTATGCCGTTCGAGACGGGACAGCGATGAAGTGTCCACACGCTGACGGTACGTGAGAACAGAGGGGAGCAGAGTCATGATGCGATTGGGGATGAGGAACAGCATTTCCGCGGCGATGGTGGTCATTATGCTGGTAGCGGCAGCGGCCAAGCCGGTCACGCTCAGCGGCAAGGTGGTGGACGCGAATGAGCGGCGGGTCGCGGGAGCGAGGGTCAGCTCCTATGAAGTGACCGACGGCCCGTTCAACGGCACGTTCGCCGTCAGAGTGCTCGAAGAAGTCACGACCGGGGCTGACGGTGCGTTTGCCTTCAAGACAGGGACCAGTCCCGTGTACAGCCAGAACATCATCATCGCCCGCAAGCAGGGTTTGGCCCTGGGATGGGCTTTGTACCCGCCATCAGGCATCTCCGAACGGAATGTCACGTTAGGCCAGGCGGGGCAGATCGATGGCATGGTGGTGGACCCGAACGGCAAGCCTCTCGCCGGCGCCCAGGTGTTGGCCACCGCCGCGAAGACCCGCAGGCCCGGTGAGGATGCGATCCCCCTGCCGAGCTCGCTGGCCCGACAGTTGTTCGCCACCACGACGGATGCGCAGGGTCGGTTCGTGTTGAGCGATCTGCCGCTGGACGCCGAGTTCGAGCTGGCCGCCCAGAAGCCAGGTTTCGCCACCGTCATCACCATCAACCGGTCACGCGCTGAGGCCCCCGTCCCGGCATCGCTGCGACAGCCACCCGTCGTGATGATGGCCCCTGCCCAGGCTTGCATCGAGGGCATCGTGGTCGAGCGCGATACGCGTAAACCTATCGAGGGGGTGGCGCTTGCCCTGAAGAGCGACAGGTTGAGCGAGGCTTCCCAGCCGGTTCCCGTCAAGTCACAGGCCGACGGCCGGTTCCGCTTCGATGGCCTTCCGCCGGGCCGGCACGTGCTGAGCACGGCCCTTCCCTGGAAAGGACCGGTCGACTGGGTCGCCCAGGCCCAGAACGTGACGCTCGCCCCGGGCGAATTGAAGAAGGATGTACAGGTGGCGGTCGGCCAAGGCGGCCTGCTCGAAGTCACGGTCAAGGCCGGCGGCGCGGACAAGTCGATCCCCGATGTACCGCTCGGTCTTCAGGACGCTCAAGGCACCGACCTGGGTGGCGTCCTGTCCGACGCGAACGGCCTCGCCCGCTTGCGTCTGCCTGCCGGCAAGTACGGCCTGGGCGCTCTATCCATACCTGGGTACACAACGTCGCGCGAGAAGCAGCGGATCGTCCTGAGAGACGGACAAATCTATCGCACCACGTTGCGTCTCGATGAGAGGCCCAGAATCACGGGTATCGTGCGGGACCCCAACGGCACGGCGGTCGCGGGGGCACTGCTCTGCGTGCCAGCGCAAGATCGTGGCGAGGCCATCGCCTACGACATCGTCGCGGATGCGGACGGCAAATTCACGGCCACGTGGGACCCGCGCTTCGAGTATGTCCCCTGGACGTCATTCTACCTGCTGGCCAGGGATCCGCAGCGTGACCTGGCGGCGATCGTGAACATCAACACGAATATCAAGGCGCTCGACGTCAATCTGGCCCCCGCCGTGACCCTCACCGGCAAGGCGGTCGATCCCAACGGCCAAGGGATCCCCGGCGCGAGTCTGCGGATATGGCTGAAGGCGACGCACTGGGACGCACGGACGGACATCAATGGGAACTTCCAGATCGGCGGCATTCCGGCCATCGAACCCAATCAATCCTACAGCGTTTGCGCCTCCGCCGATGGGTATGGCCGCCAATACAATAGCCAGGTGCGAAGCAACGACGCCGCAAACCGGCGCATCAGCCTCGATCCATTCACCTTGCCTCGGCCTTCTGCCTCCGTGTCCGGCCAAGTCGTCGACGAAGAAAACAAGCCCGTGCCCGGAGCCGTGCTCGATGCGGTGATCCAGTCCTGGGCACGGGCCGATGCCGAGGGCAGGTTCACCATCCGTAACCTCTGCGCCGGTAAAGCCATCATCGACGCCGACGCCATCTGTGATGGCATACCGCTTTCAGGATATGCGGAAACCCGGAGCGGTGCCGGTGACATCCGGATCGTAGTCTTGGACCACTGGACTCCCGGACAAGTGCAGGGAATCCGGACCTACGAAGAGGTCACCTCCGGGGGCGGCAAATTCATCGCGGGGACGACCGTCGACGAGAGCGGGAAGCCCGTGGCGGGCGTTGCCGTACAAGTGTTATCTTTCGAAGAGGTGAAGGACGGTCAAGTAGTATCGATCACCGGCACCACAGGCTTCTACTACGACAATATGGTCACGACCGACAGGCAAGGACGCTTCGCCATTCCCGTCGAACGGGAGGAGAACCTGTACAATCTATTGTTCCGGCCGGTCCGTCACGCGGCCACGATCGTCTATGATGTCCCCGCCGGCGCGAGGAACCTCAACGTGGTCATGGAAAAAGGCGGGAGCATCGAAGGCCGTCTTCTCCGCCTGGAGAAGGGGCGAAAAGTCCCTGTTCCCTATGCCGAGGTGAAGATCGACGAGACGAGTCGCCACGTGTTCAACCACTTGTCCAACCTGGATCGCCAGATACTCACCGACGCCGAAGGACGCTTTCACTTTGAGCACCTCCAGACCCGGATTCGCCCCGGCGGAACATGGCCCGACAAACAATGGTCATTCGAGCTGCGTGAATGGAGGCTCACGTCCGGCGATGCCAAGGCGGAAATCGTCTTCGCCGGCGGCGACGAGATCAAGGACTTCGAGCTGATCGACCGGCCCGAGCTGAAGGACGCCAAGCCACTGCTGGGCGATTCCCTGCCCTCTCTGGACGATCTGAAGGCCGGCCTGCCGGCGGAGCAACTCAAAGACAAGGCCCTTCTCGTGTGCTTCTTCGACGTCCAGCAGCGTCCCTCGCGCAACGCGGTCCTGCAACTGGCCAAACGCGCGGAGGAGCTGAAAGCAAAGGACATTGTCATCATCGCCGTGGAGGTGTCCGAGGCGGAGAAAGAGGCGGTGAACACCTGGGCCAAACAGAACAATGTCCCCATACCCGTGGCTGCGGCGGGCGCCGCCTCTGAAGAGGTTCGCTTCACCTGGTCCGCCCAAGCCCTGCCGTGGCTGGTGCTGGCGGACAAGAACCACCTCGTGCGGGCGGAGGGGTTTGGCGTGGACGAGATCGAGAGTCGGCTGGCATCCTTGGCCGATACACAGAAATAGAGCGTCTTTTGGGGAGATACTACGATGGGTTCAGCGCGACGGTCTGTGTTCTTGATGGCCGTCTGTCTTCTCGGCGGTACGACCGGTCCGCTGTGGGGCCAGGCCCACTTGAAGCCGACGCCCTACTGCGGCACGGTGTATGACTGGCAGGGCCGGCCGGTGGCTGGGGCGGAGGTCCTTTGCGCGGAGAAAGTGTACGATATTGCCGGGGGGCGGATCACGTGGGGGACACCCACCCGAACGAGCACGGATCGGAACGGGCGGTTCGCCGTGCAAATGAAAGTCGAACATGTGGACTCCGTTTGGGCCGTCGCCTGGAAGGAGGGTTTCTCTCTCGGCTGGCAACCGACGCTCTGGACCTGCGTCGGCGAAGACATGCCTATCCAACTCGGCCGGCCGACGGTTCTGGCGGGTGTCGTACTGGACGAAAGCTGCAAGCCGATTGCGGATGCCACTATCCGGCCATTGCTCAGGAATCAGTGGATGCGCGCCTCCAACGAAGGTTGTTTCGACGAGCCCCGTGAGTGGCTGACCGCCCGGACGGACGATCAGGGCCGGTTCCGCTTCGATCACATTCCCGACTACGCTTCGGCGGACCTTCGCGTCGAGGCTCCCGGCTTCGCCTCCACGTCAACCTGCTGGGTAGCGACGCCCATTGCCGGTTCCCAGTTCGCGGCGGGACGCACGGATATTCGCGTCGTCCTGAAACCTGAAGCGATCGTGCGGGGACGGATCGTCGACGAGGAGACAGGCCAGGGTATTGCGGGCGTCACTCTGCTTGCCCGCCCCAACACCGACGGCGGCGCCTACCACTGCGCCGCTCCAGTCACTTCGGGTTCTGACGGTGCTTTTGTTTACCGCGGGTTGTCTGCGAACGACTATTCTCTTCAGATCGTCGCACCGCGAGATCGGCCTGCCGAATGGACTGCGCCGGATGTGAAGGTCACCGCCATCGCCGGACGGACAGTCAACGCCAATGTTCCCGTCGGCAAAGGCGGCCTGATCGAGGTCACCGTCCTGGACCTCGAAACAGGGAAACCCATCGAGAACACCAAAGTGACAGTCACACAGCGTGCGGCATTCTGCAAATACGTAGGTTGGTACAATCGAGTGTACACCAACGCCCAGGGTCTTGCCCGGCTGCGCGCGCCGGTCGGAGAATGCAGGTTGTGGGAAGCATCGGCCGATGACTACCAGTACTATGAAGACCCGCAGGCGATGACGATATCCGGGAATGAAGTGGTCCAGCGGGTGGTCAAACTTCAGGCCCATCCCGCTGTCACGGGGGTGGTCCACGATCCGGATGGCCGCCCTGCCGCCGGCGCAACCGTATTCGGGCGGCACGCCGGCGGAGGACCCGTGCGGACGGACGAGCAAGGTCGGTTCCGCCTGGTCGTAAGCGATCGGCGGGGCATCAAAGGCCTCGTACTGCTGGCCCGCGATACAAGCCGTAATCTGGCGACTCTGATGGAACTCAAGGACGAATCCATGCCCGTCGACATCAGGCTGGCGCCCGCCGTCGTGGTTCGCGGGCGGATAGTTGATCCCAATGACAAGGGGATCGCCGGAGCGCCGGTTTCGCTGGTTGCGTCGTATCCGGCTGAGGAGGTAGCACCCACGGTCTTCACTGATGCGGACGGCGCCTACGTGATACCTTCCGTGCCCGCACCGAGCGAAGACGCCGCCTACTGGATACACGCGGGAGGCCGTGGGTATGGACCGGTCAGCGCACGCGAGCCGTCGGTCAATACCCCTCAGAATGGGCAGGTTAAGCTCGATCCGATCGTCCTGACGCCGACGGACAAGTCGGTCTCCGGCATCGTCGTCGATGCCAACGGCGTTCCGGCGGCCTATGCGTCGGTCTTCGTCGGCGGCAGCAGCAGCGATACAGAACACCAGCCCGAGCATACGACCGTCGCCGATGAAAAGGGCCGGTTCTCTTTTGATGGTGTATGTGCAGGCGTGCTGCGGCTTCAGGTCAGCAACTGGTCGGACAGCCCTCAAGGCCATGGTACCTGCTACGCCCACGGCGGCGATCGCAGCGTCAAGGTGTTCCTCGGCCGTAATGAGGTCGGCCGCGAGCCGGAACCCCTGCTCGACAAGCCTCTGCCGGACATCAAGACTGTGCTGGGCGCAGGGGATCCGAATCAGGTGCAGGACAAGCCGATGCTGATCTGCTTCATCGACATGCAGCAACGTCCCTCGCGAAACACGGTCGTGCAACTGTCGAAGCAGGTCGAACCCCTCAGGCAGAAAGGCATCGTGGTGACGATGGTTCAGACGGTGCCGGTGGACGACACCGCCCTGAAGGCATGGGCGAAAGAGGCCAACGTCCCCTGCCCCGTGACTATGATGCAGGCCGACGAAGACAAGCTTCGCCGAGCCTGGGGCGTCCAAGGCCTGCCGTGGCTGGTGCTGGCGGACAAGAACCACCTCGTGCGGGCGGAGGGGTTTGGCGTGGACGAGATCGAGAGTCGGCTGGCGTCCTTGGCCGATACGCGGAAGTAGAGCGTCTTTTGGGGAGATCCTATGACGGGTTCAGCGCGACTGTCTGTGTTCTTGATGGCTGTCTGTCTTCTCGGCGGTACGACCGGTCCGCTGTGGGGCCAAGTGCGGCAGCAGGTGATGAATTGCTCGGGCACGGTGTATGACTGGCAGGGCCGGCCGGTGGCCGGGGCGGAGGTTCTCTGTGCGGAGAAAGTGTACGACTTCGCCGGGGGCCGGGTCACCTGGGGGACACCGGCTCGCACGACCACGGACCGAAATGGCCATTTCTCGGCGCAAGTGACCGTTGAACGCAAGCTCGAGATCTATGCCCTTGCCTGGAAAGAGGGCGTCGGGCTGGGCTGGCAGTCACCGGTCTGGCCAGGCATAGACGATGTCAAGGCCATCCGACTGTACCGCCCCGCTATCATGGCGGGCGTCGTGGTCGATGTTGCCGGGAAGCCAATCGCCGGCGCGGTGGTCCGTCCCGTCTTGAAGAACCAGTGGGTGCGGAGTTCGAGCGCGGACTGTTTCGACGAGCCCCGTCAATGGCTCACCGCCCGGACCGACGAGCAGGGTCGGTTCCGTTTCGACCACGTCCCGGACTGCGCGTCGGCGGACTTCCAGGTCGCGGCCGCCGGTTTTGCCTGCGGGGCGACCTACCAGGAGATCTCGCCCACTCTCGGTACCCGGTTCATGGCCGGGCAAACGGACATCCGTGTCATTCTCAAACCCGAGGCGGTCATCCGAGGGAAGATCGTCAACGAAGAGACGGGCCAGGGCGTGGCAGGCGTCACTCTGCTCGCGCGCCCCAACAGACGGGATGCCAACTATCACTGTGTCGCGCCGGTGACCTCGGGCACCGACGGCAGCTTTGTCTATCGCGGACTGGCCGCAGATGACTACTCGCTGCAGATCGTCGCCCCGCGGGATCGTGCTGCGGAGTGGACGGGCCGGGATGTCAAGGTTACCGCCGTCGCGGGACAAACGGTCGACGTCAACGTTCCGGTCGGCAAAGGTGCCTGGATCGAAGTCACCGTCCAGGACATAGAAACGGGAAGGCCCATCCAGAACGCCCGGGTGGGCGTGCGGGAGCGTGCGAGCTTCAGCGAGTATCCCTGCTGGTACTGCTGGGTGTATACTAACGCCGAGGGCCTTGCCCGACTGCGTGCCCCGACCGGTGAATGGCAACTAGTGGAAGCCTCGGCGGATGATTACCAATACGCCACCGACGAGCGGCCGAGAGCCGTATCCAAGGACGAGCGGTGGCTGACCTTATCCAAGAATGAGGTGGTCCGACGGGTGGTCAAGCTGCACGCCTATCCGGTTATCACGGGCACGGTTCACGACCCCGACGGACGACCCGCGGTCAGTGTTACGGTAGTCGGCCGACGTGATGGCGTGGAGGCCGTGCGGACGGATGAGCAAGGACGATTTCGAGTGGTGATCGGCAAGCAAGGAGGCATCAAAGGCGCGGTCGTGCTGGCGCGGGACATCGACCGCAATCTGGCCGCCTTCATCGAGGTCAAAGAGGAAGGCAAGCCGGTCGAGTTGACACTGGCCCCCGCTCTCGTGGCACGCGGGCGTGTCATCGACCCCAACGCCAAGGGCGTTGCCGGAGCATTCGTCACGCTCAACGCCTCACAGCCTGTCCGGCAAGTGACCCCGACGGTCTGCACCAATCCGAACGGAGATTACGAGATACGTACGATCCCGCCGCTCTGCGACGACTATGCCTACTGGACAGCCGTACACGCTCAAGGGTACGGTCCGGTCAGCGTGTATCAATCGTCATTCACGGCGCCGCAGAACAACGAAGTGAGGCTCGACCCGATCATCTTAACACCGGCGGACAAGTCGGTCTCCGGCGTTGTCGTCGACGCCAACGGTGTTCCTGTCCCACGGATCGCCGTCCTCGTCACCGGGCCGAATGGATCCGAGGAGGCCGGGCAGCCTGACCACAGGACTATTGCAGACGACAAGGGCCGGTTCTCCGTGGACGGGGTGATGGCCAGTCTGTTACGTGTCGAGGCCACCGTTTGGCGCGGACTCGACGGCGCCGGGTCCGCCCAAGTCGAAGGCGGCGACCAGAATGTCAAAGTGGTCATTGGCCGTCACGAAATGCGGGATGAGATCCTGCCCCTCCTCGGCAAGCCCCTGCCGGACCTGAAGGCCGTGCTGGGCTCAGGCGATCCGAATCAGGTACAGGGCAAACCCCTTCTGATCTGCTTCATCGACATGCAGCAGCGCCCCTCACGAAATGCGGTGGCACAGCTTGCGAAACAGATCGGACCCTTGCAGCAGAAAGGCGTCGCTGTGGCTATCGTCCAAGCGGCGGAGGTGGACGAGACCACCGTCAAATCGTGGGCAAAAGAAGCCAATGTCACCCTGCCCGTCGTCACGATCCAGGCCGACGCGGATAAAGTCCGCAAGACCTGGGGCGTCCAGGCCCTGCCCTGGCTGATCCTAACGGACAAGAACCATATCGTCCGGGCGGAAGGGTTCCGGATAGAGGAGCTGGAGGGAATGCTGGAGAAGAACTGAGCCCGTGTGCGCATTTTGATACATTCATTGACTTTGCGGCGCTCCCTCGGTAGAAAGGAGCAGGTCAAGAAGGCCTGGCGTACACGGATCGGGAATGCTGCCCAAGACGATACAAGAATTCGGTGCTGCCGTCCGAGCTGAGCTGGAAGGGAATCTCATTCCGTTCTGGCTGGAGCGGGCCATGGATGAGAGGTACGGTGGCTTCGTCGGGCGGATGGCCAACGACGGGACCGTCGATCTCGAGGCCCCGAAAGGCCTGATCCAGAATGCCCGGCTGCTCTGGACGTATTCGACTCTGCACCAATCCCACAAAGACCCCCGCTGCGGGCAACTGGCCCAGCGGGCGTACGACTACCTGGAGGCTCACTTTCTCGATCCCGAGTACGGCGGAGCGTTCTGGCAGGTGGACTGCCGGGGACACGTGACCGACGACAAGAAGAAGATTTACGGCCAGGCGTTCTACATCTACGCACTGGCCGAGTACCATCGGGCCTTCAAGAGTGCGGCGGCGCTCCAGCGAGCCCAGGATGTGTTCGAACGGATCGAAGCGTACAGCCGGGATGCGACCTACGGCGGCTACATTGAGGTCTGCAATCGCGACTGGTCCATCGCCTCCGATCTACGGTTGAGCGACAAGGACATGGACGAGAAGAAGTCCATGAACAACCACCTGCACCTGCTGGAAGCCTACACGAACCTCTATCGTGTGTGGCGAGCAATCGGCCTGCAAGGCCGATTGCGGGAACTGATCGAGTTGTTCGATCAACGTATCACGAATCCAGCCACCGCACATCTCCATCACTTCTTCGATGAGACCTGGCAACCCAAGTCCGACGACTACACGTTCGGCCACGACATCGAAGCCACCTGGCTGCTCTGCGAAGCGGCGGAAGTCTTAGGCGACCAGGCGGTGACGGCGCATGTCGGGAAGACGGCCCGGCGGCTGGCGAAGGTCGTTCTCGCGGAGGGAGTCGATCGCGAGGGCGGGCTGTGCTACCGGGGACAGCACGGGCGCGTCACTGACCCGAACCGGGAATGGTGGCCGCAGATCGAGAGTGTCGTGGGCTTCCTGAACGCCTACGGGATTTCGGGCGATCAGGCGTTCTTCGATGCCGCGCGCGAGGCGTGGGCCTTCATCGAGAAGTATTTCGTCGACCGGGAGCACGGGGAGTGGTACTGGCGGATCGACCCCGCCGGACGGCCGGACCCGGCGGAGCCGAAAGTCTCCGAATGGAAAGAGCCCTACCACGGCGTGCGCGGGTGCCTGGAAACCATCAAACGACTGGGGAAGCTGCAATCCCACCAACCTACACGATCGCGTTCGTAAGGAGTTGACATGCTGGCTGCCGTGACGCTTCAACCGCTCGATCTCGGGATCATCCTCGCGTATATCGTCGTCATCATGATCGCCGGCTTCGCCATGACGAAGCTGGCCAGCCGGAATCTCAAGTCCTACTTCCTCGGGGGCAACCGCGTGCCGTGGTACGTCCTCGGCGTCGCCAACGCCTCCGGCATGTTCGACATCACGGGAACCATGTGGCTGGTGATGACCATCTTCGTCTACGGCGTAAAAGGCGTCTTCCTCCCCTGGGTCTGGCCCGTCTTCAACCAGATATTCCTGATGATCTTCCTCGCGGCCTGGCTGCGGCGTTCCAACGTCATGACCGGGGCCGAATGGATCAACACACGGTTCGGCAACAACCTCGGCGCCAAGCTGTCGTACATCAGCGTCGTTATCTTCGCCGTGGTGGCCGTGATCGGCATGCTGGCTTACGACTTCCGCGGCATGGGCAAGTTCGCCGGAATCTTCTTCCCCTGGAACCTCTCGGACAATACCTACGCGATCATTCTGATGGGTGTCACGACCATCTACGTCATCTTCGGCGGCATGCTCAGTGTCACGGTCACGGACGTCATTCAGTACATCCTGATGACCATCGCCTCCGTCCTCATCGCCATCCTCGCGTTCAACCAGACCACCGCCGAGCAGATCAACGCAGCCGTGCCGAACGGCTGGCACAGCCTGCTGTTCGGGTGGAAGCTGGATCTCGACTGGTCGCAGCACATCGCGACACTCAACGCCCAGATCGCCAAGGACGGCTGGGAGCTGTTCGGTATCTTCTTCATGATCATGATGCTCAAGGGAATCCTCGCCAGTGCGGCGGGACCCGCGCCCAACTACGACATGCAGCGTATCCTCTCGACGCGGAGTCCCAAAGAAGCCGCCAAGATGAGCGGCTTCGTCTCCCTGGTGCTCTTCTTCCCGCGTTACCTGATGATCGTCGGCATCGTGATCCTCGGGCTCGTCGTCTTCAAGCAGGACATTGCGGCGATGACGGGAGGTTTCGACGCCGAGAAGGTCCTGCCCAACGTCATCGGCCGCCTGACGCCGGGGCTGGTGGGTTTCGTGCTGGCGGGCCTGCTCGCGGCGTTCATGAGCACGTTCACCTCCACCGTTAACGCGGGGGCATCCTACGTCGTCAACGACCTCTACAAGAAGCACATCAATCCGCACGCGCGGGACAAGACTTATGTCTATGCCAGCTACATCTGTTCGGTCCTCATCGTCGTGGTCGGCATCGCCTTCGGCTTCATGACGGAGTCGGTCAACAAGATCACCCAGTGGATCGTCGCCGGCCTGTGGGGCGGCTATACGGCGCCCAACGTCTTGAAGTGGTATTGGTGGCGTTTCAACGGCAAAGGGTACTTCGCCGGCATGATGTCCGGCATCGCCGCCGCCATGGTGCTGCCGAAGATATTCCTGGCGGACACGCTCGGGGGCATCCAGCGGGACATGGCCATCTTCCCGATGATTCTCGCGCTCAGCGGCCTGACTTCCATCATCGTGACCCTGCTGAGCAGTCCGGACGAGGAGGAGGTGCTCAAGAAGTTCTACAAGCAGGTCCGGCCGTGGGGCTTCTGGGGGCCGATCCAGCGGAAAGTGATGCAGGAGGACCCGAGTTTCCGACCGAATACGCATTTCCGCCGGGACATGCTCAATGTGGCCGTCGGTATTATCTGGCAATTGACTCTGGTCTTGATCCCAACGTACCTGCTGATCCGCAGCTATACGAACATGTGGATTTCCATCGTGGTTCTGGTTGTCACATCCGTCTTCCTCAAGTTCAACTGGTACGACAAGCTCGAAAACGATTGAGGGTTGCATGAACAAGGCGACATTCGAGAAACAGGTGAAGGCACTCCTGGCTCAGCATAAGCGGCTGATCGGCCGCAGGAACGTGAAGGTCAAGGAGAGCAATGGAGTGTACCAGCGCTACCAGTACCCCGTCCTGACGGCGGCGCACACGCCGGTCTTCTGGCGATATGATCTGGACCACAAGACCAATCCGTTTCTGATGGAGCGGATGGGGATCAACAGCACGTTCAACGTCGGCGCGATCGAGATGAACGGTCGTATTTGCCTGATGGTCAGAGTCGAGGGTGTCGACCGCAAGTCGTTCTTCGCCGTTGCCGAGAGCAAGACCGGCGTCGACGGCTTTCAGTTCTGGGACTATCCGATCCTGCTGCCGGAGACGAGCGATCCCGATATCAACGTCTACGATATGCGTTTGACGAGGCACGAAGACGGCTGGATTTACGGCCTGTTCTGCACCGAGCGCAAAGACCCGAACGCCCCGCGCGGGGACTTGTCCAGCGCCGTCGCGCAGTGCGGCATCGTCCGCACGAAGGACCTCAAAACGTGGGACCGGCTCGACGATCTGAAGACGAGTTCGCCGCAACAGCGAAACGTCGTGCTCCATCCCGAGTTCGTCCAGGGCAAGTACGCCTTCTACACCCGCCCGCAGGACGGCTTCATCGACGCCGGCAGCGGCGGCGGCATCGGCTGGGGCTTCGCCGATAACATGGAGCACGCTGTGATCGGTGCCGAGACCATCGTCGACGACCGGCAATACCACACGATCAAGGAGACCAAGAACGGTCAGGGCCCCGCCCCGATCAAGACCGACGCGGGCTGGCTGCATCTCGCTCACGGCGTCCGGGGCTGTGCGGCCGGGCTGCGGTATGTCCTGTACGCGTTCCTCACAAAGCTCGGTCAGCCGGACAAGATCATCGCCGCGCCGGGGGGGTATCTCCTCGCGCCGCAAGGCGAAGAACGCGTGGGTGACGTGTCCAACGTCGTCTTCAGCAACGGCTGGGTCGCCCGCAAGAACGGCGCGGTCTTCATCTATTACGGCTCCTCCGATACGCGCACCCACGTGGCGACGACCACCATCGACCGCCTGCTGGACTATGTCACGCACACCCCGCCCGATGGTCAGCGTTCGCGGCGCTGCGTCGAACAGCGTTGCGAACTGATCAGGAAGAACCTGGCCAACCCGCTGTTGAAGAAGAAATGAAGGAGGAACCGCGATGCTGCGATGCGCGATGGTACTGGTCTTGGCAAGTGTAGCGGCGGCCGCTTCATCCATGCCCCTGCCGCTGAAAGTGGTCGGGACGCAACTCGTCAACAGCAACAACGAGCCGGTCCGGCTTCGTGGCGTCAACTGTGCGTGCCTGGAATGGACCAGCAACGGTGAAGGGCATATCCTCCAGACAGTGAGAGTGGCCATCGACGACTGGAAGGTCAACCACATCCGCCTGCCGCTGTGCCAGGATCGCTGGTTCGGCAAAGCGCCGGAACAGGACCCCAACGAGGGCGGCAAGGCCTATCGCGCGTTGGTCAAGGAAGTCGTGGACCTGTGCGCTTCGAAGGGCGTCTATATCATGCTGGACCTGCACTGGTCCGACAAAGGCGTGTGGGGCAAGAGTATCGGCCAACATTCGATGCCCGACAAGAACAGCGAGATCTTCTGGAAGGACATCGCCCCCGTTTACGCCAACCATCCCGCCGTCATTTACGATCTGTACAACGAGTCCCACGACGTCAGTTGGGACGTCTGGCTCAAGGGCGGCACAGTGATGGATCAGCCCAACACCCGGCAGGCAGGCCCCGCGAGCGAGTTCGAGGCCGTAGGCATGCAGAGACTTCTCGACGTCGTCCGCGCGACGGGCGCGCGAAACCTTGTCGTCGCGGGCGGACTCGATTGGGCCTATGACTTCTCCGGCATCCTGGAAGGCCGCCAGCTCAAGGACCCTAACGGCAACGGTGTGCTCTATCCGAATCACTGCTACGACAACAAGCGTCAGCCCGTCGACACGTGGATCGCGAACATGGAGAAGGCCTCCGCGAAGATCCCGATCATCATCAGTGAGTTCGGCGGCTCCTACTACCCACCCGGCACCGTGCCCGCCGGACGCGGACGCAGAGGCAACGTCGGCAGTCCGAACGGCCCCGACTGGCTGATGCGTGTGCTCCAGGCCATCGAAGACCACAGGTGGTCCTACACGGCGTGGGACCTGCATCCCTCGGCCGGACCGACGTTGATCACCGGCTGGGACTACACGCCTACGCCCGGCTTCGGCATCTACGTCAAGCAGATGCTTGCGGGCCAACTGCCCAAGTACACGCCCCCTGCGACGGAACCAAACAAGACAGACTGAGTCACGAATATGGATGTTCAGAATCTGATCAGTTTCGCGGGGATTTTCGTCCTGATGGCGCTGGCCTGGGCCTTGTCCGCGGAGCATCGCAACGTGAACTGGCGGGTAGTCTTCTGGGGGACGGCCCTGCAACTCCTATTCGGACTGTTCGTATTCGTTGTTCCCGCGGGGACGGATGTGTTTCTCTTCGTCAATGACGTCGTCGTCAAAGTCCTCGACTCCGCCGGGGCGGGCGCCCGCTTCGTCTTTGGCCGGCTCGCGCTGGGACCGGGCCAGACCGAGAACGGCGAGACTTCCCTGGGCTTCATCCTCGCCTTCCAGGGCTTTCCCGCGATCATCTTCTTCTCCGCCCTGCTCGCCATCCTCTATCACATTCGTCTCATGCCGCTGGTCATCAAGGGTTTCGCGTGGGTGTTCACCCGCCTGATGCGTGTCAGCGGGGCCGAGTCACTCTCGACCGCCAGCAACATCTTCGTCGGCGTCGAGGCCCTGCTGACCGTCAAGCCCTACCTGGCGCGCATGACGGCCTCCGAGGTTTGCACCGTCCTCACGGCGGGCATGGCCACGGTGGCCTCGAACGTACTGGCCCTGTACGTATTCACGCTGCAGAAGCAGTTCCCGACCATCGCGGGACACCTGGTTTCCGCCTCCATTCTCGCCGCCCCGGCGTCCCTGGTCATGTCCAAGCTGCTTCTGCCCGAAAGCGGCAAACCCGAAACGCTCGGCCTGCACGTCGAACCCTACTACGAGCGCGAAGGTAGTCTTATCGAGGCGATCATCAATGGGGCCAATGCGGGCGTGAAGATGATTGCGGGAATCGTCGCTCTGCTCATCGCGGTGCTGGGCCTCGTCGCCCTGGTGAACCTGGGCCTGGGTGGCATCGGCGCCCGGGTCAATCCGATCTTCGGCTGGCACGGTCAGTGGTCGCTGGCGGCCCTGTGCGGCTATGTGTTCTATCCCTTGACGCTGATCCTGGGTGTGCCGCTCGGCGACGCCGGACAGGTTTCCCGCATCATCGGCGAGCGGCTGATCGTCACAGAGGTTGCCGCCTACAACGATCTGGCGGTGGCGCTGAAGGCCGGCCTGATCAAAGACCCGCGCTCAGCCGTCATCACGACCTACGCCCTGTGCGGCTTCGCGCATATCGCGTCCATGGCGATCTTCGTCGGCAGTCTCTGTGCATTGGCGCCGCAGAAGACCAAAGGCGTCGGGTCCATCGCCGTGCGGGCCCTCATCGCCGCGACACTGGCGTGTCTCATGACCGCGTGCGTCGCCGGGACGTTCTTTACGAAGGGATCCATTCTTCTGGGAGGTTCATGATGTTCGTTCGGTCGCTCGGGGATTGCGAGGAGTTCATGGCCGGTGACGGCTCGATTCTGCGCGAGTTGCTTCACCCCGACAAGGCGGACCTGGTGCTGCGCTACAGTCTCGCCCACGCGAAGGTGCCGCCCGGCGCGACGACAAAGCCCCACCGGCTGGCCGCCTCCGAGGTCTACTACATCGTCGCGGGCACGGGGCAGATGACGATCGATGAGGAATCCGCCCCCCTCGGCCCCGGGTGCGCTGTGTACATCCCCCCCGGCACCGTGCAGTATATCCGGAACACCGGCGCCGAGGACCTGGTCTTCCTCTGCATCGTCGATCCTGCCTGGCGACACCAGAATGAGGAGGTGTTCGAGAAATGAGTACGGGCCGGATTGCGGTCGATGTCGTGCTCCTGCCGGACCAGGCGATGTCCAACCGGGCCATCGAGGTCAACGCGCTGCTCGTCCGGGAACACGGCCGCCGGATCGTGCTGGGCCCGGGCGACGGCCTGCCGCACATCTCGCTGGCCATGGGATGCATCGACCCCGGCCAGGTGGAGCCCATCGGGACCGTCCTGCGCGAGACAGCCCAGGCTCACCCGCTGGGCGAGCTGGTGGTTACGGGCATCGTCACGACACTGAATGCCAAGGGGCACCAGATCTCGTCGTTCGTGCTGGCGCAAACGTCGGCGCTTCAGTCTTTGCACGAAGATGTCACCCGGCGCACGCAGCCGTACTTCAGCTACGATCCCGCCGCGGGGATGATCTATGGAGATGGTCCCGTAGCCGAATCGACCTTGGCGTGGATCCGTACGTTCCGGGAGAAATCGAGCTTCGCCGCCTACTTCCCGCACCTCACCCTCGGCTACGGCCCGGTCGAACAGCCCATGACCTTCCCCATGCGTATGACGGCCCGCTGTCTGGCCCTGTGCCACCTGGGGAATCACTGCACCTGTCGCAGACTGCTCACACAGGTCGAAATTCGAAGTCCGAACACCGAAATCCGAAACAAACACCAATGACCAAAATCTCAAACTCGAAATACGCCAGAGGCAGCGATTGCATTTGGGTCATTTGAATTTCGAGTTTCGGATTTGTTTCGCATTTCGCATTTCGAGTTTCGTGCTTCTGTAAGTCAGTGGGCGATGACGCTCGAGACGCGGAACACCGGCAGCAGCAGCGCGATGGCGACCGTGCCGATGATCGCTCCGAGAATCGTGATCATCAGCGGCTCGATGACGGTCATGACGCTGCGAATGGAGGCTTCGAGCTTCTTCTCGTAGAAGACCGAGACCTTATCGCAGACCTGGCCCAGCCGGCCGCTTTTTTCACCGGCCCGGAGCATCTGGAGAATGCTCGGCGAGATCAAATGCGAGCCCCGCGACAGTTGGATCGCCTCGGAAAGCTGGTAGCCATCCTGAATCTTCTCATCGACCTCTGTCCAGAGCTGCTGGAAGTAGTAGTTGTCGACACACCCCTGGATCACGCGAATGGCGTCGAGCAGACGCACGCCGGTGTTGACCATCGTGGCCATGATCCGCATGCTCCGCGTCACCACCATGTCGACGAACATCGTGCCGATCAGGGGCGTGTGAATCTTCACGCTGTCCATGGCGCGTCGTCCGGACGTGGTGCGACTCCAATAGTACAGCAGTCCGCCCAGGAGAATGGCACCCGTGATCAGGGCGGTCATCAGCTCGAAGTTGCCGATGATGTGGCTGATGCGCACGAGCACCTGCGTGATCTTGGGCAGGGCGGCGCCGCGGCTCTCGTAGATCCTCATGAACCGCGGCAGTACGAAGAACATCAGGGTACCGGTGGCCGCGATGGCCATCAGGACCATGATCAACGGGTACGTCAAAGCGCCGAGGATGCGTTTGCGCGTATCCGCCTCGAAATTCAGATACCCCGTCAGGACGGTCAGCATCTGCACCATCTTGCCGGAAGCTTCGGACGCCTTGACCATGCTGGTGAACATCGAATTGAACACGTGGGGATAATACGACAGCGCCTTCGAGAACGGCTCGCCGCTCTTGACGCGTTCGGACAGATCGAGCATCACCGCTTTGAAACGCGGATCGGGCGCTTGTATCGAGATGGCATCCAGCGCATCGCTGAGGATCACGCCGCTGTCGAGCATGACCGACAACTGCGTCGTGAAGAGGATCAGGTCCGACGTCTTGACCCGCGTGCGGACGAGTTCCGAGGATGGATACCGCGTATCCGCGGCGGAGGGCTCCGCCTTGTGGAGCAGCGGGCTGCTGCGCAATGCGGACTGGGCCGTGTCCTCGGCGGTCGGTAGCGGTCTTTCGGTCAGTGTCGTTGGCATAGACTCACGTCCATTTCCCGGTCAGGCTTACGCCTCACCGCCTGGCGGATCATCGGCCGCCGTGGTCCGAAGGATTTCCTCGATGGACACGATTCCGGCCTTGACCTTCTCCATGCCGTCGAGATACAGCGGCACCATGCCCCGGGCCAGCGCCTCGGCCCGTAGCTTCTTCGTGTTGGTGCGTTCGTTGATCATCTCCATGATCTCGTCGTCCGGGACGAAGAGTTCGTGGATCGCGATGCGGCCCGCATGACCCGTGTTGCGGCATTTCTTGCACCCGACGCCGCGGAAGAATTTAACGGTCTCGCCGCCGGCCACCTGGAGGCACTTCTTTATGCTCGGGGTCGGTTCGTATTCCGTCCGGCAATTCGGGCAGATCTTGCGCACCAGGCGCTGGGCCAGCACCCCCTTCAGCGAGGCACTCAGCAGATAGGGCGCCACGCCCAGATCGATCAGACGCGTCACGGCGCCCGGGGCATCATTGTCCCGTCAAGGCGGCCTGCACGGCGATGGTCGCCGTCGCCTGGTCGCGCACTTCGCCCACCATGATGATGTCGGGGTCCTGCCGCAGCAGACTGCGCAGCGCCGTGGCGAACTCGAAGCCCACGCCCGAGTTGATCTGGAATTGATTGATCCCGGGGATGTTGCACTCCACCGGGTCTTCCACCGTGCAGATGTTCACTTCTTCGTTGTTCAGCTCCGACAAGGCCGCATAGAGCGTCGTGTTCTTG
>CAYQXM010000038.1:0-7476 GCA_964421295.1 uncultured Pirellulales bacterium
CCTATTACATCGCCCCGGAGCAGATCCGCGGCAAGATCGACATCGACGGCCGGGCGGATATTTACGGACTTGGCGCGACGTTCTATCACATGGTCACCGGCCGCGTCCCCTTCACGGGCGACGATTCCTCCGAGATCATGCGGAAACACCTCCGCGAAAAGCTCATTCCGCCGGATCACATCAACACGTCCCTGTCGGCCGGTGCGTCCGAGGTCATCGAGATCATGATGGCCAAACGCCGCGAGGACCGCTACAACGACGTGGAGGAGCTGCTGCTGGACCTGGAGGCTCTGCGTCAGGGCCAGCCGCCGCTGCGGGCCCGCAAACGCTTCGACGTCCACGTGCTGGAAAAGCTCGAAGAGGGTGATACCGTCGAGCGTGAAGAGCAGGAATACGATGAGGAGATCGTGGGTCGCTATCGCATGTGGACCCTCATCCTCGGCACGGGTCTGGCGCTTTCGATCCTGGTCATCCTCCTCTTGGTCGTCTTTTGACGTAGATCATCCCCCCTCTGTAACTTCCGGCTGACGCTATGCGCACGAAAAAGGGCCTGCGCCGCGTGCGGCGGCCACAGGCCCATGGGTCTACCGACAGCCTGTCTCAGTAGAGGCGAATGTCATCGATCAGCAGCGTTCCGCTGCCGCCTTCGGCGCCCACGATCAGGGTCTGGACGCCTTTCAGTGTTGCGGCCGGGACCGCCGTCAGATCGATGTCCCACTGCGTCCATTGCGCTTTCGCGGCGTTCGCGGCATCGCCGCTGTAGGCGATCTTCACGCCGTTGATCTTCACGTACAGTGACGTGGCCGTGTTGGCGGTGTTGCCATAGAAGAACACGGTCAACGTCTTGATTCCATACGGAGTCCAATCCTGCGCGGTACCGAAGGTCCGTTTGGCCTCGGAGTATGCGGCGGTGCTGGTGGTGCCGTAGCGGTATGGCATCGACTGTACGCCGCCGTGAACGGTCGTCTTGTTGACGAAAGGTGCGACATCATTGCCCACCAGGCAACCGTTGGTCGTGGTGCCGTAACCATCGGTCCACGTCTGATAGATCGCCTGGGTCGTGTCGTTGTAGCTTTCCATGTCATCGACGACGATGAAGCTGGTGGTGGTGAAGCTCCATACCTTGCCGGTCCAGGGGCTGATCGCCTCGGCCGCGTTGACCTCGTCGACACGCCAATAGTACCTGGTGCCCAGCTTCAGGCTCGGCGCGTAGGCGGTGTCCGTCTTGGTATCGACCAGTGGCAGGGCGTTGGCATCGGTACCGAGGTAGAGCTGGTGCGAAGCGGCCTCGCGTCCGGCCTGCCAGCTCAGCATCGCGTCCACTTTGACGTTGATGGCGGCGTCGGCGGGGCTGGGCTTGCCGGCTTGCAGCGGAACATAGAAGAATCGGACCTCGCTCAGACCGTACTGACCCAGGAAGCCCCAACCGCTGGTGACGGTGATCTTGACGTACCGGGCGGCCACGTCGCCGAAATCCACGGTCGTGTTGTGGGCGTAGTCATCGGCGCCGGTGCCCTGGGCAAACTCAGAGACATTTTGCAGGGCGGTCCAGCTCGTACCATCCAGGGAATACTCGATCGTGGCGGTCTTCACTCCGAAACCGAGAACGTCTTCCAGAATCTGGTTCGAGTTCCAGACCCACATCTGATGCAGCTTGTAGACGTCGTCGAACTGATATTGAATCCACGTGGGCTGCGCGCCGCCGGGGCTGCTGAGCCACATGTCGGTGTCGGTCGTGCCATGCTGGTCGGCAGCGTTGAGGCCTGAGCCGTTGATCGTTTTCTCCGGTCCCATGTTGTTGACAGAGCTGGAAGCTGTGGCCGTGATGTTCGACATTCTGTACGCCACAGGTTCCACTGTGAATTGCCAGATCTTACCCGCGTGGATGGTGTTGTCCGGTGCCGCGTTCACTTCATCGACACGCCAGTAATAGGTCCGACCGAATTCAAGACGGCCGGGAGCAAACGTAGCGGCGGATTGACCTTGGCTGACCAGAAGACCGAGCGGATTGGCTCGGCTGGCGGTCTCCACGTCCGTGGGGGACGTGCCGAAGTACACATCATGTGTTGCCGCGTACTGTCCGGGTGTCCAACCCAGAAGCGTGTCCCTGCTCACATCGGTCGCCCCGTCCGCGGGTGACGGACTGCCGGCCGCCTTCTTGTCGACGGCCACGTAGGCAACGCCGTCGATTCTCTTGGGAGATTCGAAGAGCAGCGAGGCCCGTCCCACTTTGGCCGCGGGGTCCCATTGAATCTTCAGCAGGTCTCCGCCATTCGTATCCTTCGCACCCGCCCAGTCCGGGTCCAGCGACGTGGCGAAACGCGTCGTGACCAGCAGAGAGCCATCCGCGCAGCTTTCGATGTCGGTCGGGAAACGCAGTGTCACGGCTGTGATGCCATCGCTCGCGCTGACCAGGTTGACAGAACTGGCCACGAGGGCGCCGGTCTTGTAGTCGTAAGCTCGGATGCGCTGATTGCGGGGATCGGTCACCCATACGTCCTGCCGGCCGTCGCCATCCACATCGGGGCCGATGGCCAGTTGCGTGTTGTCCTTCGTGCCGTCAGCATTGAAAACGTTCACCTGTTTCAGCGTGACGGGATTCCAGATGACGAGGCGGGAATTCGTGTTGGCATTGATGCCGGCCAGCACGAACAGATCGCTGACGCCGTCGCCGGTCACGTCGGGTCCGAACGTCCAGCCGAATCCACCCGTGCCGTCCTGCACGCCGGACGAGCCGGCGCTGTCCGGAATGCTTAGCGATGTCAGCAGGTCGGCCACGCCCGTGTCACCCGTTCGGTCCAGCGTCGTGCCATCATAGATCTCGAACATGTCCCTCCGGAGCACCCACAGATCGGGAACGCCGTCTTTGTTGTAGTCGCAGCCGAACTTGAGGTCCTGGATCGCCACGTTGGGAGCCGTGTACTTGCCGGTGCCGTCCGTCTGGCCTGGCTGGGGGATGGCACGTCCGATGTAGGAGCCATCCACATAACTGATGTGCTCGCCCAACTGCGGGGCATTGTTGTTACCGCTGTAGACATCACCGTTGGTGGGGCTGAGGGCAATCATGCAGACGTACCTCTCGGCCAGCGACGTTGCCGGCGACCGTTCCCAAACGACCTGGAAGTTATCGGAGTACCGGATCATGGATTGACCGCCGTTGGCACCTGTGTCATTGTTGCCGCTGATCAGCACATAATCACCAGCAGCCAGTTCCGACAGGCACAGACACACCGCCAAAGACACAACCAACTTCTTCATACTCTCTTCTCCTTTCCCAGAAGAACACCGCGGAGACAGTCCTCCGATTTTGAAGTAGCGTGACGTGATGTCTTGATGATGTTGGCTTCTCTTCATCGCAAGCCTTGGACAACCAGCCTAAAAGGAGGGCTCTCTATTCTACCCAGAGGCCCTAAGCTGTAGTATAGGCAGGGGGTGCGGACGGACAGGCTACGTTTCTAGGGGAATGCCACAATAGTCCTGCAAATGTAACTATTGTTCAGAGAAAAAGACCCTTCCCGGCCATAGTGGCTGCAGGAAAAGTCGGTGGCGTCGGGAGATCATCTTGCTGTCTGCATGGTGCGGAGTGTTGGATTGATGGTGGAGAGGAGAGAGACAGGCATCGGGGCCGGGAGCCATCCTTCCCCTGCGGGGGTGGACGCGTCTGCATATGAATCGCTCTGGGAATTCGCGCCGGCTCCGGCATGGCACCGCGGTTAATTCTTCGACAGCCACTGGCCATCACAATGCTCCTTGCTGCACACGTACCACACGTACAACGCCCCCTCCTCGCGCAGTCTATCAGCTTCCAGCATGGCCGCACCACAATGTGGACATACCTGCTTGCTCTTCGTTTGCTCGTGCTCCAGGGTTGACCCATAGCGTCTCAATATGTTCATAGCGTTATCCTCCATGATGACCGAGATTGTCTCGAAGACACACGCCTCAACCGATAAAGTGCCACCAAACTCGATGACGCCGATCGGCGTCGTCAATGATTAAACGACCCTCCGGATAAGGAAAATAGGGAATGCACTGAATCTGCTATCAGGGAAATCCCGATGGTCCGCGGCGAACCGGGTGAGCCGGCAAGTCACGGACGCGGCCTGAGGTCCCGTCAGATATCGAGTGACGTCAGTCCTTCCTGGATCGCGTACTTCGTGAGCAGGGCAATGTTGTCGATGTTGAGTTTGCCCATGATGCGGAGGCGATGGGCTTCCACGGTCTTGGGACTGATGGGCAGGCCGTTCGACGGACTGAACGCCATCACCTGTCACCTGGGCAACGACCGGGCCCAACTGGCCGTCGAGGTCTTCTGTTACCGCGTGAAAGAATACATCGGCGCCTACGCGGCCGTTCTCGGAGAACTGCACGCCTTGATCTTCTCCGGCGGCATTGGCGAGCACGCCCCGCACCTGCGCCGTCAGATGTGCGAGAATCTGGAACGTCTTGGAATCGCAATCGACCCGGCGAAGAACAACACTGTTCCTGACGTTGAGGCGGACACTGCCACAGACAAGAGCCCCGTACGTGTTTTTGCCATCCCCGCCAACGAAGAGCTGGCGATCGCCAACGACGTGTATGAATGGCTACCGATCTGACGGCCTGTCCAGCATCGCCTTGAACGCCGGGTCGTGCAACAATTGTTGAGCCAGCCGCTCATACCCTTCCGCCACTGGGTGACTCAGATCCGCGTACATCGAGGCCGGCAGGGCAGGGGCGATCCAGTGCGGCACATCGTGACCAGTCAGCCACTCCTCGATGACTTCCTTGATGCGGCCATAAGCAGTCGTATTCTCCTCACTGAGTCTGTACTCGTTGAACGGGCCAACCAGGACAAAGACCCTATTCTTTTTCGCCCTGAGTAACGCCACCGTCTGCCGGAACGAGCGCCACTGAATAGAGTTCTCCAACGGGATCCACTCCAGGTCCATCGATTTCGGATTGTTGATTGCGGATTGCGGATTAGCTTCCGGAGGCGAATCCGCAATTCGCAATCCGCAATCCGCAATTCGTCTGAGCGGATTGTCGTACGGGTGTTCGACGGTCCATGCGGCGAGGTCCAGGCCCTCGAAGCACGCGAATCTTACGTGGGCCGTCCAGCTGAGGAACGGCACGTAGCGCTCGATGACCGCCGTCGCACGCCGGGAAAATGAAGCTCGATAGCACGGAATCCTCGGCGTAAACTGCGGCACCAGTGCTGCATGGTTGAACTCAAACTCCTTGGTCGTGCTGAGATCGTGTTTCTCCGAGCTGAGCCAGAGCGGGTTGAAGTGCAACAGGACCGTCTGTCCCGCTAGCGCCCGCGCGTAGTACGCCATCAGGCCATGCAAGGCCGCCGGATGGGCGCCGTCGAGTCCGAGATTGGCGAACCGATCCTGACCTGTCACGATGTTGAGATAGTGGGACAAAGTCTGGTCCTGCCTGACGTAATGGCCCCAGACGACCGAATCACCGATGACGGCAATCTTGCGCTGCGTGGTCGACTGTTCACAGAAGCGGCCATACTGCCAATAGTCGCTGCCCAGGTTGTAGGGAATGCGCGCATCCGCCTCCGGCCGGAAGCTCTCGACGCGTTTCCATAGTGCCGGCGTGCCGGTGACGAACACCAGCATCACGACTGCGACCACGATCCATTCTCGAAATGACAGCTTGAGCGCCGTCATTGGTACTCCTTAGAACTGCATATAAATAAACGCCTGTCCCCGCACGGGCCAGAAGACCGCCAGGTACATCAGCATCAAGACGATGACGCCGGCGCGAAAGAGTCGCGTCTGCAATACCAGTCGCCAGCGGGACTCGGCGGCGAACTGAAAGCTCCACGTCAGAGCGATCAGAACCAGAGCCCACACCGGACAATTCGGATTGGTCCAGCTTGACGTAAAAACCCGCGCGATGATTGTCCATGCATCGCCAATGCTCTGCGCCCGGAAGAATACCCATGCGAACATCACGATCACGAAAACGAAGGCTTGCTTGATAAGCTTCGGCACCCGATGCTGGTAGAAGGATGTCCGTTCCATCTCCCGCGTGGCGCAACGGCCCAGAGCGTGGATCGCTCCCCACAGGACGAACGTCCAGGCCGCCCCGTGCCACAGTCCCGACAGCACCATCGTCAGGAAAATGTTGCGATAGGTCTTGAACGCGCCGTGGCGGTTGCCGCCGAGTGGGATGTAGACGTAGTCCTTGAACCAGGACGACAAGCTGATGTGCCAGCGGTTCCAGAACTCGCCCAGGCTCGCCGCCAGATAGGGACTGTTGAAATTCAGCATCAATCGGATGCCCATCATTCGGGCGATGCCTCGCGCCATGTCGGTATAGCCGGAGAAGTCGAAGTAAATCTGCCACGCGAAGAGGAATGTGGCCAGGATCAGCGCGGGCGCGTCCGCCTGGGCCGGGGCGGCGTAGACCTTCTCTACATAGAGGGCGAAATAGTCCGCGCAGGCAACTTTCTTGAACAGGCCCACCACGAAAAGGGAAAGGCCCTCGCTGAAATCGTCGAGCGTAACCCGATCCTTCCGCTGTAATTGCGACAGGAGATTGCTCGCCCGCTCGATGGGGCCCGCCAGAAGCCTGGGAAAGAAGGCGACAAATGTCGCATGGGCCAGAAGACTCGGCTCACGCTCCACGCGTCCATAGTAGCAGTCGATCACGTAGCCGATGGATTGGAGGAGATAGAACGACAACCCCGCCGGCAGCAACCACCCAGGGGTGGTCAGCATGTAAGGGACTCCGGCCGAGGCAAGCACGCCGTTTATGTTGGATATGAGGAATGACGAGTACTTGAACACAGTCAGCAGTGCCAAACTGTTGGCGATACTGAGGGACAACCAGAGTCTCCTGTGGCTGCTGCGCACCACGCGGGCGACGAGAAGATAATCCACGACGCTGTGATAGATGATCGGCACCAGATAGAGCGGGCTCAGGGCCGCGTAGAAGACGTAAGAACTGATCAGCAGGAGTGGCAGCCGCAGCCGCGTGCGCTGGACGAGCAGAAACAGAGGATAGACGACGGCGAAGAATACCAGGAATGGCAGAGTGTGGAACAGCATCCGGACTTCTTCTTACGATTCCATCAACACGCGAATATGGGCCTCGACCGCCGAGGCCAGAGCCTCCAGATTATACCCGCCTTCCAGGACGGAGACCATACGTCCCTGGCAGCAGGTATCGGCGATCTCCTTGACGATCCGCGTCAGCCGGACGTATCCTTCGGTCGTGACTTTCATCTGGCCGAGCAGGTCGCCGTCGTGAGCATCGAACCCCGCCGAGACGAAAACGAATTGCGGCGCGAAAGCCAGGGCGGCGGGGCGGAGCTGCCGCTCGAAAGCCTCCACGAATTCCTTGTCTCCAGAGCCGGCCGGCATCGGGACATTGATCGTGAAGTTCAAGCCCCGGCCGGTGCCCTTTTCGGAGGTGCTGCCGGAGCCCGGATAGAAGGGGAACTGGTGTACGCTGAAATACAGCACGTTCGGGTCG
>CAYQXM010000038.1:7486-9487 GCA_964421295.1 uncultured Pirellulales bacterium
ACGATGAGAACCTTCGCCAGGCCGTGCTGCCGCTGCACATGGCGGGTGGCGATCGCGACGTTGTTGAAGATGCAGAATCCCATCGCCAGATCGCTGCGGGCATGATGTCCCGGTGGTCGGATCGCACAGAAGGCGTTCGCGACCTTGCCTTCAGCCACCGCATCAGTCGCGACAATTACCCCGCCCGCAGCCAAGACCGCCGCCTCATACGAGCGGGAGCTGATCGGCACATCCAAACTATCGAGCAGGGCGTCGCCCCCTTCGCAACTGGCCCGGGCCCGCCGAACGTACTCCGGCTTGTGAATCGTGCAGAGCTGATCCTCCGTCGCCGCGACTGGAGCGAGAGCAATCAGCCTGGAGTCGAGCCCGGCCTTCCGCAGCCGGTCCACAATGGCCGTCAGCCGCTGCGGCGTTTCCGGATGTCCCGCCCCGGTCTTGTGCTCCAGGTAGATGTCGCTATAGACCAGAGCGGTGCGCGGGGTGGATTGCGGATTGTGGATTGCAGATTGCGGATTAGCAGACGGGGCAGCAGGGACCGTAGGGGCAACCCCCTGTGGTTGCCTTTCATTTGATCGCACCCGTGAACTCGCGCCTGCGGCCGGCGCCTGGCGCACGCAGCGAAAGCCGATCGTGTCGGCGGCCAGGCACGTGTCGTTGATGGAGGGATCGCTGGCCCGGTAGGTGGAGCGGCAGGCGTCGGCGCTGGACTTCCAGGACCCGCCGCGCAGCACCCGCTCGCTGCCTTTGTCCGGCCCGCGCGGATCCCGCTCGGGGCTGCTACTGTAGTAGTTCTTCGCATAGCGATCGTTGCACCATTCCGCGACGTTTCCATGCATATCGTACAGCCCCCACGGATTCGGTTTCTTCTGCCCCGGCGTATGGGTCTTGCCGGAGGCGTTCTCGTTGAACCACCCGTAGTCCTGCAACAGCCGCACCTCGTCTCCAAAGCTGTAGCGTGCGCCCGTGCCTGCCCGGCAGGCGTATTCCCACTCCGCCTCGGTGGGCAGCCGATACCCATTGGCGTCGAAGTTGCACGCCCACGTCGTCTCATCATAGCACGGCGTCAATCCCTCCGCCAACGATCGTTCATTGCAGTAGATGGCCGCATCCGACCAGTTGATCCTCTCCAGCGGCCGTCCCGGACCTTTGAAGTGTGACGGATCCGAAATCTGATACTTGCGGAACTGCTCCTGCGGCACCTCCCGCCGGTCCATCCAGAAGGGGCTGACCCACACCTTGTGCACCGGCCCTTCATCCGGTGCCGCGCCGCTACCCATCTCGAACCACCCGCCCGGGATGACGACCATCTCCATCCCCCCCGGCGTCTGAATGGTCTGCAGAGACGCAAGATCTTGCGTCTCTACCCGCCGACAGGAAAAAGCCAGGAGGCAGAGAACGAGAAGGAAGTTCGATGTTTGATGTCTGATGTTTGATGTTCTGCGTCTCATTTTCTCACTTCTTCCATCAACCATCAAACATCTCACTTCTTCACTATATACCAGTCCGGCTCTTTATTGTGGAAGCCATTGGTCGTGATCTTCACCCATTTGCCGGTCGCGACTTCGCCCACGCAGATGTTCCATCCTTTGGCAAAGCCGCCGACCTGTTGCCCGCCGTCGAAGGGGCCATAGCTGAATGTGATCCATTTCTGATCCGGCGACAGGTCCACGTGATAAACCTTGTAGTTGCGGGCACAGCGCAGGATCTCGCGTATGTTGGTGACGTTCGGCTCACCGGCAGGGGGCAGGGGTCGGGGGTCGGGGGTCGGGGTTTGGAGCGCTGCCCCCTGTCCCTTGTCCCCTGATCCCTGATCCCCGATCCCTATGTTGAAGTCCGCGATCTTCAGATTCCAGTCGGTTTCGCCCCAGACCATGTGCTTGCCTTCAGCGGAGAAGTCGGGCCGGCATCCCTTGACGCCGAACTTGGCCAGCGGGAACACCCGCGTGCCGAAGGCTTCGAAGGCCATAATGGCGTCGCTATACCCCATGCCGCCCGCCCCCG
>CAYQXM010000038.1:9497-43293 GCA_964421295.1 uncultured Pirellulales bacterium
CACTGGCCGTCGGGCGACCAGCAGATGGCGTAGAGGTGCTCCAATTCGGAGTTGCGGTGCGGCGACCGCGTGCCGCCGTCCAGGTGGTAAAACATCAGCCCGTCCGTCGCGTATTCCCGCGTGCTGTAGCGCTCGTACTCGTCCTTCAGGTACGCGATGCTCTTGCCGTCGAACGACCAGCACGGCTCGCGCGCGTGTTCCGCCACCTTGACGCGGTGCGTGCCGTCGATATTCATGTAGTAGACACTCCGCACGCGATTGCGCCCCGCGCCCTCATCGACCACAAAACAGACCTTCGTCCCGTCCGCCGTCACATGCGGATACATCTCGTCGGTTTCCGGCGTGTTCGTCAGATTGACGGCGTCCGAGCCGTCCGCTTTCATCGTGTACAATTCCCAATTCAGCCTGTTGCTGGTCTCGCGGTAGGTCTCGTGGATGATGCGATAGGGGATCTCCTTCAGGTTCAGCGTCCCCGCCGGCCATGGCGTCAACTTCGTGATCGCCGGATTCGCCGGTATGTCCGGCTGAATCACTTCCTCCCGTTCCTGAAACACGACTTCCGCCGCCGAATTGGAGTCGGCGCGCAAATCCGCCATCCACAATCCGCAATCCGCAATGATGAACACCCCCCAAACCGCCGCCACAGACAGCTTCATAGCCCAACGTCCTTCTGAGAATCAACCATCAAACTTCAACCCTCAAACATACCCTCGCTCCCTCTACGACGCAAGCGTTTGGGCGTGTGACGGATATGGGCGGCAGATGTGGGAAGCGATCAGTGTGAGGTCTTCGCAGCGGGGTCTTTGTCGGGGAATCGCCAGGCGATGTCATACTCGGGTGGCTTTCGCTTGCCTGGGATGGCCTCGTCCACGCTGGGTTTGGGGACGCCGTTGTTATCCTTCTGGTCCTCGCCGACACTGTAGAGGATGAAGCCGTTGCCCTCGACGCGATAGTGCAGCGGGCCTTGCATGAATGGATCGCTTACCGCATTGGTGTTCAGAACATCGAGCGTGACGGGGAATGTCCCGTGATCGGCCCGATATTGGAGCAGGGCCAGACCCGTGCGGGTCATGTGGACCTTCGCGGCTGTCTGGAAACGAAATATTCGAACTCTGTGCATCGCCGGCGTGAGCATCGTTGTCAGCGTGAATCGTTCGCCTTCTTTCCTGGACGCCAGTGGCGAGAAGGGACCCTCCATGGTCTCTGCGTTCTCATGCATGAGTTGAATGTAGTTTGCGTGATCGGCGAGCAGGAAGGGCTTGAAAGTGAGCCACCTCATCTTCACCACCCACGGGATGAGAGACCACGGCATTCTAACCTCGCTAGGGCTGAAATCCCACAGTTCCTCGTACAAGGCACGCTTGGGCAGGGCGAACAGCCATTCCCCGTACAGCAGCCGCTCGCCGTCCACGGCGCGGACCATCGGTGTGGCGTCGTCGAACGTGCACAGAAGCGCTTCAAGCTGCGCGCGTTCCTCCTTGGTGGGCGGTGCGGTTTCGCACAGGCGCTGGATGGTCTCGCATGACGACCCAATCATGCCCATGCGAACCAACTGCGAGACGATGGTGGGGTGGGTGCGCAGTGCGTCGGCCATTCTTGCCTGCACGGCGGCCCAGTGCCAGGCCCGGTCCATCGCGCCGCCTTCGGCCTCCAGACGGGCCTTCACGCCGACAACTTGTCCAAGGCTTCTCATGCCGCTCAACTCGGGCATGAGCATGTGGAGTCCAGCAGCGTAGTCGCATCTCTGCCGGCAGGCGGGACGCTGCGTCCCTTGCTCGATGGCGAACAGAGCGTAATCGACAGCCTTGTGGGCCATAAGTTCCTTCAACTCCTGCTGCATCTCGGGCGTGGGTGCGTCCCGCCCGAAGTAGTTGCTGAGTGCTCGAAGGTAGCCAAGCAGGTCATTGCATTTTTCCCGTTCTATCTGTTCTCTGCGTGTCGCGTCCGGCGAGCTTCGTCTGTTATGCTCAGACGGCGTGGCTTGAAGTAGAGAAATCGCACTCTCGTAGAACAGGGCAGCGTTGTTCGTATCGGCCACAGGCGGGGGAATGACCTCTTTGCGATCCATTGGTCGGCCACCAGCCTGCAGGGCCGCGTAGGCTCGCCGGAGTTTGGCTGTCGAGAGGGCCACGGCGAGACCATAGAACAGGCCGAGTGCGACAACGATGATAGCGATGCCGGTCAGAATTCTCGCAGTTCTTCTACGCATGTCAATCCGCCTTTCTATCCCTGCTCGTCCAACACCTGACGAACCTGTTCTTGATACTTGCGAATTGCGGCCGCGTCGATTGGACGCGGGACGATAAGTGCGTGCCTCGCAAGGACAGTGTACGTCGCGTAGCCAGGTTCATCGAAATCCAACTGCGGCGCGCTTGATCTGACCTCGCCGGCCATCTGCCATCCGATCGCAGCTGGGGCGCTTGTGTAGTCAGCCAGTCGGATCATGGCTAAAGCCAATACCGCTGCAATTCCCAATCGTCTGACAGGAATCCACCACGCCACATCCTTGGGTGTCTCGTGCCAGGCCGACAGGGCAGCGCTCCTAACCCTCTCCTTGAGCTGGCCCGAGGGTTCGACCAGACGAAGGTTTTTCAAGCGATCCTCGTTCACGGTTCAGGTTCCTTCAACAACTTGTGCAGTTTGTCAATTGCGTAACGATAACGGCTGGCGACGGTGTTCTGTGAAATGCCAAGCATGCCGGCGATTTCGGCAAATGTCTTTTCCCGGTATACCTTCAAGACGATGACCTCGCGCTGTTCGGGCGGCAGTTGCACCAGAGCGTTCTGCACTTGATCGACGCGGTCGCTCTGCTCGTGATCGTCGCCTGCGGCAACAAGCCAGGGGTCGGGCAGGGGCTGTTCTGTTCGCCCGCGTCTTCGTATGTACCCGGCAGCTTCATTTCGAGCGATCCGAAAAATGTAACTGTCGAGGCAGTAGGCCTTTGCCAGCCGGTGCCGTTTGCGAACGATCCTCACGAACACGGCCTGAAGCACATCCTCGCCGTCCTGCCTGGAACCCAATCTGGCCTGCAGCATCGCGAGCAAATCGCCTGCATACCGATCCCAAATCCGTTCGATGACGGCCGGATCGTCTCGTGCCAAGGCTGCTCGTATCGAGTCGTCTGCCTTCTTTTCCAACGTATGGTCCTCGGCATGCATGCCGGTTTACCTATTAAAGACAGCAGGAGAACCATCGATTTGTCTACAGCCGGGTCGTTTCCCTTGTGAGGCGGCGCGTTACCCCTTCGATTCCCAGAGTTGGCCCAGGAGGTTGGTCATGCGCTGGAAATCCTCGCGGGTGCCGATCATCTGGATGCCGCGAAGGATGCCGTTTTCGAGCTCGACAGATCGGTGGATAGCTACCCCGGGATCACTGAGGAGCTTCTCCTGCAGCCCCTCGCTGGCGGCGGGACCGACGGCGTGGATCTCGATATCATCGTGCAGAAAAGAAAGTGGAAAGACAGGGGTCGGAGAGGTTTCGAGCGGCCGACCCGCCGCAAAGGCCACCGCGTTCGCCCCGGCCAGACGACCTTGATGAACCGCTCGCATGACACTGCTGACGGGCCTGCCGCCAGAGGTCAGAGGTCGGAAGTCAGAGGTCAGTGCTGACTTCTGATCTCTGTTCTCTGATCTCTGTTCTCTGATCCCAGACCCCTGATCCCTGGTCCCTGGTTGAGCGATATCGCCGCAGGCGAAGATGCCGGGGGCGGACGTGGACATCGTCTCATTCACCTGGATTCCCCAATCCGTCTTAAGGCCGGCCTGCTGAAACAGCCCAAGCTGTCGCGTCGCTCCAACAGTCGTCAAGACCAGATCACAACGCAGCTCTCGCCCATCGTCGATTCTGACGGTCAGTCCATCGTCGTCTTTGGTGATGGCCGTCACCGAGCGATTCGCCATCAATGCGGCGCCTTTGTTTTCAAGAATACGAGCCAGCGTTGCGGCTGCTCTCGTGCCGAGTTGCAGGGACATGAGGCGGTCGGCTTTCTCGATGATGATCACTTCGAGCCCCGCGGCACGGGCGTAAGCCGCGGCCTCCACGCCGCTGATGCCGCCACCGATGATCACCAGCCGCTTCGCCGTGGCGAGGCGGTTTCGGATGGCCAGGGCACCTTTGGCGTCCCAGAGTGGAATGATGTCGTCCGGCAGAGATCGGACAAAAGGAAGAATCACCGGCACTGCTCCCGAAGCAATGATGATGGAATCGAATCGTTCCGCCGTTGTAGGGGCGGCCCCCTTTGGCCGCCCTGGGCAGGCACAGGGGCCTGCCCCTACGGATTTTGTGCGGACGTCGATCTGCGAGACGGGGCAGTTCAGCCGGAGTTCGATGCCGTTGTGCTCATACCACGAGGGGGGCTTGAGGTGCATCGCGTCGATTTCCGTGCGGCCGAAGGCCATCGACACCACCCGGGGCCGGAAGTAGGGCACAAAGGACTCGCCGGAAAACAACACGACCTGGGCACCGCCCGCCGCCGCCTGTTTGGCGGCCTCCACACCGGCGTGGCCGGCTCCGATGACTCCGATACGCATAGAATTCCCAATTTACGATTTCTGGTTTACGATTCGCAAATAGTAAATGGTAAATCGTAAATAGCAAATCACGCCGGGAATAACAAGGCTCCAGCCGCCGTCTTATCCAACAGCCAGCTACGGTGCTCAATAGTAGATGGAGGTGGCTAAGTGAAAATCAGCAAATGGGTCCCGTTCAGCCTTTTTCGACAGTCTGAGGAGGGCACGCCGGGAGCCCCCGCCTCCGCGGGGGCAAGCTCGGACCCGCGCAGGCGGGTCAAGGAGTTCTCATTTCTGCGAGCGGCCTTGTGGGGACTCGCTTGCGTTTTGATTGTCGCGGTCATTTGGCGCATCGGGGCCACATGGGCAGGGGCCCGTTCCGATAGCGCAGAAGATCGTGATGCGCCGGTAGGGGCGGGTCATCAGCCCGCCCCTACGATCTTCGCCAAGGAAACCCCAGCAGAAGCGAGGGCTTTCTCGTCTATCCCGCCAGCCGATGTGAATCGGACCACCCAACCATCGCCGCCGAACTCGATGGGTACGGGACCGGCAGAGGCAGAGGACCTTTCAGCCCAGATGGTCGGTAGCAGTGACGCCAACGAACCGAACCAGGCGAGAAGCGTCTTCGGGGGAATGAGCGGCCGGCGCCGAGGCCGGGCCGGGGGGCCGTCGGATGAGGCGTTCGAGGCCCTGAACCTGAAAGACGTGGAGATGCGGTTCATCGTCGAGAAAATCGCCGAATGGACGGGCAAGGTCGTCATTCCCACGGATGAGGTGATGAAGCAGAAACTCACGATCTACTCATCGGAAACGCTGTCCCGCAGCGAGGCACTGGAGCACATCTATGCCGCTTTGCGTCTGAAAGGCTTTGTGGCGGAGCACTCGGACAAGACCATTTATCTGCGTCCCATCGGCGACGCCCGCATCGGCGTCGTGCCCACCATCGCCGCGGAGCAGTCGCTGGCCTCGATCGAGAACAAGGAGCAGATCGTTCAGAAGTTCTTCAGGCTGGCCAACTCGAGCCCGAGCCAGATGGTGCAGATCGTGCAGCCGCTGATCGGGGAGTATGGCCACATCAGCGCGGACGACAGTGCCTCCAGCCTGCTGGTGATCGACACGGTCGCCAGCCTCATGCGCATCGAGACCGTGATCTCGCAGTTTGACGTCGCCGAGAGCCGGCAGGTGCAGACGGAGATCTTCGAAATCCGCCACCGGGAGCCGGAAGAAATTGTGCAAGTTCTCCAAATCCTGCTGGCCCGCAACATCGGTCCGGCGGGAAGTGGTTCCGTCTATGTAAGCCGTCCGCTGGCTGGTGGCACGGCCGCACGGCCCCGTCAGCGGGCGGCAGGCGGACAGGCGGGCGCGGGCGCCGCCACCTCCATCATCTCCGGCGCCGGGCGGGCGCCGATCCTGCTGGTCCCCGAGTCGAAATTCCATTGGATCATTGCCAAGGCGTCGCCCGAGGACATGAACGACGTTACGCGGTGGATCGAGCGGCTGGACCGTTCCGTGCCCACGGTCACGGCCGCCGAGTCGCTTGACACGATCGAGAACCAGAATCAGGTCGTGCAACGCTTCATCAAGCTGCACCATTATGATCTGGTCCGCATGGCCGAGGTCGTGCAGCCTCTGATGACTGCGACAGGCCATGTCACGATCGAAGAGAGTACCCGGACGCTGATGCTCATCGACACCGTCGAGAGCCTGCGCCGGCTCGAGAGTGTCATCGCCCAATTCGATGTGACGCAGCCGCAAGACATCGTCACCAGAATCTTCGAGCTGCGTTACCGTGAACCGGCCGAGATCACCCCCTTGTTGGATCTCCTGCTCAGCCGAGACAGCGGCGCGGCCGGCCAGGCGTTCCGCATCAGGCCGGGCCGGGGTGGCGGGGCATTCCGAGGGGGTGGCAGGGGAGCTTCTGTTACGACGGTGGCCTCGGGCGCCGGCGGCCGGCCCATGTTCTTCATCCCGGAACCGCAGCGGAAATGGATCATCGTCAAAGCCTCGCCCGAGGATATGGAGCAGATTGCCGAGTGGATCACCAAGCTCGACAAGCCCATCCCGACGGTCAGTGCCCAGGCTCGGCTGGCGGACATCGAGAACAAGAACCAGATCGTGCAGCGGTTCGTGACGTTGAAGAACAGCAGCCCCGCGCGCATGGCCCAGATCGTCACGCCGCTCCTGGGCGACGGCGGCAATGTCACGGCCGATGAAGCTACAGGCAACCTGCTCGTGATCGACACGGTCGAGAACCTGATTCGCGTAGAGGGGATCATCAGCCAGTTCGACGTGGCCGAGGACGCCAACGCGGTGTCCCAGGTGTTCCAGATCCGCCACAGCACTCCCGATGTGATCATCGGTCTGCTGGAAACGCTGATGGCGCCGCCCGCGGCCGGTGCCTCCTTCAACCGGCCACCGATGGGCGGGCGGATGCGCAATGCCGCCGGAGCACGCGTCAGCACCGTGACAGTGGGCGCCGCCGGGCGGTCGCTCGTGCTGATTCCGGAGCCCGTACGGAGCTGGGTGATCGCCAAGGGCAGTGGGGAAGATGTGGCGGCGGTCGCCCGATGGATCGAACGCCTCGACACCGCCGTGCCCATCATCACGGACGACGCGCCGCTGACCGGCGTCGAGAACAAGAATCAGGTCGTGCAGAAGTTCATCAAGCTCTCGTACTACCATCCGACCCGGATGGGTGAAGTCATCGGGCCGTTGCTGGGCGAGAACGGGTACCTGACCGTCGATGAGGCCGGAGGACGGCTGCTCGTGATCGACACCGTCGAGAATCTCCTGCGCATCGAGCGGATCGTGACGCAGTTCGACGTGCCGGAGAGCGAACAGATGGCCACGCAGGTCTTCGAGCTCAAATCCCGCCGGCCCACGGACATCATCGCCTTGCTGGAAACGCTCCTGACGGCCGATCAGGATCAGACCTCCGTCACGGCCTGGCAAGCCGGCCGGGGCACGATGTCACGCCGGCAGGGTAGTTATCGTGCGCCCACCGGCCGTGGGCGGGGTAATCTGTCTGCGCCCGCCACTCTCACCGGCACGGCGGGCAAGCCCATCGTCCTGATCCCCGACGATACGCGGAATTGGATCATCGCCAAGGCTGCGCCGGAAGACATCAAGCGGGTCGGCCCCTGGATCGAGCGGCTGGATCGCTCGGTGCCGACCTTGTCGGGTGATACGCCGCTCAGTACGATCGAGAACAAGAACCAAATCGTGCAGAAGTGCATCAAGCTGCAGAACTACAGCCCCTCGCAGATGGGCGAGATCATCCTGCCCTTGCTGGGCGAGTCTGGCTACGTCAGCGCCGACGAAAGCACGGGCAACCTTCTTGTGATCGACACGGTCGAAAACCTGCTGCGGATCGAGCCGGTCGTCGCGCAATTCGACGTTCCGGAGGCCGAGCAGATGACCACGCAGGTTTTCGAGATGCACCACGCCGATCCGGCGGAGGTCGTCCAACTGCTGCGCATGCTGTTGAGTGACGGCAACGGCCGAATTGGCGGCAACTCCGGCCGGGGTCGGGGCGGTGTCCTGCCGCGGGCACGGGCGGCCGGAAGCGGACTCTATCGAGGCACGTCTTCCGCCACGAGCGTCCTGTTCGGACCGAGCAGCGTGCCGGTGGTGCTGATCCCTGAACCCAAACGCAAGTGGATCATCGCGCGGGCTTCCGCCGAGGATATGAAGCTGCTCACCGAATGGGTGGCCAAGCTGGACGTAGCCGAGCCGATCGCGGAGGAGTACGAATCGGTCGCCATCACCTATGCAGATGTGCGCGAGGTCGCCTCGCGGCTGACGGAGGCGCTGCAGCAGATGCCGGGAACGGAGCTGCAGGCGAGCGTCCTGGTCCAACCACTGGAGCAGGCCCGGCAGATCATGATCTTCGGCCGCCAGGACCTGCGCGAAATGGTCAAGAAGCTCATCAAGGAGATCGACATCCCGCCGGGACAGTTCGAAACGCAGCATTTCAAGCTCAAATACGCCGATCCCGAGCGGATCCGTGCGAACATCGAGGAACTCTATGGCGATATGGCCCTGCTGAGCGGACGCTCTTCATCTGCTCGTTATCCGACGGGGCGGAGCGCCGGCGGCGTCTCCGCGGACACGGTCAAGGTCCTCTCACATGTCTCGCTTAAAGAAGTCACGGTCATCGCCTCGCCGGAGAATATCAAGAGAATAGGCAATCAAATCACGGAATGGGATGTCCCTATCGACGTCAACGAGGTGAAGCCGCGCATCGTCGAGCTGTACAACTCCGATCCCGTCCAGATGGCCACGCTCCTGCGCACGCTCTTCAGCGAGGAAAATCGGGGCAACAATTCTTTCTACGACTACGTTTTTGGCTCCGCCAGCGCCCAGAAGCAGCGGATTGTCGGCCCTCTGTATGGCCAGTTGACCTTCGAAGAAGTCCCGGGCTCGAAGAAGATTATCGTCATCAGCAACCTCGCCGAGGCGTACGGCGTCGTTGAAGATCTGATCAAGGAATTGGATAGTCGCGAAGCGGGCGAAGTGCCCAAAGTGGTGCGGCTGAAGTACGCCGATCCGGAATCACTGTCCGAGCGGCTCAACGCGATGTTCAACGAGGAAGGCACCTCGGCCACGATTCGCTTGAGCCAACGCGGACTGAGTGAGTATTCGATGGACGAAGGCTCCTCGGGCGGCACGGGCAACAGCAATAGTCGTCCCACGACCAATGGCATCAACAGCCAACCCGGTGCGGAGTACCGGCCCTGGTGGACGACGGGCCGGCGCAGCATGACGGAGATGCCGATCAGTAACGTCATTGGCCGGGCGCGGTTCATCCCGGACACGCACAGCAAATCGGTGCTCGTGCTCTCGCCGCCGGAGTTTCTCGACAGCATCGAGAGCATGATTCACGAGCTTGATATTCCGGGTCGCCAGGTCATGATCAAGGCGATCATCATCCAGGTGGACCATCAGAATATGACGTCACTGGGACTGCAAGTATCTTCGGATCAGACCCAGTGGACCTCGTCGGGCAACGAAAATTCCGTTGTGGCCTGGAACGCACTGTCGCAGCTTGAACGGCACGGCGCCCTGGTTTTCGGCGCCGGCAACAATGCGGGCAGCCGCAGCGAGGTCACGATCGGCGCCGATATCGGCATCCTCATCGACTTCCTCGTTCGCCAACTGGACGCCAAGATCCTGAACCAGCAGACGCTCTGGACGAAGGACAACGAAGAGGCGCAGTTCTTTAAAGGTCAGCGTGTCGGGTTCCAGACGCGGGTCTCGATCTCGGACACGGGCGGACGCGCCACGTCGGACTTTGAGTATGAAAAGGTCGGCATGACCCTGCGCGCCCGGCCGAGCATCACGCCGGAGAAGAACGTCGACATGATCATCAACGTAATCCTCTCGCAGTTGACGTCCGAAGAGATCAACGACCAGCGCGTCCGCACGGAACTGGACACGACCACGAACATGATCGTTCAGGACGGCCAGACTATCATGCTCGGCGGCATGCTCTTCCAGGAAGATGAGAAGGTCAAACGGAAGATCTGGCTGCTGGGCGACCTGCCGTTGATTGGCGGACTTTTCCAGCACAATAGCAACACCGCGGCCAACAGCGAGCTGTTGATCTTCATCACGCCGGCCGTGATCGATTCACCCGAGCAGACGAATCACAGCGCCATCCAGGAGATGCAGAAGGCCCAACGCAAGTTGAACGACGTGCGCAAGGAACTCGGCCCGCCCGCTAACGACGAGCCGGAGGCGACGTTGGATCCGAACGATCCTGCGTAGGGGCGGCGCACGCGTCGCCCTCGGCGGCTCACCCGAGGCACGTACCAACGGCCCGGGCCGCGCGGATCAGTGGATGATTACGCGGGACGGTTCTCGTCTTACCCGCCACGCTGGCCAGCGGCACGCTGGACAAGCCCCCATTCTTCCAGACGACGAGCCGGTTCTTCACACCGCTGACGAGCAGTTCGAGGGCGTGGTGTCCCAGCATCGTCGCCAGCGTCCGGTCGTGCGGCGTCGGCGTGCCGCCGCGCTGAACGTGACCCAGCACCACGGCCCGGCAGTCGAGCTTCGTTTGACGATTGATGTCGTCGGCCAGCTTGTTGCCGATGCCGCCCAGGCGGATGGGATCAGGACTGTTGGTCACCCGCTTGAAGACGACCATCTCGCCGCCCTTGGGTTTGGCGCCTTCGGAGACGGCGATGATGCTGAAGCGTTTGCCCTGTTGTGAACGTCGGACCACGCACTGACAGACCTTATCCAATTCGTAGGGAATCTCGGGAATGAGGATCACGTCCGCCCCGCCGGCAGCCCCGGCATACAGGGCGATCCACCCGGCGTAGCGGCCCATCACCTCGACGATCATCACGCGATGATGGCTGCTGGCGGTGGTGTGAATCTTGTCGATGGCTTCCGTCGCCGTGGTGACGGCGGTGTCGAAACCGAACGTGACATCCGTCCCCCACAGGTCGTTGTCGATCGTCTTGGGGACGCCGATGACGGTCAGCCCCTTCCTGGCGAACTTCGCCGCCGAGGCCATGGTGCCGTCGCCGCCGATGCAGACGAGGGCGTCGATGTCCCGCTCACGCAGGGCGTTGAGGCACTGATCGGAGATGTCCTTGAGGACCGTCGTTTTCCCTTGCTTCACGGGGTACTTGAAGGGGTCCGACGTGTTGCTCGTTCCCAGAATCGTGCCGCCGACGGTCAGGATGCCGCTGACGTCGTGGTTGTGCAGTGGGTGTAGGTGGTTCTCGATCAATCCGAGATAGCCATCCTGCACGCCCCAGACAGTCAGACCGTACCTGCCCATCGCCGTCTTGCTCACTGCCCGGATCACGGCGTTCAATCCCGGACAATCTCCGCCGCCGGTCATGACGGCGATCGACTTCAGTTCTCCCCTGGCCATGCCCATTCTCCAGAAAGATTGATTGTTGATTATTGCCTGTTGATGAAGGATCATTGTTACCCGTGGTTTGGCAATCATCAATCATCAATTGTCAATAATCAGTCCCAAGGGGATGTGTGAATGCACTTAAAGAGCGTTACGGTCCACCCGGATCGGTATCCAACTCGTCAGCGGTATCCGTTCAATCTGCGTGTCTTTCACGAAACGCCGGAGATTCCGTTCGTTACGGCTGTGACGATGTTCGTCGGTGAGAACGGCACAGGCAAGTCGACCCTCCTCGAAGCTCTCGCTAACAAAGCCGGGATTCATATCTGGCGCAACGCGGAGAAGAATCGTTTCGAGGTCAACCCGTACGAAGGGCAGTTCCACCGCTGCATCTCTGTGGAATGGACCGATGGCTGTGTCCCCGGCTCGTTCTTCGGATCGTCCGTCTTCCAGGACTTCGCCCGCACGCTGGATGCCTGGGCCGCCTCCGATCCCGGCCAGCTCGAGTATTTCGGCGGCAAGTCCCTCCTGACGCAGTCCCACGGCCAGTCCATCATGTCGTTCTTCAAAGCACGCTACCGGATCAGGGGCCTGTACCTGCTCGATGAACCCGAGACGGCCCTGTCGCCCAAGACCCAGATTGCGTTGCTGGAACTCCTGACCGACCTCAGCCGCGACGGCCACGCCCAATTCATCGTCGCCACGCATTCCCCCATCCTCCTGGCCTGCCCCGGCGCCACGATCTACAGCTTCGACCACACCCCCATTCATCCGATCCAATACGAGGAAACCGATCACTACAAGACCTACAGGGACTTCATTGTCAAACGCAGCCAACGCGCCATGAGCGAGAAGGTGTAGGATGACAAGCGTGCGTCACCGGACGGAGCGTTGATAATGGCGCGGAGCGGAGGTATGCTGGTACAGGTCCAGTGAAACCCGGAGTCTGTCTTTCAGATAGGGATGGCAAATGAGCGACATGGAAGCAATGGGTGCACCGGCGAACCGGCAGGAACCGCCGACCGTGCAGATGCGCCGGCAGGACGCGCCGCGGAGTGTGTGGAACAGACCGCTGACTTCTCTTGTGGCCTCGCTGGTGCAGAATCGGGATGCCATAGCGGGGTTTCTGAGTCTCACCGGAGGCAGCATTCTCTACGGCCTCAGTGCTCTATCCATTGTCTACGGCATCACCCGAATCATCGGTCCGCCGTTGGCCAGGAGCAGTGTGTTGCGCGATATCCTGCCGTGCGTGGCCGTACTCAACGTCTACGAACTGGCGTTGCTCGTCGTGCTCCTGCTGATCGTCGTCTGGAGAAGTGTGTTGGATGACGCTGTGTCGCTGGTTGTGCTGGTGGCGCTCTTTCTGGTTGCCAGCGGCATGACCTTGGGGGTCGTCGCGCCCAGCGGTCCGGAAATCTGCCTTTCAATCGGCTTGGCCTGCACGGCCGTGAGCCTTGTGAAACTATACGTCTTGCGACGATTCATCGGACTGCGTCTCGGATGGCTGTCGGTTCTCGGGCTGATGCTCGTCATGGCCTGGAATTTCCTCGGCTCTTCCCTGATGGCCCGACCGATCATGGCACGCGTGACAACGGATGCCATGCGTAAAGATGAGTGGCTCTTTGCCTGGCTGGTGATACTGGCCGGAGCGGCTCTTGTCTTCGTTGAAGCGGCAAGAAGGGAGTACCCGCCAGCGGACGAACGGGGCGACCGTCCGGCCTTCCTTCGTACCGGCTCGATGGCGTGGATGTTCGCTCTGGTGTTGCTGGGTGCGGCAGGAGTGCACCAGTACGCGGTTGCTTATATGTTCGCTGTCGATCACGTTCCCGCGGACTTCATCCCTCTCGTGGCCGCGTGGTCACTTCTGGCTCTTGAGCTTGTGCGGAGTCTGGGAAAACGGTCCGGGCAACTGGAAATCGTCATGGCCTCCGCGCCTCTGTTGATAAGCATTGTTGCGGCACAGGACAAGCTGATCCCCGTGCCGCGGTCCATAGGCATGAATGTGATTTCGTATCCACCCGTCGTGCTTACTCTGACAGGTCTGATCGTTCTATGGATGAGCTTCCGTCACAGATGGAAGGGACTTCGTTATGTGGCCATAGCTTACGGTCTTGGCTTGTTGCTGACGGTTGGGCATGGTCCCAGTCTCAACTGGACGCTTTGTGGTGCCGGCGTCGTGGCCGTACTGCTGGTGCTGGGGGTCATGCACAGGAACGTGACTCTCTGCTTTGCCGCCGTCATCGCATTGGCCATAGGCCTGGGTGCGACGGACATGCTGGCCCGGTTCGCAAAAGCAAACAACCTGACACCCATCGGTACCGCCGCCGGGGTGGCAGGCATTGGATCGATTCTCGTTGCCCTGGCATTCGGTCGCAAGACGCCCAAGGTCGTCGTCCTGGTTGGCGCGATCTCAGCCATCATCTGTGTCTTCGATTATCTGCCGAAATCCCTCCAATGGACGGATCTCGTGATGGCGGCCGTGACAGCCGTCACGTTCCTCGCGTTGGTCGTGCGAACACGATATGTCGCGGAAACCCTGGTCTTGTGGATCCCAATTCTGCCCAGGGCGTACCTTTTCACGAAAACGATGTCATCATGGAATTTCGTCGCACTGAGTTTCCTCCTCCTCTTTCTGGGGGCGATGATGAGCCTCTTCCTGAAACAGAGGATGCGACCGCGCGGGCCATCGTGCGAACAATCGACCGTGCAGGAACCTCGAAGCTAAGTATGTTCGTTGATGAGAACGACAGATGAGTAGGCAAGTCGCGATAGCGGCGTTCGTGCTATGTTGCGGATTGGGGACATGGTGCGAATCCGCGATTCTTGAGTCAGGATGGCAGGAGCCGCCGAATGAGGCCCGGCTGCGGGCCTATTGGTGGTGGCTGAACGGGAATGTCGATAGGGCGGCCATCACGCGCGATTTGGAGGAGATGAAAGCCAAAGGCTTCGGCGGAGCGATCTTGTGCGATGCGGGCGGGGCGGAGCAGCGGAACAACGGTCGCGTGCCGGCAGGGCCTGCGTTCTTCAGTGATGCGTGGCGGGAACTCTATCGACATGCTCTGCGCGAGGCGGATCGGCTCGGACTGGAGATCAGCCTCAGCATTCAGAGCGGCTGGAATTTGGGTGGGCCGATCGTCAAAGCGGAGGACGCGGTCAAGAAAGTCGTCTGGTCTGAGGCTGTTGTCGCCGGGCCGGGACTGGTCAAGCTCAAGCTGGAGCAGCCGCAGACGCGCGAAGGCTTCTACCGCGACCTGTTCGCCGTTGCGTTTCCGCTTCGGCCGGACGCCAACGAGCGCAAGCCTTTGAAGAACTGGAAAGTCAAAACACTTTCTGAGCCGATCCAATTCCCTGGACGCAATGCGTGGTTCCTGACCAACTCCGCGCCGGACACCTCGGTCCTATTTGACGAAGAGCCTGCCCGGCCGGGCGAAGAGGACACGAAAGCGGGGGCCGTGCTTGATCTTTCGAATCGGCTTGATCCCAACGGTGTACTCGTCTGGGACGCGCCGCAAGGCAAGTGGCAGATCTTACGATTCGGCTGCACGCTGGCCAACAACTGCAAAGTCTCGACGAACAGTGATGGTTGGAACGGATATGCCCTCGACGTCCTTGATGCGGGGGCTTTTCAGCGGTACTGGGATGCGATTGTGGTACCGCTGATTGCCGACGCCGGGCCTTTGGCGGGTAAGACGCTTCGTTATCTGCACACGGACAGTTGGGAGGTGGATGCGTTCAACTGGACGCCGACGCTGCGCGCGGAATTCAAATTGCGGAGGGGCTACGATCCGCTGCCGTACTTCCCGACGTTGACCGGCCGCATCGTTGAGAGTCGCGACATCAGCAACCGCTTTCTCCAGGACTATCGCAAAACGCTCGGCGACCTGGCGGTCGATCACCACTACCGTCTCTTTCGCGATTGGGCCGCTCGTGCCGGGCTCGGGATTCATCCGGAGTCGGGCGGGCCGCACTACACGCCCGTCGACGCCCAGCGCTGCCTCGGCATGGACACGATACCCATGTCGGAGTTCTGGGCGGCTTCCCCCAGCCACCGCACGGAGGACATCGGGCGGTTCTTCGTGAAGCAGCCGGCCAGCGCCGCCCACACGTACGGCCGCACGATCGTGGCCGCCGAGGCCTTCACTAATATCGGGCTGCACTGGCAGGAGTCGCTGTGGAGCAACCTCAAACCTGCGTTCGACTACGCCTGCTGCGAGGGACTGAACCGCGTCGTGTGGCACGCGTTCGTCTGCTCGCCGGCGTCGATGGGCGTGCCGGGGCAGCAGTACTTTGCCGGGACGCACTTGAATCCGCTCGTGACATGGTGGTCACGCTCGAAGCCGTTCTTCGATTACATCAATCGGTGTCAGTGGATGCTCATGCAGGGTCAGTTCGTCGCGGATGCCTGCTACTACTACGGCGATCATGTTCCAAACTACACCCAATTGCGGTCCAGCGATCCGGCGAAACTCGGCCCTGGCTACGACTATGACGTTGTCACGGAAGAGACCGTCCTGACGGCGCTCGCCGTCAGAGAGGGACGCCTGGTTCTGCCCAGCGGCATGAGCTATCGTTTGCTCGTCCTGCCACCGCGGGACATTATCTCGTTGCCGGTTCTCCGCAAGATTCGGGAATTGGTGGAAGCGGGCGCCACGGTCATCGGCCCCAAGCCGCAACGTGCCTCGGGTCTGACCGGTCTTTCCGCCTCCGATGCCGAAGTGAAGACTATCGCCGACGCTCTCTGGGCAGGGCAGACCGGCAAGGGCAGAGTCATCGCCAACCGCACTGCCCGTGACGTACTTGCCGGCGCTGGCGTTGGGCCGGACTTCGAAATTGTCGGCGGCGCCGATGCGAATACGACCATTCAATACATCCACCGGCGGGACGGCGATACCGACATTTACTTCGTCGCCAGTCGGGGAGAACGACTCGAGTCTATTCGTGCGGCTTTTCGTGTGACGGGACGCGTTCCGGAGATCTGGGACCCCGTCAGCGGCGAGCGTCACTTCGCAGGCGAACACGCGGAGTCGAATGGACGCACAACGGTGCCATTGGAGTTTGGCCCCTGTGGTTCGATGTTTGTGGTGTTTCGCTCGGGGGTTGCCGACTCCGGCCGGGGCGGACCGCATGGGCTGAAGCCCATCCTACAACTGACGGGGTCTTGGGCAGTGCGTTTCGATCCCAATTGGGGTGGGCCGGTGTCAGTGGAATTTCCAGAATTGGTCAGTTGGACGCAGCGAAATGAAGAGGGCGTTCGCTATTATTCCGGCACGGCCACTTACGCGAAGACCTTCGAAATGTCCGCCGTGCCCGCGGGCCAGACGATTATCCTCGATTTGGGCCGTGTGCGGGAACTGGCGGAAGTGCGTCTTAATGGCAAGTCACTCGGTATCGTGTGGGCGCCGCCGTTCCGTGTCGATGTGAGCAAGGCGGTCCAGTCGGGTACGAATCGCCTGGAGGTGGATGTCGTCAACTTCTGGCCCAATCGCCTGATCGGCGACGGGTCCCGACCGGCCGAACAGCGCCTGACACAAACAAACATCCGCGGCTTTGCGAGAAATACACCGCTGATCGAATCCGGCCTAATGGGTCCGGTGACTATCGTAGCGGGTCAATAGAAAGGTTGAGCACCATGATGAAGTTGATTGCCGTCACGATTCTGACTATCACAGCAAGCATTCTCCCGGCCGCCGCGCAGACGCGGCAGTATGCCCCGGACCGGAAGGTCGATATCCTGCACGTACGCATCGATGTCACGCCGGACTTCCAGAAGAAGACCATCGCGGGCGAAGTGCGCATCCGGTTCAAGCCGATTGCCAAGCCCCTGACGGACATCGCGCTCGACGCCGTGGACTTGACGGTGCACAGAGTCACCTCGGATGCCAAGCTGGCCGGCCACACGGTGACAGACGAGAAGATCGAAGTCGTGTTCGATCCGCCGGTAGCGCCGGACCGCGAAGTCTATCTCGATATTGCGTACGAGGCGGAGCCGAAACAGGGCCTGTACTTCCGCACGCCCGATATGGGGTATAAGCCGGAGGACATTCATCTCTGGACGCAGGGCGAATCTCACGAGGCGCGCTACTGGTTTCCGAACTACGACTATCCCAACGAGCGCTTCACCTCGGAAGTGATCTGTCACGTGCCGATAGCGATGGCGGTCTTGTCCAATGGCAAGCTCATGTCCGAAGAGAAGGACGCGAAGACCGGCCTCAAAGCCGTCCGTTGGCTGCAAGACAAGCCGCACTCGAACTATCTGATTGCCCTGGCCGCCGGCATGTTCCAGAAGATCGAGTCGAAGTACCGCGATATTCCGATCGCGTTTTACACGCCTGTCTCCTATTTCGATCAGGCCGCCAATTCGTTCGAGGGGACGGACGATATGCTCGCCTTCTTCGAGCAGGAGATCGGCGTGCCTTATCCCTGGGCCAAGTACGACCAGGTGGTGGTCGACGACTTCGCCGCGGGCGGGATGGAGAACACGTCCTTGACGATTCTCAACACCTCGACGCTCTTCACGAAGGAAACCGAGAACATCGAATCGAGCCGCATGCTCGTGGCGCACGAGATGGCGCACCAGTGGTTCGGCGATTATGTCACCTGCAAGGACTGGACGAACGTATGGCTCAACGAGGGGTTCGCCACCTACTACGAGAATCTCTACGACGGGCACCACTACGGCCATGACAGCTTCCTGTACCAGATGTACTCCGACGCCCGACGTATTCTGAACAGCGAGAGCGGTGGCGCCAACATCCGGCCGATCTATGAACGCACCTACACGGATTCCGGCGAGCAGTTCGATTACCGGGCCTATGTCAAGGGGGGCTGGGTCCTGCACATGCTGCGCAGCCAGCTCGGCGCGTCACTCTTCCGCCAATGCGTCAAGACTTATCTGGAGCGGCATGCGTTGGATACCGTCGTCACGGCTGATTTACAGGCGGTCATCGAGGAATTGTCGGGCCGATCCTTCGACCAGTTCTTCGACCAGTGGGTGTTCCACGCCGGTCATCCCCGGCTGGACGTTTCCTACAAATGGTCCGCCCGCGACCGGTTGGCCCAGATCACGGTCCGACAAACCCCGCCCAAGGACGAGAGAAGTCTGCTCTTCCAACTGCCCGCGAAGGTGCGGTTCCATGTGGCGGGCAAGCCCATCGATCAGGACATCCTCATTGCCAAGGAGCGGGAGGATTTCTACGTTCCGCTGCCGGCCGAGCCCAACATCGTGCGCTTCGATCCGGAGTACACGCTGCTGGCCGAGGTCACGTTCAACACGCCCACGTCCATGCTCTATCAACAACTTCGGAACAAGGACGATGTCATCGGTCAGGTCCTTGCGGTCAAGGCACTGGCGAAAAAGGACGACAAGAAGACGGTGGCGGAGCTCCAGGCGGCTCTGAACGAAGCGTCCTTCTACGGAATCCGGATAGAGGCGGCGCAGGCGCTGGCCGACATCCACACGGATGACGCTTTTGCGGCTCTCGAGGCCTCGCGTCAGCAGTCGGATGCGCGCGTCCGCCGCAGCGTAGTTCAGGAGTTGGGTGGATTCTACCGACCGGAAACGCTGCCCTTGTTGCTGTCGGTTCTGGAAACCGAGAAGAACCCGGCTATCCGGGCGTCGGCCATCGATAGCCTCGGCTGTTTCCAGGACGCGAAGGTTGGCGATCTGCTGCGCACGTACCTCAAGAGCGATTCCTATCGCAATCGCCTCGCCGACGCGGCGGTGCGGGCCATCCGTCAACTGCGCGACCCGGCCTTCATCGAGTCTTTGCAGCGCACGATTCGCGAGAGAGAAGATCATTTCACGGCCCGTGGGTTGGCCGCGGCGCTGGAAACGTTGGCCACGACCGCCCAGGACCAGGACGACAAGACGGACGTCTATCGCTTCATCAGCGGATACGTCCATCACAAGCGACAGCCGATCAAGGTCGGCGCCGTCAATGCCCTGGGCACCCTGCGTGACAAACGGGCGGTCGCCATTCTGGAGACATTGACTCAGGGGGAGGAACTGGCTCCGTTGCGTCGCGAGCCTGTGGGCCGGGCCGCACGACGTGCCCTCGATAAACTGAATACCGAAGCCAAACTTGTGCCGGAGGAAGTTGTCGAGCTGCGCAGATCCGTGAGCGAGCTGAAGACGGAGAATGGCAAGCTTCGAGATCGCCTCGACGAAGTGGAAGGCAAACTCCAGGCTCTGAACACGACGAACGCCGGCAGTGCGGACGCGGCATCCAAGGCCGACAAGAAGCCAGGCCAGACCTCAGGTGATCCGAACAAACCGGCCGACAAGAGAAACGACGATTGATTTGCCTGATGAGGTACGTATTCGATGAAGATCGGAATCATCTCCGATACCCACGACCATTATGACAATGTGGCCAAAGCCATCGAGATCTTCCGCAAACGCGCCGTGGAGGCCGTTCTCCACGCCGGCGACATGATCTCGGCTCCCACGGCGCAGTTGTTCTCCGAATTGAAGGGCGTGCGTTTCGTCGCCGTGTTCGGCAATTGCGATATCGACCGGCACCTGCTGCGTGCGACGGTCAAGGGCTTCGGCGGCGAGATCTACGACACTGCCTTTCAAGGCCGGCTCGACGGCAAAACGGTCTGCATGGCTCACGTGCCGCAAGCCGTTCAGCAGATCGCCGAGAGCGGCGAGTATGATCTGGTCATTTATGGGCACACGCATCGCGACGATATTCGCCAGGTCGGCAAGACTCTGGTCCTCAATCCGGGCGAGGCCACCGACTCCCGGACCGGCCTGGGGCAGGTGCTGATTCTCGACACCGCCGATCTGAGTTGCGACATCGAGCCGCTGACCTAGTCGAGGTACGGTTGCCGATTCAGTCTTCCTGGAAAGGAGTCCATTTATGCCGTTGATTCAGCTTGATACGTCGTGTGATTTGTCGGATCAGAACAAGAACCAGTCCGTGGTGAAGGCTCTGTCCCGCATCGCGGCCGAAGGGACCGGCAAGCCGGAGCAATACGTCATGGCGAGCGTTCATGACAACATGCCGATGCTCATGAGCGGACAGTCCGGACCCTGCGCCCTCGTGACCGTCAAAGCGATAGGCGGACTGAGCAAGAACGTGAATCAGGCGGTCGCCGCTCAGGTCAGCCAGATGCTGCAGAAGGAGCTGGCGATCCCGTCGAACCGCGTCTACGTGACGTTCGAAGAACTGGCCGGGACGAACTGGGCCTGGAACGGCAAGACCTTCGGCTAGCCGCCGCTAGACGAGGCCGCGCATCTTTTTGTAGTTCTTCAGGCACAGGTCGATCACGGTCATCGGCGGATTGTTGGTCTTGTTCTCTTCCTCGACGATGTACCACTCGGTCTTGCCGGTGGTTTCGCAGAGCGTGAAGACCTCGGCGAACTTGACGTCGCCTTCGCCCATGATGGCGTTCTTGTTCGTCTTCGAGAACTCCTTGATGTGGATCGTGCGCGATCGGCCGGGGTAGCGCTTCAGATAGGCCACCGGGTCCGCCCCCGCGCTGGCGGCGTTCGAGGTGTCCATCTGCATGACGACGTCCGAATTCGCCTTGCCGAACAGAATGTCCCATGGTATCTGGCCGTCGACAGGCTTGAAGTCGTTCAGGTGACTGTGATAGCCCACCCACATCCCGGCGGGCTTGACCTTCTCCGCCAGCGCATTGAACCGATCGGCAATCTTGAGCCATTCGTCCTTGGCATTAGGACCTTCTACGGCCAGATAAGGCACGATCAGGTACTTGTTGCCCAAGGTTCGGTTGAACTCGATGGTGGCGGCGAGGTTCGCATCGGAGAGGGTATCCATGGCCGTATGCGTGCCGCAGCATCTGAGGCCGTTGTCGTCGAGCAGCTTGCGCAGGTCCGGCGCCTTGTAGTTGTGGTAGCCGGCGAACTCGACGCCCTGGTAGCCCATCTTGGCGACCGCCGCGATTGTGCCCGGCAGGTCCTTGGCGCAGTTGTCGCGCACGGAATAAAGCTGCACGCCTACCGGCAGGGGCGGCCTGGCCGGCTTGCCGGATTCCTGTGCCATGCCACTTGTCCCCGCTATACCCACGGCCGCTGCCGCGGCGAGGAATTCCCGGCGTGACATTCCCATACCATCAAGTCCCGTTCTCATAGGTAGCCATCCCATCCACGCTATATCAGACAGTCTTCTGTGCACGCAACTTGCGGTAGCCCTTCAGGCATTGCTCCACGGCCTGCATCGGCGTCTTGCTGCGTTCTTCCTCGATGATATACCATTCGATGTTGCTGATCGATTCGTAGAGCCTGAACAACTCGTCCCACTTGGTGTCGCCTTCGCCGATCATGACGATACGTCCGTCCTTTGCCCACTCCTTCAGGTGCGTCGTCCGGGTCCGACCGGGGTAGCGCTTCAAGTACACAGCCGGATCGGCTCCTGCTTTCAGCACCCAGAATGTGTCGAGTTGCATGACGACGTCCGGCTTGGTGTCGCTCATCAGAATGTCCAGCGAGGTCGTGCCGTCGAGCGGTCGAAGATCGCCGTCATGATTGTGATAGCCGACGTACATTCCGTGCGGCTTGACCTTCTCCGCCAGGGCGTTGAACTGCGCGGCGTATTTCTGCCATGCGGCTTTCTGATCCGCCCCCCGCACCGTGAGCATCGGCACGATCAGGTACTTATTCCCGAGGATCTTGTTGAACTCGATCGTGGCCGCGAGATTGGCGTCGGAAAGCGTGTCCCACTGCGTGTGCGTGCCGCAGCACTTGATCTTGTTCTCGTCGAGCATCTTGCGGAGGTCTTCGGCTTTGTGGTTGAAGTATCCCGCGAACTCGACGCCTTCATACCCCATCTTGGCGACCGCCGCGATCGTGCCGGCCATGTCTTTCTCGGCCTGTTGCCGCACCGAGTAGAGTTGCAGACCCACCGGAATAGGTTTCTTGTCGGCCCTGGGGGGCTCCTGGCCGAGCGCGAGAGTGCTCGTCAGGCCCACGGCGGCTGCGGCGGCGAGAAAGTCACGGCGAGACAGACTCGTGCGATCAGAGTTCGCTTTCATGGTTCGACACCTCGTCAGATCATCACATCGCATTGGTTCTTCGCGATGGCGCAATTGCCATCGACCCGCGCACGATTTTAGTGGTACGGCAGAGCCGGGTCAAATCTATAAAGAATCCGGATAGGCTCAGAAGGCCAGGAGCCGAAGTATCACGAAGATGGCGACAAAGCCGCTGATCGTGGACACCAGGGAAACAAGAGGCGGATTCTGCTCATGGGCTTCCGGCAGAAGATCGCTGGCCCCGAGATAGAAGAAGCCGCCCGCGAAGAAGGGCAGCAGGTAGGCGAGATACCATTGGGGCGGGGTCATGAACAGCGTGCTGACGGCACCGAGGACCGGGGCCACGGCATCGACGATCAGCATCTGCATGGACGCTTTCCAGGAGTTGCCCGCACCGAGCATGACGGTAACGGTGTTCATACCGTCGGAGAAGTCGTGGGCGACGACGGCGATGCCGATGATGATGCCCGCTTCCATGTTCACCTGAAAGCCCAGCCCGATGGCGAACCCATCCATGAAGCTGTGAACCGAAAGCTCCGAAGCGCCGAACAAGCCGGCCTTGGGATGACGCACGTTTCGGCACACGCCGTTTTCGCAGATGCGATGAACCGATATGTACCGGTCGAGCGCGAAGAGGAAGATGAAACCCAGGGCCACCGTGTACATCACATTTTCGAAGGGAATTCTGGCGTCGCCGGCGATGCGCAGTGCTTCCGGCAGCAGATCGAACAGCGGCACAGCCACTAGGACTCCGGATACAAACGCGGCGAGTACGCCGAAATGGCTTCTCAGCTTCACGGCGGCCAAGCCGCCCAGAAGCGTCGAAAAGAACGTCGCAGTACTGAAGATGATGACAGCGCCCATAACTCCATAAGAATATCAATCATCGGCAGAAATGCATATTTGAATACTACTACGAAGTTGCGGCCTGACCAGGCGGAAGAGTATGAGGCAAACGAGACGATGTCATTGGTCCGGTGTCCAGAGCCGTGCTTGACGGCCCCCAAAACCACGAGGTATGCTGTCCTTCGCGTGATGCCAGGGTAGTGACCAAAACGACACCGACGAGCGAACAGGGTGCGGACATGGGCAATGACAGATGGGTTTCCCGATGGGGTGAGAAGCAAATCGTCTGGTTCTGCGCTGCGGCGACGATCCTCGCCGTATTTCTGAGCGATCCGACCCATGCTTCTCCGCAGTGGCGGATGATCCCTTTCGAGATCGAAGGAGTGAAGGACGCACAGGTCGGGGCTTTTGCATTGGGGGCAGATGGGACTCCCTGGGTGATTCCGGCCGAGCCCCCTCGCACCATCTGCTATTGGCAGGATGGTGTTTGGCACAAACTGGCGGGGGATGCCTATTGGTACAGGCCTGATGTCTCGCCCACGGGCGATGTCTATGTGTGCCAGCACAAATCCCTGCAGACCGGTGCGCTCTATTCACTCAGGGATAAACGCGCCGTTTACGTCACCGATTTCTCCCTCGACGAACGCACGGGCCGGGCCAATCTCTATTTCGACACCAAAGGCCGCATCTGGAATTGGGGCAAATCCTTCGTGGCCAAGTTTGAGAACGGCCAGTGGGAGAGGGTGCCGGCCCAGGCGGGGGAATTCCCTGGCATAATAGAAGATGGCAAAGGGAATGTGTACTTCTTCGGGACGACGCTGTCCTACTATCGAGACGGCCGGTTCACTACCGACAGCAACCTGCCCTCCCCTATGTCAAAAGTCACGGGGTCGAGGCCTTGCCTCTGGGGAGAGGATAAGGCCCTGTTCATTTGGGACAGAGAGGTTTTCGCCGTCGACCTCAACAGCCTGCAGGCAAGTTTCGTCATCCGGCGGCAACCCTCCCAGCCGACCAGGCAATTCTATGACCCGTTCCGCGACCGAGAAGGCAATGTCTGGCTCCTCACCGCCGATCACCCCAATTACCCGGAGCGCTACTACACGGTGCTGTCGGCCCAGGACGGCACGGTCTTGAAGAAGCCGGAGACGGCGGCTATCGAATGGGCCGACAACCGCAAGACTGAACACTGGCGGTCCGTGCTGTGTGCCACCGACGGAACCATTTACTTCGGCGCACCTGGAAACGGCGTCTACATCTATCAAGGGGGCAAGTTCACCCACACAGACTGGCGGGATGGGCTGGCAATGAATTCCACCAATATGGTGTATGAACACCCCGATGGGACAATATGGTTTGCCTCGCACCACACAGGCATCACCGTCTATGATCCGAAAGGAGAACAGACCAGTCCGCCGCCCGGTTTCAGGGACACGTGGACGCAATTCGATCTACGCAATCGTCTGACCGTACGGGATTTCAATGACAGAGTATGCGCCTGTCTCGCCGGCCAACCCGGTCGTGTCTCCTGGTGGAACGGCAGCGCATGGACACAGATCGATGTGCCGTTTGACCCGAAAGGCATGAGCGAGTGGCTGATAGATAATCTTGGCTCCATGTATTTCATGGTACAGGAGGGAGGCAGGAAGAATGTATATCAGATCCGCAACGGGAACCTGGAGCGATTCCAGAATATACGGAGTGCCTTGGCAGAGGCGGTCAAAGAAGGCGCGACGGAGTTCAGGAGTTCGGACCCGTTTCACCAAGCGACCGCGCCGATCATTACCAAAGCCAAGCATATCTGGTCACAAACTGAGCGACTGCAAGGCCTGATGTGGTACGACGGGCAACGCTGGGACGGCGAGGGCAGGTCGGTAGAAGCGTTCATCAAGTACAAAGACGATCAAGTGCTCGCACGCGACAACGCGGGTTGGTTCTATACGCTCGCCCAAGGGAAGATGACTAGATTCGACAACGAGCACCTGCAACGCAGCGAGTACCTCTTGAGCGAAGTCGGCAAATTCCCATTTGACGAAGATGCCTATCGAGAGGGCAAAGGTCGCCTCTTTCCCATGTGTCTATCGGCTTTAGACGGGATGTTCATCTGCCGCGATCCCAACGAACTTCACCAACTGGGGGGACGAAAAGCGCCCAGAGGAACGCCCGGCTTTGGGGACCCTCGTGAGATCTGGCTCGCCAAGGGTGGCTTCTGGCACCATATTACCACCAAGCCAGAATTGGTCCGATACTGCGATGGCTTGGTTCTCATGGTCGATTGGACCAAAACTCCGCTGGGAGCGTACCTGCAGCACGCCGACTGCGACGTGTATGAAGAGAAGAACGCCGATCTATGGATTCGTGACCAGATGAAGTTGTTCCGCATTAGAAGGGGATTGCTGGACACCCGCATCACGAGCCCGCTGGCGGCCGAGTGCAGAAGCCGCCGCGTTGAAATCAGCTTCGCCGGCACTCGCGACGGGCAAGAGGATGCTCAATTGACTTTTGCCTGGCGTCTCGACGGCGGATCCTGGTCCGCACCGGCGCAGCAGCGCAGCGCCACAGTTGAATTCAGCAAGTCGGGGGCACATACGTTTGAGGTGGTGTCTGTAGGAGAATTGGGCAACGTGGACACAACTCCCGCGGTTCTCAAGCTCAACGCGGTGCTGCCGACTCCGTAGAGACGCGAGATTTTGCGTCTCTACCCGCCGCTATCGTGGTGCTGCCGCCGGTTCGAGGGCACGGATGGGGCGGTAGGCGTGGCAGTAGGGGGTGCCGTTGGTTTTGGCGTAGTAGTCCTGGTGGTAGTCCTCGGCGGGCCAGAAGGTGGAGGCTTTCTCGACCTTGGTGGCGACCTTGAAGCGGGCTTTGCGCAGGGTCTGGATCAGCCGCTCCGCGGTCTGCTTCTGCTCCTCGTTCAGGTAGAAGATCACGGAACGATACTGCTCGCCGATATCGGGACCCTGGCGATTCACCTGCGTGAAGTCGTGGGTTTCGAAAAAGAGTCTGGCCAGCTTCTCGTAGGTGACTTTGTTGGGGTCGTAGACGATCTGCACGGCTTCGGCATGGCCGGTCTTGCCGGTGCAGACCTGTTTGTAGGTCGGATGCTCGACGTGACCGCCGGTGAAGCCGACGGTGGTGGAGAGGACGCCGGGGATGCGCTTCATATAATACTGGGTGCCCCAGAAGCAGCCGGAGGCGAAGATGGCTTTCTCGGTTTTGGCCGGCTGATTCGGGTCGGGCTTCACCGATGCGGCCGGGATGAAGTTCATCGAGATCGAGTTGACGCAGTAGCGCGTGTCCCTCGGTGTCAGCTTCTCGCCCATGAAGACATGTCCCAGGTGGGCGCCGCAGTGGGCACAGATGATCTCCATGCGTCTGCCGTCGGCGTCCGGCGTCCATTTGACCGCCCCCGGGATCTGCTCGTCGAAACTGGGCCAGCCGCACTCGGATCTGAACTTCGAAGACGACTCGAACAGCTTGGCGTTGCAGCGTCTGCAGGTGTAGATGCCCGCTTCGAAGAAGTTGTTGTACTTGCCCGTGAACGGCGCCTCCGTCCCTTTGTGGACGATGACGCGTTCTTCCTCAGGTGTCAATTCGTTGTGCATCTGACCACTCCATGCGATCGCGGCCCCCATGGCTGCCAGTGCCGCAATCCCCACCGCAAAGATGGGTCCGTACCGCTGGTGTAGGCGCATCGATGAGCCCTTTCCATGCTACTTTCTCTATTTATACCGCCGTACGCAAGTGTTTGTTTGCGGGATGCGTGTGGGGCGGGAGGGCCTGGAGCCTCTCTACGCTCTGAGCTTCCACTGTTTCCAGGCCTGGTGATGCAGCCACTGCATGGCCTTTGGGTGGGAAAGCAGGCGGCGTCGATCGTTCAGAGTCAGATGCTCCGGGCCGCCGTGGAGGGCCACCTGGGCGAGGGGCTCGATGTGCTCCCAGTCCTCGGATTCGAGGCCTTGAGCCTGAGGCACGCCCACGTGTATGGCATTGAGGGCGCCATCGAGGACCATGCGACAGAAGATATCCCCCCGACGGCAGAAGACGCAGACCAGGCCGATGGGAGCGGAGTAGGAGATGGATCAGCCTGCGCTGCCGGGAACGGGCGAGGGCGGCGTCAGTACACCCCCTCCACGTAGTCATCGAAGTGGTACATCTCGGCGTTTTCGAGAAACGTCTCGGGCCGGGCGACGAAATCGCAGATCGCCTGCACGACCAGCAGGTGCTTGTTCTCCTCTTCCGCCAGTTGCAGGAAGATGCTTCGCTGTTGGGGATCCGCGACTTCCTCGGCTTTCTGCCGATAGTACCGCCGGCTTTCTTTCTCGATGTCACACGCTTTGCGGTAGATCTGCACCTGGTCGTTATGGAAATGGAACCTCTGCGCTGAACGCCTCATCTTCTCGAATTCTGCACTGGCGCCGGCCAGCACGGGCGTATCCGTGACCTTGTCCACGGCTCTGTCCCGCATCTGCCGGACGGTCTGGCAGTGTTTGACCTCTTCGTCCGCCAACATCGTAAAGATATTCTGCAAGCCCACCGTCGGCGACTGGGCAGCCATCTGTCGATAGTAGTCTTCCGAGAGTCTCTCTTTGTTCAGCGCAAACTCGAATATGTCCATTGCCTGACCTTTCAAGGGAGTGCGCCAACTCACTGCGGCAGCGACAGTCAGTTCACGCAGATTCTGTTATTACTCCTTTGGAGGCACCACTTGTTCGTGAAACTTTCACCTGCCGAAATCCGCGTCGGGCGTGCAATTCCATCGGTCCGCCGCTGTCATCACGCCTGTAACAGCCGCCCAAAGCGATTCTGAACACTTTGTCATTTTTTTCGCAAGAATTCAGCTTGACATCCTCTAAATTGCGAGTATTCTATATATTAGTTACTGCTCCAGAAGACGGTATATAGTCTCAGGCAGATAACTTGATGGGGTTGCCGGGAAGGCTCGGGGGCCAGATGGAAAAGCGTTTGGGACCACTGCTCAGTGCCAAGAACCTGCAACTCGTATAGGATTCGTGCTCTCGAAAAAATGTAGAAAGGCTCTTTGATCTGCGGCAATACGGCATGTAGCAAAAGACCGTATCGATGCAGCAAAAGGCCATAAAGTAGGAAGGCAGGAATCGTCGATATGCCTTCCGAGAATTGGGTTCACCACAAGCCCCTGCGTAGTCTCGCTTCCTCTCCCTCCGCACCGCAGGGGCTTTGCTTTTGTATACAGGGCATGAGCCGTCGTCCGACAGGAATGCCCGGAACGGAAGCTGCGGTTACCGGCGAACCGGAAAGGGTTCGCGCTGGGGCCAGACTCACCACCGAGAGTCTGTTGACCCACATCGGCGCTATTGTCGGATCCTGCGAAGCTGTCGCGCTGTTCGTCTACGCAGATGCTCTGGAGATCCCGCTGCCGGAGCTCAGTCTGCCTGCCGATACCGGAATGTTCTGCGTCACACGCGATCCCACGCGCGTCTCCGAATCAGCGGCCGCTTGCGTTCAACGCCTGCGGGCCCCCGATGTTCCTCTCACCCGCATAGGACAGGTCAAGATCGCTGCCTTTCTCGCACTGTCGAAAGGATGCATCAAACGCGGCGACCGCATCGTCTTCCTCTCCGGGCTGGCCTCGACGAAGACCCTCGACACGCTCATCGTGACAGAAGTGGGACGCGAGTACGAAATTCTCACGTCGAGCAATGATCTGCAGGAGACGGTGCGGGACATCATGCCCGAAGTCACAGAACGCGTGGTCGACCTCGCTTCGGAACTGGGCAGCGAAGGGCGAGAGCGGCGTTCGGTCGGAGCTATATTCGTCGTCGGAGATGCGGAAAGAGTCATCTCGATGACGCGTCAACTGATCCTGAATCCGTTCAAGGGATACAGTCCCCAGGAGCGAAATGTGCTCGATTATTCTCTGGAGAAAACGGTCAAAGAACTGGCCACGATCGATGGAGCGTTTGTGGTCCGCGGCGACGGTGTCATAGAAACCTGCGGGGCTTACATTGGGGCCGCGATCCATAAGACGATCAATCACGGTCAGCGAATCGACCGGTTCTGGAACGATCTTCCAGGGAGGGCGAATCATAACCGAGATCCAAGAACCCCGCAGTACTGGCGAAAAACCCAACCTCCTCCGCACACGTCCTAAGGACGCATTTGCTGAAAATTCTACTCCCTGATAGACAATAGGCAAAAAACACCTCTTCGGCATCTACAATGGAATGCCCTATCGTCAATGGACTTACGATATAGTGTGCCTCATTGTTGATAATATGTGAAAAAAATCACAATATCACCATTGACTTATGCCGATATGTTTACCATAATGTCGCCTATTGATCCCTCTGTGTGTTCTTCGAGGCGATTCTTCTACAAAGAGGTTGGTTTATTGGCAGAGTCTTCAAACAGTATGGAAGTCATGGCGAATAGAAGCTGCGTGATCAGGTTGTCGCGGTACAAGAATGCTCTGAATCGACTCCGGGCACTCAACTTCGTTCGCGTCTTTTCCGACAATCTGGCGGATGCTGCGGGTGTCACGGCGGCCCAGGTCCGGAAAGACTTCTCTCTGTTCGGCATCGCCGGCAATCGCAGAGGGGGTTACAAGGTCGATGAACTCAGCGATCAGTTGAATAAGATTCTGGGGAAGGATCATCTCCAGGAATTCATCATTGTAGGAATGGGTAACATAGGAAAGGCGCTGTTCCATTATCGCGGTCTGGCCAAGAGCGGCATCAGTATCGCCGCCGGCTTCGACATTGATCCCGTGAAGTTCGACGAGCACTCGGTCCCTCCGATCCTGTCATTGGATCGCTTGGTCGAGTATGTTCGACAGCGTGACATTCAGATGGGGATTATCGCCGTCCCGGAATATGCCGCACAGCAGGTCTTGGAGCTGATGCTGTCGGCCGGGATCAAGGGCGTGCTGAACTTCGCGCCGATTTGTCTCAAGGCGCCTAACGGATGCATCGTCAACAACATCAATCTTGAGAGTGAGCTTGAGAATCTGATCTATTTCGTCAATGCCGCCAGCACGAAGAATTAACCGAATACCCCTCGTGGTCTCACTCAAGACAAGAATTCTCCTATCGTTTCTGGAGGTGATCTTGCTCTTGTCGCTGTCTATTGCGCTGCTGGGATACTACGTGATTCGCATCGACATCTCCGAGCGGGGCGAACGCAAGGTCGGCAACGATCTGAAAGTGGCGCGGATGGTCTATAACAGCGAGATCGAGCGCATCGGCCAAGGGCTGCGCCTGGTGGCGCCGGATGGCAACATCGACGAGCTGAAAAAGAAATTGAACCTGCATTATCTGTTCCGCGTCAACCGGTCGGATTTTTCCCGCCTGCGCAGTGAGATCGCGCGCACGGCCATCGATCGGCAGGAAGCCTGCGGCGGGACGCGGATCGTCTCCCGCGACGAGCTGAAGACAATGCCCACGGACTTCTCGGGTCTCAATCCGATCCCCATTATCGTCACGGCCATGGCCCGGGACGCCAATGAAGGTCTGCTCAATGACGTGATGGCCAAGGAATACGCCGTGCCGGTGCGCGACAGCCGCGGCAACGTCGAAGCCGTCCTGTTCGGCGGCCGCGTCATCAATCGCGACTACACGCTGGTCGATCGCATTCGGGAGATGGTCTTCGGCAATCAACTCTATGACACTAAGCCAGTGGGCACCGTAACGATCTTCCAGGACAATGTTCGCATCTCGACCAACGTGCTCAACGAGGACAAGACCCGAGCCATCGGAACACGGGTCTCGGACCAGGTTTATGACGAAGTGGTCAAGAAGGGCGACATCTGGAATGACAGGGCCTTCGTGGTCACGGACTGGTACAAGACGGCCTACGAGCCCATTCGCGCGATCGACAATCGCGTCATTGGAATTCTGTACGTCGGCACGCTCGAACGGCCGTTGAAGGACATGGCCCGACGAGTCATGGTCCTCTTCCTGGCGGCGGTCGGGGGAGTGACGCTCGTCGCGGTGCTGTTCTCCTTTGTTCTGGCGGGAGTCATCTCCCGGCCCACGACGCACATGCTGGAGGCCACCTTCCGGCTCTCCGGCGGCGATCTGGGCTATCGGATCGACACGGAAACCGACATCCGCGAGCTGGATCGCCTGGCGGACGCCTTCAATGACATGGCCGGCAAGCTGCAGGAGCGGGAGCAGAGCCTGAAGGTGTCCAACCAGAAGCTGGGCGAGATGAACAAGAGCTACGTGGACCTCATCGGCTTCGTGGCGCACGAGTTGAAAGGCATCCTGGCCTCCGCCGTGCTGAATGCCTACGCCGTGCGCGACGGCTACCTGGGCATGATCAATTTCAAGCAGCGCAAGGCCCTCGACTCCGTCACGCGGAACCTGGATTACCTGGACGCCACGGTGAAGAAATTCCTGAACCTCGGCCGGATCGAGCGTGGTGAGCTATTGGTGCACAAAATGCCGCTCAGTCTGAAGAAGGACGTCTTCGATGTCTCGATCAACTCGCTGGCGGCCATCTCCGCCAAGAAGCGGCTGAAGGTATCGAATGAGGTCAGCCCCGACCTGGTCGTGCAGGCGGACTCGGACCTGATGCAGATCGTGGCGAACAACCTCGTGAGCAACGCGATCAAGTACAGCCCCGACGCCGGACAGATTCGCATTACGGCCCGGCCCGTCGACGGCAAAATTGAAGTGGACGTGTACAACGATTCGACGCCGATTACGGAGGAGCAGAAGGCGCGACTATTCCAGAAGTTCTCCCGACTGGACAGTCCCGAGACCAAGAAGGTCAAGGGGACCGGCCTGGGTCTGTACATCACGAAGCAGATCGTCGAGCGGCACGGCGGTGACATTCATGTCGAGCCGCGGACGCAGGGGAACTCATTCGTTTTCGAGATCGAAAGGAAATAGAGTATCATGCCAACACCATTGGAACTGATCAAGAAGAAGCGGGCCGAGGCGGTCAGTCGCATCATCGGCAAGGGGTATCTGTCTACGATCCGCGTGTACGTGGGCATGGCCACGTGCGAAATCGCCGCCGGTTCGCAGGACGTCATGGAGGTCTTTCAGAAGGCCGTCCGTGGCGGTTTGACCGACGTGTACCTCAGCCAGAAAGGCTGCGCCGGACGCTGCAACCTCGAACCGACCGTCGAAGTCATCGAGGCCGGCAAGAACCCCGTCAAGTATGGGCGGGTCGATAAAGAAAAAGCGCTTCAGATCATCGAGAAGCATCTGAAGAACGGACAAGTCATACAAGAATGGGTCATCGATTAAGCTGACAAGGAGCATCGGGTGGCTACGACATATAGAATCATCATGTGTGACGGCACCGCGTGCATCAACAAGGCGGGACAGAAACTCGCCACGTTGTTGCGCGAGCAGTTGCACAAGCATGGCATGGCGGACAGAGTGACCATCAGTCTGTCCGGCTGCCTCGGCATGTGCGACAAGGGGCCGATCATGGTTGTCAACCCCGGCTACACCATTTATGGCGGTGTGACCGAGGCGGACATCCCGCAGATCGTGCAGGAACATCTGATCGACGGCAATCCCATCGCGCGTCTGGCGATCCAGGAAGATCACCTGTACAACCGGTTCTTCCGCGTCTTCGGCGATGCGAAGTTCTTCGGCAAGCAGATGCGCATCACGCTGCGGAACTGCGGCATCATCGACCCGGACAACATCGACGACTATCTGGCGCTGCGCGGCTACGAGGCTTTGGCCAAGGTCCTGACGGAAATGACGCCGGCGCAGGTGATCGCCGAGGTGGAGAAATCCGGCCTCCGCGGCCGCGGCGGCGCAGGCTTCCCCACGGGGCGCAAATGGAAGCTCACGGCCGGCGAGAAGGCGACGCCCAAGTACGTGATCTGCAACGCCGACGAGGGCGACCCCGGCGCGTTCATGGACCGCAGCGTCATTGAAGGCGATCCGCATACCACGATCGAAGGCATGATCATCGGCGGTTACGCGATCGGCTCCAACACGGGCATCGTCTACATTCGCGCCGAGTATCCGCTGGCGATCAAACGCATATCGAAAGCGATCGAGGACGCCCGGGCCCACGGTTTCCTGGGCAACAACATCCTGGGATCGAACTTCTCGTTCGATATCGAGATTCGGTTGGGCGCCGGCGCGTTCGTGTGCGGCGAAGAGACCGCTCTGATCCACTCCATTGAGGGATCGCGCGGCATGCCGCGTCCGCGGCCGCCGTATCCGTCGGTGCAGGGCCTTTTCGACAAGCCCACCGTCATCAACAACGTCGAGACCTGGGACAACATCCCGGTGATCATTCTCGACGGGGCCAACTGGTTCAAGACCGTTGGAACCGAGACCAGCAAGGGCACGAAGATCTTCGCCTTGGCCGGCAAGGTCGTCAACACGGGCCTGATCGAAGTGCCCATGGGAACGACGCTCCGTGACATCATCTTCGATGTGGGTGGCGGCATCCCGAATGGCAAGAAGTTCAAAGCCGTCCAGACCGGCGGTCCTTCCGGGGGCTGTCTGCCGGAAGCGTATCTCGATACGCCGATCGACTACGAGTCCCTCACCAAGGCCGGCTCGATCATGGGGTCCGGCGGCATGATCGTCATCGACGAAGACGC
>CAYQXM010000039.1:0-43241 GCA_964421295.1 uncultured Pirellulales bacterium
CGGCCCTGTCGTACTGTCCCTGCCGGGCCCAGTCCATGCCGCGGTCGTAGGCCTTTTCATGAGCACATCCGGCAAGTCCTACCAGCAGAAGAAGGCACAGCCCCATTACGTCGCGATTTGTCCGTGCGATTCGCATCATCTGTATGCACCTTTACTCTTGGCAGTTCCTGTCTATATAAGGCCGCCTCAGCCCCGTAAGTCACAAACGTAGGGGATGTCCCGGTTTTGTCAAGTGGTTCGGACCAATTTGGGCAGCCGCCCGGCCAGGCCGACACGGTCGTCTTTGACGATCATGACTCCATCGACACCCTCGATCCGCGATATTCGTTCCAGCGCGGCGTCCACATCCTCGACCGTTTTGACGAGATTGCCTGCCGCGGTGGCGGCCGCGTCGGCCAGGGCGGCGTCTTTAGCCACGATCGTCGCCAGGTCGCACAATCCCAGGCTGATCGAGTGTCCCATCTTCCCCGAAGAGGAGCAGATCGCGATCGGCGTCTGGTCCGGTTCCAGCAGGAAAGCGAGGCTCCTGCCCACTCTGGCCGTGCCGGCGTTCAGGCCGATGATGACCGGTTCCACGGCTTGAATGAAAATGTCGCCGCCATTGTCGATGATTGCTTCCGGCGCTGCGGCGGCCAGCCCTGCCCGGCCCGCAAGCTGCGCCATCGCTCCGGCGACCGCCGCCATCGGTCCGACCCCCGCCCGGCGTGCCGCCCAGGCCATCTGTTCGGCTATGGGTGGTGCGTCCGGAAGCAAGTCGATCGGATCGAAAGACGTGAGGAATTCCGGCTGGCGGCGGACATAGTCATCGAGGATTCGCCGCTGGTTGACAATCTCCTCCGTCACCGCGCCGAACGCCTCGCAGCAGATGCGCAGGTACGCTTCCCGATGCGTGAAAGCTCGATGGACTCGTTCGCGAACCATCCAATCAGGTCAAAACGCCGAGGCACAAGCGCCGAACGGACAGACACGGGTACAGGCCAGGCACTCGATGCAATCGGCTTCTTTGTAGATCACTTCGCGCGTGGCCGGGTTCTCGATGCGCAGAGCATGGGACGGACAATGCGTCACGCAGTGGCCGCAGTGAACGCACTTGTGCTCGTCCCGCGTCACGCCTTTGCCGGTGTAGTTGATCTGGACGTTGAACGTCCGGACGAAAGCCATCGCCTTCTCGATATCCTCCTCCGTCCCGACAACATCCAGAACGAGATAGCCCTCCTCCTCGGGCGTGACCTTGGCGCGAAAGACGTTCACAATGAGATTGTAGTCCTTCACCAGGTGATAGAGGATCGGCTTCTCGCACTCGCACTTCGGGAAAAAGAGCATCAGTTTCTTGGTAACAGTCTGAGTCACGATGTCTTCTCCGTGATCACAAGCGATTTCATGACGGTATCCTTGGGAAGCATGGCCAGCGGGGCGGCCAGCGTGAAGTCGCCCCGGCGGATCTCGTCGGCCAGCAGGTTGGCGATCTCCAACGCCTTGTAGTACGAGGACAGCGAGCCGACGGGAATCTTCTTGCCCTGGACCTCGATCTGCCCGCTCTTGAGCTGCTCGTAGTTGACGTAGCTGAGGACCCGGCCGGTCTTCTGCCCGTAGTCGCTGCTGTAATCGACCACCGGCGCGAGGACGTCACGGTCGCGAACGCACGTGTACTGGAGGACCTTCTCGTTCAGAATAGGGATCGGAATGCCGATGCCGAGCGCCAGCGAGACGCCGTACCCGCGAAGGCTGACGCCGCGCACGAACTCGGGCCACATCTTCTTCATGTCCGCGGTCAGACCCAGCGTTCCGGCGCCGCCGGTGGGGACCCCGCCTTCGGTGCGTTCGCAATTGCCGGCGTGCTGCGTGCCTTCGGCGTAAACGTGCCCCTGCGCCCCGGCCAGCCAGACTTTGGTGCCGATGCCGATGGTCTCGTAGTACGGATCGTTCAGCAGGGGGGAAAGCTGACCGGCGGAGCAGTAGTTGGCGTTGCCGCGTTTCGCCGCCAGCGTGCCCATGTAGCTGTAAACCGTCTTCTCGGAATCGTTCACAGCCACGTTGTAGTTCTGGTAACAGTTGCGGGGGTTGACCATGATGGCCTGGTTGAGGTCGTGGATCGTGAAGTACGTGCGGATCTCCCGGCGCGGGTAGTCGTCCGTGCCGTAGGAAAGGGCGAAAAGCTGGAGCGTCTTGCCTGCGACGAGGTCTTCAATGACGTGCCCGCCGCCGTAGCGGAACTCGCCCGGATAGTACATGTTGGCCGGGTCGCCGTGGCGCAACTGGGTGGCGCCAACGTACATGTCGACCGCGGCCACCCCCGCGTAGGCCAGCACATCCTCGACCCAGGCCTCCGACATGCGGATTTTGGGTTTGGAATGGCCGAAGTTGAGGAAGCAGCCCGACGAGCACATCGGACCGAAGGTGGCGGTAGTAACCACATCCACCTCCCGGGCCGCGGCGGCCAGGCCCTTCTTGTCCACGTAATCCATGATCTCGTCGGCAGTTAGCACCACGGCTTTGCCCGACTCGATGCGTTTGTTGATCTCTTCGTAGGTTTTCATTGCCCATCCTGTCAAATACGGAAGTGCCAGTATCCTCCTGTAGTTGCGTCTTGTCAATTGCGCTGTAGACTGTAGGGTGTAGCTCTAAGCGCCGCCGATCTACGCTCTGCAAGATCGGCCGGGCGGGGCCGGCTGTTAACGGACAGGACAAGAACTCTCGATGTGATGGTGAATTCAGTGGAAGGCAAAAGCGACACGACTCCTGATGCTCTGACGGTGCAGTACGAAATCTATCGCAAGATGTCGCCGGCCAGGAAGTTCCAGCTCATTCTTGATACCTATGAAATGGGCAAGCACTTGGCGATGGCGGGGCTGAGGATGCGCCATCCGAACGCTACCCCGGAAGAACTGTGGCGGCTCTGGACGCAAGAGCATCTCGGTCAAGAGCTTGCGGATAAGGTGTACGGGGCTGCCGTGCATGGATGAGAGACGTGAGGACGAGAAGGTAATAGAGCGAATAGCCGACCTGCTCGACAGCTTGGATATTCCCTACGCGATTGGCGGTTCGGTCGCCAGCGCACTCTACGGCACGGTACGCTTCACCAGGGATGCGGACATCGCTGTCCAGGCATTCCTTCCTGTTGCGGATAAGTTCTATGAGCTGCTTAAGGGCGAGTTCTACGTCAGCAGGGAAGCAATGGATGAGGCATTGAGATTCCACAGGAGCTTCAACGTGATCCACTTTGAAACCTCCTTCAAGATCGATCTCTTTATCCAGGGCCCTGGCGATTTCGAACGACAACTGCTGGCCCGCAGAAGGAAGTTGAAATTGACGGAGACGAGTCCGAAAGATATCTGTGTTGTGTCTCCGGAGGATATCATTCTGTTGAAACTCCTCTGGTTGCGACAAACCGGCGGCACGTCCGAACGCCAGTGGGGCGATGTTTTGGGCGTTCTCAATGTACAGAAACAAGCCCTCGATTATGACTACATGAGGGAATACGCAGGGAAACTCGGCTCAGCAGAGTTGTTGCAGAAGGCGATTGCCGAAGCACAGATTGGCACATGAATATGGAACTTGAGCAGAAGTATCAGTCACTAAAGGACATATTGCAGAACCTCGATTCGGTGGTAGTGGCATTCTCCGGCGGGGTGGATAGCACGTTATTGTTGAAGGCGGCCGTCGACACGTTGGGAGCGGCCAGGGTTCTGGCTTGCATGAGTGTGGGGCCGTCGGAGCCGAGCAATCAATACGATCGGGCGGCTTCGCTGGCCCGGAGTATCGGGGTCGAGCTGGCGACGATTGAAAGCGAAGAGCTGGACGATCCGAACTTCAGCGCCAATCAAGCGGATCGGTGCTTTCACTGCAAGTCCCACCTGTGCCAAACGCTGCTCGACCTGGCCCAGCAGCTGGGCTTCAAGCAGGTCGTCTTCGGGACGCACCACGACGATCTGAGCGATTTTCGGCCGGGCAACAAGGCGATTGCGGCGTTCGGCATCCGCTCCCCGCTGGCGGAGTCGGGATTGTCCAAGGCGGACATCCGGCAGTTGAGCCGGGAACTGGGCCTGCCGACCGCGGAGGCGCCCTCGTCGCCCTGTCTGGCCTCGCGGATCAGCTACGGCCTGCAAGTAACGGCCGAGCGGCTGCGCCAGGTGGACCAGGCGGAGGCGTTTCTGCGCGAGCTGGGTTTCGTCGAGTTCCGCGTCCGGCATCACGACACGATTGCTCGCATCGAAGTGCCGGCCGGCGAGATCGGGAAGATCGCCGCCGAGCCGCTCCGCTCCCGAGTGATCGACAAGCTCAAATCGCTCGGCTTCAAGTTCGTGACGCTGGACCTGCAGGGTTTTCGTTCCGGCTCGCTCAACGAATCGCTGACGCCGGAAGAAAAGCGCGTCAGCCTCAATGAATGATTGGAAATTGTGCGTCTGGGGAGACGACCATGTCCTTGACGGTTGTTTTTCTGTGCTTGACGGTATGTGGAGTCGCTTCTGTGGAACCATCCGTATCTCAGCGTGACCTGACGGTCATGAGCTTCAATATCCGCGATGGCACGTCCAAGGATGGTGACAACCGCTGGGAGAACCGGCGTGACATTCTCTTCGGCGTATTGCGCAAATACGACTGCGACCTTGTGGGTTTGCAGGAAGCGTATCGTTTTCAGATCGACCAGATCTGTGCGGCGCTGCCTCAATACGGCTGGATCGGCATCGGCCGCAACGACGGCAAAGACAAAGGCGAGCACAGTGCCATCCTTTATCGCAAGGACAAGCTGGACGTTGTCGAACAGGGGACATTCTGGTTTTCCGACACGCCCGAAAAGCCCGGCTCCATCACCTGGGGCAATGCCTGTACGCGCATCTGCACGTGGGGCCGGTTCGTGTTCAAGCCTTCGGGTCAGGCGTTCTACCTGTTCAATCTGCATCTCGACCACGTTTCGCAACCGTCGCGGGAAAAGAGCGCCATCCTGCTGGAGCAGCGGATTGCCGAGCGCAAGCACCCCGATCCCGTGATCGTGACAGGTGATTTCAATACCAGCGAGACAAACGCGGTCGTCACCTACCTCCAAGGACGGCGAAGTCTTCCCAACGCCAAGGGCGAAGCCACCAACGCCCCTGTCGTTCTGACGGACACGTTCCGACTGGTCCACCCGGAGGCGAAAGAGGTCAACACGTTCCATGCGTTCAAAGGCAGTCATACCGGCGACAAGATCGACTTCATCTTCACGACACCCGGCCCGAAAGTGCTCGACGCCGCCATTCTCTACGACTCCGAGAACGGCCGCTACCCTTCGGATCATTTCCCCATCATGGCTCGGATCTCATTCTAGTCACATGGTTCTGGAAAGGAGAGGCCTATGGTCTTGCGCGAAACGCGAAAGTACCTGTTTCTTGCGGCCGGTGTACTGCCTCTGTGTGCGCTGACCGTGCTTGCGACGCACGCCTGGGGGGCAGGCCAGCCAAAAGCGAGCGGCTCGAATGAGCAGCTGCGAGTTTTGATGACGCAGCGGTACGAAATGCTCCAACAGATGGTCAAGAACGCCCAAATTGAGGTCGACGCCGGCAGAGGCGATGCCGCAGTGTTCCACCATCTGACTGTCCGCATGTACCAGGCCGAGGCCGATCTCTGCACGACAACCGCGGCTCGCGCGAAAGTCTACGAGAAGCTCGTTGACGAAGCCACCGCGGCGGAGCAGTTCATTGAACGCCGCGCGGCTGCCGGCCGGGCCACAGTGACGGAAGTAGCCGAGAGCAAACTCGCGACCCTCGATGCGCGCATCGATCTCGAACGCGTACGTCTTGGACAGGCTCCATCTCAGTCGCTCTGAACAAGAAGCGTCAGAGCTGAACTACGGCGACGCCGAAGCGGTCGAGCGTGATCGAACGACCGGTCTTCCGGCCTGTCAGGGCATCCGTCTTCTCAAACGGCATCTGAATGGTCTTCGGTTCATCAGTGTGGTTGATCAGGAAGAGCAGCTTCTTGTCCCGGCCTTGGCGAACGGAGGCTTCCACACCCACGGGCGGAGTCACTGTTGGTTGGATGCCGGCGTCGAGCAGCAACTGGCGGATCAGGTTGTCGTAGAAGGCGTCTTCCTTGAAGACGGTTCCAACGTACCACCCTTTGCCCTTGCCGTAGGCGTTCCGCGTGACGGCGGCGAAGGGCTTCATCTGCCACTGATCCGGGTAGTTGGCTACAACCATCGCTCCCTGCGGCGTTATCCAATCCGTGTACCGGATGGCTGTATAAGAACCCTTCAGTTGCTCTCTACCCACGACCTTGTAGGCGGAGTCCTGCCCGAGCGAGCTGTACTCTTCGATGGTGATCCCCAGCGGGACCGAAAGTAGCCCGGGCAAAGTCCTGTCATAGCAGAGGTTACGCTCATCCTTGATGCCGGTCCGGCAGTCGGCCAGGAGGACGCCGCCGTTCTTGACGTAGGCGTCGAGCCTGGCCGCCACCGCGTCAGGCATGATCGACAAGTCAGGTGTCAGCACGAGCTTATACTTCGACAAGTCCGCCTGGCGGTTCACGATATCCACATTGATGCCGGCCTGCATGAGAGCGCCGTAATACCGTCTGATAGCGGCCTGGAGGCTGTTGCCGGTGAAGCCGGGCTGAATGGCGAGCGACCACAAGTTGTCGTAGTCATAAACGATGGCTACATCGGAAACCACGGTGGTCCCGCGCAGGAGCGGTTCGAGTTTGCGTAATTCCTGAGCGGTCTGGGCCGCTTCGTGGTAGCGGCGCAAGGGCTTGCCGTCGTGGCCGAGCAGGCCGTGCCAATATTGCTCGCGACCGACGGTGCAGGTCCGCCAGCGGAACCAGACCATCCCGTCACAGCCGTGGGCTACTTGCTGGTAGGCGATCTTGCGAATCTCACCCGGCCAGGGATCGCGACCGAAGTTCTCCCAGCCGCATGGACCCGCCGTCTGTTCCATGACCATGAAGTTCTGCTGTTTCAATCCCCGCATCACGTCGGCGGCCAATGCTTCGCTGTAGGGAATCGTCGGCTTGTCGTACCAGATCGGGTAATTGTCCCAGGCGACGAAGTCGAGGTCTTTGGACATCTCGTAGTAGTCCAGGCCGGAGAAGAGTCCCATAAAATTATGAGTGATGAAGTCATCAGGGCACACTTCCCGAATTATCTTAGCCTGCTCACCCTGGAAGCGAGCCTGTTGCCATGTGATGAACCGTTTCCAGTCCAGGCAGGCGCTGGGGTTGCCCATGACCCACGTGCGGTCGAGCGTGCAATCAGGGATCGTAATCTCATTCCAGGCAGTGAACTTCAACCCCCAGAAATGATTGCCCCATGCTTTGTTGAGTTCATCGAGAGTGCCGTACTCTTTCTGGAGCCATTGCTGAAACTCGGCCCGGCAGCTTGGGCAGAAGCACTCTTCGCCGCCGAACTCGTTGTCGATTTGCCAGCCAATGATGGCGGGTGTCTTGGCGAAGTGGCTCGCCATGGCCCGGACGATGCGCTGACAGAGCATCCGATAGTTGGGATCGGAGAAGCAGTTGTTCTTGCGGCCGCCCCAGACGATGCGCGTGCCGTCCGCCTTCATCCGAAGGGCCTGCGGATACTTAAGTGCCAACCATGCCGGCATCACGGCGCTCGGCGTGCCGAGGATCACGTTGACATTGTGCCTGGCCAGAGTTTTGACAGCATCGTGGAGCCAGCCGAACTCGAATTGCCCCTCCTTCGGCTCCATGTCAATCCAGGCAAACTCCGCCAGCCGCACGACGTTGAAGCCCGCCTGTTGCATGAGGTTGGCATCTGTCTCCCACCGTTCCATGGGCCAGTGTTCGGGATAGTAGTCCACCCCGATCAGCATGGGCCGATCAGGAGCAAGCACCTGTTGCCTTGCCGCCGTGGCGTTCGCGCTGCCGATGACAGCAATCACTGCAAAGCTCGCCAAAGTTGTCACGATTTTGTGTCGTCTCATGTCGCTCTACTGCCTTTCCTGACGGAATCTCACGGTTTCTGACACGCTCCGATAGAGGGCTTGCTGTCCGCCGGCACAGGATTGCCCCAGAAGTCCCGGCCGCCGTTATCCTTTATCACCAGACCGGCATTCAAGCAAGGCGACCCCGGCTGCAACTTGAACGCGGTCAGTTCGACGAGCCTGTTTGGGTCCGCAGGCAGGCCGGCACCGGGCAAGACCAGCTTCGGGTCAATTTGCCTGCTGAAGATCTGATCTTCGGGTGAAAGGGCGCTGCCATCGACAGACCAACAGATGTTGTTCTCGAACTGTCCTCTTTGCCCATCGCCACCGGTCACCTGACCCGAACAGATGAAGATGTTGTTGCGGAACGGCACCTCAGGCATGGGTAAGCCGCCGAATCCCACGGCCGGGCCATTCCTATTATATACCGTGTTGTTGTAGACCTGGCACCGCGACGCATTCGTCCCGGCGGAGAAGACATCGATGCCGCTGCGGCGGTTGTTCTTGACGCCATCGTTGTAGCTGATGTTGTAGCGGATCACGTTGTCCCTGAAGTCCGGCGCGCCGGGGAATTGGCAGAGGAAGTACCCTGGGCCATCGTTATTATAGGACAGATTGTATTGGAGGATGCAGTTGGTCGCGCCGCCGTCGATGTCGAAGCCGCCGCCGTCGTCGCCGGGACTCTTGTTATCATGCGAGATGCAGAACTGGATGATGACGCGGTCGCTGTTCCACATCCAGATGCCGACCGGGCCGTTGCCCTTTCGGGGCATGTCCCAGCCATTGTTGGCCGCTTCGCAGTGCTCGACGACCACATTCTCGGCGTTGGCAATGATGATGCCGTTGCCGCTATGATTCTCCAGATTGGATGGATCGCCGGGATTGTTTTTGGCGGTGCAGTGATCGATGCGGAGATTGGCAGAACGTTGGGTATGGCCGATGCTGATGCCGGCGAACCCGTTATCGTGAGCCGACACGTATGAGACGCGCCCATCGCGCACACCATCGAGCCGCAAGCCGCTCGTCCGGAAGCCACTGACGTCGATGCGATCAATCTCGACGTCTTGGCAATCCAGGAGATAAACACCGTCTTCGGCATTCCCAGTTTTGCGTCCCGATCCGACGAAATGGAGATTCCTCAGGACCAGATGGCTGCACCCATTCGCCTTGAGACCGCTGCCCTTGGCGCCGTCTATCGTAGCCTGGCCCTGGCCGTATGACGTCAGAATCAGCTTTCTATCGACCGCACCATTGTCCTCCGGGCCCAGCTCGACCGTGCCGGCAAACCGTTGGCCGCCTTCGAAATACACGCAATCCCCCGGCTCAAAGTCGGCGGCATTGACCTTCTGTAAGGTCTGCCACGGTTGTGCCGCAGTCCCGGCGTTGGCGTCATTGCCCATCGGACTGACGAAGTAATCTCTCGCGAAGGCGGCCGTCGGGGCCATCGCCCACAGTATCAGGGCACAGAGAATCGGCCAAGTTGTGTTTCTCGTCACAATCTTCTCCTGGTTCATCTTCTGTGCTGAAGTGTCAGTTACGGCGTGCCGCCTGTCAAGAGGCGAGGCTTGACTCTCGCCTGCCGGATACTACAATATGGATGTTCTCCATGCCTGGCGGGGCGGGGTGTAGACGTGGTCTATAGCTGAAGAGGTTCCTATGGCGTCGTGGATCATTGTCAGTCTTGGCGCGGCACTGTGGCTGAATGGCAGTGGCATTTCCGGCAGCTTCGCGACCGGTACTTATCGCAATCTGTTCGCGGAGGCGGGCCATACTCAGGAGCAGATTGCCGCCAGAATCGACACCGCGTTCCAGCAGCTATTCCACGGCGACCCAAATACTCAGACCGTTTACTATCCCACCGGGACTAACGCCAATGGGCCCTTGGCCTATCTCAGCGACATCGCGAACAACGACGTTCGGTCCGAGGGCATGTCCTACGGCATGATGATCGCCGTGCAGCTGAATAAGAAGGCCGAGTTCGACGCGCTGTGGAACTGGGCCAAGACGTACATGTATCGCGACAAGGAAGGCCACCCCGGCAGGGGCTACTTCTCCTGGTCGATGAACACGAACGGCGTGCCCCGCGACGAGATGCCGGCGCCGGACGGCGAAGAGTATTTCGTGATGTCGCTGTACTTCGCCGCGGCCCGATGGGGCAATGGGGCGGGTATCTACAACTACCGCGCCGAAGCCGACCGGCTGCTGACCGACATGGTGCACCGGCCCGTAGTCACGGGGCCGACCTCGCGAAGGTCGCGAACCGCCGGGCCGATGTTCAATGTCGACCAGGCGATGATCCGGTTCACTCCGGATACGGATTTCACCGACCCTTCGTATCATCTGCCTGCATTCTATGAGCTCTGGGCGCTCTGGGGTCCGACGGAGGACCGGGCCTTCTTCGCCAAGGCCGCTGCGACCAGCCGGGACTTCCTTGTGAAGGTGACGAATCCCACGACGGGTCTGGCTCCCGACTACGCCAATTACGACGGGTCGCCCCGCAACTACTTCCAGGCCGATTCCTGGCGCGTCGCGATGAACTGGTCGGTTGATTGGGCCTGGTGGGCCAAGGACCCGCGCCAGCGAGAGTTGAGCGACCGGATCCAGGCGTTCTTCGAGTCCAAGGGGCTCGACACGTACGGCAACCGCTACACGCTTGATGGCGCGCAACGCGACAATTCGCATTCGCCGGGCCTGGTAGCCACGAATGCGGTCGCCAGTCTGGCGGCCACCAACACCGAACGTGCGAAGAAGTTTGTCGGAGCCCTGTGGAATACGCCGATTCCGTCGGGCCGCTATCGCTATTATGATGGCATGTTGTATCTGATGGGCATGCTCCATTGCAGCGGCCAGTTCAGAATCTGGTCGCCCCCGGAGCAGGGGACAACTCCCGCGCCCGCGACCAAACCGTAGGGTGTGCACCGCACACTATTGCAGCTAAGGAGCAATGCATGCAAACAGGAATGCAGCGACTGTCCATCACGGAGAAGGTCGGCTACAGTTGCGCCGACGCCGCCGCGAACTTCGTCTTTATGACGATGATTCTGTTCCAGACGAACTTCTACACCGACGTGTTCGGCCTGGCGGCAGGCACGGCGGCGACGATCCTCCTGGCCGCGCGCCTGTGGGACGCGGTTGTCGACCCCATCGTGGGAACACTCGCCGATCGTACGAAGACCCGCTGGGGCAAGTTCCGCCCGTGGATCCTGTTCACGGCACTGCCCTGGTGTATTGTCATGGTTCTCGCCTATACGACTCCTCAGGGTTGGACCACGAACCAGATGATCGCGTATGCCGCGATCACGAACATCCTGCTCATGTCCATCTACTCCATGAACAACATGCCCTATGCGGCATTGGGTGGCGTGATGACGGCCGACATCAACGAGCGGGCCAAGTTGAATTCCTATCGCTTCGTCGCGGTGAACGCCGCCCAGTTCATTGTGGGCGGATTCACACTGGTGCTGGTGGCCAAGTTCGCCGCTCAGCACGCGGCCGGTGAAGCAGTCCAACTCGCGGACAAACAGTACGGCTGGTCGATGACCATGACCGTATGGGCGGTTTTGTGCCTGGTGTTGTTCCTCATCACCTTCGCCACGACCCGCGAGCGCATCCAGCCTCCGCCGCAGCAGAAGATGGATGCCCGGCAGGACTTCGGCGCTCTGCTCAGAAGCAGCCCCTGGCTCGTGATGTTCATCATGACGCTGTTTCATTTCTGCATTCTCTCGTTCAGGGGCGCTGCCTGGTACAACTACTTCCACTACTATGCGGACAAAGCCGCGATGTTCGACTGGTTGCACGGGCTGGGTCTGACCGGTCCGGCTTTGGTTGCAGGGGCACCCGCTCCCGGCGGCATTCTCGAAATGCTGGGCTATATCGTGCACGGCGACCGGTCCAACCTCGCGGGCTCCAACGTGGCCGATGTGTTCAACAGCATCTACAACATGGTCGGAACCGGCACCACCATTCTCGTGATCCTCATGTCCCCGGGCCTGGCCCGACGATTCGGCAAGAAGGCGGTCGCCGTCACAGGCTTTGCGCTCAGCACGGTTGCTTCGCTCGCCTTCTACCTGCTCAAACCCACTGATGCCGGCTGGATGATGGCGATGTCGGCCATCGTTTCCGTGTTCTACGCTCCGACCATTCCGCTCATCTGGGCGATCTTCGCCGATGTCGCAGATTACTCGGAATGGCAGACCGGCCGTCGTTTCACGGGCATTGTCTTTGCCACCATCTGTTTCGCTCTCAAGGCCGGCCTGGCCCTCGGGTCCGCCTCCTTCCTGTGGATCATGCAGGGATTCTTCGCCTACGATTCGGCGAAGCCGGATATGCCGCAGGCCGTTCACGGTTTCCGCGTTTGCACCGGGATCGTGGTGGGTATCCTGTTCGGCATCTGCACCATCCTCTTGGTGATGTACAAGCTCAATAAGCGCATGACGCTCGAAATGGCCGATGAACTGGCCGAGCGGCGCAAACAGTTCACAGCAGCATGAGTGCAATAACTCAGTGGAACCAACACCGTAGTGAAAGGAGCAGACAGTGACAACGAAGATGACACTTGGCGTGGTGATTGTGGCCTTACTGTTGGTCGGCATAAGCCCGTGCGTGGCAGGGCAGAACGTGCCAGCGCTTAAAGACGTGTTCAAGAATCACTTCCTCATCGGCGGGGCGCTGAATCGCAATGTCGTGACAGGCAGAGACCCGAATGCGGCTGCGATCGCCGAGAAACACTTCAGCACGGCCACGGCGGAGAACGACCTGAAGTGGCAACTTGTCCATCCGCAGCTCAACCAGTACAACTGGGAGCCGGCCGACAGTTACGTGGCCTTCTGCGAGAAGAACAAGATGGTCGTCATCGGTCACACGCTCGTCTGGCACAGTCAGACCCCGGCGTGGGTCTTCCGCGACGATTCGGGCAATGCGCTGACGCGCGAGGCGCTCCTGGCTCGCATGAAGGATCACATCATGACTGTCGCCGGGCGCTACAAGGGCCGCATCAAAGGCTGGGACGTCGTGAATGAAGCCCTCAACGACAATGGCACGATGCGCGACGAAGCCAGAGGACCCTGGTTCCGAATCATCAGTGAAGGCGACCCGAACAAGAAATACGATCACATCGAGAACGCATTCCGATTCGCTCACGAAGCCGACCCCAGCGCCGAGCTGTATTACAACGATTACAATCTGGACACCTCCAAGGCCAAGTGCGACGCCGCGGTCGCCATTGTGAAGCACCTCCAGTCCAAGGGCTTGCGCATCGACGGGGTCGGCATCCAACTGCACGGCGGTCTGACGTACCCGAGCGTCGCGGGGTTGGAGTATGCGATCACCAGCCTGGCCGCGACCGGCGTCAAGGTCATGATCACGGAGCTGGACATTCGCACGCAGACCCGCGGCTATCGCGGCGCCGATGTCAGCCAGATCAATCGGCAGGGCACCGCCGATCCGAATGCGGCCGCCGCCGAGACGCAAAAGAAACTGACGGACAAGTACGCCGAGATCTTCACCGTCCTGCTCAAGCATAAGAAGGATGTCACCCGTGTCACGTTCTGGGGCGTCTACGATGCAACCTCCTGGATCGGCGGCTCGCCTCTGCTGTTCGACCGCAACTACAAGCCTAAAGAAGCGTTCTTTGCCGTGATCAAGACCGCTCAGGGTCAGTAAAGGAGAAGAGCCACCGTGAAGCCGAAGAAGAAGTCTCAGGGTAAGAAAAAGCCCCAGGGTCAACCCGCTTACCTCAATCCGAAGCTCTCCGCCGAACGCCGCGTCAAAGACTTGCTGTCGCGCATGACGTTGAAAGAGAAGGTCGCCCAGATGCTGTGTATCTGGCAGAAGAAGGGCGAGACAATGGTCGACGAGCAAGGCCGCTTCGATCTGCAGAAGGCGAAGGCGTATTTCAAGGATCGAAACGGTCTGGGCCAGGTCGGCCGGCCCAGCGATGCGGGCGGTGGACGCAACGCGCGGGAGACGGCGGAACTGACGAACGACATTCAGAAGTTCTTCCTCGAGAACACGCGGCTGGGCATTCCGGTCGTCTTCCATGAGGAATGCCTGCACGGCCAGGCGGCGAAAGATGCGACCAGCTTCTCGCAGCCCATCGGCCTGGGTGCCACGTTCGATCCGGAGCTCGTGCGTCGCTTATTCGAGATGACGGCGGAAGAGGCGCGGGCCCGCGGCACGCATCAGGCGCTGACGCCGGTCGTGGACGTGGCGCGCGAGCCGCGCTGGGGCCGCGTCGAAGAAACCTACGGCGAGGACCCGTACCTGGTCTCGCGCATGGGCATTGCGGCGGTGCAGGGCTTCCAGGGCGACGCCACGTTCCAGGACAAGAAGCATATCATCGCCACGCTCAAGCACTTCGCCGCCCATGGCCAGCCGGAGTCGGGCACGAACTGCGCCCCGGTGAATGTATCGGAACGCATCCTTCGCGAAGTCTTCCTCTATACCTTCAAGCAGGCGATTCAGAAGGCCGGCGCCATCAGCATCATGCCCTCCTATAACGAGATCGACAGTGTCCCGTCTCACGCCAATAAGTGGCTGCTGCGTGACGTCCTGCGCAAGGAATGGGGCTTCAAGGGCTATGCCGTCTCGGACTACTTCGCTATTCGCGAATTGCACGAGCGGTCCGATCTCTTCGGCAACCATCTGGCCGAGGATGCATCACGGGCGGCGGAGCTGGCCGTCCGGGCGGGCGTGAACATCGAATTGCCCGATCCCGACTGCTATCCGCATATCGTCGATCTCGTGCGGAAGGGTGTGCTCAAGGAAGCGCAGATCGACGAGTTGGTCGCGCCGATGCTCGCCTGGAAATTCAAGTTGGGGCTCTTCGAAGACCCCTACGTGGACCCGACCGCCGCTGAACGCATTGTCGGCTGTGACGCCCACCGCGAGCTGGCTCTCCAGGCAGCGCGCGAGACCATTACGCTGCTCAAGAATGGCGGCAACCTGGCGCCGCTCGACCTGAACCGGCTCAAGACGTTGGCCGTCATCGGCCCTAACGCCGACCGCGTGATGCTGGGCGGGTACAGCGGCGTTCCGAAGCACTACACCACGCTCCTGCAGGGCATCCGCGACCGCGTCGGCACGTCCGTCAACGTCCTTTACCACGAGGGCTGCAAGATCACGATCGGCGGGTCCTGGCAACAGGATGATGTCACGCCCAGCAATCCGGAAGAGGATCGCCGGAGCATCGCCGAGGCGGTCAAAGTCGCGCAGCAGGCGGACGTCGTGATTCTCGCCATCGGCGACAACGAGCAGACTTCCCGGGAGGCCTGGGCGTTGAACCATCTGGGCGACCGTGCGTCGCTGGACCTCGTCGGCCGTCAGGATGAGCTGATCGACGCCATTGCCGCCACCGGCAAGCCGATCATTGGGATTCTCTTCAACGGCCGGCCCATCTCGATCCGCAATCTCACCGCCAAGGCCGCCGCGATCTTCGAGTGCTGGTATCTCGGCCAGGAGACCGGCCGGGCGCTGGCGGAAGTCCTCTTTGGCGACTACAACCCGGGCGGCAAGCTGCCCATCACCATTCCCCGTTCCGTGGGACATGTTCCCGCTTACTACAACTACAAGCCCGCGGCCCGGCGGGGGTATCTGTTCGATGACGTGACGCCGCTATACGCCTTCGGTTTCGGCCTCAGCTATACGCAGTTCCGGTTCAGCGCACCCCGCCTCAAGAAGGCGACTATCGGCAAGAGCGAATCGGCGAAGGTCCTGGTCGATGTCACGAACACCGGGTCGAGAGCAGGCGATGAAGTCGTGCAGATGTACATCCGCGACAAAATCAGCTCCGTCACCCGGCCGGTGAAGGAGCTGAAGGGTTTTCACCGGATCACGCTGCTGCCGGGCGAGACGAAGACCGTCACGTTCGAAATCCTGCCGGAAGATCTGGCCTTCTGGAATATCGACATGAAGTATGTGGTCGAGCCGGGCGAATTCGACATCATGGTCGGCAACTCCTCGCGGGATCAGGACCTGCAGAAGATCACCCTGCGCGTGAAGTAGATGGAATTGAACGGAGGTGTGTTGTGCGAACGACCGTCCGCATCGTTCTGGTATGCGCTGCTTGCTCCCTGTTGTCCGGCCGGGACGCGCTGGCCATCGGCCAAGCTTCATACGTCGAGAGCATCGGCTCTCCCGGGAGCTTCCCGATCGTACAGGCTGGTGACGCGGCGACCCTCTGCGTGGATGCAGGGGATTGGCCCGGCGTGATTCGCGCCGTTGGCGATCTGCAGGCCGACATCGCTCGTGTCACCAATCGCAAGGCTACTATCTCCCACGACGCGGGCGGTCTCAAGGGTAATGCCATCATCGTCGGCACGATCGGCAAGAGCAGGATCATCGACGATCTGGTCAAGGCCGGGAAGATCGACACCAGGCAGATTAACGACAAATGGGAATCGTTCTTTTTGCAGGTCGTGCCAAGTGCGTTGCCGAACGTGGCCAATGCGCTGGTCATCGTCGGCAGCGACAAGCGCGGCACCATCTACGGCATTTACGATCTCTCCGAGCAGATCGGCGTTTCGCCCTGGTACTGGTGGGCGGACGTCCCGGTGCAGCACAAGGATGCTCTGTTCGTGAAAGCCGGCAAGTACGAGCAGGGCGAGCCCTCCGTGAAATACCGAGGCATCTTCCTGAACGATGAAGCGCCCGATCTGAGCGGCTGGATCCAAGCGAAGTTCGGGAATGTGCCGGTCAGCACTGATCCTCCAATCCCCGGCGGGGTGGCGAACTACAACAGCAAGTTCTACACGAAGCTTTTCGAGTTGATCCTGCGCATCAAGGGCAATTATCTCTGGCCGGCGATGTGGAACAATGCCTTCAACGAGGACGATCCGAACAATCCCCGCCTGGCAGACGAGTACGGCATCGTCATGGGCACCTCGCACCAGGAGCCCATGCTGCGCGCCCAGAAAGAATGGGACCGGCGCTACCAGCGGACGCTCGGTTCGTGGAACTACTACAAGAATCCCGACGTCCTGGAAAAGTTCTGGCGGGCGGGCGTCCGGCGGAACAGGAACTACGAAAGCATCATCACCATCGGCTTGCGCGGGGCCAACGACACTCCTATGATCCCCGGCGGCACGGTCGCTCAGAGCATGGAACTGCTGGAGAAGATCGTCGAGGTCCAGCGGAAGATGATCGCGGAGGAGGTCAACCCCGATGTCACGAAGGTGCCGCAGCTCTGGTGCCTGTACAAAGAGGTGCAGGAATACTACGAGAAAGGCCTGCGCGTGCCGGACGATGTCACCCTGCTGTGGGCCGAGGACAACTGGGGTGATGTTCGTAGGCTGCCCACCCCCGAAGAACGCAAACGCAGCGGCGGGGCGGGCGTTTACTACCATTTCGACTATGTCGGCGGCCCGCGCAACTACAAGTGGGTCAACACCAACCCGATCCCCAAGATCTGCGATCAGTTGACGCTGGCCAAGGAATACGGCGCCGACCGCATCTGGATCGTCAACGTGGGACACTTCAAGGGCCTGGAGTTTCCCATCGAGTACTTCATGCACCTGGCCTGGAACACGCCCCGTTGGACGCACCGGAACATCAATGAGTATACGCGTCTCTGGGCGACACGCGAGTTTGGCCCAACGTACGCCGAGGCCATCGCCGAGATCATCTCCAGGTACACCAAGTACAACGGCCGCCGCAAGCCCGAGCTGCTCGCGCCGACAACCTACAGTCTCACGAGCTATCAGGAGGCCGACACGGTCGTGGCGGACTTCAAGACCATCACCGCCCGAGCGGAGGAGATGCACGCCAAGCTGCCGGAAAACGCACGCGACGCATTCTATGAGTTGGTGCTCTTTCCGACCAAGGCCTGTGCGCAGGTGAACGAGCTATACGTCGCCGCCGGCAAGAACGCTCTGTACGCCAGTCAGGGCCGCGCCACGGCCAACGATATGGCCGATCGGGTGGAGCAGTTGTTCAAAGCCGACGCCGACTTGATGACCTACTTCAACAAGACGTTCGCCGGTGGCAAGTGGGACCATTTCATGGACCAGGTCCACATCGGCTACACGAGCTGGCAGGACCCGCCGCGGAACGTGATGCCGCGCGTGACGCGCCTCGAGCTGCCGCAAGCGGCGGCGCTGGGCGTTGCGGTCGAAGGCTCGGCGCTTGCCTGGCCCGGTGCTTCCGGCGATCCATGCCTGCCCAGGTTCGACAGCCTGAACCAACAACGCTATTACGTGGACGTTTTTAACCGGGGGCAAGCATCGTTCGAATATACCGCCACGGCCGGCGCGCCGTGGATCGTGCTGAGCGCCACGAAAGGAACGATTGCCAGGGAAGAGCGCCTCTGGGTGAGTGTGGACTGGACCGAGGCCCCCAAGGGCACCGGGGTTGGGACGGTCAAAGTCACCCGGACGGGAGGCGAAGACGTCAACGTGAAGGTCAACGCGATGAACCCCACCGCGGTGACGCGCGAGTCGCTCGACGGTTTTGCTGAGGGCGATGGCTATGTCTCTATTGAGGCCGAGCATTGCACGAAGAACATTCCCGCCGGAACCGTGCGTTGGGAGAAGTTCGAGGATTACGGCCGGACCCTGTCGGCGCTGACGATTCTGCCTGTAACCGCGGCCAGTGTCACGCCTCCACAGAATTCACCATGCCTTGAATACAGGATGTACCTCTTCAATCCGAACAAGGTCAGAGTGCTGGCCATCGTCGCGCCGACGTTGAACTTCGTGCCGGATCGAGGATTGCGCTATGCCGTGTCCTTCGACGATCAGCCGCCGCAGACGATCGATATCGTGCCCAAGGGTTTCGATGCGCGTAACGGCAACCGCGAATGGGAAGAGTCCGTGAAGAATGCCTGCCGGGTCGTCGAGTCGGCGCACACCGTATCCGAGCCCGGTTATCACACGCTCAAGATCTGGATGGTCGATCCGGCCGTCGTGCTGCAGAAGATCGTCGTGGACCTGGGCGGCTTGAAGCCGAACTATCTCGGCCCACCCGAAAGCTACCGGGGCAGCAGGCTCAAGAATGATGCCGGTGTCCCGATCCCGGAGAAATAGAAAGGAAGGGCTCTTATGGTGTACCTGCCAACGAGGATGAAGCTGTCGATTGCCGGAGTCACAGCTTTGTCCATTCTGGTCACGGTCTTTGCGCTGATGACCAGTTGTGCGCCGACGCCCGCCAACCGCGTAGCGGAAACGAGACCGTTGGACACGCTGGCGGCCGGTTTTGTCACGCCGCCCGATTCGGCGCGGCCCTTCACTTGGTGGCACTGGATGAACGGCAATGTCACTAAGGAAGGTATCACACTCGACCTCGAAGCGATGAAGCGTGTCGGCATCGGAGGGTTCCAGATCTTCGACGTGGGCGAGCAAATCGCGCAAGGCCCGGTGATTTACGGCAGCCCGGAATGGCTTGCGCTCAAGCAACATGCGGCCCAAGAGGCGGAACGGCTGGGGCTGGAGTTCGACATGCACAACTGTCCTGGGTGGTCCTCCAGCGGCGGCCCGTGGATCACGCCGGAGTACGCCATGCAGCAACTGGTCTGGACCGAGACATTTGTGGCCGGGGGCAAACGGGCAGATGTCCTCCTGGCGCAGCCTGCCGCCGATCTTGGTTACTACCGCGATGCCTTCGTGCTGGCCCTGCCGGCCACGCCGGCGGATAACCCCGATCTGCTGGGCCGCATCACTCTGGATGGCACTCCGGTGGAGGCCAAACTGCGCGCGGGAGGCAATTTGTCCTCACCCATCGAGGTGCGCCCGACTGACGCGAACCACCCGGCCGTTCTGCTGCTGGAATTCACTGAGCCGATTGCGGCACGAAGCATCACGATCGCGTATGCGTTGCCTGCTGGCACCGGCACCTCCATGCGACTCGAAGTTTCTGATACCGGCGCGTCATTCCGCAAAGTGTGTGACATCAGTGCGACAGGCGGCCGCAGCGGTGCTGCCGTTCTCACGGCGGACTTCCCTGCGGTCCAAGCGAGATACTTCCGCCTGTCTATTCCTCAGCCCGGCCGGATTACGCAGGTGCAGCTCTCGGGCTTTCAGCCGATTCCGGGCTGGCGCAACAAAGCCAACTTCAGCGGCGGGCGCATCGTGCCGGCCCCGGCCCCGGTTGAGGATGCGGCCCTCGACCCCAATACGGTCATTGATGTCACTCAGCAAATGAACGCGCAGGGCCGATTGACGTGGGCGGCGCCGGCGGGGAATTGGATCGTCTTGCGTCTGGGCCACACCGCCCTCGACCGGAAGAACGTTGCGGCGCCGTCGACCGGGCGGGGGCTGGAATGTGACAAGTACAGCCGGGCCGCTATCGAGTTTCATTTCCAGCACATGTTCGAGAAGCTGCTGCCATCCTTGGCTTCCCTGGCGAAGAAGGGGAAGGCCGGGTTGTTGATCGACAGCTACGAGACGGGTTTTCAGAACTGGACGGCGGAATTCCCGCAGGAGTTTCAGCGACGGCGCGGTTACGACCTGCGCCGGTACCTGCCGGCGATGACGGGCCGGGTCGTGGGCAGCTCCGAGGTATCCGAACGCTTCCTGTGGGACGTGCGGCGTACCCAGGCCGACATGATCGCGGACAACTACTATGGGCATTTTGGCGAGCTGTGCCGGCGGAACGGTCTGAAGTTCTACGTCGAGCCTTACAGCGGGGGGCCCTTTGAAGAAATGCAGATCGGCTCGCGCGCGGACCTGCTCATGGGTGAGTTCTGGCAGGGACAGGCCGACCACTACAGCGTGAAACTCGCGGCGTCGATCGCCCACATCAACGGCAAGCAGATCGTGGGCGCCGAGTCCTTCACCAGCCAGTCACGGTGGACGGAGTATCCTTACTCATTGAAGGCGCTGGGGGACTACATGTACACCCAGGGCCTGAACCGGTACATCTTCCACCGCCACGCCTTGCAGCCGCACCCCACCGCGGCGCCGGGTATGACCATGGGCCCGTGGGGCGGGCATTTCGATCGCACCAACACGTGGTGGAATCAAGGTGCGGCCGCCTGGCTTCAGTACGTGGCGCGCTGCCAGTACCTGTTGCAGCAGGGTCTCTTCGTGGCGGACGTCGCCTACTTCGTGGGTGAAGACGCGCCCGCCCAAACGCCGCAACGCACGGCCTTGAAACCGCCGCAGGGGTACGACTACGACACGATCAACGCCGAGGCGCTGCTGACGCGAGCAAAGGTCCGGGACGGCCGTATCGTGATGCCGGACGGGATGAGCTACCGGGTCCTCGTGCTGCCGGACAAGACGGCGATGACAGTGAGGCTGCTGCGGCGAATCCGGGACATGGTAAGCGAAGGTATGTGGTTGATGGGGCCCAAGCCGGAACATTCGCTGGGTTTGACGGAGTATCCGAGCAGCGAGGGCGTGGCACGCCGCATCGCCGCTGAGATATGGGGCGATCTGGATGGACAGACGCGTACAGAACGAACCTTTGGCAAGGGCCATGTCTTCTGGGGGCAATCCGTCGCGGCCGTGCTCGGTAAGCTCAGTCTCGTTCCCGATTTCGAGAGCAGTTCCCGCTCGGACGATGCCACGATCAACTCCATCCACCGGCGGATCGGGGATACGGACGTCTATTTCGTAGCCAATCGTAAGTATCGATCCGAAGACCTCGTCTGCACGTTCCGCGTGGACGGCAAGTTGCCGGAGTTCTGGAGTGCTGACTCCGGTCAGATGATCCCGGCGAGTGTCTATGACTTCGTTAGCGGTCGGGTGCGTGTACCCATACGGCTTGGCCCGGCGGGGTCCGTGTTCGTCGTGTTCCGCTCACCGGCCCCCGCGCAACGGCTGCAGGACGTCCTGAAGGACAACACGGTAATTGTCACGACCGAGCCGTTCTCCACACCTCAGCAGCAGGCCGTACAAGGTCGGCAGGCCCCGGCTATGCCGACGACGGTGGAGCAGCCGCCCACGTGGAGGATCATGGGTGACGCCAGGGGTAGCATACTAGTCTGGGAGGACGGCACGTATACACTGCGGAACAAGGCCGGCGGGGTCTGGACAACAGCGGTCTCGACGCTGGGGCAGCCGACAGAAATTGTCGGTCCGTGGCGTTTGGCGTTCCCCCCGAACCTGGGAGCGCCGGCGGAAGTCACACTGGAGAAGCTGATCTCCTGGCCGGAGCATTCCGATAATGGGGTGAAGTACTTCTCCGGCACGGCGACTTATACCAAACGAGTCAAGATCCCGGCCGATGCTGTGGCAGGTGGCAAGCGTCTGTACCTGGACCTCGGGCGCGTGATGGTGCTGGCCGAGGTGCTGGTGAACGGCCGGAACCTGGGCGTCTTGTGGAAGGCGCCTTACCAGGTGGATATCACCGACGCGGTCCATCCGGGTGACAACAACCTCGAAATTCGCGTGACAAACCTCTGGCCGAACCGCCTGATCGGCGACGAGCAACTGCCGGCGGAGTACGAGTTCACGGGCACGAACCCCCGCGGCCGACCGATCGCCAGAATACCGGATTGGTACCTCCAGGGTAAACCCAGGCCGGCGGGTCAGCGTGTGACGTTCACAGTCTTCCAGTACTACACGAAAGACTCACCGCTGCTCGAATCCGGTCTGATCGGCCCGGTCCGACTGCGGAGCGCCATCCGGCTGGCCACGGAGCGGTAGACTTTTCACGTTGTTATCGGTGATTGAGATTGATTATTTGTTCAGCGAACGGTAATCAATACGGGATGATTAACCATCGATGGTCAATGCGAAAGGGCACCGATGCTTAGAGATCACCCCCGCGGTCTGCTGGTCCTCTTCTTCACCGAAATGTGGGAACGCTTCGGCTTCTACACCCTGATGGCGATCCTCTACTTGTATATGGGCGATCAGTTCGGCTGGGATGACGTCAAGAAGGGCGATTACTACGGCAAGTTTCTTGGGGCAGTCTATTTCATTCCGATCTTGGGCGGATTCCTCGGTGATCGCGTCTTTGGTCAACGCCACACGATCAGAATCGGCGCTGTTCTGATGATGATCGGCTACACGGCTCTGGCGTTCTCATCCCGAGACCGAATCCCCTTGTTCATTCTCGGCCTGGGTCTTGTGGCGACAGGAACGGGGTTGTTCAAGGCCAATATCTCGGTTCTGGTGGGCAATCTCTATGAAGAAGGCAGCAAGCTCAAAGACGCGGCCTTCAACATATTCTACATGGGTGTCAATATTGGAGCGACATTGGCACCCCTGGCGGCCACGTTCATTCATGATCGGCTTGGAAGCTACAATAAAGCCTTTGCCGCCGCTGCCATTGGAATGGTCCTTTCGATGATCATCTTTCAGATCTGGAGGAAGCATCTGGTTCCTGTGCATGCAAGCGGACCGAAAGGTACCTCTGCTGGCGAGGATGAAGGCAACAAGTCATTCTCCTCCGAGGATTGGCAGCGGGTCTTGTCCCTGGCCATTCTCTTCATCATCGTGATCTTCTTCTGGGTCCCGTTCTATCAGAACGGCTCATCGATGACGGCGTTTGCGGAACGCTCGACAGTGAAGTTGAACTATCTCAAACCCGAGACCTACCAGTTCTTCAACCCATTCTTCATTCTCCTGCTCACGCCCTTGTTGCTGGCGTGGTTCGGCAAGCTGCGAGACAAGGGAAAGGAACCCTCCAGCGCGGGCAAGATCTGTGCGGGATTGTTTATTCTGAGTTTGTCCGTGTTCATCATGGTTCTTGGCTCACTCGCTGGCGGCAACCGAGACGAGCCTATCATGTCGCCCATGTGGCTGATCTCCTCCTACTTCCTCGTGACTATTGCGGAGATTCTTGTTTCGCCGATGGGTCTGTCTTTCGTCTCGAAGGTAGCGCCCAAGAGGATTCGTGGCCTGATGATGGGATTCTGGTTCAGTGCGACAGCCGTAGGCAGCTACATTGCGGGCAAGATGGCAGGTTTGTATGCGGAGCTCCCGCATCACCAATTGTTCTTGATTATTGCCGTGTTGCCGCTCTTTGCCTGTGTGTTAGCACTCCCGTTCTTGGGCAAGCTGAATAGGTTCTCGAAATAGGCGTGACATATGCCCACACTCATTCAGGAAAAGATTCAACAGGCACGGGGGATTCTGCGAGAATTCGATGTCGATTGCTGGGTGACGTTCGTGCGCGAGACGGCGCTGAATGGCGACCCCGTGCTCCCGTTTCTCGTGGACGCCGGTCTGACGTGGCACTCGGCCTTCATCGTCTGCGCCTCAGGCAAGTCCATCGCCATCGTCGGGCAATACGATAAGAAGACGGTTGAGGATACCGGGGCGTATGACGAAGTGATCGGGTATGTCGAAGGGATCAAACGACATTTGCTCGACACATTACGAACGATGAATCCCCGATCGATCGCCATCAACTATTCCCAAGGCAGCGAGATCTGCGACGGGATTACGCATGGCATGTACCTGACGCTTCACGGTTTCCTGACGGAGATTGGCTATCAGGACCGCCTGGTCTCCGCGGAGAAGGTCGTCTCAGCCCTGCGACAGCGGAAGACCGACTTCGAGATCGGCTGCATGCGTCAGGCCATTGGGGCGACCGAGGCCATCTTTGCGCAGGTGGCCGGCTTCATCAAGCCGGGGCGCACCGAAAAAGAAATTGCGGATTTCATGAAGAAGCAGGTCGAAGCCGCTCACGTGGAGCTGGCGTGGGAGCCGAAGGTGTGTCCCTCCGTGTTCACGGGACCCGATACTGCCGGAGCACACTATGCACCGACGGACCGGAAGGTCGAGCAAGGCCACGTCCTGAACATGGATTTCGGCGTCAAAGTGAACGGGTATTGCAGCGATCTGCAGCGGACGTTCTATATCCGCCAGAAGGGGGAGACCACGGCGCCGGCCGATGTGCAGAAGGGGTTCGATACGATTGTCAATGCCATCGAATCGGCACGCAAGGCACTGAAACCCGGCATCCAGGGTCGGCAGATCGACCGCATCTCGCGTGACATCATCACGGCGGCGGGGTATGAGGAATTTCCGCATGGCCTGGGTCACCAGGTCGGACGCTTCGCGCACGACGGCACGGCGCTTTTGGGTCCCGAATGGGAGAAGTACGCGGGCAAGCCGTTCGTGCCGATCGAGAAGGGGATGGTCTTCACGCTTGAGCCTCGCCTGACTGTCCCCGGCAAGGGCGTCGTCACCATCGAGGAGATGGTCGTCGTGGCGGACGATGGCGCCGAGTACCTGTCGACACCGCAACAGGAGCTGTCCCTCATCTGATCATCTGCCGTATAGACCGCCGACACTGACGGCAACGATCGTGAGCCAGAAGGCGGCTCGGTCGGCCAGACCCTGGGCGTGCGACTTGCTCTGTCCGGCGTCGCGGACCAGTTTCACCACCCGGGACAAGTAGGAGTCTTCGCCCGTCTTGAGCACCTCGACAGTCAGTGATCCCGTTCCATTGACCGAACCGCCGATCAGGGTGACCAGCTCCCAGTAGAACACCTCACCCTTCAACCCGAACGTGACCAGCGTGCCATAGACGTAGGCCACCGTGGAAATACACGAATGAGGAAATCGCGAACAGAGCATACCTATCGCCCGGGAAGGTCGGAGAGAGCCGCAACCACATCTGAATCATGGGCGAGAGAATCAGGACCGGTACTGTTGCCGCGAGAGATATCCAGAACCGTTTCCGGAAATCAGCGACCATGTGAGCATGGTGTTCTGCATGGTTGGCTTCACGGTGATCGTGCACGACCGGGCGCCCCTGAAACTGGCTCCGGCAGTGTTCACTACAGAAGAAGTAGGATTGGTCGCCCTTTCTCAGAGGGACAGCCTTGCCTTTCTCCACCGCCATCCCGCAAACAGGATCCTTCACCTTTTCCGTCATATCATATGCCGGGTACGGCCCGAACCCGAGGAAGAGAATAGGGGTTTTGCTTAGAAATAGGATGCGGGAGGCGTATAATGATCCCGCTATGGCAACACAGGATACATCCAGGACACCGTGCATCCTCGTGGCGGACGACGAAGTGGGCGTGTTGAAGGCGCTGCGGCTGCTGTTGAAGCCGGAGGGCTATGAGATCGCTACGGCTTCATCCGCGGCCGGGGTGCTGGACGCCGTGCGGGAAGGTGACTTCGATGCCGTGCTTATCGACCTCAACTATGTGCGGGGCCGGACTTCCGGTCAGGAAGGCCTGGATCTGCTGGCCAAGCTGCAACAGATCGATAGTACGCTCCCCGTCGTGGTGATGACAGCCTGGAGCAGCGTCGAGCTGGCCGTCGAGGCCATGCGGCGGGGGGCGCGGGATTTCGTAGCCAAGCCCTGGAAGAACGAACGTTTGCTGAGTATCCTGCGCACCCAGATCGAGTTGGGCCGGGCCCTGCGTCGCAAGCAGCAGCTCGAGCAGGAGAACCTTCTCTTGCGGGGCGAAGGTCGGCCCGCGATGATCGCGGAGTCACCCGCTATGCGGCCGGTGCTCGAAACGATTGCGCGGGTCGGGCCCTCCGATGCCAGCGTGCTCATCACCGGCGAGAACGGCGTGGGCAAAGGCCTGATCGCCCAGGCGCTGCACACGGCGTCGCCCCGGCGCCAACAGCCCCTGGTGGCGGTGAACACCAGCAACATACCGGAATCCGTCTTCGAAAGCGAGTTGTTTGGTCACGTCGCGGGCGCGTTCACCGACGCCAAGGCGGACCGCGTGGGTCGCTTCAAGGTGGCGGACGGCGGCACGTTGTTCCTCGATGAGATCGCCACGATTCCGCTGAACCTGCAACCCAAGCTCCTGCGGGCCCTGGAGAGCGGGCAGTTCGAGCCGGTGGGATCGTCACGAACTGCGCGCGTCAATGTGCGGATCCTCTCGGCGACGAATGCCAACCTGAGTCACGAAGTGGCCCAGGGGCGATTCCGCCAGGATCTGCTTTATCGTCTGAATACGGTGGAGATTCGCATCCCACCCTTGCGGGAACGCAAAGGGGATATCCCTTTGCTGGCGGCGCACTTTCTGCATGGTTACGTGGCGCGGTATCGCAAACCGATCAGGGAGTTCGACAGCGCGTGCCTGCAGGTTCTGGCGGACTACCCCTGGCCGGGAAACGTCCGGGAATTGGACCATACAGTAGAGCGTGCCGTCCTGATGGCCGCCGATACTTCTATTCGCGCCAGTGATCTGGGGCTGGTCGTCGAAACCGGCAGAGTCCCCCCGGTGGATCAGATGACACTCGACGAGATGGAACGCACGGTCATTCGCGATGCGCTGGCGCGTGCCGATGGAGATATCACCAAGGCCGCCAAAGCGCTGGGCCTGAGCCGGGGCGCACTCTATCGGCGCCTCGAAAAGCACGGCATGAACTGAGGGACATTCGTGGGGATGAGATTCGAACGCCGGATTCTCCTGCTCTCATTGCTGACGGGCGCCGTGGGCACGGCCATCTCGCTGTTCTGCATCGGCACGTCGCCGCTCTCGGTTGAGGCCAAGGTGACATTGAGTATTCTGATCGTCGGGGTATGGTTGGGTCTCGCCTTCCATGTACGGACGGTTGTGGCCTTTCCGCTCCGCACGCTGTCGAACCTGATGGGAGCGTTACGCGAAGGGGATTATGCCTTACGAGCGAGGGGCGCTTCCCCCAATGACGCCATGGGGGAGGCGGTTTGGGAGTTGAATGCGCTGGCCGAGTCCCTGCGTGAGCAGCGCCTGGGCGCCGCGGAGGCCACGGCACTATTGCGGCGGGTCATGGCCCAGGTCGATATCGCCATGTTCGGGTTCGATGCCGAACGGAAGCTGCGCCTGGTCAATGACAGCGGCCGGCAGCTGCTCGGCAGGAGTCAGGACGAGGTCCTGGGCAAGTCGGCCGGCGCGTTGGGACTCGAAGGTTGCCTGGATGGACCTACGCCGCGCGTTGTCGATCTGGTGATGGGCGGACGCGCAGGGCGGTGGGAAGTGCGCCGCGGCGACTACCGCGAGAAAGGTGTCTCACACCAGCTCGTGTTCCTCTCCGATCTGACCCGCACGCTGCACGAAGAAGAGCGGCTGGCCTGGAAGCGGCTCCTTCAAGTGCTGCGCCACGAAATCAACAACTCACTGACGCCGATTCAATCGGTGGCCCAGAGTCTGGACACGCTCATGAAACGCCGTCCGCGGCCATCGGATTGGGAGAGCGATATGCGCGACGGACTGGGCATCATCGCGGAACGCTCGGAGCAGCTCGACCGGTTCGTGGGAGCGTACTCGCGGCTGACGCATCTGCCCGAGCCGTCCTTCGACGATGTGGCTGTCGGGGCGTGCGTGCGTCACGCCGTGGGTCTGGAACAGCGGATGACGGTGTCGGTGCAGGCGGGGCCCGATGTGACGATCCGAGGAGACCGTGGGCAGATCGAGCAACTGCTGATCAACATCCTGTCCAATGCGGTGGAAGCCAGTATGGAGGCGGTCCGTTCGGGTGTCGGCTCTGTCAGTGTGGGTTGGCAGGTTGTCGGCGCGCAACTGGAACTATGGGTGGATGACGACGGTCCCGGCGTAGACCCGGCCAACGATCCTTTCATTCCCTTCTTCACGACCAAGCCGCATGGATCCGGGATTGGTTTGGCCCTGAGCCGTCAGATCGCCGAGATGCACGGCGGATCACTGACGCTGGAGAACCACGCGAATACCCTTGGTTGCCGGGCCTGCCTGAGGCTCCCCGTGCCGTCTGCCTGATGCTATCAGTCACTCGACAGTGGTCGGCAGCAGGGGCGCCCACTGCTTGGCCAACTGATCAAGACCAGCCTTTTCCAGATTGGGGATCTTCACATTCATCAGTATCCGCATTTTCGCTCTCCTGCTTCCGCGCTCTTCCGTTCGCGCATTCGCAGACCCTTTCCTGCCGGGGTCGCGCCACGGATACCATGCATACGGGGGCGCCTTCGGGGCGTTCGGGAATTCCGGCCCGCGGTTCTACAGCCGCCAGAGCAGACCGGCAGTGAATCGTGACAATTGCTCGTCCGCCTGCACGTCGCCAAAGATGCCGATGGTATTGGTGATGCCAAGACCGGCCCCGATGTAGCCGCCGATCCGCAGATCGTGATCGACATCCTGCGTACTGCCGCCGTAGTACTTGAAATCGCCTGTCATGTAGCGAGCCATGACGCCGCCGGATAAGGACAGGGGCCCGTGCGACCAGGTGGGGCCGACCTTGAGGTTGTATTCGAAGAGGCCCAACTCATCGTCGCCGCGGTAGTCATTCGGCTCACTGTCGGAGTCCAGCAAGGTTATAGTCCTGGCCTTCGACGAAGTCACTGAGGTGATCTGACCTTTGGCTTCCAGCGACAGCTCGTCCCACGTGGCGATGGTGGCACGCGCGCCCATACCCCAGGCCCACTCGGTCCGGCCGTCGAAATCGTCGGTCGATACGTTCGCTCCGCCCAGACGCAGGAAGAAGTCCCACCTGGGAGACAGCGGAACGGTGAACACGCCGTAGACGGCCCGAATGTCGAAGCCCTGCTCGCGACCGTCCAGGTCGATATCCATGTCGCTGTACTCGTATTCAGCACCGAGCGTATATCCGAACCAGGCATCCGTAGAGGGCGGTGCCTCCAACGGCACGGACGGTTCTTTTGCCATGGCCACGGACGAGATGAGACTGATGATCGCGATCAAGATCCTGCTTTTCATTTGTTTCTCCCATGCTCCAGAATAACCGCCTCTCTCATACACGAGAACAACTCCCGGATGATAGCTAACGACGTAACGAGTGTCAATTGCAGGCTGACCCTCAAGTCCAACTGCCGGAGGAAGACGGTTGGGCGACGGCGTTTATTGTCCGATTCCGGGCGCGCCGAACGCAAAACCGGACAGTACAATCCTGGTGTGACTCTCAGAATCGCCGTTCCTGACGTTGAGAACGCGGATTTGACCGTTTGCGGGTCTGGCACGGCACTTGCCTTTGACCAGCACATGGACATTCAGAGAAAGAACGTCAAACGCAATCGTTGGCTGCGCCGGGTGGCATTGATCGTTGTCGCGGCAGCAGTCATAGGTCTGACCAGTCTCGGTCTGTCCCGCCTGGAACCCGCCGTTCCGGGTGTGGACCGTCGCACCCTCTGGATCGATGCAGTCAAACGCGGCCCGATGCTGCGCCAGGTCAGGGGGGTCGGCAATCTGGTGTCGGAAGACGTGCTCGTCGTTCCGGCGACCGTGAGCGGCCGGGTCACACGCATCCTCGTCGAGCCGGGGACGGTTGTGGATGCCAACACTGCTATTCTTGAGTTGACCAACCCCGAGCTGGAGCTCCAGTGGCTGGACGCTCAATCCCAGCTGAACTCCGCCCAGGCGAGGCTGGACGCGCGAAAGACGCAGCTTCAGGATCAACTGCTGAGCATGGAGGCGGAGCAGGCTCAGATGGAAGCGAACCTGCGGCAGGCCAAGCTGACGGCTCAAGTGGACCAGAAGCAGTTCGAGGAAGATCTGATCTCCGAACTGAATATGTCGCTGTCGAAGGCCCGTGTCGAAGAGCTGGAGAAGCTCCTGGAGATCGGCAAACGGCGGTTCGCCATGTTCCGCGATCAGAGCATGCCGGCCCAGTTGACAGAGCTGGAAGCGGCCAGACAACAGGCTCAGTCGCTCTTCAATCTGAGGAGAAATCAGTTTGAATCCCTGAAAGTCCGGGCCGGCACCGTCGGCGTCTTGGCCTCTGTGCGCGACCGCATCGAGCTAGGCCAATCCGTCGCAGCGGGAACGATTCTGGCCCGGATCACCAACCCGCAGAAGCTGAAAGCCCAGTTGAAAGTGCCCGAAGCCCAGGCTCGCGACGTCCGCATCGGTCTGCCGGCCGAGGTCGATACCTACAACGGCACGGTGGCAGGGGCAGTTTGCCGCATCGACCCGACCGTCATGGAAGGCAACGTCACGGTTGATATCACGCTCAAAGGGACCTTGCCGCCGGGTTCGCGACCGGATTTGTCCGTAGTTGGCACGATAGAAATTGAGCGGCTGAACGACGTCTTATATGTGGGCCGCCCGGTGTACGCCTCCAACCAGGGTAATGTCCAGGTCTTCAAGGTCGTCCAGGAAGGACAATACGCGGTCCGGTCCGCCGTGCAGCTTGGACGCAGTTCCGTGAGCACGATCGAGGTTGTGGACGGCCTGGCTGTGGGCGATGAAATCGTCCTCTCCGACATGTCCCAGTGGGACGCCCATGATAAGATCAGGCTGAAATAGCTGATAATCCATAGTTGATCGCTGGAGATGATCCATGGCTGATGCCAAAGAGATGCTGATTTGCGTGAAGGACCTGCACAAGGTCTTCGTGACCGAGGAGGTCGAGACCCATGCACTGTCCGGCGTGCATCTGGAAATCCGCAAAGGTGAATACATGGCCATCGCCGGGCCGTCGGGGTGCGGGAAGTCCACGCTGCTGTCGATCCTGGGGTTGCTCGATTCGCCGACGGAAGGGAGCTACGAGCTCAACGGCACCGCCGTGGCCGACCTTTCAGCCTCCAAGCGGGCCCGCATCCGGAACCGGGAAGTGGGCTTCATCTTCCAGAGCTTCAACCTGATCGGCGACCTGACCGTCTACGAGAACGTGGAACTACCCCTGACTTACCAGAAGATGCCGCGGGGCCAGCGCAAGGAGAAAGTCCAGGCCGCCCTGGAACGTGTCGCGATGGCTCACCGCATGAAGCACTATCCCAGCCAGCTTTCCGGCGGTCAGCAGCAGCGTGTGGCCGTGGCCCGCGCCATTGTGGGGGAGCCGTCGATCGTGCTCGCCGACGAGCCCACGGGTAATCTTGACTCCGCCAATGGCGACGCCGTCATGGACATCATGGCCGGATTGCACAAAGCCGGCGCGACGATCTGCATGGTCACCCACGATCCGCGCTACGCCGCCCACGCCAAGCGCACCGTCCACCTCTTCGACGGCCGCATCGTCGAAGACGAGACCCGGAAGGAGTAGCCTCCCATGCGGAATTTGTGGCAGGACATACGATACAGCCTGCGGATGCTGGCCAAGAGCCCCGGCTTCACGGCGGTGGCCGTGCTCACGCTGGCCCTCGGCCTCACCGTCAATGCGGTGGTCTTCCTCTTTGTCAGCGACTTCTTCCTTCGCCCGCTGCCGGCGGCACATCCGGAACAACTGGTCGTGATCGTGCAGAAGAGCGCCAAGTATGAAACGCCATTCCCGCTTTCGTATCTCGATTGCGTGGATTTCCGCCGTGCGGTCGAAGGTGGCGACCGGGAACACCCGGAAATGGCAAAAACGTTTTCCGGACTCATGGCGTACATGGAGGCGCCCGTCCATCTGAGCCGGTCCGGCGAGGTCACCGCGCGGACGTTCGTTCACGTGGTCAGCGACAACTATTTCTCAGTCTTGGGCGTGCAACCGCTGCATGGCCGCCTGTTCTTGCCGACTGAAGGGCAACAGCCCGGGGCCGATCCCATCATCGTGCTCACCCACGAGGCCTGGCGCACCCGGTTTGCCGCTGATCCCGACATCATCGGCCAGGCAGTCAAGCTCAATGGCGTGCCGTTTACGGTTGTGGGCATCACGCCACCCGGGTTTGTCGGAGCAGCGTGGGGCACGGCACTGAGCGGATTCGTGCCGGCCGCCATGCTGGGGGAAATGACGCCGGCCCGGCGCTACATGTTGTACAGTCGCGGCGACATCGGTTTCTTCATGATGGGACGCCTCCAGCCCCATGCGAATCTCGAGCAAGCCCGCGCGGCGGCCAATGTCGTGATGGGGCGTCTGCTCCAGGAGTATGCCGATTATCACGCGCCACAGAGCAAGGCCGTGGTGCTGCGCGAGGATCGGAGCCGGCCCACGCCCTTCGTGGCCAATTACACGCCGTTCATCGTCGCGGTGCTGGCGGTCATGGGCCTGCTGGTGCTCGCGGTGGCGGTGGCCAATGTGACCAATCTGCTCTTTTCGCGGGCCGCCGAGCGCGAGCGGGAACTGGCCATTCGCGGCGCTCTGGGCGCCTCCCGCTGGCAACTGCTCCGGCAATTGTCCGTCGAAAGCGTGCTGCTGGCCCTCGGCGCCGGCGTGGTCGGCACGGTCGCCACGCTCGGGATCAGTCCGTACCTGGGACAACTCATGCCGACGACGGATTTCGCGCCGCCGGCCGACACCGGCACGGACTGGCGCCTGTTCGTCTTCACCTTTGGCGCGTCGCTGGCGACCGGTTTGATCACCGGCCTGATCCCCGCGCTGAAGGCCACGCGCCTCGATCTGTTGTCGCGGTTGAGCGAAGGCGCGCGCACCATGGCCGGCACGCGGCACCCGCTGCGCAGCCTTCTGGTGATCGGCCAGGTCGCTGTTTCCTGCGTGGTGTTGATCTGCGCCGGGCTGGCCCTCCGCAGCCTCCAGCAACTGTCCCGGGTCAATCTGGGATTCCAGCCAGACCATCTGTTTCTCGCCTCGTTCGATGTCGGCCTCCAGGGTTACACCGAGCAGCAGGGCCGGCAGTTTCAGGCGCAGTTGCTGGAAAAGGTCCGCGCCCTGCCCGGCGTGCGTGAAGCGAGCCTGGCCGAACACGTGCCGTTCGATGTCGGCGGCGGCATGCACGGCGGCATCACCGCCGAGGGTCAGCCCAATCCCAAGGATGCGGATTTTCAGATGATTCCGCGCCTGCCCGTGGAGCACGCGTTTCTGCGGACCGCCGGCATCGGGATCGCCGAAGGACGGGATTTTTCCGACCGGGACGATGTAACGATGCCGCTCGTGGCCATCATCAATCGCACCCTCGCGCAACATTTCTGGCCCGGGGAAAGTGCGGTGGGAAAGCGGTTGATGATGAATGGTAAGCCCTACGAGGTGGTCGGGGTGGTGGGCGAGGGCCGTTATTGGTCCATCACGGATCAGGCCCGTCCGGTGCTCTTTCTGCCGCTCGCGCAGAACTACCACGGCCGGGTTACTTTGGTCGCGCGGACGGAGGCGGACCCGGCGCCGATGCATTTCGCGGTGCAGCAGATCGTCCGGCAGTTGGATCCCGACCTTCCGCTTTTCAACCTGCGCACGATGGAGCAGCAGGTGGCGAACAGTCCACTCGGGCTGATGCCGCTGCGAATGGGCGCGACGATGGCCGGTGCGCAAGGCGTGATCGCCCTGCTGCTCGCCGCCATGGGCATCTTCGGCCTCGTGTCGTTCGCGGTGACCCGGCGCACCCGCGAAATCGGCATCCGCATGGCGGTGGGGGCGACGAAGCTGGATGTGATCCGGCTGGTCACGTTCCAGAGTTTCAGGCTCACCCTGATTGGACTTGCTTGTGGATTGCTGCTGGCATTCGGTCTGACGCGAGTCCTCGCGCGTCTACTTTACGGCATCAGCCCCGCGGACCCGGTGGTGTTTGGGGGCGTGGCTTTGATCGTCATCCTGACGGCGCTGGTCGGCGCCTGGATCCCCGTGCGTCGCGCGGTCAAGGTCAATCCCGTGGAGGCGCTGAGGTGCGAGTAGGGGACCTATGGGAACGGTAATGCAAGACATGCGTTTCGGCTTCCGGATGCTGGCCAAGAGCCCCGGCTTCACGGCCGTGGTTGTGCTCACGCTTGGCCTGGGTATCGGGGCCACGTCGACCCTGTTTGGTGTGTTCGATGCACTGGTGTTGGATCCGTTTCCGTATCCCCGCGCCGATCGCATCGTCTACGTATGGTCGGGCGAGGACTGGCCGCTGTCTGCACCTGATTTTGTGGATATTCACCTGCAGAGCACGTCGTTCTCGCATCTGGGAGTTTACGAGTTGCGTCGTTTCAATCTGGGCCTCGATATGCCTGTGCCGGCCTATGCCGCCGTGTGTACGGCCGGTGTGTTGCAGACCTTCGGTATGCCGCCCGCGCTGGGGCGAGTGCTCGAGGAGTCGGATGAGCAGCCTGGCGCGGCTCCGGTCGCCGTGATAAGTCACGCCCTATGGGGCCGGATATTCGCCGCCGATCCGGCCGTGCTGGGTCACACTCTTCGGCTCGACGGACGTGAAGTCACGATCGTGGGTGTCATGCCGCCCGAATTCGAATTTCAATCTCCCCGGTATGAGGGTCATGATTGCGAACTCTGGACGGCTTTCTCGCCCATGGAACGAGACTCCCACCGCGGGGATCATTGGCTCCTGGGCATCGGTCGGCTCAAGGACGGCGTGACGGTGGAGGCAGCGGACGCCGAGATCAAGGCGATTGGCGTTCGTCTGGCGAAAGAGTATCCGAGCACGAATCGGCGCAAGACATTCCTGGTTCGTTCTCTCTGGCGGCAGACGACGGACGGTACGGCCTCCGGTGGGGCGCTTCTGTTCGGGGCGACGATCCTCCTGTTGTTGGTCGCCTGCGCCAACGTCGCCGGACTGCTCCTGGCCCGCGGCACGCGCCGGCAAAGCGAGTTCAGTGTGCGTCTCGCTTTGGGCGGAGCACGCTGGGACGTCATCCGACTTCTCTTGTCTGAGAGCCTGCTTCTGGCTCTGCTGGCGAGCGGCGTGGGAATCGTCCTGGCCAAGGGGGGGCTCGCCGCGATAAAGCACGTGATCCCCGCCGTGCTCGTGATCGGGGCACGAAGAGAGGCGCTCGGATTGAACGGCACGGTTCTGGCCTTCTCGGTGGTCGTCGCGGTGATCACGGCCGTATTGTTCGGTCTGCTGCCTGCGTTGACCGCAGCACGCACGCCGGTGGTGGAGACCCTCAAGGGCGATGGGCGCTCGCAGACCGGGTCCCGCCTGCGTCATCGGTTCTTGCAGCACCTGGTGAGTGGCCAAATCGCCGTCGCGTTGGTGCTTGGCAACGGGGCGGCGTTGCTCTTCTCCAGCTACTTCAATGTGCTCCGTTCCAATCGCGATCTGGTCACGGACCGGGTCGTGACGGCGGACCTTGCTTTGACGGGTGACCGTTATCGTCAGATCCAGACCCGACGCGCTTTTTGGCAAGAGCTCTTTGTTCGCGTCCAGGCGTTACCCGGCGTGGAGGCGGTTGGGATCACGACGCAGATGCCGCTGGAGGGTGGCAACACCACCGGCATTCTTGCGGATAACGAAGTCTATGATCCCGCGATACAACGGGCGGACGCACAGCAATCCTATATCTCGCCCGAGTATTTCGCTGCTATGGGAATTCCGCTGCTGCGCGGACGACCTCCAGGTCCTGAAGATGCTCGGGGTGACGTGACAGGCGTCGCTGTCAACCAGACTCTGGCGAACAAGTACTGGCCGGGCCAGGACCCCATCGGGAGGCAAATCCAGTCCAACAGCGCCAAACCCTGGTTCCGGGGGATTGTCGTTGGTGTGGTCGCCGATGTCCACCAATGGGGCGCCGAACAAACGACGCTGCCAGAGATATTCTTTCCCCATGCTCTGCGCGACCAAGGCTCGGTGCGGCTGGTGATGCGAACCTCGGACGAAGCTCATGCTCTGGTCCCGCTGCTCCGACGCGAGGTCGCGGCACTCAACGCGGACTTGCCTCTGGCCGACGTGCGAACCATGAGTGAGGTCGTGGGCAAAGCGACCGGTCCGCGCCGATTTCTCACGCAGCTTGTCGGTCTGTTCATGGCTGTGACTTTGACCCTCGCGATGGTGGGAATCTACGGCACGCTTTCTTACACTGTTTCGCAGCGGCAGCGCGAGATCGGTGTCCGCTTGGCCTTGGGAGCAGTGCGGCGGGACATCCTGCAATTCGTACTCCGTCAGGCCGCTGGCTGGGTGCTTGCGGGTCTGGCTATAGGGCTGGTGCTGACGACGGCATCGTCGTTCCTCTTGCGGGCTGCGGCCTATGGTGTCGATCCACTGCATCCCCTGTTGCTTCTCGCCGGACTGGTTGTCGTGGGCGCCGCCGCCGTGGCAGCATGTCTTCTCCCCGCCCGCCGGGCAGCACGGGTGGATCCAATGGTGGCGCTGAGGTGCGAGTAGGAGAAGTCATGATCGCGTTGTTGCAGGACATACGATATGGGATTCGCATGCTGGCCAAGAGCCCGGGCGTCACCGCCGTTGCGCTGGTAACCCTGGCTTTGGGCATGGCGGGCAATACGGTCATTTTCAGCTTTCTCAATGCCTTCTTCCTGCGGCCGATGCCGTTTTATGAGCCGGACCAGCTGGTGGATCTGGACGAGACGGCGCCTCGGTGGAATCTGGAGTACACGGGCCTGTCCTATCCGGACTTCCACTCCTGGAGGCAACGGAATCACTCCTTCGACGGAATGGCTGCTTGGCAGACGCATAGTTGCACCCTATCCTTCGATAGCAACGCCGAGAGGATTCAGGGGGCCTGGGTGACGCACGATTTGCTGTCGGTCCTGGGATTGCGTCCGGCTCTCGGCCGGTCGTTCACGCCCGAGGAGGACAGGCCGGGCGGCGCGAGAGTCGCCATGATCGGCCGGCGCCTGGCCGCGCGGCTTTTCGCGAACGAGGAGGTCCTTGGGAAGGTCCTGCATATCGACCGGGAGCTGTTCACGATCATCGGCGTCTTGCCCGAGGCCAAGACGCTGGTGGACGGCGCCGATGTATGGATGACACTGGCGAAGGACCCCGAAGATTTGACGAAAGGCTGGTATCTCCGCGGAGTCGGGCGGCTCAAGCGGGGTGTGACCCTGGCGGCCGCACGCGACGACCTGCTCGGCGTTCATCGAGGCCTGGTGGAGAACCACAGAGCCAACCAGAACACGTTCCCGAAACTGACGCTGATTACCGACCGGATGTTCGGCTCCACGCGGCCCGTGTTGGCCATCCTAATGGGGGCGGTCGGCGTCGTATTGCTGATCGCCTGCGGCAACGTGGCGGCGATCATGCTGGCGCGCGGCCTGGCCCGGTGGCAGGAGTTGGGGATTCGGATGTCCCTGGGGGCCACGCCCTGGCGCATCGCGCGTCTGATCGGGATGGAAGGGATCCTGTTGTCCGGACTGGCCGGCGCCCTGGGTTTGTGCCTGGGATACTGGGGGCTGCACGCCCTGGTGAACTCGCTCGTGGACCGGCCGCCGGGCTGGATCAGCTTCACGTTCGACGTCCGCATCTGGCTGTACGCTCTGGTCATGGTCGTGACGACGGCCCTGTTTGGGATTCTCCCCACGCTGCACGCGATCCGGGTCGGGAATGCGCCGGGAACCGCACCGTCGCCGAGCCGGCAATCGACGACATCCAATGCAAGATGTCGAAGCCTGCACTCGCTGGTGGTGATGGAGGTTGCCCTGACGTTCATTCTACTGGTGCAAGCGGGCCTCTTGGTGCAGGCGTTTCGTTCTTTGCAGAGGATGGACCCGGGGTATCGCGCCGATCATCTCCTGGTCTACCGGATCGCGCTGCCGGAGGCGCGGTACAAGGAGAAGGATACTTGGGGGGCCTTTTTCCACGACCACCTGGAGCAGGTTCGAGCCCTGCCCGGCGTCACGGCCGCCAGTGCGGTCACGGCCCCGCCTTTGGGGGGACATCGAGGCAGTTTCTTCACGGTGGAGAATGCGCCGGCCCGCCGGCCCGATGAGCCCGATCCGGTGGTGCTGCGCCGGGTTGCTTGGCCGGGGTACTTCGAAACGCTGGGCATCGCGATGCAGGCCGGAAGGACGTTCAACGACCAGGATGGTCTGACCGACGGTGCAAGGGCCGTGATTGTGAACGAGACCTTCGCCCGGCGGTGCTGGCCCAACCAGGACCCGATCGGAATGCGGATCAAGGAAGGGGGGACGACGTCGAACGCCCCGTGGATGACGGTCGTCGGCGTGGCGCAGGATGTCAGGCACTACGGTCTCGATCGGCCCATGATTCCCGGAGTGTACATCCCCTATGCCCAGGATCGGCAGAGTCTCATGGCTGTCGTCGTCCGCACGACGACCGATCCCCTGGCCCTGGTCTCCAGCGTGCGGGGAATCGTTCGCCGAATCGATCCCGATCTGCCGATCTTCGATGTCGAAACGATGACCGACTCGCTCCGCCGGTCTCTCTGGCTTCGCCGACTCTACTCCGAACTGATTGGTGTTTTCGCCGCCGTGGCATTGGTGATGGCTTTGGGGGGCCTGTACGGCGTGTTCTCATACGTGGTGAACGGCCGCACACGAGAGATCGGCATTCGCATCGCGGTTGGCGCCTCGACCCGTTCAGTGCTTTGGATGGTGCTGCGACAGGCCCTGATCCTGTCGGCGATAGGCATCGCGGTCGGCTTGGTCGGGACGGCAATCGCCGTGCCTTTGATGCGCGGAGTGCTTCTTGGAATCCACCCCGCCGATGTACTGATTCTCGCGGTTGTTCCGGTGTTTCTGATTGCGGTGGTGTCGCTGGCCGGTCTTCTCCCCGCTCGGCGCGCGGCAAAGGTCGATCCGATGGTGGCGTTGAGGTGTGAATAGAGGGCTCATGCAGACGTTGGTGCAAGACATACGTTTCGGCCTGCGAATGCTGGCCAAGTCTCCCGGCTTCACGGCGGTGGCGGCACTTACGCTGGCGCTGGGCATCGGCGCGAACACGGCGATCTTCAGCGTCGTTCACAGCGTCCTGCTCAGCCCGTTGCCTTTTCTGCATTCGGAACGGCTGGCCTTCCTGGAATCCTATTGGAGCGATGGCGATCGCGGCGCCAGTTCGGGCCCCGACTTTCTGGACTGGGCGGAGCGCAACACCGCCTTCGACGGCCTTTGCGCCTTCACCGACTGCCAGCCGAACCTGACGGGCGCTGGCGATCCGCTGGCCCTTCGGGGAATGCGGGTCACCGATGGTTTCTTCGACGTCGTCGAACCCCGCATGACGCTCGGACGCGGGTTCCTGCCGGAAGAAGGGCTTGCGGACGGGCAAAAGGTGGCGGTGTTGGGCCACGCGCTTTGGCGGAGCCGGTTCAACGCGGATTCCGGAATCGTCGGCAGGACCATCACGCTGGATGGCTCCTCGTACACGGTCGTGGGCGTTTCGTCCGCCCGGATGGGATTCCTGGGGAACATGGGCGAGATCTATCTTCCTCTTGCCCGGGGCACGCTGTCCCGGCGGGACCGCAACAGCAATTTCCTGCTGGTGTTGGGCCGGCGCAAAGCCGATGCGACCTGGGCGCAGGCCGGGGCCCAAATGCAACAGATCGCCCGGTCGCTGGAGGAACAACATCCCGGGATGAATCGTGGCAAAACGGTTCGCGTCCATCCGCTGCACGGATTTCTGGTTTCCGATCTGCGGACGGTCCTGTGGATTCTGTATGGAGCCGTCAGCGTGCTGCTGCTCATTGCCTGCGTGAATGTCTCCAACCTGTCGCTGGCCCGGGCGGCGGCGCGTGGCCGCGAGTTCACCATCCGCCGTTCGCTCGGGGCGGGCCGATGGCGCATTGCGCGGCAAATGCTGACCGAGAGCCTGCTGCTGGGGCTGGTCGGCGGCCTTGCGGGCGTGTTGCTGGCTTATGCCGGTGTCGCGTTCCTTCAACGAACGGTGGTCCCCGCCGTCCTGCCGACCGGCGTGCCGATTTCCGGCATCGAAGGAATCGGAATCAACCTGGCCGTGCTGGGATTCGCGCTGATGCTGTCGCTGCTGGCGGGATTGGTCTTCGGAACGATTCCGGCCTGGCAGATTTCGCGGCGGAATCTCGGATCGGCATTGAAGGAAGCCGCCCGGGCGGTTTCACGCGGCCGGTCGCGTCACCGGACCCTCGGCGCGCTGGTCGTGACGCAAATCGCCCTGGTCGTGCTGCTGCTCACCGGAGCGGGGCTGCTGGCGCGAAGCTTCTGGAACCTGCACAAGGCTCCGCCCGGGTTCAACGCCGACCGGCTGCTGGCTCTGCGCGTGGTGCGGCCTGACACGGCGGAAAACCGCCAGGTTCGGAATCGCGCCGCGTTTTATCAACAGGCGGTCGAGGCACTGTCGGCTTTGCCAGGGGTGCAGGCCGTCGGCGCGATCGACCTGCGGCCCATCGCATCCGACAACAGCAATGCCGGCATCCGCTACGAAGGCATGGAGGTCCGGCCGGGCGAGAGAAAACCCTGGGCGGAGCATCGCCTTGTGACGCCCGGCTATTTCCGCTGCCTCCAAATTCCCGTGTTCGCAGGCCGGGATTTCACCGCGCTGGACACCGCCGAGGGCCAGCGGGTTCTGGTCGTGAACCGGGAATTCGTCCGGCGCTATTTCCCGGACCGGGATCCGCTCGGCCAATGGATCGATTTCAACGGCTCCAAAAAGATGATCGTGGGCGTGGTGGGCAACGTGAAACTGCGCTCGCTCCGGTCGGACGATTGTGAACCGTTCATGTATCAACCGACGGCGCAGGCCTGCGGCCGGGACATGACCCTCTTCCTTCGCACGGCCGGCAATCCGATGCTCTGGGCGGATGCCGCGCGCAAGGCGATCTGGAACATCGATCCCGCCCAGCCCATCCTCGAACAGCGCACCATGAATCACTACGTGACCGAATCCCTGTTCGTCGAACGGTCCTGCATGACCCTGCTGGCGGCCATGGCGGGGGCGGCTCTCCTGGTCGGGCTGGTCGGCTTGTACGCCGTCATGAGTTCCGCGGTGAACGAACGCCGCAACGAGATCGGCATCCGCATGGCTCTCGGCGCGCAACGCCGCGACATCCTCGGCCTGGTGCTGGGCCGGGGGCTGACGCTGACGGCGTCCGGCCTGACGCTGGGGATCGTGGTTTCCCTGGCGGTCTGCCGGTTGATGAGCAGCCTGCTCTATGGGATCAGCTCGTGGGATGTGGTGACATTTATCCTCGTGCCATTGCTGTTGGTGGCCGTGGCCTTGCTGGCGTGCTGGCTCCCGGCCCGCCGGGCGGCGAAGGTCGATCCCATGGTGGCGCTGAGATGTGAGTAGGGAGTCCATGCGAAATATGATGAACGATGTGCGTTTCAGCCTGCGAATGCTGATCAAGTCCCCCGGCTTTACCGTCGTGGCGGTACTCTCGTTGGCGCTGGGCATGGGGGCCAACACGGCGGTGTTCTCGGCGCTCAATGCGGTTCTGCTGCGTTCCCTGCCGGTACGCCACCCGCACGAGTTGCGCCTGGTCAATTGGATCGGACGCAACCCTCAATACAGTGGCTACAACGGCCCCGGTCAAAGCGATGCGCCGGGCGGATTCACCGTCGGCACGTCGTTCTCCTACCCCGCCTACTGCGCCTTGCGGGATGGCGACAAGGGTTTCACGGACGTGTTCGCATTCTCCTCCCCGCGCAGTGTCACGGTGGTGGGGCACGGCGAGCCGTCTCATGCGGGGGTGCTGCTCGTCTCCGGCAATTACTTCGCCGGCTATGGAGTTGACCCGTTGCTCGGCCGGCTGATCCTTCCCGAGGACGATCGATCGGACGCGGCACCGGTGGCTGTCATCAGCTATCGGTGGTGGGAGCGGCACTGCGGTTCGAAATTGGATGTCCTCGGCCGGACGGTCAGCATCAACAAGACGAGCTTCACCGTTATCGGTGTTCTCCGGCGGGACTATCTGGGACCTACCGCAGGCGACCCCACCGATATCTACATCCCTATGTGCACGCAACCACAGATCTGGCCGACTCAGCCGTTGAACTCTCACGACCAGTGGTGGGTGCAGATCATGGGACGCCTGGCACCCGGGACGGACGAGACGCAAGCACAGGCGGGTCTCAGCGTTCTCTTCCGTCAAACGCTTTCCTTGTCCCAAACGAAGATGGACGAGGGCGGCATCGTGCTGGAAGACGGCAGCCGCGGGCAGATGATACTCCGCCGAGGCCTGGCGGAGCCGTTTTTCGTCCTCGCGGCGATTGTGGGCATTGTGCTGTTGATCGCCTGTGCGAATCTGGCCGGCCTGCTGCTGACACGCGGCGCCGCCCGCCGGCACGAAATGGCCGTTCGCACCGCCTTGGGTGCCGGTCGATGGCGACTGATCGGACAGTCGCTGATGGAGAGTCTGACGCTGTCGCTGATGGGCGCCGTTCTCGGATTGGTCCTCGCGGCGCTGAGCAGACACGTCTTGCTGGGCTTCCTGGCGCTGCACTTGGAAGGTCATCGCTATGATCTGCGTACGGACACTCATGTTCTAGTTTTCACGTTTGTTGTCTCTGTCCTCACGGCGTTGATGTTCGGCATGCTGCCGGCCGTCCGGGCCGCGCGCACCGATCCGGCGCAGGCGTTGAAGAACCGTTCGTCCCTGGGCGCTCCCCGGCTGGCGCTGGGGAAGATGCTGGTGACTGCTCAAGTGAGTCTGTCGGTATTGTTGGTCATTGGCGCCGGCTTGATGGTGCGTACGTTCGCAAATATCGCACGCATCGCGCCGGGTTTCGATGCCGAGAACATCCTGCTCTTTCGTATGCGTCCGGCCGACGCCGGCTACAGCGAACAGCAATATGCAGATGTCTATGACCGCATGCGCGCTGCGATCGGAGCGGTTCCAGGTGTTCGGGCGGTGACATTCTCTGGTTTTCCACTGGTCAGCGGCACGTCCGCGTCGGCCTACGTTGAACTGCCCGGCCGTGCCGAGAAATCACGGACCAACTACCTCGAAGTGGGCGACGATTTCTTCCGCACGATGGATATTCCGATCATCTTGGGACGCGACCTGGCGACCTCCGACACGGCCGGTTCGTC
>CAYQXM010000040.1:0-42606 GCA_964421295.1 uncultured Pirellulales bacterium
AGACAATCTCCGGCCACAGTACCATGGGATTATCAAGATACAAGGGTGGGCCGTGCCCACCAGAGCGAGGGGCTGGGTTGACAGCCCATGGGAATGGCGGACGTGACTCACCCTACGGAGCCGTAACCCCCTATTTGTCAATTCGCAAGCCGCTGCTTCTGAATAAGCGCCTTGGCGTGCTGGGTGTTGACGCCGGGCTACTGTTCGTCGTTTCTCCTTGCGCCGGCACGTATCGTTCATATTGGTAGGTGAGAGTCTTCATCTGCCCGGCGGGGACGGTTACCTGCCAGGTGATCGTTGCCGTTCTCTCCAAGAGTCTGAGGTCCTGCGTGTTCAGCACGATGTCGCCTTCATCCGATGCGGAAGTGGGCTTGCCCCGCACGGTCAATTCCACAATTATATCCGCGGATTTCTTCTCGAAATTGCGGAGTCGCAACTCACCGCCGAGCGAGACCAGATCGGCAAAATATCCACCTATGAGTTGATAAGCCTGCTGTTTCCGTCCGGTTTCCGATTCATTCTGCTCCCGGCCCATGTTGACAGCGGTGGTGACCGTCAACTCGCCCATGCCTCCGCGCGGCACGTATTTGAGCAGGTCCTCGCTCAGGGCCCTGTTGTCGCTCAGGACCAGACAGGGCCCTGTGGTCCAAGCGGAGTCGGTGTCATTCTGCAGGAGAAAACAGTGCTCAATATCATTCGGTACGTGCCAGCGGTAGCCGTGACGGTATTGGATCGTCTTTGTCAGCAGTGTTATGACGGCCTTCTCTCCCAATCGAACGGTAACACCCTTGCATTCATACACCGTGTAGTCGGACGCGCCTTCCGACTCGATCCTGGGCAGATTGCCGAGGACATTCTGCAGGTTGTGTTCGCCGGAATCCGCGGCAGATCGGCTCGCAGCATCGGAGGACCGGTTGGCATTGTCGAGTCCTGCTGCGCGCACCGCCGACTGCTGGGCCAGTTGCCGGGTCAGGGCCAACTGCTGCTGGGCCTGGGTCATCTGACTTGAAGCCAGTGCGGCGTCTGTCGTCCGTACGACCTGACCTGCGGATACTGCTTCCAGATAATCGGTGTGAGCAAAGTGAGGCACGCCGGCGACGAATTGCACATCGCAGTTGATCAAGTCCTCTGCTTCGTTCACCAGCGTCCCGCGCAGGGTCAGCTCGGCGGTACTGTCATCGAGCAGTTTCAGGGAGTATTCCGGGATCCAGGTGATGCCTTTACGCAGGTAGGTCATACTGAGCGTCGTCTCTTCCGCCGGCTTCTTGTCGTTGGAGGCCACGTGGATTCGCATCGGATTATCGAGAACCAGCAGTTTGGTTACCCTCTCGAGAGGCACCGCAAGGCTGTTGGTCTCCGCCTCCAGTATAACATGTTCGTTTCCCACCGAAACCACTCGCCCGGTGGCGCTGCTCTGCTTGCCATTCTCCGAGTAGGAAAGCTGCACCCTGAGGTTGATGCAGTTCTCCAGTCTGCTCCGTTTGAGGGCTTCGTCATTCGGTGAATCGACGCCGTCAAATGCGACGGCATCTCCACCGCCGGCGCCGACAATATCGATGGTGCGGTTAGCCTCCTGCGGGAATACGACCAGGGTCCCAAACGACGCAGGCGGTATGGTCTGCGCCAGACACCAGCCGTCACGCAGCTTTGTCTTTCCCTCGCGCAGAAAGAAGCCCACGCCATTCTTGAACACGGCTACGGACGCAACCTTCGATTTCCAGACATACGGATTCTCCTTCTGGCCCTCCGTTGACTCTTTGCCGGTGGCCCCCATGGAGAATGTGAGAATCAGTGAACATGCAGTTGCCATTACCAGACACTTCATAACGGATCTCCTTAACGCCTGATGGATATGTGCCGCACTACACGATCATCCCTTCGCGTTGCTGAGGACAGTCACCAACCACCCCAGTCGTTCCATCCGTGACACTCAGTCGCCTCGAACACACACCAATGCGCACCGTAGGATGGTGGGCCAACAGCCCTCTGCATCAACAACGTCACAGCCCACGCCGTCTGGGGTATTGCTCACCATTTAGACAGGAGGTCGGTTGAATTGTTCCTTCGGTCCCAAAATATTCTGCGAGAGTCCCACAGGGCGGGCCGTGCCCACCAGTTCTAGTATCGCTTCTGGTATTTCCTGGCGTCGGGGGTGTCGGAGGGGGTGGGGCGGGTGTCGGGGGATTCGGGGGGCTGGCCGTTCTCGATTTCCTTCTCCAGTTCCTCGCGTATTTCGTCCGGCGATGCGGGGGCGGCCGGAGTCGGGGCGGGGGCGAACTGACTCATGAGCTCGTCCCACAAACGGGCCATCTTCTCCAGTTGCCTTCCCGTAAATCGGCCCAGGTCACGCGGGGTCGAGATACCGCCTGGGCTGGGCGCAACGGGTGACGCGGCATGAGATTTGGCGTGAGGCTCGACGCACGCGAGGGTGCGAGTCAAATCGAGGATCTCCTCCAGGATTTCCCGGTCGGTGCATTGCCTGTGCCTGAAGGCTTCTCGCGGTTCGGCGAGAATCTCCGCGACTTGCTTTTCGAGCTGCGGCCACCAGGTTTCAAAGGCGGCGTTGAGGAAGTCCTCCTCCAACGGAGCGTCACCGGCGGTGTTGATCGTCTTGACGAGTTTCCGGACACTCTCTTTCGTGAACACGATGTTCTGAAAGAGGCCGAGAGGCCGGGGCAGGCCTGCCGGCTCCGTGTCGAAATAGACGGTGTAGATCCGCGCCAGCTCAAGATTCCGCGACAGGGCGCCGGCTTCGAAGAGAAGCCACGGGTCACAGAGAGTGTCCAGGGTCAGGCAGACGATGCCGACTTGGGACTCCTTCAGCTCGGTCGAGACCTTCCGGGCCCATTGATAGTACTTGTCCGCATCCGGAGACGAAACACTGGTTTTGACAAAGGGGAAAATTGTGGGCAACCACTGTCGAATTGCCTCCGCAAGCTTGCCGCTGGGTTTCCCCGTCCAACTGATGAACACGTTCGTTGCCATCACTCGTCTCCCACGCATCTGAAAAAGGCTTCATGCTTCTCGACAACGCTGCCATGATACCGCAGGATGGGGAAAGGCACAAGGGAAGAAGCGGGCTTCGGACCTCAGGCGTCAGGCTTCAGGGACCGCATGGGCCGAGGCGCATCCTACAACTTGTTTCTTGTCACTTATCACTTTCCCCCGGCACATTGATATACGCGTAGGGACCTTCGAGCTCGCGGGCTTTGGCGTCGCGGGCGAGGGCGGCGGCGAGTTCAGTGGGGAAGGTGCCGAGATTGTAGCGGACGCCTTTGTGCTTGATGCGGGCTTCCCACTGGTCGCCGTGCGGGTAGACGCCTTTGTATTGCGAGTGCTTGCCGCGCGGAGGCTTGTTATAGGCGTTCTGGTGGGACTTGCAGTTGCGCATGTTGGCTTCCCGATTATCCAGGCTGTGGCCGTTGATGTGGTCCACTACCTTGCCGGGCGGGGTCTTCATGATTTCGCGGTGCATGAAGACCGTGCCCTTGGTCGTGAAGCGGCGGGCGTAGTACTTGCCGGCGTGCTTCGAGGCGCACCAGCGGTACTTGGTCAGCCATTCGTAGTTGGCGGCATCCACGATGGCGAACAGGCCCTGCGTCAGGGCGATGTAGCGGACGCTATCGTCCGGCGGCTCCGGCAATTCGGGACGATTGGGCGCCGGACGCTGCCGGGGCCGGAAGTTGCGGCAGGTGCCGCCCGGCGCGACGTCCTCGATCCGGCCGGGGGCCTTGGGGGTGTTGACGCAGGTGTATCGGGGGCCGAAACCCGTCGAGAATGACATTAAGATCTGACGCTTACTGATGTTAGCGAATACGCACTCGAAACACCGGCCCTTTTCCATGTGGCTCTCCCATCATCGTGCCTGGCTTTCAGAAATATAGTCTATTAACCATACATCTATAAGATGCGCGGCGGGGGTGGGGCGTTACACGAAAAGTGGGAAAATCGTGAGGTTTTCCTGGAAACTCAGAAACCGCATGGGCCAAGGCCCATCCTACCAATGCCGTCGGTATTGGCCTGAGGTCTGAGGCCTGACGCCTGAGGCCTTCACGGGTAAGTCTACGGCGTGACGGGGTCTTTGGCCGTCTGGGCGATGAAGTCATTCAGGAAGGCGTCGGGCTTCGGGGCGGAGCGGGCGGTCTTCTGTGTGGCGTCGATGCGAGCGTGGAGACTGGCGACGTCCTGAGCAGCGGCCTGGGCGAGGTCGTGGAGGCGGGCCTCCATCTGGCTGAAGTTGGTGGACACCCTCCGGGCGTCGGCGGCGCCGAAGAGCGAGGCCCACAGATCGTTCATGTCACGCCGGGTCTGGGTCAGCCGGGTGGAGAGGGTGATGCTCGTGGTGACCGAATCCCGCAGGCAGGACTCCAGATAGTCGACGCGGGTACGCTCGGTCGCGCCGGCCGTGCGCAGGGCGGCGACCTCCGTGCGGAGGCGCTCGATCGTGGCGGTTTGTGCCCGCATTTCCTCCGCCAGGGCGGAGCTTTGACGGTCGTAGTCCAGCCACATGAAATAGCCTGTGCCCACGCCGGCACTCAGCAGGCAAACCAGCAGAATGAAGCAGGGTAATGCACGCATGATCTTCGTACGGCCGCCTTCGAAAACACAGCGGCCCCTATTACTAAAGCGTAGAAAATCCTGCGCTGGCGGCCAAATGGAATCCGCACTACGGCGGCGGGGTTATTGGCCCTTGCCGACCTGTTTCAGCAGCCAGGCATCCTCGCGCTGGCGCAGGGCGTCGACCTTCGGATGGCCCATTTCCTTGATGATGGTCAGTTGCTTCGGCGCGGTGATCACGTTGTAGGCGGCGAACGTGGAGTCCGGCGGGCAGGTGTCGTCGTTGTAGCCCCAGCCGTAGTGGCCGGGGACCTTGATGCGCCTGGCGAAGTTGACGCCGTCGTAGTAGGCGGTGGTCGCCATTCTGGCGGCGCGGTTGGGATCGTCGGGCATCGTCTCGAACTTGAACCACGACGCGGGCCAGCCGCCGGGCCGGCCGTGCACGTAGGCGATGGCATCGCAATAGGCGGGGAACGACACGCGGCACAAAGTCACGCGCGTGTCCAGCGCCGCGTTCACGATGGCCAGGTACCCGCCCTGGCTGCCACCCGCGGCGATGAGATGCTTGCGGTCCCACTTGGGATGTGTCACGAGGTAATCGTTGGCACGCAGCAAGCCCATGAGGACACGGCGGAAGTAGTAGCGGTTGGGATTTTCCAGGCCCATCAGGGGATAGGTGCCCTTGGGTGCCGGGGGAGCGTTCGGGTCCTTGATCACCGGCATTTCGTGAATCCCGACGCTCAGGGTGATGAAGCCGCGCTTGGGCCACTCGATCTCCGGCCGGGGGGCATACACGCCCGCGCCGGGTCCCGACACGATCGCGGGAAACGGCCCGTCGCCGCGGGGGACGCAGAGCACGGCATAAACGCGACTCGTCCTGGCGGGCGGCGTGCCGATGTTCTGGAGGTTGACCTCGAACGCCTCGTACTGGTCGGTGGTGTATTGCGGCAGGGGCGTGACCTTCGCGTCCATGGGGACTTTCGCCAGCTCGGCTTTGGCCCGCGTCCAGAAGGCGTCGAAATCCTTGGGTTCGGTCTGGAAGGGTTTGATCTTCTCGGGGGAAAACGCTGCGGTGGCCAGGCTGGGGCTGCGGCTGCCGGCCGCGGTGGCTACGCAACGGAGGAAGCCGGGTTGCTTCATGGTACCGCCGTCGAGCGCCAGCGTGCCGCTTTCCGGAAGCACCGCGCTCTTCGACTCCGCCGGCATCATCTCGGGGCCGATCGTGTAGTTGACGGTCGTACCGGCGGGCCCGGTGATAGTGAATTTCACCGCTTGGCCCGGGACATAGTTCCAGTCTTTGTGGTCGGCGGTGACTTGCAGTTGTGCTCCGGCCGGCCCGCGCCCGGTGGGAACGCTCACCGCCGGCGGAGCCGGGGGCTGAGGCTGGGGTTGGGGTTGGCATGAGAGGCAGACGAGTGTGGTGAAAACCAGCAGGGTAAAGCAGCGTTTCATGGCAGTACTCCCAGGAGACGACATCCACGGACGGTTACCGACGACGCCTGTGCCTCATCCGGCATAACCGTCCGTACATATCCTTAATATCCCCATGCGCCGATTTTTCACGCGTGCATGGCCGATTATCTGCCTCTTCTCCCCATCAATCCTTCAGGACCATGAAGTCGAACAGCGAATAACCGGCGGGCACGGTCTCGGCTTGGCCGCGGCGCACCATGTCGGCCCGCACCTGGGGGATGGGAGCCTTCTGCGTGGCGGCCATGCGGACGTACCGGGCCGTGGTCGTCTTGAAGGTCTCGTCGGTCACGGTGGAGGGCGATCCGAGCTTCGTGCTGAAGACATCCGCCCACTCCTTGGCATCGGCGGACGTCTGCACCTTGAACTCCTTGGCCGCGTTGGCGTTCCACTTGAGGATGACGCGATTGATCTCGGTGGGCTTGTCCAGGTCCACCATGATCCACGGCGCCTCCTCGGCGCCGCTCTGCCAGCAGGTCTTGACGTAATCCTGGTACGTCTTGGAAGCCGTGACATTCTGGGCCGGGTTGTTGGGATCCTGCGACGAAGCTGTGACTTTCTTACCCGCGGCGAGGTTGCGGGCGGGGTCGAACTTCCGCCACGTGCCCGCGGCGAGGTTGATTTCCCAGTCCTGGTAGTAGTTCAGGATCGGAGTATTGGCGTCGAATTCCATGGGCAGGAAGATGTAGTCGCCATTGCGGCCCTGCGGCGCGTTCTTGATCCAGCGGTCGCCGAAGTAGAGATACAGCATTCCCTCTTTGCCCTGGATGGGCACGATCATATCGACCTGCGAATCCCAGGAATTCTTCGAGCCGGGCGTCGAGAGCGGTGCGGCCTTCGACCACGGGCCGGCGAGGTCGGTGGCCGTGTAGTAGCTCGTGCCGGAGGACTCGATGCCGGCCGTGCGTGACGTGCCGTAATGGTAGATGCCGTTGCGCTTGAAGATGTGCGGCGCCTCCCGGCTGCGGATGTCCCACAGGTAGATGCGCTTATCGAGCGTGAGGTAATCGGGCGACATCAGATAGATGCCGTGCTGGGCGTTGGTTCCCACGGCCCACGAGACGTAGCACAGGTAGGCCTTGCCGTCCTCGGCGAGATAGACCGAGCTGTCCCCCATGCGGGCGTTGTCCACAAGCGTCTGGCCCTTGAACGTGAAGGGGCCCTCGGGCTTCTCCGCGGTGGCGATGCCCAGGTGCGCGCCGTTGCCGTCGTACTTCATGACCATCACGTACTGCCTGGTCGTCGGGTGGTACAGCACGTCGATGCGGTTGGCCTCCACCTCGCACTTCAGGACGATGCCCTTGCTGGTCCAGTGCACCAGGTCGGGAGACGTATAGCAGTATTGGGCGCGATGGAGATCGGTCTGCGTGCCGCCGTACCAGTAGTAGAGGTCGCCGAATTTGCACAGGCAGCCGCTGCGGGTGAGGATGCGGTCGCCGTTCTGATCGAGCCAGTAAAAGTCGTTATGGATCGTATGCCACGCGGACTGGGCCAGGCACGCCTGGCCGGCCAGCAGGAGGGACAAGGTGAACGTCAGGAATTTGAGGGTCATAAGAGGATCTCCTTAGTTGGTGGTCATAGAGGGTGTCTCAACGCGCGGCCGGCGCCGGGGCGGCGTATTTGTTGCGGTCGCAGACGAGCTTGCCGTCGTCGCCCAGCGTGATTTCCGCCATTTGCATGTATGTCTTGTTGCCGTCGTGCGTGAAGTAGAAGAGCACGAGCTGTTCGTTGTCGGGTGTGGCCTTGCCGGAGGCGGGGTCCTGGAGAACGATCCAGGGGTGATTGCCCGTGCCGCGGTCGAGTGAGCGAAGGCCGGGGGAATTCTGGTCCAGAAGGAGGGTGTTCTGTACCCAGTCGGTCAGACCGGTCTCGGAGCGCCAGGCATCGAGCGCCCTGCCGTTGTCCTGGAGGTCCCAGTAGGCGCCCTTCCAGTGCCAGACGAACGGGGCTTCGTGACTGCGGCCGATGTTGGCGTCGCCGTCGTCCTTCCAGGTAACGAGGTCGGGGGAGGAGGCCCGGAACGTGCGCGAGCCGGCGGCTTCATTCTTATACCACAGATACCACGTGTCCCCGATCTTCAACACGGTCGGGTCGATGGCGCGGCGGGAGGCCAGGGGCAGGGAGGAAACGTGGGTCCAGTTCACGCCGTCCTCGGACGTGAAGTGCTCGATCGTGCGGTCGCCCGTCCAACGGGTGAAGATGCCGTGCACGTACGTGACGAACAGGTGCAGCTTGTCGCCGGGCCGGCCGCTGCCGGTGATGCCGGTGCCCTGGCCCCAGAAGACCGTCGGGGCCCACCACGTGACATTATCCTTAACCGGCTCACCGAGCGACTTGGGGGTATTCCCGTCCTGGATCGAGCCTTGGACCACGCCGCGGTAGGTCCACTTCAGACCGTCGGGCGAGGTGGCGATGCCGATGGCACTGCCGTGCACCCAATCGACGCCCTGCGGATTCGCCAGGGTGGCGCGGCGCTGCGTGTAATACATCCAGTACTCGCCCTGGTCGCCTTTGCCCGGCAGCCACACGACGGCGGGATCCGACGCGCCGTGCCAGACCGGGTCGTCGTACAGCGGGGCGGGGGCCTTCTCCACGGCGATCCGCGGCGCCACGGCCGTGCCCGTGGCGGGTTTGTCCTGTGCCCAGGCGGGAAATGCCGGCAGAAGAGCGATCAGTACGACAGCGATTCTCACGATGGCGTTCATTGGCGTTTTCCTCCTGGACATTATTTGACCTGTATTCCAGCCGCCCAGTGTACCGGACGGACGCGGCTTTCGTCAATGACCACGCCCAGGCCGTTCCAGGGGCGGAAAAAAGGCCGCTCGGAGCGTCCATTCCCTGACCGCGAAAGACATTATCGTACCGTGGGACATCCACGCGAATCCGATTTTGACGGCCCGGGGTTGGGTGTTAGACTATACTCAGGGCCGTTACGACGTACGAAGTCCCGACCTGCGGTCCAGGTGACGACATTGATGAGGCACGATCCATTATCCAACCTGTATCCACCCGCGCCATCTCTCGCATTCACGCGGGAGGCAGGGTGGGTCTCCCGCAACGCCGGGGCCCATAGGTGACGGCTCTCGTTCTTTCTCCGGATTCTCTTGTCACCAACATCGGTGCGGTGGTGCCGATAAAGATGCAATAGGGTTCGCTCTACACGAGTGAGAATAATGCAAGTATGAAAGGCATGACTCTGTTTCAGGACGTGCCGGAAGTTTCGCGGGAGCGCGACGACCTGCCTCCCGTTGTGGAGGGGCGTCTGATCGACGACCCAGGAGGAAAGCAGAAGGGAGGTGGACGCACGCGATCGAAACGCGCGAGCGCCTGACAGGGGCATGTTCAGGTGAGGGAGCGTTTCACATGGGTAGTCAAGATTGCTGGCGGGCCGCCAGCGTGAGTAACGAATGATCTTGAGGGGGTGAAGAAATGAAAAAACTGATCTTATCCACATTCGTGCTGTCCGTCGTCGGCCTGGCCGCGATGGGACAGGTACAGGCCGCGAGCTATCCGCTGTATGCCGGCCGGAACATGGAAGTCGGGACCGTCGATGTGACATCCGATGGCACGAACATCGATGTCGCCTTCCAGACCACCAACGGGTGGACTCTGGTCGGGACCTACGTCCAGATCGCCGGCGCGCTCAGAGAGATTCCGCACACCCGCTGCGGCAACCCCATTCCGGCGTGGTTCGAGGGCAGGCACGGCTGGGTCGGCTGTGAAGAGAGCGACAGCTTCACGTTCCCGATCGGTGACCTCGGCGGGCAGGACGTTTACGTCGCCGCGCACGCGATCGTCGCCCGGCTGGGACGGCACCATCGTCTGCAGATCGAAGGCGCCTGGGCCGGCGCGGAACGGTTCCCGGGACGCTGCTGGGCCCGCTACATCGCCATTCCGGCCGAGCAGTGGGTCTCCGAAGGCACCGGCGGCTGGGATGTCACGGGCGAGTGGACCTTCTCGCTCTTCGGCGGCATCTACCCGCACGACCTGACCCTGACGCTGAATGCCGGCGGCGTCGTCACGGGCGACGGCCATCTGATGACGACCGACATTCCGCCGGTGGAGGCGCAGGCCGTGACCGTCACGGGCACTGTGGCGGATGACGTCATCACCCTGACCGTGGTCTATCCGGACAGCGGCGGCTATTCGTTCACGCTTGTGGGCACTATTGCCGAGGACGGCACCATGAGCGGAACGTGCCCGGAGCTGTTGTGGGACTGGGAGACCACGGACGGAGCCGCGCAGCAGACCGGCGGAGGATTGTGGACGCTACTCTAGCCGTTAGACCGTGCCGCTGCCCCGGATGAATCCCCTGTGGGTGGCGGGACAATCGAACAGGTATCGGTCATTCACAGGGCCGCAAGTGCCGAACTTGCGGCCCTTTCTCTATCCGGGGGGAGGCCCCCCGGAGCAGGAGCCTGTCCCGGGTGCCTTTTTGTCTATAGTTTTTGATATCGGCGTGCCGATAAAAAGGCCGAAGGCATTGCTATTACCTGATACTCTTGATAAAATGGCACGCTTGGAAGACAGGCTGGAAATCAGGGCAGTGCAAGCTGTGCCCATTCACGCAGGTGGTTGACACACGGGACATGTAACGAGGGAAGGAGGGCATCATCACGGCACCCTTCTCGGCGCACGAGCCGGGTGGAGTCGGGCGTGTGTGGCCCGGTGGTGCAGGTGTCGTCGGATGCTGATAGAACCATGTGTCTCTCGCAGCCGCGGACGATGTCACGATCAGACGGGTCGGCGCTGCGGGGGGACTATACCCTATCCACAATCGCGGTGACGGACGGAGAGGAGAAGGGAGGTGGACGCTCGAGACCGGTAATGCCCGAGGGGGCAGGCAGACGCATTTCCCGTGAGAGAACGAAGGAACATGCTTGTCTGAAACTGCTGGCCGGTCGCCAGCGTAAATGGCTGGGAATCACTAGAAGGAGTGACGAAAATGAAAAGAACAGTGTTAGCATCATTGATGCTGTCCGTCGTGAGTCTGATCGCGGTCGGGCAGGTGGACGCCGCGAGTTATACACTGTATGCCGGGCGGTCGATCGACGTCGGAACCGTGGACGTCACCTCGGACGGCACTTACATATATGTCACGTTCAACACCACCGACGGCTGGCTGCTGGCCCTGACGCAAAGCCACGTCGCCGGCACGTTGGCGGGTATTCCCCAGACGCGGCGCGGCAATCCCATGCCGGGGCATTTCGCCGGGCAGAGCGGCTGGCTGGGCGGAGCCACCAGTTACACCGAGACGTTTCCCATAGCTGATCTCGGCGGCAAGGACGTCTTTGTCGCGGCCCACGCGATTGTCGGCCGCATCACGCGTACCTGCATCCAGATCGAAAGCGCCTGGGCGGGCGACAGTGACTTCCCGGGGCACAGCTGGGCCAACTACATCGCCGTTGCGGCCGGCCAGTGGGTCTCGACCGGCTCGGGCTGGGACATCACGGGCGACTGGACCTTCGCGCTCTTTGACGGCATCTATCCGCACGACCTGACCCTGACCCAGGACGCCGGCGGCGCCGTCACGGGCGATGGCCATCTGATGACGACCGACGATCCGCCGGTCGAGGCCCAATACGTGACGGTGACGGGCAGCGTGGTGGAGAGCACGGTCAACCTGACCGTGGTGTATCCCGACAGCGGCGGCTATTCGTTCATGCTCGAAGGCACGATAGCCTCCGGCGGCACGCTCACCGGCACCAGTCCCGACCAGTTGTGGTCGTGGTACTCGAGTGACGGAGCGGCCGTGCAGGGCGGAGGCACGTGGACGCTGCCGTGACGCAGGAGCAACCGCGTGGGCCCGGAGGCCGAGCCCGGCCGCCGGCGCCACCAGAAACAGTGTCATGCCCAGGGCCGCAGACGCACAGCCTGTGGCCCTGTTCTCTACCCGGGTGCCCCGGGAAAATGACAGCCGCATGTGAAAAACACCTGGGGATGTGTGTATAATGAAAGCGTGAAAACGGCGTGTCTGCACCGCGCTTCCTGCGGAGGAAGGCCGTGCCGAATATCGAGCGGATGAAAGGGACAGGAGATGGGAAGTCGTACGTGGGCGGGGCTGACGCTGGTGGTGGCTCTGACGATGGGAGCGGGGGCCGCAGTGCTCGACGTCCCGGAGGAATACGCCACGGTCCAGAAAGGCATCGACGCGGCGGTGGACGGCGACACCGTGCGGGTCGCTCCCGGGGTATATTTCGAGCGCATCAGGTTTCGGGGCAAGAACATCACCGTCACCAGCGTGGATCCGAACGATCCCGGCGTCGTGGGGTATACGATCCTCAACGGTCAGCAACAGGGCAGCGTCGTGGTCTTCGCGGGTTGGGAGACCTCCCAGGCCGTGCTGACCGGCTTCACGATCACCGGGGGTACGGGGACGACGACGAGGGGGGCGGGCGCCCTTGTTGGCGGCGGCATCAACTGCTCGTATGCGCCCTGCACTATCACGCACAATGTCATCACCAACAACGTCATGCCGTATAGACTGATGGAGAACGGGCTTCCCAGAGGCTCCTACCAAGGCGGCGGAATCTACGGGACCGGCGCGGTGACGATCGCGTACAACGTGATCTGCCGGAACACGGCCTGTTCCGGGGGAGGCATCCATTGCAGCAAGGGCGCGGTCCACGACAATCTCATCTATGACAATTCGGGATTCTACGGCGGCGGCATCTACTGCGCGTTGGCCTCTGCGCGGGTCACCAACAATACGATCGTGGGCAATGATATCGCGGTGAGTCCTGAATGGGGCCACGGCGGCAATCTGTACATAAACATACCGGCCAGCGTCTCGGGCCTGGTGGCCAACAATATCATCTGCAGCGCCGACAGCGGTGGCGGCATCGCCTGGTCCGGCGGCGTCCTGACCGACACGATGTTCCGCCACAACGACGTCTGGGGCAACGCACTGTACGACTACATCGCGCACGACCCGGCGACGGGGGCGTGGACGGTGGAGTCGAATGCCTACTGGACAGGGCGCCAGGGCAACCTGTCCGCGGACCCCTGTTTTGTCGCCGGTTGGAGCAGGCGATACCGGCTGAGTGAGGCATCACCCTGCATCAGTGCCGGTGATCCGAATTTCACGCCGGCCTCGGGTGCGACGGACATCGACGGCGACGCACGGGTCTATGGCCTGCGTGTGGACATCGGCGCGGATGAGTACATCGGCTACATCCAACCGATTGCGGAAGCGGGACCGACGCAGTACGTGCCCACGTCTCAGCTCGTGACGCTGGATGGCTCGGCGAGTTACTTCTCTGATCCGAACGCAGGCGTCTATCGTTGGACCCAGGTGCAGGGGACAGCGGCGCCTCTGGACGATCCCAACATCGCCCGGCCGACCTTCACGCCGGCCGCAGCGGGCGCGTACGTATTTCAGCTTATCGTGGGCGATGGCCGGTACACCAGCCATCCCGATCAGGTGTTGATCGTCGCAGGCAATTAGAAGCGGAACGTCAGGTGGAAAGCGGCGGCCGTGCCGTCGGCGGGGAGGATGTCCTGGGCGTGTTCGCCTCCGCCGGGGTAGCCGTAGTGCTTGTCGAAGAGGTTGTAGATGCTCAGTCCGGCGTCCAGGTTCGGGATGATGTTGTCGTACGTCAGCGTCAGGTTCACGACGTTGAAACCGCCGGCGGTGCGCCCGCCCAGCGTGCGGACGTCGCCGCGATAGAGCGTCTCGACGCCGGCGAAGAGTCTCCTCTCGATCAACGGGATCTTCACGCGGAACTTGGCCAGGTGCCGGGGCGAGTTGGCGGGACGCGCGTGCGTCTGGTGGGACTCGGCATCGGTGTAGGAATAACTGCCGGTCGTGGTCACGCCGTTCTTGGCGCGGCGTGTCAGCTCGATCTCGGCACCATGTCCCGTGACCAGGCCGTCGTTGCGATAGACCAGCATGCCGTCGGCGGGGTCGGTGTATTGATCGATCAGGCGGTCCAACTCATAGCAGAAGCCGGTCAGGGCGGCGGAGGTGGTGTCGTTGAGTCGCTGTTCCAGCACGAGTTCCGCCGTTTGTATCTCCTCCGGCTTGAGATCGGGATTCGGCTTCATGGCGACGCCGTCCTGGTAGTACCGCTCGTAAACCGTCGGAGCGCGGAACGCGGTGCCGTAGAGGGCTTTGAGGCTCGTCGCCTCGGAGTACTGGTAGATGAGGCCCAGACGCGGATTCGTGGTGTCGGTCTGGTGCACATAGTCATCGTAGCGCAGCCCGGTGACCATCGAGAGTTTGTCGAAGATCGGGAACTCATCCTGGGCGAAGGCCGCCCAGTTCCGGGAATTCCGGGTGTCGTCGATGTAGAGGTCGTCTTCTTCCCAGCACTTCTGCTTCTGTCGCTGGTTGTACTGCGCTTCGAAGCCCCACGTCAGCCGATGTCCGGCGGGCAGGGCGTTGGTGAACGTCAGCTCGCTGACCCACCACCGGCCCGCGACGATTTCCTTGTTGATCGTGAGCTCGGGCGGGTCGGGGTCCTCGGAATAGTCGAAGGCCCACCAGCCCCGATAGTCGTAAAAGTTGTAGGACGTGCGGGCCGAGACGCTGAAGTCCTCGGTGATTTCGTTGGCGTAGTTCAGGCCCAGCAGCGTCGTACCGTCGCGGGTGGCGGTGTGGGGATCGCCGAAGATGGTACCGAACGCGGCGGTGGGCACTTCCTTATTCACCGTCACGTGGGCGGCGGTGAAGGTCAGATGGTCCCAGGAGGCCTTGCCGAACAGATTGGAATACTGCTGGCCGTCGTGATGGACCCGGCCGGAGTGAGTGGCCGGATCGTCGAACTCGGAATAATATAGCGTGTCACCGTCGCTGTAGAAACCGGTAGCGGAGACCAGGACGTCGGGGCCGTCCTTCCAGGCCTGACCGTAGGTGGTGCGGCCGCGGGCGGTATCGTGGCTGGCGCCCTCGCCCTCGAGCTCCACGGTGCGGTAGTCCCGGCCGCTCTTGGTGATGATGTTGACGACGCCGAACAGAGCGTTCGTGCCGTACAGGGACGAGCCGGGACCGCGAATGATCTCGACGCGGTCGATCAGATCGACATCGACCGGCAGGTTGGTGCCGATCGGACTGAGGCCCGTGACGTTCTCATTGAGGCGATGGCCGTCGAACAGCACGAGAATGCGGTTGTTGTAGTCGGCGGGCCGGCCGAACCCGCGAATGCCGGCATACCAGTAGTTGCGGTCGTAAATCGTGTAGAAGCTGCGGGTGCCCTCCAGGACGTCGGCGACCGTACGGTAGCCGAACCGCTTGATCTCCTCACGTGTCACGACTGTGACCGACGCCGGGGCTTCCGCGACCTTCTGCTCGTGCTTGGACGCGCCGTAAACGGTGCGGACCTCCACATCGAGGAGCTGTTCGAGTGGCATGTCGAACAAAGCCTCCGACGTGTTAGGATCGGACGCGGCCGCACAGAGAGAGGCCGCGAAGCTTCCGCATAGGGCGATGATGGTACTCGCGATGTGACAGCTACGGCGCAGCATGACTTCCCACGTGAACCCGAACCGGTCCGGCCTTACGTGCTCCGGACCACCCGCTCTTCATCGGTCCAAAGGGCCGGGGGGATGAGTCACGCGTGACCTTTTTCGCCCGCAGGCGCGGCATCACCACAGGCTGCCGTACCGCGGTCACAATTATGTGACGTTCGCTGAGGAGAGCGACGGCGGCTCACTCGGCGACGATCTCGGCGACGGCCACGCTGTAGGGGGCCAGGTCAACCGTCAGGTCCCGCGCGTAGGGCAGGGTGCTGCGGGCCGGGATGATCCTGTCGGGACTCTCCAGGGAGGGGGCGTCGGTGAGTCCCGCTTGCAGCGTATAGACCTTCACCTGGGCCCGTGCCGGGACGGCGGCGCCCTGCAGGCGGACGAGCAGCGTGTTGGGCTTGCCTTCATAGTTCACGGCCTTGACGACGAGGCGCTTGCCGTCGGTGGTGCCGGTGGCGATGGCGTCGACCGTGCCGGGCCGCCAGGCTTCCGGCTTCATCTGGGCGATGTCGTCGAAGAAACTCTGGCGGTTCGGGATGTCACGGAAGGTGCCGGAGGTGGAGGCAAAATGCCGCGGAGCGTAGTGCTCGCGGAAGAGCTTCTCGACGAGATAGCCCGAGCCGGGGAACCAGGTCATGTGGTCGTGGTAGATGAACGCACGCCAGAGCGGGTCGTCCGTCGTGTTGCGCAGGAGCAGGGCGGGACAGGTCATGGCCAGATCGGGACTGAGCTTTTCGTACAGCATCAGGCTGCCGGCGGTGTGCAGGCCCGACCGCCAATCGTACGTCCGGCACAGGCTCCACTCCAGCACCGCCAGCTTGATCTGCGGATGCTTCGAGACGCGGATGTAGTCGCGCAATTTGGCGAGGTAGTCCTGGATGCGGAGCAGGCCCGACTGGAAGTTCTCGTTCTCGTATTCGTAGTTGTGGCAGCCGAGGATGTCGAAGTTGTCACCGGCGAGGTCGATGATCTTTTCGCTCCAGATCATGTCGTTCGAGCGCTTCTGGCCGCACGCAAAAATCTTCGCCTGCGGCGCGATCTTCCGCAATTGGCTGCCGTACACGTTGACGATCTCGGCGTACTTCTCGGGTGTCAGGCCGTGGTTCATCGGCTCGTTGTCGATCTGGAAGTACCTGACCTTGTACGGTTCGGCGTGTCCATTGGCCGCGCGTTTCTTACCCCACTCGGTCGTCGGCGGATCGTTCAGGTAGTGGACCCAGTCCATGGCGTCCTGCACCATGTTGGGCTCGGTGCTCGTCGCGGCGAACACGATCAGCGGCTCGGTGTCGAGCTGCCGGCAGAGCTCCATGAATTCGTCCGTGCCGAAGGCATAGTAGTCCGAGTACCCGCCCCAGATCGTGTTGGGATGGTACGTGCGGGACACGTGGGGGCCGATGCCGTCCTTCCATTTGTAGATGGAGGCGAACGATCCGCCGGGCCAGCGGATGAAGGGGGGCTTCAGGCCGCGCAGGGCCTCGACCAGGTCGGGGCGCAACATGCCGCTCTTGCGAATGTCGGCCCGCATCAGCGAGATGAAATCGACCAGCACGGCGCCCGTGCCGGTGGCGACGATCTCGACGGTAGCCTGCCCGTCCGTCCGGGTGCTGAAGAACGCGTAGCGGACTTCCTGCCACGCCGAGCCCGACGTGGCCAGCGGTGCTTCCGCCACGGGCCGGCCGTCGGAGTCTTTCACGCGGAGGCTCACTTTCGCCGTACCCCGCTCGGGCTTGAGCCAGACGGACCCGTTGTACTGGTATCCGATCTGCACGTAGAGGCGACCCTGCCGGATGCCGGCGGTGCCGTCGTTGACGTCGAGGCGCACGCTCTTTTCGCCGTTCTCGAACTTCACGTCTGCAAGTTGCACGCTGCCCCGCTCGGCGAACGGTTTCCAGTACGTTTCGAAATCCTTGCCTTCGAAGCCGCAACCCTGGATTTGCTCCGCGAACAGCCCGTCCACGACGGAGTGATTGATGTGTTCCAGGAACTGCCCGTAGATGGCCTCGTCGATGTTTCCCATCACCCGATCGGTGTCGGCCAGCAGAACCGCCACGCCCGGACCGCCCGCCGCCGCACCGAACGCCACGGGAGATAATAGCACAACGCTCAGAACCACGACCAAAGGCATGATCATGTGCCGCATCGTTTCACCCCTTTCTTGCAGGCCAGACGTCTAAGGTGTCAAAGGAATTGCCTGATGTCAAGGCGTTAGGAGCGCCCAGGGTGTCGATTGACGTAGCCAAACGGCGGGGAATCTGATAGGCTTCTGCGAGTACGTTGGAGTACTGAATCGGCAAGGATTTAAGCCTAACGGAGTCATCGATGCAGCAAGCCAGTTTCAGGGAGGAAATCCGACGCGGGTCGAAGTTCCTCGTCGTGGCCGAATTGACGGGCGGGCCGGGGTTCAGTCTGCGCCCGATGGAAGCGTTTCTCGAAGCCTGCCGCAACGCCGGCGAAGACGGGGCGCAGGCCGTGCCCGAAGGCTTCGCGTTCGTCGGGATCACGCTGCCGCAAAGTCCGGGCGGGGTGGCCAACATCGAGCCGGCCAACGCCATCGCGGCACTCCAGTCAAAAAAGCTGCTCGATGGACTCGATATCGTCCCGCACGTGACGTGCAAGGATATGAACGCCGATGCGATCGTCAGCTCGCTGATGACGCTCAAGAAGATGGGCGTCGCGAGCGTGCTGGCGCTGACGGGGGATAAACCCACCAAGGCGCAGCGGGTGTTCGAGCTGGAATCGGCCGGGCTGCTGCAACTGATCCGGCGGATCAACCATGACGCCTACCTCGGGGCCCAGCCGCAGTCCCTGGCAAACACGCACCAGTTCTTCCCCGGAGCGGCGGTGTCGCCCTTCAAGTACAGCGAAGCGGCCCAGATGCAGCAGTACTACAAGATGGAAAAGAAGATCCGCAGCAGCGCCCAGTTCCTCATCACGCAGGTCGGCTGGGATTGGCGCAAGTCCGCGGAGCTGTTCACCTATCTCAAGCAGCGGCAGTTGCACGTGCCGGTGCTGGGCAACGTCTACGTGCTGAGCACACTGACCCCCGCCCCGCGTCTGATGCACGATATCAAGCTGCCCGGCTGCTTCGTCAGCGACGAATTGCTGGCGAAGGTTCAGTCCGAAAGCGTGGACGAGCACGTCGAGCGGGCCGCACAGCAGGTCGCCATGTACAAGAGCCTCGGCGCGGCCGGCGTCGATATCGGCGGTGTTCTGAGTTTTGAAATGTTCACGAAGATTCTCCATCGCGCCGCGGCAATCGGCGCCAAGTGGGAGCAGTTCAAGGACAATCTCTGCTGGCCGGCAAAGAATCCGTTCTATCTCTATGACGAATCGGGAAAGATGGTGACATTGTCCCGCCCGAGTCCGACGGCAGGCAAACGGTTCTTCGACTTCGCCCACTTCTCCGGTCTCGATCCGAAGTACCCGGGCTTCCACATCTTCCGCGAAACGCTCCGCCTCGTCGGCGCCCACAAGGGCAAAGGCGCGATGTACAAGCTCTTCAACAGCAGCGAGAAGGCCTTCAAGTATCTGCTGTTCAATTGCGAAGAATGCGGCGATTGCTTCCTGCCCGAGAATTTTGGCCTCTGCACGATGGGCGGCTGCGAGAAGGGCCTGGACAACGCCCCGTGCGGCGACGCGACCGTCGACGGCCGGTGCGGCAACAATCTCGACCGCACCTGCATCGGCGACCGCATCTATGCCGCGGCGGCCTCGATGGGTCCGCGTGGCATCGATCGTTTAAAGCACACGATCAACAAGCCGCGGAATCCCGCCCTGCAGCACACCTCCTCCCTTGTCAATTACCTGTTCGCGAAAGACCATACGATGAAGAACGCATTGATCTCGATCGGCGAGGCCATCCACGCCTCGATCCCCAAGACCGGCCAAATCATGAAGCAGCTCCAGGAGCTGGGCCCCCAGGCCTACACGAAGGAAAGCGCTCCGCTCGCCTACATCCGGTCCCTGATCGAGTCGCAGGCCGCCGAGGGGGCGGACTACCTCGCCGTGAACCTCGACGCCTTCGGCGAAGACAACCCGCAAACGGCGGTGGACATGATGGTTCAGTACACCAGGCTCGTGAAGAAGTGGGGCCACGGTGTCCCGATCTGCTTCGACAGCAGCAACGACAACGTCCTGATCGCCGGCCTGTCGGAATGGTACAACGGCGATTCGAAAATCCCCGCGCGGGCGCCGCTGATCAACTCGATCAAGGTCTACACGATGGAGCGCATGATGCCGCTGAAGAAGGACTACGACTTCTCCTTCATCGGCCTGCTGATGAGCGAAGACAAGCCCACCGGCCCCGGCGGCTCGCATTCGGTCGAGGAGCTGTTCGGCTTCGCCAGCCAACTTTTCGACAAGGCCATGCAGTTCGGCTTCAAGCCTTCGCAAATCTTCTTCGATTCGACGGTCTTCCCGTTGGCGATCGACATGCCGATGGAGCCCGGCGTCCCCGGCTACACCTATCGCGCCTTCGAGACGATTAAAAAGATCAAGACCGAGCCCAAGTTCCGGGGCGTGCACTGCTCGCTGGGCATCAGCAACTCCGTGCGTGACCTCCCCGGCCGGCGCATCGGCGTCTGCCGGGCCTACGTCGCCAAGGCGATGGAGTACGGCCTCGACGCCGGCATCGTGAACATCGCGCACCACTACGGCACCGTCGCCGCCGACCCCGAGCTGCTGGAGCTGGTCGACGCCTACGCCAAAATGGACGGCTCGATGGAAAAGATGGGCCGCGCCATGGACCTGATGGCCAAGTTCTGCCAGGAAAACCGCAAACCGAGTTGAGCCAGGGAGAAGACCGTGGTTAGCGTGCCTGATGGGTTCATTCAACAGATGGTCGAGGCCATCGTGCAGGAGGTCAAACCTCAATGCATCTATCTGTTCGGGTCTCGCGCGACGGGTACGGCCACCGAAGACTCGGACGTGGACTTGCTGATCATTGAGACGGAGGCCTTCGACCGGAACCGCAACCGCTGGTCCGAGTTGAAGCGCATACGCCGAACACTGAGGCCTTTCCGTGGGCCGAAAGACATTCTGGTCTATAGCCGCGATGAATTTGAGAAGTGGCGCGGATCCGTCAATCACATCATTGCCCACGCAACCAGGGAGGGAAAGCTCGTCTATGAACGGTCCTGAACAGGCCAAAGGTCACAGGGTGAGTAGTGGTCACCTTCCCGCTGAACAACCGTGTCTACAAGTACTCCTCCCATTCTTCCTTCAATGCCTCACGATTTATATGGGCTGACACGCCATCGAGATCGGGAAATAGAGACGCCCGATTGATCCCCAGCGTGTTCACGCAGTCCTTCATTTGTGCCTTCACGTACGATGGAATGACGATCTTTACGAGCTTGCCTCGCCACCTGGGGCCAGAAGGCTTACCACCACATGGGTGTGCTGTCAGACAGCTTGTTTGAACTGTGATACGGGGACTTATGTGCGGTGGCTCAAATAGGACCACCGATTTGCTCTTGAAAGGATTCGTACAGTCTTCGCTCTTAGTGCCCAGATGGAAATAGCACCAAACAGCACAATCCTTCTGGTCATTGACGTTTTCCGTGGCGAAATACAGTGCCACAAGAGGATTGCGGGTCCAATCGAGTAATCGAGTACACAAACCATGATGTTGGGCTATCGCCAGCCATTCCCACTCGTCCCCAGGCCACAAGCCGAGGTAGGGACGAGCCTTTCTCTTGAAATCCCGCAAAAGCAGAGACTCGTGGTTCTGCCTTGAACCTCCGACCTCAGCGCGCCATCGTTCAAAGTCCGGACGATCCAGTTTTGGCTCGGGCCACCAATTAGCGTCAGCCTGTCCGCGATAGATCGTGTCAATGAACCAGAGGTGCTTTGGGAGTTCATACATGACCAGACGCATGAAGCCGAAAAAGTCACTGGCCTGCATCGCACGCATTGAGAATTGCCCCCGCGATCGTACCGACGTTGAACGCGCCCTTGGGGCAATCACAGAATTCTCAGGACCGTCGCTTGCAGATTTCCTCGTCATGAGAAGCTCACATAATTCAAGTGCTAACCGCTTGGTCGTGGGCGTTCGGTGCTATTCTCTGTCGGACAGAATCGTAGCGGTCTTCAGTATGGAAGCCAAAAAATTGGCAGGCTGAAGTCCGTGGAGCGCTGGAAGGAGGAAGAAGCGAGACTGCTCTCCTTGCCTGGGCATTCTCTCGGACCGTTAAGTGGTGATTGAGTACAGCCGATGATACGGGACATGAGACAGTCTAGCCGTGCTCGAAATGGAGAATGAGAGCTACATTATGGGACTGCGAGGCCCAACAATGCGGTCAAACATGAACGCGCCATATGGCAGGTGCCCAAACTGCGGCTGGGAAGGACGGGACTGGGGGTTCAAATACCGCAACCTCTGCAAGCGGTGCCATGCGAACTGGCGAAGAAAGACCGCGAGAGAACGTCGGCTGGGCAGAACCCCCACCGAGAACATTAGGGTGGCAGAGGGAATAGTCGTCACGGAGTATGTCCAAAGAAGGCTGGAGCGGCGAGCTGAATGTGGGGTTTGGCCAGTCAGCTTCATGGCCGGTCGTGTCATCACCCCCATCATTGCCATCCTCGGAGCCATGTACTTGATTGACCTTGAGAAGTCGGGTCTGGACCGTAACTCTGTAGAGACTGGCATCCTACTAGCGGGTCTTCTTGCTGCATTCGCGGGCTATGTGGTATTCACGATGGGGTGGGCAGGAATCGTTGTCTCGAGAACTGCCCGGTTAGCAAGGCAGCGGAAGCAAAACCTCGAGGGGCAACGCCTCTTCTACAGTAGTCCCGAATGGCGCCTTCTCCGTGCCGAAGTGATAGAAGAACAGGGCAGGCGCTGTCGGAAATGTGGACGGCACATAGCCTGGGACTTTGACCTGACCGTTGACCACATCAAGCCTATAAGCAAGTTTCCGAACCTTGGTCTCGACAAATCGAACCTTCAGGTTCTTTGTCGCCAGTGCAATTCCAGCAAAAGAGACGCCATCCTCGACGGCGTGTCGGAGACGGAAGGTCTCAGCGATGTAGGCCAAGTGAAGGATGGAGGTGACCAAAGATGAAGCGAGCAAAGTCGTGCGAAGACACAAGACGCCAGGGCAGAACGGTTCGGCTCCCGAGTCTTGTCAGAATTGCGGTGTGTTGTATCGCTGTCTCTTTTTGTGTTGTGTTCATCCTGCTATTGTACAGATATTCGCCACCCGGCTTGTTCGCGTTTTTTTCTGGGACGGTCAATGTTCTGATTGCAACTGTCTTGGCCTACATATTTGGCGTGCGCAACTATTTCAAGCGGCGCGAGCATGAACTGGTGCGCCAGCGGTACTTGGATGGAGGCATCGACAGGATTCGTGCGTACTGTGAGCAGGCTACGAAGGCATTCGACCGCAACCTGTTGAATGCCATTGAGACGCTTGATGCACTTGACGAGGGCACGCCTCCCATTCCAGCCACGAAGTTCAGGAAAATGGACTTTGATTTCGCCACTCAAATTGCTGCGCATCGCGCGCACGAATTGCTGGGCGACGATGTTCTGAGTGGATGGCTTGCCATGATAGCATTTGACGCGGGCGAAGTTGCGACTCCGTTCAATGAGCCATCATCACCGCAATCTGAGGAACTGCGTTCAAAGAACGGCGCTGACGCACGCGATCAACATCGCCAGCTTCTAAAGCAGTATAGAGACTGTCCTGCGCGAGCGAAAGCACTGACGGCGCTGGTCTCGCATTTGGAGGGTCTCGGCTATCTTATTGACGGACAAATGGCTCTTGACTGGGCCGCCGTGGCTCGCTTCCCTGATAGTTCCGATGCGAAGATCATCGTTTCAGGACTGAAGAACGCACTGAGCGAGTACGAAAAGGACCGTATCAAATGCCCGCCAGGTACGCGCGTGTGGTGACCCTCGTTCCGATGACGGCCCGATCGAAGACCTTGCCGCCCGGGAGGTTGGGATCGAGGTCGATGTCGGCGGTCAGGACGAGGTGCTTGTCGTAGTCGTTGGGGTCGTCACCCAGGGCGATCAGGTCGGCCGCGGTGGCGATCTGGTAAGGGTCGTCCACCGTGCCGCTGCCGCCACTGTACTTGGTCTGGGCCGGCAGGGCCATCAGACAGACGGCCAACCCCAGGAGGATAATGCCTGCAACACCCCAATTGCGATTCCGCTCCGCTTTCATGTCCCCGATCCTCGACTCCACGCTGCGACATACCGACGGCACCGGCGGCTATCTCTTGACCGTCAGTATATCAGATCGGGGTTGGCGGGGTCAACGGCAGAGGACCGGGCGACCTGTCACAGCCAGCGGTTGCGGCGGAGCAGACCCACGAAGCCGAGGCCCAGGCCGGCCAGCAGCACGGCGGCGGGGGCCGGGACGGGGATGTTACCGCCCGAACGCACGGACCATTCCTCGGGGGTGGCGTTGGCGGCATTGTGTACGCCGAATTTCGAATAGAGGTACACGTACTCACCGGTGGCGTTGGCGAAGCAGCTATTGGGGATCAGGGCCAGCATGTCACCCTGGCCGCCGCCGGAGGACAGAGCGCTATTGAGCAGGATCCAGTTGTCGGAGGTGGAGCTGTTCAAGGTGTAAACAGTGTTGGCAAACACGCCGGAAACCTCGCCGGATGGGCTGGGTGTGTTACCGAGGCCGACCATCAGATAATCGAGCGACAGGTAGCGATCGCTGCCGGCCGCGTCCTGGTGGATGTCGAGGACGAACTCGCGGTAGAGCGTGCCATTCCGTTCGACGGTCGGCACCTCGCTCAGGAGCAACGCGTTGGTGTGGGCGGGTTCCTTCGCGTCCAGGGGCAGGGGGGACCAGTCGGTGTTATACGCCTCTTCCTGGCCGGAGTTTCCGTGCTGCTGGAGCACGAGGAACGTGTCGAAGTGACCCGTGCCCGTGCCGTGCGTAGTGGTGTACTGCTCAAAAAGGGCGCCGTTGACCGATCCGGAGGAGCCGGCGGTGCTCAGATCGACGGTGGGTGATGCGGTCGATGTGACAGCCAATCCCAGGCAGAGTATGACCGAGGTGAGAGAAAGGGAAAACTGCGCCGACATGACAAACCTCCTTGTCCGGTGCTACCACCCCCTATCCCGGGGGGCACTCCATTATCACGTGCCGGAACTCATTCCCGACACCAAGCGCATACATTAGCTGCGCTGCACCGAGTGTCAAGAGAAATCTTGACGCTGCGCGTGTGAAAGTAGCCCGGGGCGGTGCGCCGCATCTTCACAATCACCTATTTGCCGCTGGGGTAGGCGATTCAGAGCGCGTTGCCGCACGTCATGGGCGGACCGGCTTGCCCAGGAGCTCGTCGGCGAGCGGCCCGGCGTCGTAGACTTTGCGCAGGGACTCAATGACCGCCTGGCAATTCACCGAGACGGCGCGGGCCTGTACGTCGGTGTAAGCGAAGTCGAGGACGAGCGACTGAATGTTGCCGTCGAAGATGATGCCGACGAACTGGCCCTGGCGATTGACGACGGGACTGCCGGAGTTGCCGCCGATGATGTCGGCGGTCGAAACGAAGTTCAGCGGCGTGCTCAGATCGAGCTTGTCCCTGCGCTCGACCCAGCGCTGGGGGAGATCGAACGGGGGCCTGGCATGATGCTCGGCCGAATGTTCGTACAGGCCGGCGCAGGTCGTCTGGAAGGGGATGCGCTTGCCGTTTTCCTCGTAGCCTTTCACCGTGCCGAACGCCAGGCGCAGCGTGAACGTCGCGTCGGGGTAGGGCGTCGTCTTCTCGAGGGCCAGGCGCGCTTGCGTGATTCTGGCGTGCGCCTGCTGCTTCACTTCATCCTGAGCCTCGACGATCTTGCGTACTTCGCGTGACGGTGGATCGATCAACTTGGCCAATTCGATCATTGGATCGTGCGCGGCTTCCACGTCGGCGGGCTTGCTGGCATAGAGCTTCTTGCGCAGCTCGACGTCTTTCAGTTTCGTGCCCGTGATCAGCTCGACGGCGCGATCGTGTGGTGACCTGCCGGCCAGCACCTTTTGGACCAGCGGGTCCGTCTCCCCGAGATGCATGACCAGCCAGGTGAGCGAATTGGTCAGCTTGAGCTGCTCGAAATCCTCGTAGAGCGGCTCGGCCGAGAAGAGCTGGAACTCCAGCGATTCGAGATTCGAATCACGGAACTCGCGCAGCCGCTCGCCGCTGGGCTTGCGCTTCTCCTCGACGGCGCGCAGGAGGGTGCGGGCGATGTCGAAGAGCGTGCTGTTGAAGCCGTGCCCGGTTTCCAGCAGGCGGTATTGCAGGGCGTTCTGGGCGATGATTTTCTGGGCGTCGGTGATGCGGTCCCACGCGGGGACGACGTCTTTGGCCTCGGGCGACTTCGCCGCAGCGGCGCGCAACTGCTCCTCGGCGGTTTGCTTGGTCTTCATGACGGCCGGGTCGAGCAGACCGGCGAACATGCCGTCGCGGGCTTTGCGGCTGTTCTGCACTCCAAACAAGAGGTCCTTCGCCCGGCGGGCATTCTCGTCGCTGCGCTGGCTGTAGGCTGTGAGTACGACTTCCAGGTCATAGAGCCGTTGGAGCGTGTAGGGGAACTGCCGGTCCCGCAGACAATCCAGCTCGGTCATCGTCAGTTGCCGGCTCGTGTTGCCCGGATGGCCCGAAACGAAGACCAGATCGCCGTCGCGGACGCCTTCGGCGCTCCACGTCAGGTACGCCACGGGTCTGGCGGGCTTGTCGTTCTCGTAGGCCCTGAACAGGCAGATGTCCAGATCGTAACGCGGATACTCGAAGTTGTCGGGATCGCCGCCGAAGAAGGCGGCCTGCTGCTCCGGCGCGAACACGAGGCGCACGTCCGTGTATTTCTTGAAGCGGTACAGATGGTACTTGCCGCCCTGGAATAGTGTCACGACGTCGCTGCGAAAGCCGGTCTTGTCGAGCGACTCCTTCTCGATCCGGGCCATCACCGCCCGCCGGGCCGCGAAGGCCTCCTCGGGCTTGGCGTCCGGCTTGACCGCCGCGTTCACACGGTCCGTGACATCCTCGATGCTCATCAGCACGTTCAATTCGAGGTCCAGGCACTTCTTCTCCTGGACCAATGTCTGGGCGTAGAAGCCGTCGCGCAGATAGTTGTGCTGCGCGTCGCTGAACTTCTGGAGGGCGTCGGCGCCGACGTGGTGGTTCGAGAGGATCAGTCCGTCGGCCGAGACGAACGAGCCGGAGCCGCCGCTGTTGAAACGCACGGATGACTTCTGCAGGTGCTCCAGCCACGCGTCCGTCGCGTCGAATCCGTACTTCGCTTTCAACAGTTGACGGGGCGGGTCATTGTAGAGCCACATGCCCTCGTCCGACATCGCTGGAACGCTGTTTCCCATCACAATCACCATCATGGTCAATAACTGAACCGCTGTCTTCATACCGAGATCCCCTTTGGGTAGCTGTACGTCGCCGACCCTGCTCCGGTGCTACTGGAACAACTGCGGCGCAAATTCGTTGAGGTAGTTGCGCCAGTTGATCCAGGTGTGGCCGCCTTCGCTCTCCTTGTAGATCGGATTGAAGCCGTGCTTCTTGAGCATGTCCACCGTGGCGGTGGTGGTTGCCAGCAGGAAGTCCTCCTTGCCCGTGCTGAACCACAGCAGCTTGAGGCCCTTCTTCAGATCGGCGTTATCGAGGACGTCCAGGTGCTCTTTCTCCCACGCGGCGGCGCCGGCTTCGCCGCGGCCCGCGCCGAAGAGACCCGAGCTGAAGACGCCGATATAGGCGAAGTCCTTCAGGCGCGGCAGGGCGATATTGAGGGTCTGGCCGCCACCCATGGACAGGCCCGCGATGGCGCGGTGGGCTCCGTCAGTATACACGCGGTAGTTCTTCTCGATGTACGGCATGATGTCCTTGACGAAATCGTTCACGAACTCGTCGGTCCCCGCCATGCGAAGCCCGACAGCCTGCGTGTGTCCGGCCGGCATGACGACAACCATGGGCTTGGCCTTCTTGGCCGCGATGAGGTTGTCCATGATGAATCCCGCCCGGCCGACGGACGACCAGGAATCGTCGGAGTCACTGGCCCCGTGCAGCAGGTAGAAGACAGGGAACTTGCCGTCGCTCGCCTCGTATCCCGGCGGGGTGTACACGTGCATCCGGCGGGCCCGCTTCAGCGTCGTCGAATGGTACGTGACCGCCGCCACCGCGCCGTGGGGCACCTCGCGCGTGTCCATGAAGTCCGAGCCGGGGACACAGACAAGGCTCCAGACGTTATTGTTCGATTCGCTGACCATCGGGCTGCGCGGATCGACCGTAGCCACGCCGTTCACATTGAACGTATATCGGTACGCTCCGGGACCGACCGGGCCGAGGGTAACCGCCCAGACGCCATTGGCATCTTTGGTCATCTTGGCGCCTTGGCCGTTGCCGGGGATGTCACTGCCCGTGAGACTGACGCTGTTCGCCTCGCGCGCTATGATGCGAAAAGTAATATGCCGATCCGCAGTGACCTCAGGCGACACGATCATCGGCCCCAATGCCGCCCGGCCGGCCCTGACGCCTCTCTCGCCTGCCGGCGGCGCGGCGGCCGCGTGGCCGAAGACAGCAGGAACAGAAGTCAATCCCACCAGAACGATGAGGGCAACGATGGCGGTACCCGCGCTTCTACGGTCCATTTCTCTTCTCCTTTCCGGATGAGCATGAACGTCACGCCGCTCATCATCGCCCAGGCTCTGTCACACGTCAAGCATCGTCCTGCGCCACATGCGGGAATGCCGGGCTGGCCGGAAGCCGCGGCATTGGTGGAGATGAGGCACGCCTCACCCCGGCTCAGCGGGATACCCGATCAGACAGATCCAGGACGTGCAGCCTCTGACCACCGATCATAACTCGATGGTGCGGCAGCGGGGCTACGGCCGTCAAGTTCTCGTCCACGGCGTAATGGCCGACTCTCGCGACATGGCCGACATCGTCGATTCGGTAAACCGAGACCGATCTGCCGGTTGGCTGATAGGCCAGACCGTCCGAGTAGTACAGGTCGCCGTACGACCCGAATAAGGCCTCGATGATCGCACTCCGGTGCTGCGCCACAGGACGAAGGGGCAGGACGCCGTCTTGTGCCGGATCGGCCTGGCACAACACCAGCCGCGGGGCAGGACTGCTGGGATCGCGCCGAGACAACAGAATCCGGCCGTCTCCGGCCGGCACCCAGGTGCCGCGGGCCAGATCATGAGTGATCTCAAGACGAGCAGAGTCCTCCAGATGTGGGATGGAGGTCAACTGGATCCGATACCGATCTGAAACCCGGTCAGGCTGCCAACTGATTCTTCGCATGGAAACATCATTCTCAATCAGCGAAGGGGCCTCCGGGTTGGCCAACGAGAAGGTCAGCAGTCTGACATTGGAGTATTCCTCAGAGTAGATGTAGAGACGTTGTCGATAGACGCATGAAGTGAGATAGGCGACGGATGCGCCCAGCAGTGGGTCCAGCTCGACGTGGTGGACCCGCGATTCCGCCCGCCTGGGGTCAAGGGCAATCGTGTACAGCGTGTGGGTCTGCTCCCTCGCAGTCCTGTCCGGCCAATCCGTCCGCGTGACAATCAAATAAGCCAGGGAGGGGTTCTCTGTAGACCACACCAGATCAGGTGCAGCGGAAGTATGATAGAGGTTCTGCCGCTGCCCTGGATCATCAAACCAAACCGGTTCCTGCATGGTGGTTTTCCTGCCACCGACATGTACGCCGACAAGACCGTACTGACGTTCCTTCGAGCTTCCGGGAGCCGTACGTCGGGAGAACAGTACCAGCACGTTGTTGCCATCGGTTGCCATATCGCAGACTCTGCTCTCTTGAGTGACGGGCAGAGGAATCACCTGTTGTGCCGACAGACTCTCGCCTATGGGAAAGACCGCGCCGGCTGCCAGCACCAGCGAAATGAGCGCGAGTGACCAACCCAGCGTGCGCCGGTCCGCGTCAATCCGGAGGCGTCGTCGGAAGAAGATGCCGGCGAGCCCCAGCATCGCGAGGCTGAGCCCCGCCATAGCTGTCGCGAAAGCGGCATACGAGCGCCCACTCAGGGTGTGCTCCTCAATTCGGCCCAGCACGATCACGCTCAACCAGGTTAACGGCTGGACCACCAAGGGCATGAGGATGATCAATGCCGTTGCCCCCGCGGCACGAACCACGCCGCGGATGCACTGTCCCAGCGTGAAAGAGATGCTGTAGATCAGCAAGAGAATCAGACTGTACGCCAGGGACATGGCTATGGCGTCGGGCGGGGAATAGTTCGGGTCGCCGGAAGGGCCCCACGCGTGAGCCCAAAGAAGCGGCACCCAGCAGACCAGACCTATCAGGGCCAGCCCTGTGACATATTTGCTCAGCAGCCAGCGAGGCCAATCAATCGGTTGGGCGCCCCAGAAACGCGCGATCGCTCCCTGTTCCCGCCCCCAAGCATGCACGCCGGCCACGATGGCCAAGACTGGTCCGCCAAGCAGCATCACGAGGAAGGCGTACCCATCGCGCCAGTTCGCCTTTTCCGGAAAACGCGCCGCGTCGATGAGCGGCGGAATCAGACCGATTCCGACGAATACTCCAAAGGACGTCAGTCCCAGCCTCCGGTTCTCACGGAATTCCTTCCAAAGATAGGGTCTCCATGATGTCATGATCTTCCCTCCCGGAGCCTGAGAAAGCGGAACAGCAGAGCCACTGCCAGTCCGACCAGAACCAGGCTCTGTACGGTCATCACGTCCCGGACGTCATAGCTTTGTCCGGGAAGTGGAATCAGAAGAGCAAAGGGGTTCACAGCAAGGGCCCAAAAGCCGAAGAGTTCATAGAGACCGCCGAGAGCCCCGCCGTGCAGGATCCAGCCGGTCAAGACCATGGCACTGGCCAGAAGGTAGGTCTCTTCCCGTCGGCACTCCAACCCCGCCAGAAGCTGCCAGGCAAATAGCGCGCTGCCAAAGACAATCACGACGGCAATTCTGCCCATCAGTTCGGAGGAGTTGATTTCCCGCCCGCCCACGGTCAGCCAAACGACTATTCCGCAGATCAGCATGGGTGTCACCCAGGCCAATAGCCCCACAATCACTTTGGCTGCCAGAACGTGGCTGCGGCTGACGGGCTGAACCATCAAGTAGACCAGCGTCCCGTTCTTGCGTTCTGAAGCGAATAGTTGCATGCCGACGAATGCCGGAAGGGCAATCGCTGTGAGAATCCCCACGATGCCGAGGAACACAGCATCGGGCATGATTCGAGCCCTGAGGCCCATGCCCATCATGCCGAGCAGCCAGACTGTTGCGAGAGCCGCGTGCCAGCGCTGTTCCTGCCACTCCTTCCACAGCAGTGCCTTCAGCATGGGGCCACCTCCCGGCCGCGGTTGCCGATTACGTAGGCTTCGAAGATTTCGTCGAGGTTCAGGCCGGTTTCCTCCAGCGTGTCACCGGCCATTTCGTTCAGAGCGGTACGGGTTCCTTTGTTCGCCCCCTCGATCGTCACGCTCCATTGGCCATCCTGTTGCACGGCATCGAGCACTCCGGGAAATTGGGACAGGCCGGCGGTGGCTTTAGGACGAAATACGAATCGTCGGACCGTTTCCCGCAGTTCGTCCGTCGGAGCGGCCTTGACGATGTGGCCCTGGTCCAGGATGGCGATCCAATCCGCCACGGGCTCGATCTCGTACAGCAGGTGACTCGAAAAGAATACGGTCGCCCCCTCCGCCTGGAGGAGCGTGACGACGCTGCGCAGAAACTCTTTGCGGGCGATGGGGTCGAGACCCAGCGTGGGGTCGTCCAGAATGACGATCTTCGGCCGATGGGCCAGGGCGAGCAAGAGGGCCAGGCGGGTGTTTTGGCCCTTGGATAGCGTCTTGATCTTGCCCTTGGCCGGCAGGTCGAACTGACGCAGCAGTTGCTCGGCGTAGGCGCGATCCCACGTCGGGTAGAAGCTGCTCGTCCAGCCGATGATCTGTTCGACTCGCATCCAGTCATACATCTGCTGGTCCTCGGCCACGTAGCCGACGGCCCGGCGCACGGCGATGGCTTCCGTCTGCGGATCATGTCCGCCCACCCGGCATCGGCCGCGGTGCGGAGCGAGCAAGCCCAGCAGAAGCTGAATCGTCGTGGTTTTTCCTGCGCCGTTGCGGCCCAGGAACCCGAAGACTGATCCCGCCGGGACGTCCAGGGTCACGCCCTCCAGTACTTTCCGGCGACCGTAGGCGAAATGCACCTCGCTGATGGAAATTGCTGTCTCAGTCATGATGAGGACTCCGCTTTCTCTCGGCCTCGATGGCCTGATATTCTTTGTCGAGCAGCGCGTGTGTCTGCTCCAGGGGGATATCGAGATGAATGGCCTGCACGGCCGCCTCCCGCAGCAGAGCAGCCACAGCCTTCCTTCGCTCGCTCATCGGAATGGTTGGGGTTCCCGAAGCTACGATCGTGCCGTTGCCGCGGTCCACCTGCAGGATACGCTCCCGGCACAGTTCGTTGTAGACCTTGAGGATGGTGTTCTGGTTCACCGCCAGTTGTCCGGCCAACTGCCGCACGCTGGGGACCCTGTCGCCGGCTTTCAGCATCCCCGCGGCGATCTGGTACTTGATCTGATCCTTGATCTGCCGGTAGATCGGCGCCGACGAGGATGGCTCAATGCGGATGAACATGGCAGATGCCCCTATTCAATCTAACTGCTATAGTGTTATACATGAGTATAACACACGGGCGATTCCTGTCAACTTGAAAAAGGGGAATTTTCTTGCGGGGGCCGTTCTACAGGAATAGGGCGGCGAGGCTAAAATAGAACAGCAAGGTAAAGATATCCGCCAGGGCGAGGGTCAGGGGGCCGGCGGCGATCTTGGGGTCCAGGCGCAATGCGTGCAGCAGAGCCGGGATGCTCAAACCGATCAGACAGGCCGCGCACAGAGACAACAGGATGCTGCCGCCGATGATGGCCGCCGGCAAGGGCTCCCGGCGCCACAGAAGGGCGGCGAGAGCCACGATGACGCCGCAGGACGCGCCGAGCAGCAGGGCTGTTCGCAATTCCCGCCAGAGGCTCCGGAGATACCATGGTAGCGTCGGCCGGGTCGCACGCAACGTCTGGATCGTCACGGTCATGGATTGTGTGCCGACGCTCTCGCCGAGTCCGAGCATCAACGTGAGGAAGAACGTCAACACGATGCTCTCTGCCAGCGTGGTCTCGAACATACTGGCCAGCAGCGCGCAAATCAGGCCGCTGCTGATCGTCGCTGCCAGCCAGGGAAAGCGGTAGCGGAATATCCGCGTCGGCGCCGCGTCACGCACCTGGGACACGCGAAAACCGATGGCCTCGAAGATGTCGTCGGCGCTCTCCCGCTCCGCGACGTCGAACACCTCTTCCGTGAACATGTTCACGTCCACCGTGCCGACGATATGCTGCTGCGCATCGACCACGGGGAAGGCGAGGAGCCGGTGCATGGCGAAGAATTCGCACGCTTCCAGGACGGTGGCGGCATCCGGGATGCTGATCACGCGGGACACCATGATCGCGGACAGTTGCTGGTTCAGGGCGGCGGTCAGCAGGCGCCGGGTGGGCACGACGCCCACGAGACGATCCTGGTCATCGATGATATAGAAGTAGACGATCGTCTCGCCGATCTCCTGCCGGCGGATGGCGTCCAGAGCCTCCTGGACCGTGAGCGACTGGCGCAGCACGGTGAAGTCCTTCTGCGCGATGTCGGTCACGGGCCGGTCAAGGTGTGTCATGTTTTCATTCATATCGTTCAGCCTGCCATGAAACAAATTACGACGTGCAGTATAAGGGAGGTCGGTGCATCCGGCAAGAGAGGGATGAATCAGGGAGCGGCCTTCAGATCGTTCGACGCCTGCGGAGGTTTGTCCGAAGTATCGGATGAGGGAGCTTTGAGCGCCACATCGTCCCACGAGGCGGGGTCGCCGAGCGATTCGAGGTGCGTGAACACCGTTACGTTCGGCAGCGCGGCCCGGATATCGGCTTCGATGCGCTCCAGCAATCGATGGCCGCGCTGGACCGTCCAGGCGCCGGGGACCAGTACGTGCAGCGAGACGAATCGCATTGCTCCCGACCGGCGGGTGCGCAGTGCATGATACTGTACGCCCGCCTGCTTGTGCGGCTCGAGCGCCTTGCAGACCAGGGCCCGTTCCTCGGGTGGCAGGGCGGCGTCCATCAGGCCGCGCACGGAATCGCGCACGATACGAACGCCCGACCAGACGATATTGGCCGCCACCAGAATGGCGACCACCGGGTCCAGCCACAGCCAGTGTGTCACGGCGACCCCGCCCACGCCCCCCACGACGCCTACCGAGGTCCATACGTCCGTCAATAAGTGATAGGCGCTGGCCCTCAGGGTGATCGAATTGTGCTGCTTCGCGGCCCGGAGCAGGATGAGCGCGGTCGCCAGGTTCACGCCGGAAGCCAGAATGGACACACCCAACCCGATGCCGATCTCTTCCAACTCTCTTGGGGCGAGCAACCTCTGGACAGCGGCGATGCCGATGCCCGTAGCGGCGACGAGAATCAGGGTCCCTTCGAAACCGCTCGAAAAGTATTCCGCCTTGCCGTGGCCGTAGGCGTGATCCTCGTCTGCCGGACGCGCGGCGACAGAGAGCATGGCCAGGGCCATCAGCGCCCCGGCCAGATTGACCACGGATTCGAGCGCATCGGACAGCAGACCCACCGACCCCGTGATGAGATAGGCGCCGGTCTTCAACCCGATCGTCAGCACCGCCGCCGCGATGGACAGCCAGGCAAAACGTGTCAGTGAGGTTCGGTTCATGATTCGCACCATGATAGCCAGAATTGGTTTGCTGGCAAGCATGGGGAATTCCTCACTCCTTGCCGGCAAAGGGAAAACTTGGACGCAGGGGCTGCGATTCTGTACAATAGAGCAAGTGGCGACAGGGCGTGGGTCAAGCCACAGGAGGTCGTTCATGTCGGCAAAATTCGGGCTCGTGCTCGGTGTTGTCTGTCTTCTGCAGATGTCCGCCCCGGCCGGGGTCGCGGTCACGTCGCTGTCGCAGAACGCCGAGACCGTCGGTCAATACGCGAAGTTCGAGCTGACCTTCGCCCTTTCCGAACTGTACGACAATCCCTTCGATGTGAGCACGGTGGATATCCAGGCGGTGCTCATGCTGCCGGACGGCAGCGAGGTGACGGTACCGGCGTTCTTCTATAAGGAATACGACTACGCCGGCGGACGCTACGTCAATGTGCGCAATCCGTGCTGGAAGGTACGCTTCGCGCCCGCGCAACTGGGCCAGCACCAGGTGAGCCAGATCACGATCGTCGATTCGAGCGGCGTGACCACGGTCGAGCCGGACGTGACCTTCACCTGTGTGGAAAGCGACGCGAGGGGCATCATCCGTCAGGATTCCCGGGATCGGCACTGCCTGCGTCATAGCAGCGGGCGGCCGTACCTGCCTATCGGACAAGATGTCGGCTGGATGCCCAAAGGCCCGGGTGACTGGGAACGCATCTTCGCGTCGATGAGCGGCGTGGGGGAGAACTGGACCCGCATCTGGATGACGCACTTCTACGAGGGACTGACGCTCGAATGGAGCACACGCGCCAGCAGCTACTATCACGGCGTGGGTCGGCTCAGCCTCGAAATGGCCTGGAAGCTCGACCGCGTCGTCGAGCTGGCGGAGCAGAACGGCATCGCGATTCAATTGGCCCTGCAGCATCACGGTCAATTCAGCACGAACGTCAATTCCAACTGGAGTGAGAATCCCTACAATATTGCCAATGCCCAGACCGACGGCGGCTTTCTCAAGAACGCCGAGGACTTCTTCACGGATCGGGAAGCGATCCGGCTGACCAGGAACAAGTTCCGCTACATTGTTGCCCGCTGGGGGTATTCCAGCGCTATCTTCGCGTGGGAGTTGTGGAACGAGGTTCAGTATACCAACGGCTGGCAAACCAAGCCGGCGCATGTGGTCGCGTGGCACGAGGAAATGGCGAACTATGTCGCCGCGATCGATCCTTTCGATCACCTGATCACAACGAGCAGCGATGGTTCGGGCTTCGAGGCGCTCTGGGGCCTGAACAGGATCGACGTGGTCCAGGTGCACCACTATGGCTCGGAGACGGTGGCGGCGCTCGACAGCGCGACGACGCGACTCGCCGGCTACGGCAAACCGATCCTCATGGCCGAGTTCGGCGTCGGCGGCACCGGTGGCGGCCTGCATGCGGAGCAGACCGTCAGCAGTCTGTCGGAACCGTACAAGACGCAGATGATCGAGGGCCTCGATCTGCACAATGGCATCTGGAGTGCCTTCCACCGCAAATCGGTGGCGGCGTTGTGGTGGTGGGACTGCTATATCGAGCCGCTGAACCTCTATGGCGTGTTCACGCCCCTGGCGAGGTATGCCCAGGGCGAGGACCTGGCGGCGTGGAATCTTGCCCGGGCCGACCTCGACACCACCGGCCTGCCGCACTGCATCCAGGTCAGCCCCGGCTTGGACGATTTCTACGCCGTATCGACGCAGACGACGTTCACGGTCCAGGCGGATGGCAGTATGCCGGGGACCGACAAGCTCTCGGCTTGGCTGCACGGCTCGTCCAAGAGCACGCTCCGCTCCAATCCGACGTTCAACATCAATCTGGTGGAGGGTGACGTGCTCCGGATTCACGTGCAGGAGGTCTCCGGCTGGGGCAACAACAAGCTGCGCGTGCTGGTGGATGCCCAGCAGACGTTCGCATCGATGTATACGAATGGCGCGACGAACTTCGTGATCGAGGTCGCTCTGCCGGCCGGTCCGCACGCGGTGAAGATCGAGAACACAGGCCAGGACTGGTTCCACATCGGCAGCTACGAATTCATCAGTCCCAACAAGGGTTGCCTCGAATTCGTCGGCCTATCCGGCAGGGACCACGCTTACCTGTGGGTGCACGATGTGGGCAGCTCCTATGGCCGCACCGCGTACGGGACCTTCTCCGGCGCCGGTGTCGTCCTGCGCGGCCTGAACGATGGGCCGTATACGATCGAGTTCCACGCCACCCGCGGCGCGGGGGGCGTCCTCCAGAGCGTGACTGGATCCGCCGCGTCGGGACAACTCCGCATCGCTTTTCCCGACTTCACGAAGGATATCGCGGTCAAAGTCAAGCCTGCTGCGTCAGGTGGGTGACATCATATGAGAGGAGAGAGATGATGTGGGTCGAATCACTGATGATTGCCGCGGTTCTGGCCACTGCGGCCCCGGCCGATCTGACGGTCGTCTACACGATCGATACGCAGGCCGGGCGCCGTGCGATCAGCCCCTATGTCTACGGTGCCAACTTCGCCGGCGGATCCTGGTTCACTCTCCGGCGCAGCGGCGGCAACCGGCTCACCGGGTATAATTGGGAGAACAACTTCTCGAACGCCGGCAACGACTGGTATCACAACAGCGATCGCTACATGGTGCGGAACCTGCCGGCCTCGCAGCAGCTCATTCCGGGCATCTGCCTGACCAGTTTCCACGATGCGGCGCTGGCCGCCGGTCAGGCAACAATTCTGACGCTCCCCATGGCCGGCTATGTTGCGGCGGATGATGTCGGCGCTGTCACGACCGCACAGACGGCTCCGTCGGCACGCTGGAAACAGGTCGTGTTCGCCAAGGGCACGGCATTCTGCCATCCGCGCAGCGGGCCCGACACGACGGACGATTTCGTGTATGTCGACGAGTGCGTCAACTTCCTCGTCAATCGCTACGGCAGCGCCGGCGCCGGGCGGGGCGTACGCTTCTACTCGATGGACAACGAGCCAGGGCTGTGGTCCAGCACGCATCCACGCATCCATCCGAACAAAGTCGGATGCGCGGAGTTGTGCGACCGCAGCGTCGCGCTGGCCACGGCGGTCAAGGCGGTGGACCCGAATGCCCAGATGCTGGGCCCCGTGCTGTACGGATTCAACGCGTACCTCAACCTGCAGAACGCTCCCGATTGGAGCAGCGTCAAAGGGGGGTACCGTTGGTTCGTCGACTACTACCTGGCCCGGATGAAGGCGGCGGAGGGCCGCGCGGGCCAGCGGCTGCTCGATGTTCTGGATGTGCACTGGTATCCCGAGGCACGTGACACCGACGACGTGCGCATCACGGAGTCGCGGTCGAGCTACGGCCGGGCCAACGCGTATGCCCGAATGCAGGCGCCGCGCTCGCTTTGGGACAGTGACTATCACGAGAGCAGTTGGATCGAGCAGTGGAACAGCCAGTATCTGCCGATCCTGCCGCCGCTGCTGGCGTCCATCGAGGCGTACTATCCCGGCACGCGCCTGTCGATCACGGAATACAGTTATGGCGCCCCGAACCACTATTCCGGTGGGATCGCGACTGCAGACGCACTGGGCATCTTCGGCAAGTACGGCGTGTACATTGCCGCCTACTGGGGTGATGGAGCGCCGTATCTCAACGCGGCGTTCCAGTTGTATCGGGACTACGACGGCGGCGGCTCGACCTTCGGTGACACCTCAGTGGCGTCTACAATGTCCGACAAGGAAGATAGCTCGATCTATGCTTCGGTCTCCGATGTCAATGATAACCGGCTGCATTTGATCGTCTTGAACAAGAGTCTCGATCAGTTCATATCGGGAACGTTCAACATCGCCGGTCCGCAAGTCTATTCGAAGGGTCGTGTCTGGGCCTTCGATAGCACCAGTCCCGCCATCACCGAGATCGCCCCGGTCGGTCCCATCGGCTCGAATTCGTTCGCCTACACGATCCCGCCCCTGACCGCCTGCCACATCGTTCTGGAGGCCGATGCGCCTCCGATCACGGACCCGAATGACGGCGTCGTGATTGTGTCCGCCATCGAGTGACAGCGCAGCTGATGTTGTCTTCCCGCTAAAGCCATACCCCCTCTGTGCCGATGAGATACTCGGATCACCATGCATCTGTGTGGAAGGGACATATTATGGGGCGGAAGAGCGCGTTCACGCTTGTCGAATTGCTCGTCGTGGTCTTGATCCTGAGTGCACTGGCGATGATCGCTGTTCCTCGCATCAGCGAAAGTGCTACCAATGCCAAGATCAACGCCTGCACGGCGAACGTCAAGCACCTCAATTCCCAGTTGGAGCTATGGCACACGGCCAAAGACGCCTGGCCCGCCCAGTTGTCCGACCTGACGGGTGACACCAACTACTTCCCCGACGGCGCCCCCGTCTGTCCCTACGGGACGGCCTACAAGTACAACACGACGACGCACCGCGTGGCCGACCACAGCCACGGCACCATATCCTCCAAGGTCGTGCCCGCACCTGCTCCGCTGGTCGCAAGCCCAATCGATTGAGTGCTCTCGAAAGCCTCTGGACCATCCGCACGGTTCGGGTACAATGGCCCACCAGTATTGAACTCAAGAGTAACCGCCGATGCAGGTCGTTTGAGGATGGGACCGTGACTGCCAACCTTGGCATGGAACTACTACTGAGGATTCTGTGTGACGTGCTGCCCGAGCAGGCGGACGCAGCATATCTGTTCGCTGAGACCGAGCCTAATCAACAGAGTGTCTTTCACGCGGCCCGGCGGCTTCTCCATGAAGGTCGAGTGGGCAAGCTTCTCATTTCGGATTGTGCGCCCAAGAGCGGCTACATCGGTGCCACCGCGTATCGCCGGGCGATGATAGACTATGGTATTCCCGAGAAAAGCATCGAAGATGTCCCGATGGAACCGGTGCCGCTCCTGCACACCCTGATCGAAGCGCAGACGGTGGTGCGCCACGCCCGAGCCAAGGGCTACGGCAGACTCATTGTCGTCTCGGTTCCCTTCCACCAGGAAAGGGCGTTCATCACGGTCGTGAGCGAAGCCATCCGGCAGTACCCATCGTTGCAGGTATACAGCCACCCCGGCCGGCCGCAACCCTGGGATGAAGTGACCGTTCACTCACAGGGCCAACTCCGCGGCACACGCGCCGAGCTGATCGGCGAAGAACAGAAGCGCATCGACACCTACACCGCTCAGGGGAACCTGCGCGCACGCGGCGAGATCCTCGCCTACCTCCGCGCACGAGATTGACAGGCGACAGTCCATTCGGTAACGTGTACCAGGAATGTTTCACTGGTTTGGGCCCGGTCAGTTATGGAGAGAGACGATGCCGACAAGCGAGCCAACGCCTACGATAACTCAGAGACGCTTTCTATCGAGCCGACAATTCACGATCGACGGACACGTACTGAAGGTTGAGTATCGTCACGGGCTTTCTCTGGAACAGGAGCGTTTCAATCTCGACAGTTTTGAGCCGGAGCCGCTCCGCATCAAGCGAGTGCCGCTGGGCAAAGCCGCGATCTCTTTGACTACCCTTGCGCTGGCTGTGGTACTGCTGCGTTGCGGATTCAGAACCGGGCACGACAACGCAGCCGCAACGGCGATGGTTTGGGGACTGCTGTTTGCGTTTGCCACCTTCTTCCTGGCGGTCGGGGTTTGTTTCGGGTTCAGCGATGTCACGGTGTTCAAAGGCGAGTCCTTTCACCAGATTCGTCTCTGGCACAATCTCCCCGACCCAGTCGCATTCGACGGCTTCATCAATACCCTGAGTGAAGCGATTCGAGAGGCTCGGCGAAACAACCCTGTCTCTTCCCGATAGCTGCGCCGGGTGTTATGCCTGTGCTCGCACAGGCATGCTGAGGCACGGCGACTCATAGCCATGCTTATGCTTGCGTAAGCATGGGACCCCGCGGGAATGGCAGCCTCACGCGTCGTCAGGCCATCAGCCTCTTGAGCAGAGCGCGCTGAAAGTGCAGGCGGTTCTCAGCCTGGTCGAAGATGATCGAGTTGGGCGACTCGGTGACCTCGTCGGTGATCTCATAGCCGCGATAGGCGGGCAGGCAGTGCATGATCTTCACGTGCTTCGGCGCCGCCGCCACCAGGGCCTTATCGATCCCGTAGTCGGCGAAGTCGCGCAGGCGCTTTTCTTTCTCTTCCTCCTGGCCCATGCTCACCCACGTATCGGTGTAGATGACATCCGCATCGGCCACCGCGGCGCGCGGATCGCGCACCTGCACTGTGCAGTCGGCCAGGATGGCGTTGGCGGTTCGAATCGTGCCGCCGTCCAGCTCATACCCGGCGGGGGAGGCAACCGTCAGCTTCATTCCCAGCTTGGCGGCCGCGAAGGCCAGCGAGCGGGCGACATTGTTGCCGTCGCCGATGAAGGCGATGTGGATTTTGTCGAGCCGGCTGAAGTGCTCCTGGATCGTCAGGGCGTCCGCCATGGCCTGGCACGGGTGCGACCAGTCGGTCAGCGCGTTGATCACCGGCACGCTGGCGTACTTGGCCAGTTCCGTCACGGTGCTGTGCTCGAACGTGCGGGCCATGATGCCGTGCACATACCGGCTCAGAATGCGGGCGATGTCCTTGACGGGCTCCCGCTTGCCGATGCCGCCGATATCTTCCGGCTTGACGTAGATCGGGTCGCCGCCAAGGTCGGTCATGGCCACGTGGAAGCTGATCCTCGTGCGGAGGCTGGGCTTCTCGAAGAGCATGGCCAGGGTCTTGCCGGCCAGGCACAAATCGCGCTTGCCGGACTTGTACACGGCCTTCAGCTTGCGGCTTTCCTCCAGCAGGTCGTGAAGTTCCTGGCTGGAACAATCACTGATAGCAAGGAAATCTTGCATGGTTAACCCTCGGACAGAACGCTGTCGAAAATGTCGATGGCCTGGTCGATCTGCTCGGCCGTCACGATCATGGGCGGCATGAAGCGGATCACAGTATCATGCGTGCAGTTGATGCGCAGGCCCTTCTCCAGGCACTTGGCCACGATGGCCGAGCCGGGACCGGTCAGTTGAATACCGATCATCAGGCCCTTGCCGCGCACGTGATCGATGATGGAGTGCTTGTCCTTCAGACGACGGAGCTTGTTCTGGGCGTACTCGCCCATTTTGACGGTGTTCTCAAGCAGATGGTCTTCCTCGATGGCTTCGATGGTGGCGATCGCCGCCGCACAGGCGAGGCAGTTGCCGCCGAAGGTGGAGGCGTGCTTGCCCGGCACGAGCGACGCGGCGACTTCCGGCTTGGCCATCATGGCGCCGATGGCGGTGCCGCCGCCGAGGGTCTTGGCCATCGTGATCATGTCCGGCTCGACGTCGAAATGCTGATACCCGAACCATTTTCCCGTGCGGCCCATGCCGGTCTGGACTTCGTCGAGGATCATCATGGCGCCGTGCTTATCGCACATCTCGCGGATGGTGCCCAGGAATTCCGGGGTCGCGACATTGATGCCGCCTTCGCCCTGAATCGGCTCGACCAGCACGCCGGCTACCTCGTCGGAGAACGCCGCCTTCAGCGCGCCCACGTCGTTGAACGGAATGTAGATGAAACCCGGCAGCAGGGGGAGGAAGCCCTCGTGATACTTCGGTTGGGCGGTGGCTGTTACCGTCGCGAAGGTCCGGCCGTGGAAGCTGCCCTCGCACGTGATGAACTTGTACTTGCCCTGAGGGGTGTGCAGCCGTGCCAGCTTGAGCGCTGCTTCGTTGGCCTCGGCGCCGCTGTTGCAGAAGAAGCACTTGCCGCCGAAAGCACGCTCGCTGAGCATCTTGCCCAGCAGGCCCTGTGGCTCGCTGTAGAACGTATTGTCCATGTGAATCAGCTCGCCCACCTGTTTGCGGACGGCGTCGACCACCTTGGGGTGGCAGTGGCCGATGCCGCTGACGGCCCAGCCGGGAAACATGTCCAGGATCTTCTTGCCGTCGGCATCGTAGATGTAGCAGCCTTCGCCCTTGACCATGACCCGCGGCAGACGGCCGTAGTTGGCGATCACGTACTTGTTGAACAGCTCAATCGTTTCCTGTGTTTTCATATATGTCGTCCCCGAAATACGTCGGTTCCATTCAATAGTTTCAGCACTATGCCCAAAAGGCCCGATTTGAGAAAGAAACTCGCTTGGGGGGTCGTGGAACGCCGGAAGGGCGTCGGTGACCCCCGTCACCTGCCCCGAACGATCTCGGTGCCGATGCCTCTAGCGGTATAGATTTCCAGGAGCAGGGAATGGTCGATCCGGCCGTCGATGATGTGCGTCTTGCCGACCCCGGCCTCCAGCGCGATCAGACACGCCTCGACTTTGGGGAACATGGCGTCGGTGATGATACCGGTGTCGATCATCTCCTTGATCTGCGTCTCGTTGAGAGAGCTGACCCAGCTTTCGGGATCGTTGATGTCCCGGCGGATACCGTGCGTGTCGCTGACCATGACGAGCTTCTCGGCCACGACCCCGGCGGCGACCATGCC
>CAYQXM010000041.1:0-13684 GCA_964421295.1 uncultured Pirellulales bacterium
GGCGGCGCGGGCGGCGACGATACAGCTGAGGGCGGCGCGAATGGTGAAGATGGCGTAAGCGTCGAGTCCAGCACCTCCGGCAAGGCCGGCGCCATCTATTACGGCGCCGACTGCGTCATCAAGATCAAGGACTGCACCCTCAGCTCGAACTGGTGCGAGGGCGGCCCCGGCGGCGCCGAGTATTACGGCGCGGGTTCCGCCGGCACGCTGATCGACTGCGTGCTGCGGGATAACCGGGCGGCCGGTAACGGCGGCGCCCAGCTTCTTGAAAATGGCTGCGCGCTAACGCTGGAGAACTGCCAGTATCTGGCGAATGTGGCCGACATCTATGGCAGCTCCGGCAGCGGTGGCGGCATTTACGCTCCGTCCGCCTGCGTCCTCGACGTCAATAACTGTACGTTCACGGGCAACCTCGCCGACGATCGCGGCGGCGCGATCTACGCGGGCATTCTGGACAGCGAAGACAGCCCGACCACCCTCACCGTGTGCCAGAGTCGTGTGGAGAACAACTCCGCGACGTACGGCGGCGGTCTGTACTGGTATGGCATGAACGCCGACGTCACCATGCGGGACTCCTACGTACACGGGAACTCCGCCCATGAAGGCGGTGGTTTGTGGTGGGTCGACGGCACGCCGTGGATCAAGGACACGAGCATCGGCGCCAATACGGGCGGCCTGAACTACCAGAGCGTCCTGTACCGTGGTCCCAGCGCGACCGACGCCAACTTCGCGACGGTCACGATTCTGGACCGCGTGACCCGGGTTCCGGGCGGCGCGGGCTCCGGCGGCGGTTTGCTGTGCTGGGGATCCAACGCGCTGATCGAGAACTGCGTCATCTCCCAGAACACGATGCGCGGCGCCGGCGGCGGCGTCTACTTCGGCGGCGCCTCCACGCCCATGCTGAAGAACTGTCTGCTCAAGGGCAACACCGCGACGATCGAAGGCGGCGGCGTCACCTCGAACTGGGACGCGGCCCCGACGATCCAGAACTGCACGATCGTCGACAATAAGGCGAATGACCCCAACGTGGCCGATCGCGGCCGCGGCGGGGCGCTGTCCTGCTCGTACGAGAGCAACACGACCCTGATCAACAGCATCGTCTGGAACAACACCGGCCAGATCGGCAAGCAGATCGCCATCGGCAGCCGGAGCGACGATGTCTATATCCAGCGGCCGGCCACCCTCAGCGTCTCCTTCAGCGACGTGCAGGGCGGCAAGGACGCGGTCTATGTCGAGGCGGGACGCATCCTCAACTGGTCCGCGAACAATATCGACACCAACCCGCTGTTCACCGGCGGGTACTTCCTCAGCCAGACGGCGGCCGGGCAGAGCGTCAACAGTCCGTGCGTCGACGCCGGCAACACGGCCTCGGCCCTGCTGGGCCTCAACCAGTTCACGACCCGGACGGACTATCACGCCGATACCGGGACGGTGGATATGGGCTACCACTACGCGGGCCAGGGCCGGTACAAGTTGACCGTCAACGTCATCGGCGGGCACGGCATCGTCCAGCCCTCCAGCGGGTACTATCATGAGTTCGCTCAGGTCACGCTGACGGCGACTCCCGAACTGGAATACCGCGTCAAACAGTGGACCGGCACCGATATCACGCCGGCCTGGAAGTCCCTGACCAACACCGTCACGATGGGCGCCGAGGACAAGACGGTCACCGTCGAATTCGAGAAGGACACCACCCTGATCATCGAGGTGCCGCGCGGCGTACCCACTCTCGGGGAAGCCGTGGCCATGGCCCCGTACGGCGACACCATCATCATTCTCGCGCAGGGCATACCGCACAACATCGTCGACCCGAACGGCGTCGACATGGCCGGTAAGAACATCACGATCACGTCCCAGAACCCGAACGATCCGAACGTGGTCGCCAACACGATCATCGACTGCGGCGGCTACGGAATCGTGGATGGCGAGGTGGTCAGCCGGCGTGCCTTCTACTTCCACAGCGGCGAAGACGCCAACTGCCTTATCACCGGCGTGACGATCCGCAACGGCTTCTACGTCGGCGCCGTCGGCGTCGACAGCGGCCTGCCGGGCTATTCGCTCGGTCCGATCTACGACCCGAACGATACGGAACCCCCGTCTAAGATGGGCGGCGGCACCTCCGTCATCAGCGACGGCTTCGGCGGCGCGGTGTTGTGCACCAACGGCAGCAGCCCGACCTTCAAGAACGTCGTGTTCCGCGACTGCACCGTGGTTGCGGCCTGGGGCGGCGACGGCGGGGATGGCCCCGACATCACCCTCACGACCGCCACGACCGACGGCTACTGGGGCGGCGACGGTGGCTCCGGCGAAGGCGATGGTTACGGCGGCGCGGTGGCCTGCCTCAGCGGCAGCAAGCCCTCGTTCATCTCCTGCACCTTCGATAATTGCGCCGCGAAAGGCGGCATCGGCGGCCACGGCGGCGACGGCACCCAGATCAACCGCGGCAGCGGTTGGGCCAGCACGGGCGGTGACGGCGCCTACGGCTACGGCGACGGCCGCGGCGGCGCGGTCTATTGCCAGGCCGACAGTGACGCCCTCTTCGAGGATTGCACCTTCACCAACTGTTACGCCACGAACGCCGGCGGCGGACTCGGCGGCAGACCCGGTCCGGGCTCCGATATCCAGGACCCGTACCCGAACAACGAGGGAGACCCCCTCGCCAGTGCCGCGGGCGGCTCCAGCTGGTCCCTCGTGGCCGGTGGCGTAGTGTTCCAGGAAGACGCCAATCCGCGGTTCATCGGCTGCAAGTTCTTGTCGAACCTGGCCTACATTACCGTGAGTGACGCCCTCTACGACTATTCGTACGGCGGCGCGATCTATACCACGGCCTACACCCCGCTGACCCTCGACAAATGTACCTTTGAGGACAACATCAGCTCGGCGATCTTCATCAACGGCGGCGCCACGGTCGACGTCAATGCCTGCGTCTTCGACAAGAACATCGAAGTCGGATACTACGGCGGCGGCGCGATGCTCGTAGGACCGGCCTGCACGGATGTTTCCATCCGCGGCAGCGAATTCCACAGCAACGGCACGCTGCTGAGCGGTGGTGCGCTGCGCCTCTACAGCAACGCGGCCATCAGCGACACCCTCTTCTCCGGCAACATCAGCAGTGAGGACGGCGGCGCGATCGAGTCCTACTACAATCTGACCGCGGCCACCGATCCGCTGACCCTGAATCTGAGTCTCCAATCGTGCAGCTTCGGCGGCAACGACGCCACGACCGGCACCTACGGCCAGGGCGGCGGGCTGCACATGGTGAACTTCAAGGCCGACATCAACGACTGCACCTTCGTCGGCAACCGGGCCAAGAACGGCGGCGGCTTCTTCCTGACCACCGGCACGGCCACGGTCACCGGCGGCCTCATCAGCAACAACCGCGCCACCGGCAGCGGCGGCGTGGATCTGCTGAGCGGCCTGACCATTGCCGAGATCTCCACCATGACGACCAAGGAACTGCAGACCGTCGCGGCCAACCAGCAGGTCGGTCTCGATATCGGCGGCGGTGTCGTCATTCTGACCGCCAATGCCACCTTCGAGAACACCATGTTCCGGTCCAACACGGTGGAAGGACTCAGCGGCGCCGGCGGCGCGCTCTGCTTCTACGGCGGTTACGTCGATCACGTGGTCAGGAACTGCCTGTTCCAGGAGAACTCGGCCACCCGCAGCGGCGGCGCCATCTGGGCGAGCGTCTGCGCCACCCCGATCATCAGCAACAGTACCTTTGTCAAGAACAGCGCCACCAAGTTCGGCGGCGGCATCGGCTGCGACCTGGAATCGCGGGTCCTCCTCAAGGACTCCATCTTCACGCAGAACGGCAAGTACGCCGTCGCGGAGGAGGACAAGGGCGACTCGACGGTCACGTACAGCGCGTTCTGCAACAACGGCGGGGCCGATTACGCCGTCTACGACGTCGCGACCGGAGCGGAGAGCCCGCTATCCGGACCGAGCCTGCACGTGAGCAATATCGATGCCGATCCGCTCTTCGTGGCGGGTCCGCTGGGCAATTATTACCTGAGCCAGACGGCGGCCGGTCAAAGCGCCGACAGTCCGGCGGTCAATGCCGGCAGCGAGCTGGCCACGGTGGCGGGCCTGGATGCCAAGACGACGCGCACGGACGGCGTGGGCGATAGCGGCGTCGTGGACGTCGGCTACCACTATGCGGATCACCGGAATCTGCCCAAGTACAAGCTGACCGTGAACGTCGTCGGCGGGCGCGGCACCGTCACCCCGACCACCGGCGAGTACTATGCCGGCACGGTGGTGGATCTGACCGCCATGCCCGAGACCGGCTGGCGGGTCAGCCGCTGGCTCGGCACGTGCGACGATACCTCGACCAAGAACGCGAACATGGTCGTCATGGGACCGGATCGCACGGTGTCGGTGGCATTCGACCAGTACAGGACGATCACCGTCGGCAGCATGCCGGAATACGGCACCATCATGCGGGCGGTCGATGCCGCGCGGGATGGGGATGTCGTGCTCATTCCGTCGGGCGAGTATTATGCCCAGGATGAGCCCGATCCCGAGCAGGTCATCGAGATCTACAGCCGGACCATCACCATCAGGGGTGAGAGGTCCAATGATCCGTGCCATGTCACCAACACCATCCTTCGTGGCTACAAGTTCTATATCTACGACGTGGGGCCCGATACGGTCATCGAAGGCCTGACGCTGAGCGATACGCAATGGGGTCCGGTCGATCCCACGGAGCCGCAAGGCAACCAGGATGGTCCCAACGGCTATTCCGCCATCGGCGGTGCCCTGGAGATGTACTATGCCTCGCCCACGATTCGAAACTGCGGCTTCTCCAATCTCTCCGTGATCGGTGGAAACGGCAACGACGGAGACAGCGGCACCAACAACCACACGATGGGTTACGACGGCGGCTGGGCCGGCTACGGTTACGGCGGCGCCGTGTACCTCGGGTACCTCAGCAAGCCGACGTTCCAGAACTGCGACTTCATCGGTTGCGAGGCCCGCGGCGGCGATGGCGGCAACGGCGGCGGCGGCATCCAGGATGATATCGGCGGCCGCGGCGGCAACTGGGAAGGCTCGGCTACCGCCGAGGCGTATATCGTCAGCAGCCTCCTGTGGGATGGCTGGGGTTACGGTCCGTACGACGAGAACGGCGCGGCGCGCACCGATACCATCGACGGCACCACCCCCGGCTACTACATGGGACCGTGGTGGAAGTACACCGGTATGGGCGGCGCCATCTACTGCGAGTACTACAGTGCTCCGAAGTTCGAGGATTGCACCTTCACCGATAACCACACGTACGGCGGCCTGACCGGTGTCCAGGGATCGCCTCTGGATATTGGACCGGAGAACGCCATCAACATCAAGAACTTCGGCGGCGCCGTCTATATCGGCACGGGCAGCAAGCCCAGCTTCACCCATTGCGTCTTCCAGGGCAACTCGGCGGACGCCAACATGGTGAACAATCCCGATGACGTTTTCGTCAGCTTCGGCGGCGCCATTGCCTACGAGGATGACTGCTTCCCGAGCTTCGTCGGCTGCACGTTCCAGGATAATACCGCGGCCTTGGGCGGCGGCCTGTGGGGTTCCAAGTCGACGGTGTCGATCATCGACTGCAACCTCGTCGCCAACGCCGCCTTCAACGGCGGCGGTCTCTACACCGTGGAGTCCACGGGCACCATCAGTGGTTCGACGATCTCCGGCAACTGGGCCCAGACGCTGGACGTCAACGCGACGAATATCCTCGCCGCGGGGGCCACGGGCGATCTGGCCACGACCCAGCTCAGTTCGGGTGGTGGTATCTGTGCGGTGACCTCTCCGCTGATCGTGACCAACAGCATCCTGGCGAACAACTGGGCTCTGGCCTCCGGCGGCGCCATGTACATCCTCGGCACCGACCAGTCGGCTGAGGCTTCCCCGACGCTGCGCAACTGCCTCCTGACAGGCAATACCGCCAATCGCGACGGCGGCGCCGTCTCGACCAACACGGCGGAGCCGGTCATCACGAACTGCACCGTGGCCCAGAACGCGGTCACCGCGGCATTTGACTCCGCCTACGGCGGCGGTCTGTACTTCGGCGACAATACGAACGCGGTGGTGACGAACTCCATCATCTGGGGTAATACCAGCGCCGCCTGGGGTAGCGCCGGTGCCATCACCGGGTCGCAGATCGCCCTCGCCATGTCCGGCAAGTTCGGTCCGACGCCGTCCAGCGTGGCGATGACCTACAGCCTGGTCCAGAACACCGTAGGGGCGGTTCACGTCGACGCGGGTTGTTCGCTCGGCGGCTGGAATGCCGGTACGTCCACGTGGAGTGCCGACTCGCACAACATCACCGGCGACCCGTTGTTCACCGCCGGCTACTATCTCGCGCAGGCGGGCGGACAGAACAGCCCGGCCGTGGATGCCGGCAGCGGACAAGCTACGGCGCCCGACATCAACCTGGGCGACCGGTCGACCCGGACCGACGGCGGCTATGATACGGGCGTCGTCGACCTGGGCTATCACTATGCCGAGGGTCTGACCACGTTCAACCTGACGCTGATCGTCGTCCCCGACGCCAACGGCGCCACGCACGGCAAGCTCGTGGCCGAGAAGACCACGTCCTTCCCGGGCGACACCGGCAATAACATCAAGATTACGGCTCAGCCGGACAGCGGCTGGACGGTCAAGAAGTGGACCGGAACCAACAACGATACCACGAAGTCTCTGACGAACTACGTTCTGCTGAACCAGGACCGCACGGTCAAGGTCGAGCTTGAGCCGGGACAGGCGACCGCCACGACGATTTCCGTGCCGGGTGACTATACCACCATCTTGGCCGCCATCCAGGCTGCCAGCGAAGGCGATACGATCATCGTCGATCCGGGCACGTACTACACCAATTACCAGCAGTTGTCGGTGTATATCGACAAGCCGGTGATCCTCACCTCCCGCGCTCCGAATGATCCGTGCACGGTGGCGGCGACCATTATCGATGGTATGGCCAACACCGCGGCCAACAACACGGGCTTCAACAACATCGGCGTCTACTTTGCCGCCGGCGCGACGAAGGGGACCGTGCTCAACGGATTCACTATCCAGAACTGCGGCGGCGAGTCCACCGACGGAGGCAATGGCGACCGGACGCTCCTGCATCCGAATGGCGAGGATGGAGCTCCCGCGTTCGGCCTGGCGATCCTTATCATGCCGGGTGCGGCGCCGACGATCAAGAACTGCGTGATCCGGAACAACACCATCCTCGCCGGCGACGGTGGTGACGGTGTGGACGCGACGGATGCACTGAATGCCGGTCGCGGCGGTTGGGCGGGCTGGGCTCGCGGCGGCGCCATCTACTGTGCAGCCGGGACCAACCCGACGTTCATCAACTGCACGATCGAGAACAACACCGCTCAGGCCGGAAACGCCGGCAACGGTGGCGACTGGGCCACCACCACCCCGGGCGGCTCGGGCAACTATGGCGGCAACTATACGCCTCCATTCCCGATCAACTATGATCCGAACGGCCTGGGCGCCTCGAGTGTCGAGGGAGAACTGTGGAAGTACTGGACGTGGGACTATGCGGATGACTGGTCGGCCCAATTCGGATCGACCGCCCCGACGTTCGATTCCAGCGCCACGACGCCCATCGCCTACTCTTACCACGGCGACTATCGCTGGTACTCCGCCTACGGTGGCGGCGCCTATATCGAACAGGGCAGCACGGCGTCGTTCGTCAACTGCATCATTCGCGGCAACCGCACGATCGGCGGCACCTCCGGCGTCGGCGGCGTCTACACCACGCAAGGCCTGACACTGGAGCCGCGCATCGCTTTCGAGATGCCCAGCTACGGCGGCGGCGTGTACTGCGCCGAGAACACCACGGTCTCGTTCTCGGGCTGCACCTTCTCCGACAATGCGGCGTCGACAGGCGCCGCGGCCGACACGGCCCACCGCATCGATCCGTACATCGGCTTCGGCGGTGGTGTGGCGGCGGAAGGCACGGCCCGGGTGACGTTCGCGGACTGCAACTTCGTCGACAATACGGCGGACACGGCCGGCGGCCTGTATGCGGCCTACGGCGCGGTCACCGTCGTCGATAGCAATCTCACCGGCAACACCGCTCTCCGCGGCGGCGCCATGACCTTCTTCAACGGGGAAATGACCGTCGCTCGCACCGACGTCGCCTTCAACCAGGCGATGTTCGACGCCACGGACGCGAACGACAACACGGTCGTTCCGATCGGCGGCGGTATCCTGGTGATGGCCGGCGATGCGTTGATCCAGGACTGCGACCTCTATGCCAACACGAGCAACGGCTCCGGCGGCGCCATCTACGTGAGCGGTCAGAACGGATCGGTGATCAACAACTGCCTGATCCGCAACAACCTGGCCGGACGCGACGGCGGCGGTATCTCGACGAACTGGTACGCCACGCCGACGATCAGCAACTGCACGTTTGTCGGCAACACCGCCTCCGGCACGCTGGGCGAGACCAACAAGACCGGTCTCGGCGGCGCGCTGTTCTGCGGGTATAACAGCAACGCGACCCTGCTCGATTCCATCCTCTCGAAGAACATAGCGCTCAAGGGCGCCGAGATCGCGGTCGGCAGCAGCTTCGGCACGGACACGCTCTACGGCACGCTGACCATCTCGTACTGCGACCTCCAGGGCGGCACGGGCATCTGGAAGGATATCGGCTGCACGGTCAATTACGGCGCCGGCATCATCTATGATGACCCGGTGTTCGTCAGCGGTTCGCTCGGCGACTTCTATCTGAGCAACCGCAATGCCGGTCAGTCCAAGACCAGCCCGTGCGTCGACAAGGGTAGCGGCCTGGCCTCCGCGCTGGGCCTGACCCGGGCCAGCACGCGAACCGATCGCGTTCCCGATACGGGCACGGTGGATATCGGCTATCACTATCCGCTGTTCGATCCGTGCCGGTTCTGCGACCTCCGCCGCGACGGCGTGATTACGTTCCTCGATTTCGCCGCCTTTGCCTCGAACTGGCTGTCGCAAGGCTGCAAGGAGACGAACGAGTGGTGCTACGGCGCCGACATCACCTTCGATTCGAAGGTCGACTATCGCGACCTGGCGACCATGGCCGATTGCTGGCTGGTGGCCGATACGAATCCGCCGCTCCCGAATCCGAGCGAGTGGCAGACCGTGCCCTACATGGCCAGCGGCACCTCTGTGACCATGGTAGCCAAGACCGCCGTGGATGACTGGGGCTGGAAGGTCTGGTACTACTTCGAGTGCATCACCGGCGGCGGCCTGAACAGCGGCTGGATCGAAAGTCCGACCTATACGGACAAGGGCCTGACCCGCGGTCTGCAATATGGGTATCGCGTCAAGGCCCGCGATGAGAAGGGCAATGAGACGGGCTGGTCGGCCGCCGGGTACACCGGTGCCATCGACCAGACGCCTCCGGGACCGGTCCAGGCCCTGACCATCGAGCCGAACGCGGCCGATACGTATAATACGTCCCTGGTTGTCACGGCTTCGGAAGCCATCGATACCGAGGGCAACGGCGTCCAGTACTTCTTCGACGGCAACGAGGTGGACGGCGCCCATGACAGCGGCTGGATCGACAGCCGGTACTATACTGACGTCAATCTGGCCGCCGGCCATACGTATCACTATCGCTACAAGGTCAGAGACCTCTCGGCCAACCGCAACGAGTCGGCCTGGTCCATCTGGGCTGAAGGCACTACGGCGGCAGCGGCCGATGTAACGCCGCCGGCGCCGAACCCGTTGACCTGGGACCCGAACGGGCTGCCGACGACGTGGGCCAATAGCGACAGCAGCACGGATTGGCGGGTCGGGATGATCGCGACAGTCGCCACCGATGACAGTGGCGTGGTGGAATACTACTTCCAGTGCCGCGACGACATCGCGGACATGATCATGGACGAGGCATCGGGGTCCAGCGGTTGGATTACCTCGAATACCTGGATCATCACTGTCAGTAGGTACCAGGGCCAGAATCTTTCCTGGCGTGTCAAGGCGCGCGACGCGTATGGCAACGAGACCGGCTGGTCCCCCAACGGGGACGGGGCCGAGGGCGAGACCTGGACGGTGAGCAAGCAGAGGCCGAATCAGCCCGCGATCCAGTAGCGTCCTTGATCCCGGCCAGAAAAGGCTGAATACCTGCAACACCTCACCTGGCCCCGGCATTCCAACCCGGGGCCAGGTTTCTTTTTGACCCCGCGTCGCTATGTGGAGATAGAGGGCATCTTGTGCTTCGCCGCCGTTATGCTACAATCGCGGGCAACCGTGAAGATGTGGTGGTGACCGGGGCGACGCGGCTTAGGCCGTTCCAAGGAGTCGCCAAATTGTGGTTAAGGAGTGGACCGATGGATTATGCGGTGATCATGGCGGGGGGGACGGGCAAGCGGCTGTGGCCTCTGAGCCGGCAGAAGCGACCCAAACAAGTGCTGAAACTGCTTGATGGGCAGACGCTGCTCGGACAGTGCTTCGAGCGGCTGTGTCCCATCTTCGATCTGCGGAACATCATCGTCCTGACAAACGCCGGCTACGCCGACATCGTGCGGGAGAACCTGCCGGACCTGCCGACGGGGAACGTGATCGCGGAACCGACGGTGCGCGACACGGCGGGGGCGATTGGCCTGGCCGCGACGATCCTCGCCAAGTTCGACCCGACAGCGACGATGGCAGTCCTGACCGCCGATCAGGTGCTCGAACCGGCGGAAGTGCTGCAGAATGCGTTGAAGGACGCCTTCCGGTTTGTGGCGCAGAACCCCGAGGCGCTGGTCACGTTCGGCATCAAGCCGACGTTCCCCAGCACCCAGCTCGGGTACATCAAGTGTGCCGATCCTCAGGCGTGTCCCAAGTGCAGAAACACGGTCTACAAGGTTGAGGCGTTCAAAGAGAAGCCGGACGAGCCGACGGCCCGCAAGTATGTCGATAGCGGCCAATATTTCTGGAACTCGGGGCTGTTCGTCTGGAAGGCCCAGACCATCCTGAAGAACCTGATGAAGTTCGTCCCCGCCATGGAAGAGCCGTTGCGGCATATCGCGGCGGCGTGGGACAGCCCCTCGCAGGAGACGGCGCTGGCGGAGTGGTTCGGCGAGTTGCCCAAGATCAGCATCGACTACGCCGTGATGGAGAAGGCCGAAGCCGTCCACGCGATCCGCCTGGACTGCCGCTGGCTGGATATGGGCTCGTTCGCCGCACTGGCCGACGTCATCGAATCGGATACCAACAACAACGTCGTCGTGGCCGGTCACAGCGAATTGCTCGACTGCAAGGACAGCATCTTCATCACCGAGGACAAGGGGCACCTCATCGCCGCGATCGGCCTCCGCAATATCGTCGTCGCGCACGCCCCCGACGCAACCCTGGTCTGCGACGCGGGCCAGACGGATCGTTTGAAGGATCTGCTGGCCTTGATCGAATCCCATAAACGAGAAGAGTTTCTGTAGCCTCTATGAGATATCTGGCGATTGATTACGGCACCCGGCGGACCGGGCTGGCGATTTGCGACGCGGAAGAGACCCTCGCCTCGCCTCTGGCGGTGGTCCATGGGCTCAAAGGACTGCTCCCGGAGATCGCACGCATTGTAGAAACCGAGGGCGTCGGCGGGATCGTGATCGGGCTGCCCCTGAATATGGACGGCACGGAAGGCCCCCAGGCCAAGCTCGTCCGGACGTTTGCCAAAGGGCTCGAGGCCTATATCGAACTGCCCATGCACTTCCAGGATGAGCGGTTGAGCAGCTTCGCGGCCGAGGAGAAGCTGCAGGACGCCGAGTTCTCGCGTGCCCGCAAACGGGAGCGGCTCGACGCCATAGCCGCCGCGGATATCCTCCAATCCTTCCTCGAACGCACAAAATGACTGGTGCGGAAGTAGGAATGACGGTAGGGGAGAGAGTTAACCGAGCAGGAATCGGACTCTTGACGCATAATTTTTGGCCTCTGAAGCCGAAAAAAACTTGTCAGAGGCGTCCTAAGTGCTTTATATTTAAAGGTTCGATAGACTGATAGATTAGAGTGCCTCATATGGAGGCCAACCAGGAAGGGTACAAAGAACTGTATGTTGACGAAAGAGAACAAGAGTCGGATCGTCGCAGATTATGAGACACACACGGGCGACACCGGCTCGCCGGAAGTCCAGGTGGCGTTGCTGACCAAGCGAATCAACGACCTGACCGAGCACCTCAAAGAACACCCCAAGGATCATTCCTCACGCCGTGGCTTGCTCAAGATGGTCGGAACCCGATCGGCCCTGCTCAAGTACGTCCGAGGTGAAGACGCGAAGCGGTACCAGACGATCATCAACCGTCTCGGACTGAGAAAGTAGCACGATCGTGTGTCGCGCGGCGGCGAATTGATCGCCGTGACGCGGACTCAAATCGCCACAAGCTCCCGGCAAGGACATGGAATCCTCCGGGCCACGCAAAGCACAAACCAATGAGGTTGTTATGGCAATTCATACTGTTTCCAGGGAGATTGGGGGAAGAACATTAACAATAGAGACCGGGCGCATCGGCAAGCAGGCGGACGCCGCCGTCATGGTCACGTACGGCGAAACGATGGTCCTGGTGGCCGTCGTCAGTGCCGCTCCGAGAGTGGAGGACGTGGACTTCTTCCCTCTGAGCGTTGACTACCGCGAGAAGCAAAGCGCCGCCGGCAAGTTCCCGGGCGGTTTCATCAAGCGCGAGGGCCGGCCTTCGACGAAGGAAATCCTCACGGCACGCATCATCGACAGGCCGATTCGCCCGTTGTTCCCCGATGGGTACTACAACGAGGTGCAGATCATGGCATCCGTTCTCAGTGCCGATCGCGTGAACGATCCGGATGTCCCGGCCATCATCGGCGCCAGTGCGGCGCTGTCCATCAGCAAGATTCCGTTCCAGGGACCGATCGGCGCCTGCCGGCTGGGCCGGGTCGATGGCCAGTATGTCATCAACCCCACGCACGAGCAGACCGACAAGTCCGACCTGAACGTCCTCGTCGGCGGCCGCCGCGAAGCGATCAACATGCTCGAAGTCGGCGCCCAGCAACTCTCCGAGGAAGTCGTGGCCGAAGGCATCGCCAAGGGACATGAGGTGTGCCGGCAGGTCATCGAAATGATCGACGAGTTGCAGCAGAAGGTCGGCATCGCGAAAGAGAACCCCGCCATCCCGATGGACGAGGAGCTGTACCGCAAAGTGAAAGATCAGATTTCGGGCAAGCTCCGCGAAGTGAAGCAGATCGCTAAGAAGCAGGAGCGTAACAACGCGGCCAACGAAGTGATGGATGCGGTCCGCGTGCAGTATCTGGGCGATCCGAGCAAGCCCCAGCCGACGCCGCCCACGGTGGACAAGGTGATGCTGAACCGTGTCCTCATGCGGATCGAGGAAGAAGTGGTTCGCGAGATGGTCATGGAAGGCAAGCGGCTGGACGGTCGCGGCCACAACGATCTGCGGCCGATCTCCTGCGAAGTCGGGCTGCTGCTGCGGAATCACGGCTCGGCCCTGTTCACACGCGGCGAGACTCAGGCTCTGGTCAGCGCCACGCTGGGCACGATACGCGACGCTCAGATCATCGATGGCCTCCTGGAAGAGTATGCCCAGAACTTCAGCTATCATTACAACTTCCCGCCGTATGCGGTCGGGGAGGTCAAGCCGGCCCGCGGTCCCGGCCGCCGAGAGATCGGCCACGGGGCGCTCGCTGAGCGGGCTTTGATTCAGGTCAGGCCGGAGACGGAGGACTTTGGGTACAC
>CAYQXM010000041.1:13694-42474 GCA_964421295.1 uncultured Pirellulales bacterium
CTGGTCTCGGACATCACCGAATCCAACGGCTCCAGCTCGATGGCCTCGGTCTGCGGCGGGTCGCTCGCCCTGATGGATGCAGGCATCCCGATCAAGGCGGCAGTGGCCGGCATTTCCATCGGCATGGTCAGTGACAAGACCGGCCGGCACGTGCTGATCACCGATATCATCGGCGAGGAAGACCACTTCGGCGACATGGACTTCAAGGTCGCCGGCACCACAACCGGCATCACCGCCATTCAGCTCGATATCAAGGCCGAAGGTCTGGCTCACGATACGATGGTCGCGGCTCTCCACCAAGCCAAAGAGGCCCGCCTGAAGATCCTCGACATCATGAACAAAGTCATCGCCACCCCGCGCACGGAGCTGAGCAAGTACGCTCCGAAACTGATCACGGTCGAGATCGACCCCGAGTTCATCGGCAAGATCATCGGTCCCGGCGGCAAGATGATCAAGAGCCTCCAGGAGCAGACCGGCACGACCATCGAGATCGAGGAAGACGGCACGATCTACATCTCCTGCGTCGATGGCGACGGCCACATCAAGGCGAAGGAAATCATCGAGTCCATGGTCAATCCGCCGGAAGTCGGCCGGCTCTACCAGACGTCGAAGGTCGTCTCCGTGAAGGACTTCGGCGTGTTCGTCGAGATCGCGCCGGGCGTCGAAGGTCTGTGCCACGTCAGCGAGCTCAGCGAAGGCTACGTCAAGCGCGTCGAGGACGTCTGCAAGATGGGCGACGTGATCCCCGTCAAGCTGATCTCCATCGACGAGCAGGGCCGTCTGAAGCTGTCCCGCAAGGCCGCTCTGGCGGATCTGGGCATTCACGAAGAGCGCAAGCCGCGTCCGCCCGAAGAAGAGGGCAAAGAAGGTGGCGGCGGCGACAGGCCGAGGCGTCACGACCACCACGACAGGCCCCGCCGGGACGACAACAGAGGCCGGGGAAGAGACCGGAATTAAGTGTCTCAGCCCGGGCCCTCGGGCGGGAAGAACGGAGTGACCAACGCATGATATCCTTCATGGCCGGCGTCATTCTGACCCTCGTGATCGGTACGCCGATCGCATGGTTGCTGCATCGGCGGTCATGGCACCGCCGATGTGCGGCCGTCGAGGCGTCCCACGTCGATGAGGACCTGGCCCGGCTGACGGGCGAGTTGGCGCACGAGATCAAGAACCCGCTGTCCACGATCAAGGTCAACCTGACCCTGACGCGCGAGGCCTTGGAAGACGTTGACTTCGCGGAGCCGGCGCCGACGCTGGCACAGAAGGGGCCGTCGGCTCTGGCCGGCGCGGTGAGGAAGATTACGATCGTTCAGAAGGAAACGGACCGGCTCGAACAAATTCTAGACGGCTTCCTGCGCTACATCCATAAGCCCGAGCTGCAGCTGGCAAGCGTCAATCTGAACGAGTTGGTCAGTGATATGATCGACTTCTATACGCCCCAGGCGTATAGCCATAAGCTGATGATGAGGCAGAGTCTGGCAAATGAAGCTTTCGTCTGCCGGGTCGATCCCGGGGCGTTGAAGCAGGTCCTGTTGAACCTCTTCATCAACGCCCAGCAGGCGACGGACGCCGGCGGCGACCTGATGATCCGCACGACCCGCCAGGGCCGTAGCGCCGTCATCCAGGTCAGCGACACCGGTCGGGGCATCGCGCCCGAACGATTGCCCGTGATCTTCCGCCCGTATGCCTCCTCGCGCCGGGACGGCATGGGGCTGGGGCTGGCCACCGCCAAGAAGATCGTCGAGGCACATCACGGCCGGATCTCGGTGATCAGCGAGGTCGGCAAAGGAACCTGCTTTACGATTGAAATCCCGCTGGAGAGCCCGGCTCCCGGCGAATCGATCCAGTCGAAACTGCAGGTTGATCGCCGGAGCGACAAAGAGCCCGTGAGATCCGGAGAGGGGGACGCATGACGGACTCCAAGCCCGTAGTTCTGGTCGTGGACGATGAACGGGACCACGCCGACGGGATCGTTGAGGCGCTGGGCCGACTGCCGGTCAAGGCAATGGCGGTCTACAGCGGGCGCGATGCCGTGGAGATGCTGCACAATCGCCAGATCGACGTGGTTGTGACGGATCTGAAACTTGGTGACAAGACCAACGGTCTGGACGTGCTGCGGGAAGCGAAAGGGATGGGCGACCACACAGAGGTCATCCTCGTTACCGCCTACGGCACGATCGACACCTGCAAAGAGGCGATCAAGCAGGGAGCGTTCGACTACATCGTCAAGCCGGTCGACATCGATCAGCTCCGCACGCTGGTCGAGCAGGCCGCCCGCAAGGCGACAACCCAGGCGTTGAAGGCCTCCCGCGACGGCCAGCCGCAAACATTCATCTTTCAGGGAATCAAGGGCGTCAGCCCGGCCATGCAGGGGATTTTCGAGGTGGTCCGCCGGGTCGCCCCGACGAATATCGCCGTGCTGATCGAAGGCCCGTCGGGGACAGGAAAGGAGCTGCTCGCCCGTGCGATTCACGACAACTCCCTGCGCCACAGCAAGCCCTTCCGGCCGGTCAACTGCGCGGGCCTGAGCGAAACGCTGCTCGAAAGCGAACTGTTCGGGCACGTCAAGGGCGCCTTCACCGGCGCCAACATCGACCGCAAGGGCCTCTTCGAGGTCGCCGACAAGGGCACGCTGTTCCTCGACGAGATCGGTGACATGCCGATGAACATGCAGGCCAAACTGCTGCGTGTGCTCGAGGACGGCACGGTCATTCCGGTCGGCTCGAACAAGCCCATCGTGGTGGACGTGCGGATCATCAGCGCCACGAATCACAGCCTGACCCGCCTGATCGAGCAGAGCAGGTTCCGCGAGGACCTGTATTTCCGCATCAAGGGCGTGAATGTCGCGCTACCGGCCCTGCGCGAGCGGCCGGAGGATATCCCGGTGTTGGTGGATCACTTCCTCAAGGAAGCCGCCGACGAGATCGGGTCGCGGGTGCATGGTATCACCGAGCCGGCCCTGCAAATCCTGATGGCGTACGATTGGCCGGGCAATATCCGCCAGCTCAAGAATGCCGTACGCACGATGGTCGTGATGTGCGACCGCGAGAAGCTGGACGTGCGTGACCTGCCGCCGGAAATCCTGCAACGTCGTCAACTCCCGGGTGAGAGCAAAGAAGCCGCGGCCGACTTGGCCGGCGTCTCCCTGACGGACCTCGAAAAGAAAGCCATCCTCGACACCCTCGCCCGCACGGCCGGCAATCGCGAGCAGGCCGCCAAAATCCTCGGCATCGGCGAGCGCACCCTCTACCGCAAAATCAAAGAGTACGGCCTCTAGGCCCTCACGGCGCGACGGGTTGGGCCTCCCGAACTGCTGGAATCGGCTTCGGGACAGAGGGCTCCGATGATTGCGGGAATCCGGCGATGGACATCAGCTTGTCGTGGATCTCCGTGTTATCGAAGTAACCCTCGAACTGGTTGGCGCCGACGCCCAGTGCGGAGGTCATCACGGGGGAGCCGGTGTGGGAGTAAGTGGTCCAGCCGATGCCGGCCCGGCGGCCGATCAGATGCGCGCACTCGACCGTGATCGGCTCACAACCGCCGTAGTCGAGATAGGTCTGTTCGTTGTTGACGCGCTGCCGGGTCGGAGTCATGGTGCGCCGATACGCCGCTTCGAGGCGGGACTTCTCGGGGACAGACAGGGTTTCAAATCCGAAGACCTCCCGGAGACGCGGCAGGGCTTCATCGAAAGACGTATTCGCGCGACGCCAGGCGGCGACCTGGCGGTCGAACGCGGTGGAACTCATGCTCTGCCGGCGGAGCTTTTCCGGAAACAGCGTATACTTGGTCGCGGCAAACCCGACGGTCATGCCGCCCGTCTCGTGGTCGGCCGTCACGACGACGATCGTATCGTCCGGGTGCCGGGCCGCGAACGCCATCGCCTCGGCGATCGCCTGATCGAAGTCCATGACCTCACGAATGGTGGCGGCCGCGTCGTTGTCGTGGCAGGCCCAGTCGATCTTGCCGCCCTCCACCATCAGGAAGAAGCCCTTGTCGTTGTCGAGCAACTCGATGCCTTTGTGGGTGAACTCGGCCAGAGTCACATCGTTGGGCCCACGGTCGATGGCGTAGTTCAGGGCCGCGTCCGCGTCGCAACGGGTGTAAGCGATGGCCTTGCTGCCGGGCGTCAGAGCCATGAGCTCGGCGCGATTGGTAGCAATGGTCCAGCCCTTCTCCCTCGCGTAGGAGAGAAGGTCCGGCCTGCGTCGGCGTTGGCCCATGAGGTTGCCTTTCATCCGGCCGCCGCCGAAGTAGTCCATCTTGCTCTCCACGAGCTGCTTGCTGATCTCGTAGTAGTTGTCCCGGTCCGGCTCGTGCGCGTAGAAACAGGCCGGGGTCGCGTGGTCGATGCTCGCTGACGAGACGATGCCCACGCGCCAACCCTGTTCCTTGGCGGATTCGGCGAGCGTCTTGTACGCGAGCTTGCAGTTGGGATCCATGGCGATCATCTGCGACCGGGTCTTGTGCCCGGTGGCGATCGCGGTACCCGCGGCGGAGGATTCGGTGATGTAGTCATCATACGAGAACGTGCGGGTGATCCCCTGGGAGGGGAACGTATTCATCAGGAGCTTGCGGTGGGGGACTTCGTTCACGAGACTGTCCAGCACGGCCCCGAGGTAGTACTCCGTGGCGGCCCGCTGGGAAACCCCCATGCCATCGCCGATGAAGAGGAAGACATACTTGGCGCGTTTGGTTTCAGCCGCGGTCCCAACGCTCGTCAGAACCAGGGCTACGACGATCCAGAACCTAGTTGCGTGCTTCATGAAAACGCACTACCTGCCCTTTCTTGTCCGTCCGATTGCCCTGAGTATACCCGTTCTGATCGTGACAGCAAAGCATTAAGGCCGTGGAAGTGTCGGTTCTCGTTCCTGGAGCCAGGAGGGGAGCTGATCCTGGGTAACGCGAGCCCAGAGGCCCGCCTTCTGTGATCGGGCGGTTTCTTCGAGGCGCAGGTACTTCTGGGAGTAGCTGTGAGGGAAGCGACGATCGGCGTAGACGCAGCCCTCGCAGAGCAGAACCTCGTTGACGAACCGGCCGTCCGGCAGCTCGATATACGCCAGAAGTCGACCATACTTGTCCCGGCTGCCGGCCCGCTCGTCGAGATAGACGCGGACCTCTTTACCGTCCGCGAGGCTTTCGAGTGCGTTGGCCGCCTGGCGGGCGTAGTACATCGCCTCTTTGCCCGAACTCGCGAGTTCGGGGGCGTCGATGCCGAGGAGCCGGACCTTCGTCTTGTTGTCGTCCCGGTCCGGGACGTCGAGGTGCAGCGTGTCACCGTCTACGATCCGCAGCACGGTCGCGGACTTGCCGTTGTACCCGGCCCAGTCGCTGGTGGCGACACGATCCGCGGAGGTCGCCTGCTTCGGCAATTCCGGCAGATAACCCTGCCGATCCAGCCAAATGAGAAGGACCGCTCCAAGCAGGGCGAGCCCCTTCAGAGCGGTCCGTTGATTTCGACTGAAAACCCTCGGAGTTTTCCGTGTCCGACTCAAACTATCTTGCCTTACTTCTTCTTCCTGGAACGCTCAGCCGGTACCTTGTTGAGCTCGAACTCGAGGCAGACCGCCTTGAGGGCCTGGTCCGCCTGCTCTTTGCCGACGACGCAACTGATGCGAATCTCGCTGGTCGTGATGGAATCGATGTTGACCTTCGCCTTGCCCAGCGACGCAAACACGCGTTCTGCCACCCCGTACTGGCTGCGCATACCCACACCGATAACGGACACCAAAGCGATGTCGTCACGGATCAGAATCCGATCGCAGTGCATCTCGTCCTTCAGCTCGTTCACGACGACTTTCGCCGCGTCGAGATCGGGCGTCGAGACCATGAACGACAGATTCGCCTTCTCGGGACTGATTTCGGTCTGAATGATATCGTGAACCACCACTTTGGCCTGAGCGAGCCGTGCGAATACCTTGGCGGCGCGGCCGGGGACATTGTCCACGCCGACCATGCCGATCTTTGCCATGTCTCTCTGTACCGTCGCGCCGGCTACCAACACACCTTCCATTTGGGGCACCTCATGAGTTATAATCGTACCGGGGTTATCGTTCCCGCTGTTGCGTACGCGGATTTTGACATTGAACCGTTTGCCGATGGCCACCGAGCGGGGGTTCATCACCCCGGCCCCGAGACCGGCCATTTCGAGCATCTCATCGTAGCTGATGTCGTTGAGCATCGCGGCCTCTTTGTAGAGGGCCGGATCGGTCGTGTAGATGCCGTCGACCTCGGCGAAGATCTCGCATTCCTCGGCGCCCAGCGCCGCCGCCAGGGCCACAGCGCTGATATCGGCGCCGCCCTGGCCCAGCGTGGTGACGTTCTCGTTCTCGTCGATGCCCTGGAAACCGGTCACGATGACGATCTTGCCTTCGGCCAGAGGCTTGCGGATGCGCTCGGTGTCGATGCTCTTGATCTGAGCCCGCATGTGGACGTTGTCGGTCAACATGCGCACCTGGGCGCCGGTGAGACTGATTGCGTCCCGGCCCATCGCATGCAGCGCCATCGCCATCAGCGACACCGTCTGCTGCTCGCCCGTGCTGAGAAGCTGGTCCATCTCGCGGACACTGGGGTTCGGGTCCAGCTCCAGAGCGTCGCGGATCAGTTGATCGGTCTGACTGCCCCGGGCGGAGGCCACGACGACCACCTGATAGCCCTGCTTGGTTCGCTCCACCGCCCGCCGGGCCGCCTGACGAATCTTCTCGGCGGTGGCGACCGACGGACCTCCGAACTTCTGTACAATAATTGCCATACTCAATCTACTCCACTGCGGAGAAAATACTCCATCAACTCAAAACCTTTCTCGATGCGAAGGCCGCTGGTGGCGGCGTTCTTCTCCGAGAATCCAAGATTCAGAATGCCCTTGAACCCGGTCCCGCACATGGCGAACGGCACGGGCGAACCCGAATGGGCGCCGCCCTTGACGTTCGTCGGGTGATCCGGGAGCACCAGCATACGCCAATTCTCGCAGTTTTCAAGGGATTTGAGTAGCGGACCCACAACATGTTTGTCCACCTGCTCGATGGCCTTGACTTTCATGGAGGCATTGCCGGCGTGGGAAGCTTCGTCGGGCGCCTCGACGTGGACGAAGACCAGATCGTAACGTTTCAGGGCCTCGATGGCCGCCTGCCCTTTGCCTTCGTAGTTCGTGTCCACGAATCCCGTCGCCCCTTCGACCTGAATCAGGTCGAAACCGACGAGTTTGGCCAGCCCCCGCACCAGGTCGACGGCGGTGATCGCCGCGCCGGTCAGGCCGAAGCGCTTCCGGAAGCTCTCCAGGTAAACCTGCCGGCCCTGGCCCCAGAGCCAGACGGAACTCGCCTGGTTCTCGCCCAGATCCACCCGGACGCGATTGACGTCGTGACCGGCGAAGAGCTTCTGTGACAGGCCGATGAGATCGAGCAGGAGGTCCGCGCCTTTGCCGCGCGGCAGAATTTTGTCCACGGGTGTGCCGATGAAATCATGAGGCGGATAGGTTCGCACGTCGAAGTCCATGTCCCGACAGACCAGGAGGTGACGATAGCTGACGCCGGTGTGCAGCTCCAGACGCCGGTCGTGCAGCTCGGCCGCCAGGTCGCCGATCAACTTGCAGCCCTCTTCGGTCGAGATGTGGCCCGAGCTGTGGTCGGCCATCTTGCCGTCGGCGAACGTGACGAGATTGCAGCGAAATACCCAGTCGGTCTGCTTGAGAGGGATGTCGCGGGCCGCCGCCTCAATGGGCGCCCGGCCGCGATAGTACTGATGCGGATCGTAACCCAGCAGACTCATCTGGGCCACGTCGCTGCCGGGTTCAAAGCCGTCCGGGACAGTCCGTACCAACCCCATCCGGCCTTCCTGGCAGACGCGATCCATATTGGGCGTCGCCGCGGCCTCCAAAGGGGTCTTGCCGCTCAGTTGCTCCAGCGGCTCGTCGGCCGCTCCATCCGGAACGATAACTACGTACTTAGTCATATACACCCACGAAATTCGAAACACGAATCTCGAAATCCGAAACAAATCCGAATGACCAAAATCCAAAATCAGAAACAACCCCATTGCGCGGAGGCAGCATTTCGGTCATTGGGGCATTTGAGCCTTCGTGCTTGTTTCGAGATTCGAAATTCGAACTTCGGATTGGACTCACGTGTCCCTGTCCTGAGGAATGTCGACAATGCGAATGCAAACGGGCTCGCCGGGCAGGAGGTCGAGATCGGACATCTCTCTGAGCGCCGCCGCGACGTCCCGCTCCTGGCTCTTGTGCGTGGTGATGACCATGGGCACGGTGCCGTTCGGGCCCTGCCCTTCGTGCTGCAGGACGCCGGAGATGCTGATCTGATGATCTCCGAGGATCTTGCCAAGCCGAGCCACAACGCCCGGCCGATCCTGGGCGGCGACCCGGATGTAGAATCGATTCGAGGACTCCGCGATCCGCTCGATGAGCGGCAGTGTTTCGTTACGCGGCCGGATATGCAGATGATCGAACGTCTGTTTCGAGTTGCCCAGGGCCACGTCGACGATGTCCGCGACGATGGCACTGGCGGTGGGCATCATGCCGGCGCCCCGGCCATAGTATAGTGTCTCGCCCACGGCGCTGCCGAAGAGACTGATCGCGTTGAATGACCCGCACACCCGGGCCATCGAGCAATCGGCCGAGATGAAAGAGGGGTGGACGCACAGCGAGATTTTGCCTTTGCCGTTTCTCAGGGCAATGGCCAGGAGCTTGAGCGTGTAGCCCATTTCCCGACCATAGCGGATATCTTCCTGCGAAATGTTCTCGATGCCCTGGATGAAGATATCGTCGAGCGTCGTTTCATAGCCAAAGATGATCGACGAGAGAATGGCCAGCTTGTGGGCGGTGTCACCACCGCTGATATCGAGCGTTGGATTGGCCTCGGCAAATCCCTTGGCCTGTGCCTGCGCCAGAGCGGAGGCGAAGTCCGCGCCCTTGAGGCTCATGTTCGACAGGATATAGTTGCAGGTCCCGTTGACGATGCCGTACATGGCGGTGATGTTGTTCGCCACCAGGCCCGTCCGGATCGCGGCGATGATGGGGATGCCGCCGGCGCAACTGGCCTCGAACGCAATGCAACGCCCGTTCTCGCGAGCCACGCGGTACAACTCGGGACCGTGGGTGGCGAGCAGGGCCTTGTTGGCGGTGACAACGTCCTTGCCGGCCCGGAGCATCTTAAGCTGGACGTCCTTGGCGATGGTGGTGCCGCCGACCAGCTCGATGCCGACGCTAATCGTGGGATCGGAAAGCAGTCTGTTCAGGTCGCTGGTCAGTATCCCATCCGGGAGCTTCACGGGCCGGGGCCGCGTCGTGTCCACATCAACGACACACCCTAACTCCAGGCGTACCCCCATCTTGGCGGCCAGTGCATCGGCCTCCTCGCAGATCAGCTTGGCGACTCCGGTGCCTACCGTCCCGAAACCGACCAATCCAACTCGTATCCGCTTTTCATCCATAAACGCCACCACCTAAAGAGCCCTTTATTAATACCCCATCCACCGGTTTGGGTCAAGTACTCCGACGACAAAGGCGCACATAGTCCTTTCGGCGTTGGGATGGGACAACTTAAGGTCCGAGAATGACATTTCGTCCTTGCAGACGCCGACGCCGGATGCTATAAAATATGTGCTGACATGAGGATAGGTCATCGGCTGTGTCGCGGCGGTCGGGACCGGGCAGGCGGTTCCCGCCGACAATCAGGTTGGCTTGTGCTACAGGAGGATTCGCATGTGTAAGAGACTGCTGGTTCCAACTGCATTTGTCCTTCTTATTGCCATGGCGACCCCCGGCAGCGGCAAACTTGCGGGGTGGTGGAAGCTCGATGAAAGTGGTGGGGGCGTCGCGGGGGACTCGTCCGGAAACGGATATGATGGGGCGGTCAACGGAACGGCAAAATGGGTGACCGGGAAGGTCAGCGGCGCCCTCCAGTTCGACGGGACCAGCACTTACGTCAATTGCGGCGTGATTCCGGTCGCCACGAACGGCACCGGCGGGCTTTCGGTGGCTGTCTGGGTCAACCGCAGCGCCGCAGGGGACCACAAGCTGTGCAGCAACCGCCAGGTCGACAGCGGAGCCGGCGGGGGCTTCACATGTGCCATCTATAATAACCGAATGGAAATGGACCTGGAGGATGCCTCCGGCCGGACTCTAAGCAGGGATTCGGCCCGGCCGACCCTTCCGGGGGTCGGGGAGTGGGTCCACCTCATCTGGATCCTGGATGACCAGGCCGACACGTTGAAGCTGTACGTGAACGGGGCCCTGTCGGCCAAGGCCACCGTGACGCGGTCTATCGGGCTTTCGACGCAGTTCTTCCGCATCGGTTCGGATTCGCCCAACCTGGGGCATTACTTCGCCGGCATGGTTGACGACCTCCGCATCTACGATTCCGCGCTGAGCGAGAGCAACATCAATCCCTGGCCTCCGCAGATAGCGCCACAGGCGATCAATCCCGAGCCAGCCAACAAGCAGGCCGATGTCCGCCGGGACGTTACTCTCGGCTGGACACCCGATGCCTCGATCGCTACGCACGATGTCTACTTCGGAACGAACGCCGATGACGTCAACCTGGCCGGCAGAACTGATCCTCGCGGCGCCCTGGTCAGCCTGGCGCAGGATGCCAACACGTATGACCCGCAGGGGCTGCTGGCCCTGGATCAGACCTATTACTGGCGGGTGGATGAGGTGAATGGAGCCCCGGACTTCACGGTATTCAAAGGCCGTGTCTGGAGTTTCGCCGGCGAGCCCACCGTGTATAAGCTGTCGAACATCACCGCGACGGCATCGAGCTCGTGGAGCGCCAATACGGGCCCCGAGAAGACAATCGATGGTTCCGGCCTGAACGGGCAAGATCAGCATGGAATGGATAGCAGCACGATGTGGACCAGCGCCGGAGAATCCAACCCATGGATTCAATATCGGTTCGACCGCGTCTACAGCCTCCACCAGATGTGGGTGTGGAACTCGAACCAATCCGTCGAATGGATCCTCGGCATGGGCATCAAGAGCGTGCGGGTTGAGTATTCGACCGACGGGCAATCCTGGACGGCGTTAACGGATGTGACCGAGTTTGCCCAGGCGCCGAGCACCGAGGGATATGCGCACGACACGACGGTCGATTTTCACGGAGCACCGGCCCAGTTCGTCAGGATCACGCCCCTCAGTTCCTGGTCCGGACGGACACAGTGCGGCCTGAGCGAGGTGCGATTCCACTACACGCCCGTGTTCGCCCGCGAGCCGAGTCCGGCGCACAACCAGACCGGCGTCTATCCGGCGGCAACGTTGAGCTGGCGCGCCGGTCGAAACGCTGTGTCGCACAAGGTCTACACCGGCGCCGATCCGAACGCACTGAGTCTGGCCGCGACAACGACGGAGACCCGTTATGCACCGGCGCCCGTGAATCTGGGGACGACACGCTACTGGAGAATCGACGAGGTCAACGAAGCCGACGCGATCAGTGTCTGGACGGGCGACATTTGGAAGTTCACCGCGGCTGAATTCGTGGTCGTGGACGACATGGAGAGCTACACGGACCAGGCGCCCAGCAGAATCTTCGACGTATGGATCGATGGGTACGGCAACCCGACCGCTAATGGCGCCACCGTCGGCTATGATCTTGGCGTCAACGGCACCTTCTGCGAAACGACCCTCGTGCATGGCGGCAGGCAGTCCATGCCCTTCAGGTACAGGAATCTCGCCGCGACGACTCACTCGGAAGCGGAGCGAACGTGGAGTACGGCGCAGAACTGGACGCTGCACGGCGCCGACGCGCTCAGCCTGTGTTTCCGGGGCGACCCCAACACGAACACGCCGGACACGCTCTACATCACGGTGACGGATGCCGACGGACATAGCGCGACGGTCAGACACCCGGACGCATCGGCACTCACGGTGGCCCAGTGGCAGCCGTGGACGATTCCCTTCAGCAGCCTGGGAACCGTGAACGCTGGACGAATCAAGGCAATGATCATCGGCATAGGCGACCGCACGAACCCCTGGCATGGTTCCGGCACGCTTCTCATCGACGATATTCGACTCATTCACGAGGCCGACCAGTAATCTCGCGAAACTTGCAGAAACCGTCTTAACACCGGCCGGGAATGTGGTATGCTATCGCCCCGTAGCTGGTGTGCAGGTGCCACCGGAAAAGGAATTCAGGCATGATTCTGTGAGGGCGCACGTGAGAAGGGCACTGACGGTTCTCCTTCTGAGTGTTTGTTTGTGTGGTACAGTCACGGCCGATCTGGCCAAACGCGTCAAGGCAAGTGCCAAGTCCAAGCTGCCGAACGATTACGCCGTTCACATCGTCAAGGCCGACTCCGGCACGGTAGTGTTCAGCCACAACTCCGAAAAAGCACTTATTCCCGCCTCGAACATGAAGGTCATCACGACGGCCGCCGCCGTGAAATACCTCGGCCCACAGTTCGAGTACAAGACTCGCATCGGTCTGTGCGATGGCAACCTGATCGTGATTGGCAGCGGCGACCCGATCCTGGGCGATCCCCGGACCGACGAGAAGTACGGCCGTAAGCCCGGCTGGGTCTTCGAGCAAATCGTCAAAGCTCTCCAGGATAAAGGCGTCGCAGAGGTCAACGACATCATCGTTGACGCAACGGTGTTCGATCAGCAGCGTGTGCACCCTGAGTGGCCCGCCGCCGAGTTGAACCGTTGGTACGCCTGCGAGGTCTCGGGCCTGAACTATAGCACGAACTGCATCGACATGGTTGTGGAAAAGCAGAACGGCAAAGCCACCTTCGCGTTCGAGCCGCAAACGGCATACGTGCAGATTGCCAACAGCGCCCAGGCCGTCTCGACGGGCAACGGAGCCGTCGGCGTCTACCGCACTGCGAAGCCCAATCAGTTCACGCTCAAAGGTAAAGTCCGGGACAAGGAGGGGCCTTTCCCGGTGGCCGTCGAGAATCCCGCGACCTTCTTCGGCACGTTGCTGTCGGAGAGTCTGACACGATCCAACATCGCCGTGCGCGGCCGCGTGGTCGAGAAGGCATTCGCCGACGATGGCAGGCTGACGCCGGTGACGGAGCTCACGACGCCGCTGGCGGAGGTCCTCCAACGCGCCAACAAGAACAGCCTTGGTCTGGCGGCGGAAGCCCTGGTCAAGACGATCGCCGCCCACGAGACGCCGGGCAACAAGGGCGGCAGTTGGAGGAAGGGCTTCGAGCTCATGGCCGGCTATGTGAAGGGGCTCGGAGTCTCGGAGAAGGAGTTCGTGCTCAGCGATGGCAGCGGTCTGAGCCGCGATAATCGGTTGACGGCGGCAGCCCTGATTGCCGTGCTGCGGGACCTCTATCGCAGTCCCAACTGGGAATTCTACAAGGCGACGCTGGCGGTCGGGGGCGAAGACGGGACGGTGGCCCGGTACTTCAAAGAGGACAAGTACCAGAGCAATATCCTCGGCAAGACCGGCTACATCAGCGGCGTCCGGAGCTTCTCCGGTGTGTGCCTGACCGGCAACGGGCCGTACCTGTTCTCGATCCTGTCGAACAAGTCGAGCCTCAGCCGTGAAGCCGTCAACGACATCGCCGCGGCGATCATCGATGAGTACGGTCCCGCTGGCAAATAGGGATTTGAGATTTCGGATCTGAGATTTGAGATCGCTCTACGGCCGCACGTAGAGTTGCAGCCCATCGCCGCAATCGACGAAGGTCCAGCCCGAGGGCACGGCCGCACGCAATGGGGCTTCCAGCTTCGGCAGGGTCGCCGGAATCCCCACGAGAATCGCGCCGGGCGGTCGATCCATCGTCACCTCACCCAGTCCTGCGGGACCAACCGTACGTGTGATCCGGCGTTCCTCGGCGGACAAGCGATCCGCCACGCGATAGACGAAATCCCCGCACGATAACTCGGGGTAGATCTCGTTTCCGGCTTCCAGAGCGTATAGCGGGCCCAAGGTCAAGACAGGTCGCGCTCCGTTCGTCCCGGCGGCGATCTTCCGGGCGACCGCATGAAACTCAACGGGACCCCAGCGTTCCGGCACCAGCAGGATGATGGAGTTGCGGAGCAAACCGACATTGCTGAGCACCACGACGATCACGGCGACAACCATGCCGCCTGAGATCAGCATGGTCCCGCCCCGGCGCGGGCCGGCCTTGACCGCCTCCGCCAACGGATATGCCAACATCGCGACCAGAAACGGGGCGGGCACCCCCCAGTATTGCTCCCACATCGTCGGCGGAATGAACGCCGTCACGACCAGGATGGCAGCCACCGCCGCCATCAGGAGGAAGTGGCCCTTCGTGCGACTGTCGAGACTCGACCAGCGTCGCAGCATGATCAGAACGCCCACGGCGGCGAGGATCAGCAGAACGACATACGCCGGTGTCTTCAGGCACTTGTAGGTAAGCGTCGCCTTGTCGAGGGCCATGCGGATTTCATGCAGCCACTGGCCGCAGAGCGCCGGGATCTTCACCAGGTCCAAGAGAACGGCGTGCGGGGCCTGGAGAAACACCCAGGCAAACCACGCCGCCACGACGAGCGCTATGGCCGCGAACACCGCCGTGGTTTGCAGCTTCTGGCGCAGCGAACCGCCCAGGCCGGCCAGAACGCCGACGAAGAAGATCAGCTCGACCAGGGCGACCGTGATCCGCATGCAGGTGGCGAACGTCAGCAGGACGACGATGATCCCGATGGGCAGGTAGCGGTTGGGCGACCGACTCTGGGGCATGCGAATGAAGACCCACAACGACGCCATGACGCACGCCATCACCGGGTCGTGATTCCACGCCAGCCCGGCGGCGTAATCCAGGAGGGGATTGAACACGCACAACGCCGCGGCGGCCAGTCCCAGGAGCGACCCGGCGACTGGCGACGACCTGAACACGTTCCGATAGATCAAAACGAGGAAAACGACCACCAGGATGTCACAGCCTACGCTGATCAGCCGACCGACCAGAAGATAATGGTCGGTGCCCAATAGCTTGTAGAAGGCCGCGAGCAGCGCCGCGTGGTAGGGCGGCTGGGCGATGTACGAGAAGTCCCGGTAGACCACCTTTCCCTGCGCCGTCAGGATGCCGCCGGTGCAGTACATCTGCTCATCGTGTTCCACGGGCTTGGCCATGCTGTTGGCCAGCAACAGCAACCCCAACAGCGTGACACCCAGAATGACCAGCCACGTGACGACCGTTTCTGCGTGCTTTTTTGCGTCTGGTTGCATGACTACCACTCCGACAGCTCACCCAGAAACTCTTCCACGAGGTCCTTCATCGTGACGATGCCCAGGGGGATGTCGCGCCCGCCGCGCCGAGTGCGTACGACCAGGACGATCTCCAGTTGGCCACGCCGCATCGTACGAATCGCATCGAGCACCGGCGTCTCGGCCGCGAGGCGCGACATCGGCTGGACGAACGGCCGCAGGTCGTTGAACGACACGCCGGACGTCAGAACATCGTAGATGTGGATGAACCCGATGATCTGCGCCGGCGATCCTTCCCATACCGGGAAGCGCGTGATCGCCGAGTGTTGCAGGCGCTTCTGCAATGCGGCCCGATCGCTGTGCACGTCGAAAGATTGAACTCGACTGAGCGGGACCATCACCGTACTCAGACGCAAATGCGGGATGTTCACGATGCGGTCGACGATCTCGCTCTGCACCGGGCTGAGCAGGCCCTCTTCACGCGTTTCCGCCAGGAGGGCACGAACCCGGTGCTGCTGCGCGGAGTCCACGGCCGCAGGGGCCGGCGTCGTCGTGCCCGTGACCCGGCCCAGACCGCGGGCGGCCAGCCGCAGCAAGGGCACGATGCCGCACCAGGTGAAGAGCCGGTGGGCGGCCCAGAGCAACGGCGAAACCACGGGCGTTAGTTGATCGGCCCGCTGGAGGAAGACATTCTTCGGGATCAGCTCGGAGCAGACGAACAGGAGGGGCGTGGCCACGACCGTCGTGAGGATTTCGGCGGTATACTCCGATCCCACCGTGCGGAGGAAGATGCCCGTGACAACGCTGGTGGCGACGTATTCGGTGAGACTCGTGGCGACCAGGAGCGAGAGCAAGAGGCCGCTGCTGTCCTGCATGATCCGGCCCAGGACAACGAAGAACCACTGCCCGCGTTCGATGCCCAGGCGGAGCCGAACCCGGCTGAGGCGGTAGACGCCGATTTCCGCTCCGGCGAAGACGCCGGCCAGAACGACCATCGCCAAGGCGATCATCATCGGGTAGACACTACCTGCCATTGCGGCCAATCGGCTCCAGGGTCAGAATGACGGTTTCGATGCGATGCCCGCGCATGGTTTCGACGGTGAACTGAAGATTCTGCAGCCGGGCCCCGTCGCCCGGCTTGGGCACCCGTCCCAGAAGTCTCGTGACCAGCCCGCCCACCGTGGCCAGGCGTGTCTCGGCCAGATCGACGCCGAAGACGTCCGCCCAGTCGTGAATGGCCAGGCGTCCCGAGAGACGGTATTGGAAGGGGCCCAGCAATTGGATCGGCTCGATGCCGTCCTCCGCCTCGGGAGCGCCGAAAATCTCCTCGGCGAGGTCCTCCAGATGGACCACGCCCGCGATGCCGCCGTATTCATCGACGACCACGGCCAGGTCAGTCCGGCTCTTGCGGAAGAATTCCAGTAGTGATTCGACGGTCTTCTGCTCCGGCACGAACGGAACGGGCTGGACCAGGCGATCCAGAGGTACGCCGGGGCGCAGGAGAATCTGCCGCAGACGCACCAGCCCCACGATCCGGTCGATATCCTTCACGTACACGGGGATCTTCGTGAAGTTGTGTTCCTGCATCATCCGCACCGCGACCTCGGGAGGCTCTGTAAGGTCGCACGCGACAATGTCGACACGCGGCTGCATGACGTGCCGGACCTTCAGGAAACCCAATTCGACCACTTCCGTGAACAGGCGGGTCTCATCCCGGCCGATCAACCCGCGCCGGCGGCTCAGATCGATCAGTGCCTGCAGATCCGCCATCGTGACGGTCGTGGCGTGCGGACGGTGCCCCAGGAAGAGTCTCATGAACGGCACCAGAATCAGGATGCGCGCGATGAAGGCCACCGGTCCCACGATACGGACGACCAGGAATACCGGCAGGGCGGAGATGCTCGCGACCGTCCAGGAATTGCCATAGGCCAGCGACTTGGGAAAGATGTCGGCCGCCAGAACGATGAGGACGAACGTGAACAGAGCGAGTCCGGTGGCGGCGGTGACTCCCCACTGTGTTTGGACGCGGAGCACGAGCACGCTGGCGATCGTGAAGTACAACACGTTCACCGCCATATTGCCCAGCAGCAGGCAATCCAGGAGGGGGCCGGGTCTCCTGAGCAGTTGCGACAGCAGCCGGTGTACGCGCGACCTGGACTCGTTGATCTGCTTGATCTGCCGCCGGGTGAGGTTGAAGAACGCCGTCTCGGAGCCGGAGAAGAAGGCGGAGCCCGCCAGAAGGAACAGCATCGCTACAACGTGGCCGATCGCGGGATATGCCTGTTGCGCGAGCATACGCGCTACCGCTGCTTCGGCAGCCGGACGTGGAAGGTCGCCCCCTGTCCGAGCTGCGACGTGACCGAGATTTCTCCCTGGTGAGCGTCTACGATGCGTTTGCAGAAGGCCAGACCCACCCCGGACCCCGAACAGGCCACCGCGTCGCCCCGCCGGGTCTTGGTCGTGAAGAACGCCTTGAAGATGTCCTGGATGTTCTCCTGGGCGATGCCTTTGCCCGTATCGGTGACTGTCAGGTGGACACCTTTACCCTCGTCGACCGCTGCAATCTTCAGTGCGCCGCCGGCCGGCAGCATGGCCTCACGGGCATTGAGGATCAGATTCATGAAGACCTGCTGAATCTGCACGGGCACGCAAACGACGATGAGCTTCTCGGGAATGGCGATTTCAACGGTGATCCGGTCTTTCTTGAAGTCGCGGCAGAGGCAATTAAACACCTGCTCGACCATCGCCCGCAGGCCGGCGGGTTCCTGTTTCTGGGCTTGGCCGTTGGCCATTGCCAACATGCTGAGCATGACCTTGGACGCCTGATGGCAGCCACTGACGGTCTTGTTGAGGGCCTTGGCAATCAATTCCTTGTCGTCGGGATTCTGAGCCGCCAGGGCCGCATAGTTGGCCAGGGGGGTCAGGAGGTTGTTGATTTCGTGGGCGATCATGCTGGTGGCGGAGCCGAGATTGGCCAGCGCCTGAAGTTGTACGTTCTGCGACCGCAGATCTTTGGATTCCTCCTCCTGTTTCGCCAGCGACCGATGGAGAGATCGGCGTTTCTCAATAATCCTTGTCAACGGTCAGCTCCTTCAGTAGAATGCGACTTGGCCTTCCGAAGTATATTATCTTTCGGAAATCGTTGCCTGACAAGTGTCTATATCGACGCAGGACGTGCTTTTTCTTGAAAGGCGGCATGTCCGGGGCCGGTCGGGCCGAGCGGCCAGCCGTGGGGGCTGACGCCATGGATGAACAGACGATTCTGGACGAACTGCTGGCCTTGCTGAAGGATAACGGCATCAAGGTCCGCAGTGAGCCCATGGGGGGGTCGGGAGGGGGGTTATGCCTCGTCAAAGGCCAGAACGTGCTGTTTGTGGATACGGAAAGCAGTACGGCGGAAACGGCGACCATTTGCGCCGAGGCCGTGGCGAAACTCGTCGAAATCGAAACAATCTACCTTCGCCCCGAAGTGCGACGCTATATAGAAGACCACACCGGCGGATCCTGGTGAACGCCGGGCAGGGGGGCCAGAATCGGGCCTCAGAACGGAAATTTCTTGAAATCAGGCCGGTATACAAGCAACAATAGACGTGTGCGGCTCGGCGTCGAGCCCTTTGACATGTTGTGGAAGGAAGGATGTCTGGAGGTCAGCAAATGGATCGAGAGCTGATGGAACCGATGAGGGAACATCCTTCGGTCGAGCCTGTCCAAAACCCCCAACGGGCGGGCTCCGAGCGGAATCTGCCTACCGTTCTGATCGTCGACGACAATGCCCAGAACCTCGAGCTCATCCAGGCCTATCTGGAGGATGTCGAGTGTGTGACCGTCCCGGCCTATAACGGCATGGAGGCGTTGGACCTGGTCGCCCGGAAGAAGCCGGATCTTATCCTGCTGGACGTCATGATGCCCAAGATGAGCGGCTTCGAAGTCTGCCGGCGGATCAAGAACGACCCCGAGACCAGCACCATCCCCATCATCATGGTGACGGCCCTCAGCGAATTTGGTGACATCGAACGCGGCATCGACTGCGGGACCGACGATTTCGTGAGCAAACCCGTCAACCGGCTGGAGCTCCTGACCCGCGTCCGGACCATGCTGAAGCTTAAGCACCTCACCGACACGCTCCAGCGAACGATGGCCTACCTCAGCGAAATCGAGCAGCAGACACAGGCGTCCGCCGGCAAGGCCCCATAAACCGCCCCGGCTGTCCCGCCGGGCGATACAGCCGGTACAGACGGTCACGCAGACTGTCCCTGTCACGTTTTCCCGTCCAGGCGGCAGGGGCCTGAGTTAACCACCTGCCTAAATTGGCCGATAAGTCCCCCGTACACTTGATTTCACTAACCTGAAATTGGAGTGAGGGATGGTCGGACTATTAGGCGTTTTCGGCAGGGCGATCACTGTAGACACCCCGGAATTGATCTGGCACTGGCTGGACGAACACCGGCGCAATCGTGGGCAAGCCTCCTCCGCGCAGGACCGGCACTTGGACCAGATCATCGATTTGATGGCCGAAAGCAGGACCGGTGCCGCGGAAGAGCAGCTCCGGCTTTACTTGTTCGAGCACCCTGCCTGTAGTTACGCACGTCTGGCGGCCGCCGCCCTATGCCTTGGGTCTCATAATGTGCAGGCTGCTATTGAACAACTCAATTCCGTCTATATGCGCCAGCCCAACAATACGCTGGCTCTCTACGTTCTCGGCCAGTGCTATGAGCGGCTCGGCCAAGAAGCTCAAGCCACGGAGTTCTATCAGGACTGCCTGAAATTCAAGAATTACCTCCAATTGCCGGCCCAGCGTCTGGCCGCGATCTATCTGAAAAACAACCGGGTCGAAGAGGCTGTCGCCGAGTACGAATCTCTTAAGGAACTCTATCCCGACGATGTTTCCTGCTTGGTGAGCCTCGGCTATCTGTACATGAATGCCCAGAAGTACGACAAGGCCATCGAAACCTTCAATACGGCCATTCTCATTCATCCGGACAATTTCGCAACGCCGGACGATTCCCTGGAAGACCTGATCGCAGACGGTGCACTTGATGAAGCTCTGGACCAGACGGAAAGAATGCTGCTGGACCATCCGGATCGCCCGGATCTGATCGCCAAACAGGCCGACGTCCTCATCATGATGGGCGAAACCACCGATGCGATCGCACGATACCAGGAAGCCCTCAGAATCTGCCCGAATTTCCTGGAAGCGACTATCAAGTTGGGCACGGCCTATCTTAAGGTCGGTGCCGAACAACTGGCCGCCCAGCAGTTCAACCTGGCCGTCGAAATCAATGACACGATAGTCGAGGCCTACCTGGGCCTGGCCACCGCACAAAAGCTGGCCGGGTCACCTGATCTGGCCCTGAACACGGTTTCCCTGGCCGCGGCCATCCAGCCGAACAGTTCGTTCCTGTTCGTTGAGACCGCCAAGCTCATCCTGAAGGCGGCTCTCGACAACAATCTGCTGGAGTCTCCGCACGACGGCCGATCCCTGGACGATATGGTCTTGGCTGCTCATCTGCACCATCTGGCGATGTCGGACAACAACCCGGATCTGCATTACCGGCTGGGCATCCTGTACATGAACGTCGAGCGGCATGAAGACGCCGTCGATTGTTTCCAGGCGGCACTGCAAATCAACCCGGCGTTCTCCCGGGCCGCCGCCAAATTGGCCGTTTGCCTCTACGAGACCGATCGTCCCCAGGAAGCTCTCCAAGCACTGGCGCCGGCGATGACCTATGACGCCGCCATGTTCGATCTGTACTACAGGACGGCGTTGCTTTACTGTGACCGTGTGAAGTTCGCGTCGTCCCTGATCAACCTCGAACACCAGATCGATACAAACCTGGCAGGACACGGCATGGACCCGGCCGCCAACATCTCTATCGTCCTGCAGAACATGGGTCTGGCCGACACGACCGGCCTGATGTGGGAGAATCTCTGCCAGACGGTTGGACACGCTCCCGTCCACGAGGCATAATAGGAAGAACCCGCCCGAGGGGCAGGACGCATAATATCGGCCTCCCCGGGTCCCCCATTAGACTCGAATGAAACATAACATATCTTATGGGACGGTATATATCAGTCTCATTTTCTGTCCGATAAACTGACCTGCCGGCAGGGGGTTCGTGTATACCATCGCGAGCGTGAGTTCCGGCATCAGGCTCGATACCAGCGACTGGACGTTCGTGGATCAGGCGGTCAATTTGGTCTCGTGGGTTGGCTCCGAGGCCGCCGCGGCCTGTGGAATCTGACTTTGTCGAGGACGGACGAAAGTTCACTTGTCCGTCAGCCACGACGGGCCGTGGGCGATATCGACCTTGAGAGGAACGTCCAGTTTCAGTGCGGTCGTCATCTCTTTCGATATCCACGCGGCGTGCATCTGGGCCTCGGTCGTGGGCAGTTCAAAAACCAGTTCGTCATGGACCTGAAGGATCATCCGGACAGGCAGCCGCTCCCGGTCGATGGTGTTCTGCACGCCGAGCATGGCGAGTTTGATCAGGTCGGCGGCCGAGCCCTGGATCACCGTGTTGACCGCCAGTCGTTCGGCGAGGGCGCGGCGGCCCGCGTTCCGGCTGTTCAGGTCCGCAATGCGGCGCCGGCGTCCGAGAATGGTGCGGGCATACCCGGTCCGTTTGGCTTTCTCGATGCACTCGTTGATGAACGAGCGGATCGAGGCGTAGCGGGCAAAATAGTCCTCGATGAATTTCTTCGCCTCGGCGGGGGTGATGCCGATGGTGCGCGCCAGGCCGAATGCCCCCTGCCCGTAGATAATTCCGAAATTGACGGCTTTGCAGCGGGAACGCATTTCGCTCGTGACTTCGTTGAGCGGGACACCGTAAATCTGGGAGGCGACGAACCGGTGAATATCCTGGTCCGCCGTGAACGCGGCCAGGAGCGCCACGTCACGCGAGAAATGTGCCAGCAGGCGTAGTTCAATCTGACTGTAGTCGGCGCTGAGGATGCAGTCTTCCCGGCGCTGCGGCACGAACGCGGCCCGGATCTTGCGGCCCAGGTCGGTGCGGATCGGGATATTCTGCAGATTCGGATCGCTCGACGATAAACGTCCCGTCGCGGTGACGGTCTGGTTGAAGGACGCGTGGACCCGGCCGGTCCGCGGATTGATGATGGCGCCGAGCTTGTCGGTGTAGGTATTCTTGAGCTTGCTCAGGCTGCGGTATTCCAGGATCATTTTTGCGATAGGGTGCTCGTCCGCCAGTTCTTCGAGCACGGCCGCGTCGGTGCTGCGCCCCCCCTTTCCGGTTCGTCCGGAAACCAGATGTAGTCGATCGAATAACACCTCGGCGAGCTGCTTGGGTGAGTCGATATTGAAAGTCGTTCCAGCCTGCTGCAGGATTTGCTCCCGGACAGAGTCGATCGCCCGCTCCAGGTCACCCGACATTTGCCGCAGCAAGGCGGTATCCAGCGAAACCCCATTGTATTCCATCCCGGCCAGCACGCGTACCAGCGGCATCTCGACGTCCGTAAACAGCTTCCACAGGTCCGACTGCCCTTCCAGACGCTTTTTCAGCTCCAGGTACAGCCGGTACGTCAGATCGGCGTCCTCGCCGGAGTACTCGCATGCCAGCGTCGTGTCCACCATGTCGAACGTCAACTGGTTTTTGCCCTTGCCGATCAGAGCCTCGATAGGAACGCCCTCATAGTTGAGGAAATCACGAGCCATATTGTCCAGAGAATGGCTCATACGCTCGGGGTCCAGGCAATAGGATGCGACCATCGTATCGAAATACACGCCGCCCAGCGGCATCTGGGCGTTGCGCAGGACGAGCAGGTCGTACTTGATGTTCTGCCCGATTTTGCGGACGTTCTCGTCGGCCAGGATCGGTCCCAATTCACGCCGCACCACGTCCATGTCCAGATGCCTGGCGCCCAGGGGGCCTCGTACCGGTAGATAGAACGCGTGATACGGCTCCCAGCAGAACGATAAGCCGACGAGTTCCGCCCGCATCGGATCGATCGCGGTCGTTTCCGTGTCCACGGCGAAGAGCTTCTGAGATTTCAACTCCGCCGCAAAGTGCGCGAACGCTTCCGGCGTGTCGATCAACTGATAGTCATGCCTGACCGTCTTGATCGAACCGTGCTCCGGCGGCGGCCCTTCGGGCATTTGAGATTGGAGATCTGAGATTTGAGAATCTTGCGACGGCGCGGGCGTCGCGGTTTCGGCGGGCGGGCCCCCTGCCAGATGCAGCTGTTCAAGCAAGCGATTGAAGCCGACCTCCTTGAAGACCTTCGTCAGAGCCTCGGGGTCGGGTTTCTTCAGAGAGAACGCCAGGTAATCGACGGCAACCGGCACGTTGCAGTCGATCGTCGCCAGCTTGCGGCTGAGATAGGCCTGGTCCCTAAAGGTACGAAGATTCTCGCCCTTCTTGCCCGTGATCTCGTCGGCGTGGGCGTATAGGTTGTCCAAATCACCATATCTCGTCATCAACTCTTGTGCGGTCTTCGGGCCGATGAGCGGCACGCCGGGGATGTTGTCCGAGGCATCGCCTTCCAGGGCCAGACAATCGATCACCTGCGCGGGCGTGATGCCCAGCCGGACTTTCAGGGCGTCGGTGTCGGTGATGTCCCCCGTCTTGATGTCGTACGTGCGAACGTGCCCCCCTATCGTCTGGAGCAAGTCTTTGTCCTTGGAGCAAATCATCACGTCGATGCCGTCGGCCGAGGCTTTCTTGGCCAGGGTGCCGATGATGTCGTCCGCTTCGAAGCCGTCGAGGCGCAGCATGGGGATGCGCAGCGCCGCGAGAATCTGCTCGATGCGCTCGATCTGCACGGGCATATCCTCCGGCATGGGCGGGCGGTGCGCCTTGTAGTCCGCGAACAGGTCCGTCCGAAACGTCGGCGTCTTGCTGTCCATCGCCACGACGAGCATGTCGGGCTTCTGCTTCTGGATGAGCCCGAGCAGGGCCGTGGTGAAGATGTACGTCGCCTTGGTGGGTTCCCCCGTCGGACTGGTCAATTGCCGCCGCATCGGCGCAAAATACGCCGCATAAATGTGAGCATGGCCATCGATAATATACAGCGTCTTCGGCATAACCCTCACTCTACGCCCCCTCTCCTCCCCTGTCAAGCCGCCCCGCTGTCGGCGACAAGGAGCTACGTGCCGTGCTTGCGCTCATGCGTCGGTAGCGAGGCTCGTTTCGTCTGACGTTCGACGATAGTCCTGTAGAGACGCACAGTCTTGTGTCTCTGCGCCACCGTGGCATCGACCATGCCCGAAAAAGCCTCACGGACACACCCATTTCGGCGGCAATGATTCCCGTTGTGCATGGGCCCCGAATGGAATAAACTGGACTCTGCTGTGTATTGATACAGCACGAGTCACTCTGCGGACAGGATACCACGAAGGGAGAATTGTCATGTCAGATGAACTACGCGAGGCAGAAGCCAGGCTCCTCATGCAGAGACTGGACCACCGAACGCGGTTGCTGGCGATTGTGACCGGCAAACGAGAGCACCGCACATGGCTCCGAACCTGCCTGGAGATCACGGTAGGCGCTGCGGCGGTATCGTTTTGTTGCCTGTTCATAATATTTACCGCCGAACGATCGAACCCCGTGGGTTCTCTTATCATGCTCTCGTTGTTCCTTTGTCTAATGACTCTCCAGACCGAGCATGTTAACAAACGGATGGCGGCTCTCATCGAACTTCTGCAACAGGACGGAGTGCTCCAGAGCACGCTCCCACCTTCGGTCACTTCATCCCGCAAGGGCGCGGGAACGGCACCGAATCAGGACAGCCCGGAGACCGGCACAGACGCCGCGAGCACGAAGTGAGACTGGCCCCTAATACACCAGGATCGTCAGGATCGCCGTGCCCAGGCACGTGACAAGCAGCAGGAAACCGTGGAGGAGGACCAGGGCCAGGCCGCGGATGATGCCGCGGGCCCAGACGGCGTAGATAGGGACGCCGATCGGCCAACACACGACGATGCCGATTTTGGCCAAGCGTAGGAGTGACTTGCCCACCAGCCGGGCGTCGGCGGTGCAGAACCACATGAATCCCAAGGCAGAGGCCAGCCCCGTCATCAACAAGAGGCCGTTGGCGGTCCGCTCGGCGGATTCGCTGCTGAGGCTGTCAGGAGTCAGTGCCGCTGTGACCCCCGCCGCGGCGAAGACCGCATGGAGCCACACCAGTGTGATCCGCCGTCCGGTTCGTAACTGCTGCTCTGCCATACGTCGTCCTTTGCACGTTCCACAGCGCTGCCGTTTCACCATCGAGTCCCTCAGATACTGACGATAATGCGGCGAGCCGCGCGTGTCAAGAAGGACGTGACAAGACGGTCACAGCGGCGGGTGTTCCTGGGCGGCGGCTTCGCCGACGGTGGAGCGGGTGGGGGCGCCGCCGTTGGGGTACTTGAGGATCAGCCAGAGAGCCATGACGCCCGAAAGCAGATAGCCGATGGGGCTCAGGGCGAGGATGATACCTGTCCCGATGTACTCGGCGAGCCAGGCCAGCGGAATGAAGACGAGGTAGGCAACCAGCCAGGTGCCGCCGACGATCCAACCCATGCGCCGGCCGAGGTTGGTGCCGGGGCAACGGCGGGCCAGCGTGATCGTCAGCACGTACGCGGACGTTGCGAAAAAGCCGACGCCGAAGAGCAAGGCCGTCGCATACGGACTACGGATGAACAGCAGGTACAGCACGACGAGCGGCACAGCCCCCAGGAAGGCGACGCTGGAGCAGCGCAGATCGCCCTTGCGATGCGCGAGGACCGCCCAGAGGTAGGGGCCGACGGTGCCGCCCCAGCCGAACATGGCGGTGGCGAGGCCGCCGAACTTCAGGCTGAAGCCGAGCGTGTTGAGGTGCGTCGGAAGCAGGGTCGTGACAATGGTGGTGGCGATGGCGGCGGGCAGCGCCATCGCGATGATCGCGCCAAAGGGGAACTGCTGGGCGGCAGAATCCGCGGCCGAGTGACGCTCCGGGTCGCTGTCTACGGCGAGTTGCACGCGCGACAGGAAGATCGCCGCCACGCCCACGACCGGGCACAACAGCAGCGGGTACAGGCCCGGCAGGTCGAATTCCTCCACGAGATAGGTCGCGATGTAGCCGCCGAAAGCGTAGCCGAGAAAGCCGGTGGTCATGAAGGCGGCGGTGCCGGTGGCCGGACGGATGCGGTGCAGCGTATGGACGGCCCGCAGACCCTCGGGATGCGTCGTCCCGATGCCGAGACCGCTGACGATGCCCAATGCGATCAACAGCACCACACCTCCCGGCGCGCGCGGGGCCAGGGCCATGAGGCAGATCGCCGCGGAGAGGATCAGGCCGATATACAGAAAGAAGGGCTGTCGCTTATCGGCTCGCAGATGCCCCGTGAAGATCTGAATGCCGTTGGAGGTCAGGATCAGCGAGGCGACGACGATGCCGCCCATCGCCAGGTTGATGTTGAAGTCCTTCATCAGCACCGGCAGCAGCACCGGGAGCATGTTGCCGAACATGTCGACCGTGAAATGCACGGCCGCCAACAGCACTAATTGTACCCACTGCCCCATCTTCGTTTGCCCGTTCACGTTGATTCTGCCCGTCCAGCGAAATCAGAGTTGAATGCAAATCGCAAAAGCATACCGACTGCATCGGTCGGAGGGAAATGGATTATTGGCGTTTTGCTCATGAATCGGCGGCGAGGATTGACAAAGGGGGCCCGGCTCCCTAATATACATGGTTTGCTTTTTCTTCGTAGTCCTATGAGGTGATGGCGATGTCGGAAGAGAAAAGTTATCGTGACACGTTGAACTTGCCGGAAACCACCTTCGCGATGAAGGCGAACCTCGTCCAGCGCGAGCCCCAGATGCGCAAGCACTGGGCCGAGGAGAACATCTACACGCAGATTCGCGAAGCCCGCATGGATGCGCCCCAGTACATCCTGCACGACGGCCCGCCGTATGCCAACGGCGACATTCACATGGGCCACGTCATCAACAAGGTCCTCAAGGATTTCGTGATCAAGTACAAGACCATGATGGGCTTCGACGCCCCCTACGTGCCGGGCTGGGATTGCCACGGACTGCCGATCGAGTCGAAGGTCATGACGGCGCTGGGCGAGAAGGCCCGGACGCTGCCCAAGGCGGAGATCCGGCGCGACTGCATGAAGTACGCCTCGAAATACGTCAAGCTCCAGAGCAAGCAGTTCCAGGACCTCGGCGTCTTCGGCGACTTCGAGAATCCCTACCTGACGTTCAAGCCCGAGTACGAGGCGGGCGTCCTGGAGGTCTTCGCCGAGATGGTGGGCCAGGGGCTGGTCTACAAGCAGTTGAAGCCGATCCACTGGTGCGTCGGCTGCGAGACGGCGCTGGCCGAGGCGGAGCTGGAGTACAAGGACATCTCCTCGCCGAGCATCTTCGTCAACTTCCCGGCGACGCCCGAGAGCGTCACGAAGCTCATCGAGCTTGGGCTGGTGACCCCCGCGCAGGCGAAGGACGCCACGGTCTGCTTCATGATCTGGACGACGACGCCCTGGACCCTGGCGGCGAACCTGGCGGTGGCGGTGCACCCGCACCTGGAGTACACAACGATCAGCTATGAGAAAGATGGACGCACGTACGTGTCCGTCGTCTCGACCGAGCGGCTCGAAGCTGTCGTCAAGGCCGGCGGGCTGGCCGAAGGCAAGTATGCCGTCGCCACGCAGAAGGTTCGCGGCAGCGAGTTGGAACGCCTGCGCTACCAGCATCCGTTCATCGACAAGAACCCGACCGAGAAGGACGCCTACCTGGTGATCCTGGCCGAGTATGTCACGACCGAGGACGGCACGGGCCTGGTCCACACCGCCCCGGGACATGGGCAGGAAGACTATATGTCCGGCCAGAAGTACGGCCTGGCGGTCTACTCCCCGGTCGGGGACGACGGGATGTACGACGATACGGCCCCGACATGGCTGCGCGGCAAGAACGTCATGAAGGTGGAGAAGGAGGTCAACGACTATCTCGCCCAGCACGGCCGGCTGTTCGCGCAGACGCAGCTCTCGCACAGCTATCCGCACTGTTGGCGCAGCCGGGACCCGGTAATCTTCCGCGCGACGGAGCAATGGTTCATCGCCGTGGACAAAGAGATTCCCGATTCCGGCAAAACGCTGCGGCAGCTCGCCATGGAGAGCTGCGACCGCGTCAAGTGGATCCCATCGTGGGGACAGAAGCGTATCGCCGGCATGTTGGAGTCCCGACCGGACTGGTGCATCAGCCGCCAGCGGAGTTGGGGCCTGCCCATCCCGGCGTTCGTCATGCCCGACGGCCAACGCCTGATGACAAAGGAATCCGTGCTCGCCGTGGCAAGATACTTCGCCAAGAAAGGCTCCAACACATGGTTCACGGACACGCCCCGGCAAATCCTCGGCGATGATTTCGCCCTGCCGACAGGCTTCAATCTGGACGCTCTCCAGAAGGAAGAGAACATTTTCGACGTCTGGTTCGAGTCGGGTTGCAGTTGGTACAACGTCGCGGGCAAGGCGGGTTGGCCCGTCCCGGTGGATCTGTACCTAGAAGGCTCCGACCAGCATCGCGGCTGGTTCCAGCTCTCGTTGCTGCCGGCCCTCGGCGCGACGGGACACGAGCCGTTCAAGAGCGTCCTGACGCACGGCTTCACCGTCGACGACAAAGGCATGAAGCAGTCCAAATCGCTCGGCAATTACGTCAGTGCGCAGGAGGAAGTCG
>CAYQXM010000042.1:0-2763 GCA_964421295.1 uncultured Pirellulales bacterium
CCCTCACGAGAGAGTCTTATTTCTCATCCAAAACTTCCAGGCAGACGAACTTCTTGCCCTCGAGGAATTCGAGGGAGGCGCCGCCGCCGGTGGAGATGTGGCTGATCCTGGCCTGGAGGCCAAGCTTTTCCACGGCGCTGGCGCTGTCGCCGCCGCCGATGATGCTGACGGCGCCCTTGTCGGTGGCGCGGGCGACGGCCTGGGCGATCAGCTTGGTGCCGGTGTCGAAGGGCGGAATCTCGAACACGCCCATCGGGCCGTTCCAGACGATCGTCTTGGCGTCCTCGATTTTCTGGCAGAATTCCTCGGCGGCCATCGGACCGATATCCACGGCTTGCCAGCCGACGTCGATGTCACCGACGGCCACGCGATGCGGCTCGCCGGCTTCGAGCTTCCGAACGACCGCATGGTCGGACGGGAGGACCACTTCGCAGTTGGCCTTGGCGGCCTTGTCCAGCAGGTCCAGGGCCTTCTCGATGAAGTCGTCCTGGCAGCGGCTGTTGCCGATGTTCTTGCCCTTGGCCTTCAGGAACGTGTAGGCCATGGCGCCGCCGATCACGATGCGGTCGACTTTGCCGATGAGGTTCTGAATCACGCCGATTTTGTCGGAGACTTTCGCGCCGCCCAGGATCGCCACGAAGGGACGCTGGGGATCACGGAGGGCTTCGCCCATGAACTTCAGTTCCTTCTCGATGAGGAACCCGGCCACGCGGGGCTTGCCCTTCATCTGGACGGGCACGGTGTACATCGAGGCGTTGTCACGGTGGGCGGTGCCGAAGGCGTCGTCCACGTAGATGTCGGCCATGTCACCGAGTTGCTTGGCGAACGCGTCTTTCGCGGCGCGCAGCTTCGGGTCGTCCTTGGCGTTCTTGTCTTTGATCACCTCTTCCTTGTGGAAGCGGAGGTTTTCGAGCAGCAGGACCTGGCCGGGCTGGAGGGCTTTGGCCTTCGCCTGGGGTTCGTCGCCGACGCAGTCATTGGCGAAGTCGACCGTCACCTTCTGGCCCAGCAACTCACCCAGCCGCACGGCCACGGGCTTGAGCGTGAACGCATCGTCGCGCTCGCCTTCCGGCCGGCCCAGGTGGCTCATCAGGATCAACGCCGCGCCCCGCTCCAGAATGTTTTTGATCGTCGGCAATGCCTTGACGATCCGGTCATCACTGGTGATGTTGCCCGCGTCGTCCTGCGGCACGTTGAAGTCCACCCGCATCAGGACCCTCTTGCCCTTTACCTCGACATCCGCAACCGTTTTCTTAGCCATAGTCAGCCCTCAAATAGATTGCGGATGGAAACCGCAACCCAAACCGATTCATCCTACAAAGCGGACGGCCGCTCCGAAGAGCGGCACATCCGCCATTGAAATCAAAAACATGTCACCTCGACGGACGTCGAGGGGTCGCAGCCATTACAGCTTGGCCAGTCTCTCGATCAGGTCCATGCTCCGGCAGGAGTAGCCCCACTCGTTATCATACCACATCCCGACTTTCACCATGTCACCGTCCAGGACGATGGTGATGGTGCTGTCGAAAATCGAGCTGGCCGGGTTGCCGATGATGTCACGGGAAACGATCGGCTCGTCGACGTACTCGATAATGCCTTTCATGCTGCCGGCTGCGGCTTCCTTCATCGCGCCGTTGATTTCCTCGACGGAGGTCTTCCTGGCGGCCATGAAGGTCAGGTCGGTGATCGAGCCATCGGGTACCGGAACGCGGAGGGCGTAGCCGTGGAGCTTGCCCTTCAAGGCCGGGATGACCTCGCCCAGGGCCTTGGCGGCGCCGGTGGTCGAGGGGATGGTGCTCAGAGCCGCCGCACGGCCGCGACGCTTATCCTTGTACGGCATATCGAGAATCGCCTGGTCGTTCGTGTAGGCGTGCACGGTCGTCATCAGACCCTTCACGATGCCAATCTTCTCGTGCAGAATCTTGCAGGCCGGGGCCAGCGAGTTCGTCGTGCAGGAGGCGTTCGAGACGCACTTCATCGACGCCTTCAGCTCGCCATCGTTGACGCCCAGCACGATCGTCGCATCCGGCTTATCCTTAGCCGGGGCCGACAGCAGGACGCGCTTGGCGCCCGCCACCAGGTGCGAATCGTAACCCGGCTTGCCATCCGCCGCGCGGGAGGTGAACCGGCCGGTCGACTCGAGCACCACATCGACGCCCATCTTACCCCACGGCAGCTTGCTGGGATCTTTCTCGGCCACGACCGGAATCTCCACGCCGTTGACCACGATCGACGAACCCTTCGCCGTCACGGTCCCGGGGAACTTGCCCTGCGTCGAGTCGTACTTGAACATATACGCGAGCATGTCGGCGTCGAACAGATCATTGATCGCCGCGATCTCGAACTTGCCCTTCTCCTGCAGCAACATCGCCCGCGCCACCAGCCGGCCGATGCGACCGAAGCCATTGATGCCCACTTTCACTGCCATTGTTCTTCTCCTAACCCAGGTTATGTTGACGATTGACTATCGATGATTGATGATTACCGCCGCCGCGTCATGACCCGGGGGCCTGCCGCCGCGCGGTGGATAATCAGTGGTCAATGATCAATAATCAATTGGACCCCCTTTCCCTTGCGGAAAGGCCGTAAAACGAGCCACCCAATCTATTCCGCCCGTCCCCGCCTGTCAAGCATATATTGCCGCCCCCTGAGCCCGGTAAAACCCCCGCTTCCCGCACGGCCAACGCCCCGGCGGCCGGTGGAAACCCGAATCACGCAGCAAATCCCCGTAACTGATGCCCCAGCGAGGGTGGCAGCGGCAAG
>CAYQXM010000042.1:2773-16225 GCA_964421295.1 uncultured Pirellulales bacterium
GCGTCGGCTTGCCGATGGTCGATGGGAGCATGAGATGGATGCGATTGGGCGCTTGGAGGATATGATGCCGGTCGGTGCCATGGCGGCGCAGACGGCGCACCCTGCGCATCTATGTGGCCTCAAGTCGTGCTGAGTTGGGGTGGGAGGGGGCTCGGATGGGGGACCGCTTTGCCCTGCCTGGGCAGACTCAGATAAGCCGTCGCCGCCAGGGCCACGGCCAGCAGGAACAGGGGCCCCGCGCCGGAGAGCGTATACCCCAGGTCATCCGCCAGAGCCCTGTGATACTTCGCACTCGCCAGCCACGGGAAGCTCACACAGAAGAGGGCCACTCCCGACCAGATGACCAGGTCCAGGATCGTCCCCGGCCGACGCACCCGATTCTTCAGGCGCGGCACGCCGGTGCGGACAATCGCCCAGAAACCGCAATAACCGAAGCCCCACGGCAGCCCAAACAGGAGGCTGAACGCCGGTCCGAAACTGTCGTAAGTCGGGTCCCACTCTTGCAGCAGCACGCCGGGCAGGAACAGCCAGGTCCAGAAAATGAGGGCGCCCACGGGGACCGCGACCACCAACCGCGGCAGCCGGAACACGGCCCACGCCGGCAGCAGAAAAACCCCGATCACACCCGCCAGACCAAGTCTGCCGATCATGTCCATACAATAACCTTTCGCATCTCCCTTCAGTATACCAGCCCGTGGATGGAGCGCAAAGGAACATCGGCCAGGCGCCTACGGCGAGCCCCCGCCCTGCCGAGGTCCTTTGCGCCGGCAGGGTAGGGGCGGGTTTCAAACCTGCCCCTGCGGGGCGTGCGCGGACCCGTGTCCCGCGTATCCGTGAAGACATTCTGGTGCTTCCGGGTGGCAGCCTCAAGTCCGCAGGACTTGGGGATGGCGAATCGGATAGCCCCTTCGCCCATCCCCAAGCTGCGCTTGAGGCTGCCACCCGGCCCTCTGGTCGGTGATCGTGCCTGGAGAGTCGCACGGACCCATGTCCCCCCTCGAGCGTTCCCGGCATGGACGCGCGGGGGCCGGGATGGTATAATAACAAGTGGAAGGCCGGTGTGGGTGTCGGGCGCCGGTTTGGGGCACGTGTGGATTTGGGGAGTGACTATCGTATGCGAGATGAGGCGAGACAGGGTGTGGGACATCTGGCGGCGCGCGTCGCGGCGTGGTCGCTGGTCTCGCTCCCGGCCTTCTGGATCCCCTTGTACTGGGAGTACCGCTATCCGATCACCGACAGCCGTATGGGCATGATCGCGGGCTTCTTTGTCCCGTTCCTCGCGCTGGCCGCCATCATGTCCCTGCACACCCTGATCCAGTTGCCGCGGGTACTGCGCTCGGCCTCCTGGTCCCGTCGCTGTCTGCTGACCCTGGCTGTGCTGACGCTGAGTTTTCCTTCCCTGGCCCCCCTGATGTTCATGGCCTTCACCATCATCCGCGTCGCCGCCCAGCGGTAGTCGCCCGCTCCGCCCCCGCGTGTCATGCTCCCATCCGGGTGGCCGTAGTCCCATTCGTGGTGTGCCTGCCAGGCCATCCCCGTAGAGACCCCCGCGCAGGCGGGGCCAAGATTTTGCGTCTCCCCACGGCCAAGTGGAAAATCTCCCGTTGACGGATAGAATAAGGCGTGATACTCTCCGCGTCAGACTCAGAAGCGGTGCGAACGAAGAGGTAAAGACCCCCGTCGTTCGCACAGGGCCAGACAAGGCAGGGCGACGCATCGCGGCGTTGCCACGCATTTCTCATCAATCCGTCTTCTGCGGAAGACGGTTACGATACGCGGGCCTCGGCCGTGAGGCTCCGATGGTTCATGCACGCCCACGCGGGACGGCTGAGACGTTGGAAGTGCGTCAGACGTATTGGAAGTCATCAGGCAAGCAGGGCAGTGAAACTATGATCCATGGGAGGATATTATGAAGTACGCCTATTGTGTATCGACGTTCGTTGCGTTGGTCGTGGTCGGGTGTGCGCCCACCAGCCACATCAACTTCAATGATCTCAGTCTGATCTCCGCACAACTTCCCGGCGGGCCTGTGCAGCCGGCCCAGACGAACACCCACTATCCTGTCGGCACGAAGTTCATCCCGAAGGACAAGTCGGCGGAGGTGCAACTGGTGGTCACGCCGTTCCAGTGGCCGGACAAGACGACCTGGACTACGAAGGGATTTGTGGAGGTTGTACCGACTCAGAAGGCGGGCGGCTCCGGCAATGAAGTGCATTTCAGCAATGCCTGCCTCGGGGTCATCGCCAAGAACGAGAAGACCGCCACCAAGATCTCCGCGCTCTACGGAGACTATGGCGGCAACGTCAATCTCATCGAGAATGGCATTCTCCACAACTGCCCGGATATCACCAAGATACTGCAGCCGCCTCCCGTCAGCAGCTTGAAGGCCACGGTCGGCAAACTCCCCCAAGGGACCATCAAGCTGAACGGAACGCTCGCCGCGTTCAGCTACAATAATTTCCCCCCGAGCCCGCTGACGGACAAGTGCTTCGTGATCGTCGTCGGCGGCCAGGAGGTGTGGATAGACGACATCGCCATCCAGTTCGAGCCCTGACCGCGTCTCGGCAGGACGTGCCGGAACCGTAGCTCCGCCAGGGTGGCAGCGGCCAGCCAAGCTTGCCGCTGGTCGAGCGGGACGGCCCCCGTTCGCAGTGTGCCCGCCAGAGCCCCCCGCCTGCGCGGGGGGAGCCTGGCCCCGCGCCGGCGGGGCCAAGATCTTGCGTCTCTATACGGCCACCAACAATGCAGCGTTTTTCCCCTTGCGGGGCATACGGCAGTGCCGTATATTCTATAGAGCATGGAAATTATCGAAACCGCTCCGTTTGCCAGGTGCCGCGATGAGCTGTTCGACGAGGAGCAGTTCCGCCGGTTCGAAGAGCACTTGGTGCTGCATCCCGCCGCGGGCGCTCTCATTCCCGGCGGCAAGGGACTGCGGAAGATTCGTTGGTCGGGTTCAGGATGAGGCAAGCGGGGCGGCGTGCGTGTTATCTACTACTTTCGTTCCAGGACAAACAGGCTGTTCCTGATCTTCGGCTATCACAAGAATGAATGCCAGAACCTGACGGTAAGCGAAATCAAGAGTCTTGCCGAGATCATCGAGCGGCTATAGAGGTGCGATCATGAGCAGAACCAGGAAAGTGAGTTCATACGCCCGGATCAAAGAGGGGCTGGAAGAGATGGTCGCCATCGAGAAGGGGCGCAAAAAGCCGGCACGCGTCCATCGCTTCTTCACCAGCAAGGAGATAAGGGCCCTGCGCCGGAAGGCGGGGGTCTCACAGCGTGCTTTCGCCGCCATGCTGGGCGTCAGCAACAGGACCCTTCAGGATTGGGAACAGGGCCGACGAACCCCCACCGGCCCCGCCATGAACCTGCTCCGCCTCTACGAAGCCATGCCCAAAGCCATCACCAAGGTCCTCTCCGAAGACCCCGCCCTCGCCTCGTGAACCGCCCCCGTTCGTAGTGTGCCCGCAAGGGCATCCTGTAGAGACGCAAAATCTTGCGTCTCTACCCACCGCCATACCCCGCCCAGAACCAGAACCGTCCACCCGCAATGGCCTAACGCCTCCCGCCTCCAACCTCGAACCTAAGGCCTCCCAGTTTCTCTTGACTCCCCCGATGTCGCGCGCTATGATCGTAACCGCGTGCAGAGGAGGTTCCGAGCTTGACTCTGCACCAGAGACATTCGTGCCGGGCTGGACTATGGCAATACGGATGGTCAAGGCGATTGGGAGGAGAGGGACAGTCCTGAGTAAGAGGCGGGACCTTCCTATGCACGAAGAGACGGTCTGCGTCTCCGGTCTCATGCGGACTGTGTAATCATTGTTTGGCGGAATACAAATGAATGACCGATACGACTGGGAAGTGCCGGAAGGATTTGATGCCTTCTCGTACGCGCGCTTCTACGTCGAGAAGGTTCTCCTGCCCGACGTCGGCGTTATCGCAGAGAACAGAAAATGGTTGGGGCCTAATCTCGAATTCGATTGGTTCCGCCCGAGCCTGGAAATCCAGATTGCTGGACTATGCCTAATGACGGGCCGCTTGGGAGAAGAGAACTTCGCAGTTGCCCTCGCATGTAGCGCTATTGACCACCTCATAGTTGGTTGGAATGCAACGCTGGTTTCATTTCCGAGGGTGGCTTACACTCTCTGCAGGCACGTAATCGAATCGGCGATCTTCCAGGTAGCCGATGCCCATTGTCCTACCGAGTTTCGCAAGGTCTGGCGAGGCGACAAGGCAACGGGAGGAAGAGTGCTACAGTTGCTATCGAAGTCCCGATTGCCGCAGGGCCTGTGGGAGGAGCTTCAGAGATGCTGGAAATTTGCTGTAAGCTATGGCCACGTTAGCCCGATTCCGACAACGATGTCTGCTGGTGCTGGGCCTCCTGTACCCGGGACTTCGATCATTGCACATGTGTTGGGCGGCCCACACAACGGTAAACTTCCGGACGGCCTTCTGTTCCATCTTGGTGGCGCACAGGCTATGATTGCTGAGGCGAGCTTGAGCGCTTTCGCGTTCACTTTTTCCGAACGCTTGTCGGAGAATCTCGGTTGGAGGGAGAAATACGGTGAGCACCGACGCCGGATTGAGGAGCGCCGCTCAGAAGCCTATCAAAGGCAGAAAGAGGCCGAACAATAGACTCAAGCAGGACGCGCTATCGCACGCGGCTTAGTTCTACGTGTTAGGGCTCAGGAGTTCCCATGGGTTACGAATTGTGGCAATCCAAACGTGCGGGTCTCAGGCGTCGAGGCACAGGCATAGAGGACCTCCGGCACCTTTTTGAGCAGCGAATCACCGTGGACTGCCTCTATGAGCCACTCAAATCCTGCCTGCAACACGACGACGGAATCAGTGTCTCAAGCGAGATGCAACGTCTCGATTACGATGTGATCGGTGTTCGACAAGATGAGTGTCAGCCTGTTCTCCGAAAGCTGCGTAGAACAGATATAGGTGCTGGCCAGTGCGGCGAGTTCAGCACGCCGATTGAGCCGAATGAGATATTGGCTAGCTCCACGGCGCTGTCCGAACTCCTCACGGTCCTCCAAGAGCGCGCATTCTCTTTCGTAATAGTCGGTTCTGCTATCGAGGGCATCGTAACCCGAGCTGACCTCCAGAAGCCCCCTGTCCGTATGATGCTTTTCGGACTCGTGTCCCTTTTGGATATGCACCTGTCTTATTGGATTCGGCGCACTTATCCCAATGAAACCTGGCGGAAACATCTTTCAAATGGAAGACTGACAAAGGCAAAGGAACTCTGCGACGCTCGACGGCAGCGGAACGAAGAGATTGACGAGCTTGACTGCCTGCAACTCTGTGACAAACGAAGTCTAGCCGAAGCATCAACCGCTCTACGAGAGAAGTTTGGCTGGGCATCGGGCACAGAGGCCGTTAGTTTTCTGGAAGCGATGGAAAGGACTAGAGACAGGCTTGCGCACAGTCAGTTTGATCTTGAGAGCGGAAGCTGCTGGAGCGACATCATCAAGAACGTTCACTCTACTGAGAGTGCGTTATCAAGCTCAAGCGCCGCTCTTGAGACGCGACTGATTGAGCCGACAGCGACGGAAGGTGAGCCCTAATACATGTGGGGACGTCCATGAGCAGGGCTGACGAGATCGTGGTGGGGATGGCGTGGTATCGGCGGGAGCAATGGCCGATGCTCCGGGCGGTGTCGGCGGATGCGGACAAGCTGGAGGAGAGCTACGACGAATGGGTTGAATATGCGTCACGCCAGTTCCGTAGGGTGGGCTAGCTGCCCACCATTTTCGATGAGGTGACAACAGGCTCCCCTCAAGGGAGAAGGAATCGGTGGGTCAGGGCCCACCTTACTCGGCTTTAACACAAAGGAGAGAGTAGCGACCATGAATCAACCTGTGACGAGGAAAGAACTGCTGACGGCGGTTATTGAGCGCGGCAAGCCTGTCGCCAAAGTCGCCGTTCAGGAAGTCACCATGAGCGTGGGAGTTCACGCGCCTTTGCACCTGCATCCCTGTCCGACGATGGGTGTTGTCACAAAGGGAGAAATCACTTTTGAAATGGAAGGTGCGCCCGTTCGACACCTCACAGTGGGAGAGGCGTTTTACGAACCGGCGGATGTCCGCGTCGCCAAATTCAACAACGAAGGGGATGTCCCCGCCACGTTCGTCGTGTTCTATCTGCTGGGGGAAGGGGAGACGGACACGGTGCGCCTGTTGGAGAAGTAGTTCCATGGTTTCGATGAGGTGACAACAGGCTTCGCTCGCAACGAGAGGGAATCGTTGGGAATAGGCGACCGGTTGATCTGCGCAATTGTTGCTGTGGGGAAAGACCAAATGGCGGGAGTTGAGACCAGATGGTGACGGTAAGCGACCTGGGCAAACAGATCCGAGATTTGATCAACAATCCTCGGAAGCAGTATGCGATGCTGCAAGACAAAGCAGCATGGAACATGCTTTGTAGCTGTCTGGATTTCATCGAAGATATCCAGCTTGCCATCGCGGCTTATGATCAGATTCCACACTCTGAAGATGAGGGCAGGAAGTACCTCTTCCTCTACGGCATACTTCAGACCCTATTTCTGGAGCAGGATGCCGTTCGAAACCTCTGCGACGCACTGGGGATCAGCTACAATCGCGACCCATTCTTGACGCAAATCCGGGAAATCAGAAATGACAGCATTGGTCATCCCACCAAACGGGGTGACGGGAAAGGAGAGGCGTTCAATTTCATTTCAAGAGCCAGCCTCAGTGCAGACGGGTTTGACCTGATGACAACTTACCCTGATGGTCGACCACCGCTCTTTCGCCATGTGAACGTTCCTTCGCTTATCGAGAAACAGCAAGTGATTCTCGGCCAGGCCTTAACCGCCATTCTAAGGAAACTTATGAAAGAGGATGCTGAGCACAAGGCTATGTTCAAATCGGACCATGTTCAAGATGTTTTTCCCAAGGTGCTCCATTATTACTTTGAGAAGGTGTACGAGGCCATACGTGGGACCAACACGGCGGGACTTGGCTCAATCCACATCAAGCTGATAAGCAAGGCGATAGAAACCTTCAAAGCCAAGCTGGAGAAAAGAGGCATCCTGAAGGCGTATGACTCGGTGACATATCTGCTTGATCTTCTTGACTATCCGACTACTCAGCTATCCGCGTATTTCACTCAACCTGATTCATCCACACTGGACAACAAAAGTGCGTATATTTTTGCCTTCTTCGTTGAAAAACAAATGGAGGAATTGGAGGGGATTGCAGCGGAAATAGACGAAGAATATGATGCACGGGAAGAAACCACCGCCTAACTGCCGGATACAGCCGAGTCCTTACAGCAGTGAAGGAATGGGATGATGGAATCGTGGGGCATTCCTTTTGTGACATTCGTTATTGGCGTCGCGACTGGTGCAGCCGGGAAATACCTTGCTGACAAATTCACGGATCAGCGAAGAGACAAAGTTCCGTAGGGCGGCCTATCTGCCCACCATTTCGATGAGGTGACAACAGGTTCGAATCATGAATGAAGGAATCGGTGGGCCATGGCCCACCCTACGAAACCCCACCTCACCGCGAACAATCGATATGAACTTGTCAAAGAGACTTCTGCACCACTGCTTTGCTACGTCACTTGGGGCGGGCCGGTGGGCATTATTCTTGGGATGTGGCTGCGCGTCCACGATGGCGATGAGGTGCCGGAACGCCGGTGCGTGACTTTGTCATTCCGAGTGGAGCGAAGCGGAATCGAGGAATCTGGCTGCGACAGGGAGATGTGGCTTCGTCCAGGGCAGATTCCTCCGCGCGGGCGTTGCCCTTGGTCGGAATGACAATACACCAAGGCCACATGGGGTGTCGTGCTTACGCTTCGCGCAGGCATGTTCTTGCTTGTGACATGGAGGCGCGCGTGCGCGGAAGAGTGTGCTTCAATTCTCCCGCTCAGCAGGACGATCCGGCGGGGGAAGTTCAGGTAGGCGAAGGGGCCGAACAGCTCGCGGGCTTTTTCGTCGTAGGCGTGGGCGGCGGCGACCTCGTCGTCGAAGTAGCCCAGGTGGATCAGCTTGCGGTTGAGGCAGATGGTTGCCACCCATTTGCGGATGCGGGCGTTCCAGTGGACGCCTTTGAAGCGCGAGGTCCCGCGGAGGCTGCGCCGGTTGCGCAGGTTCTCGGCCTGCGTGCACTCGCGCAGATTGTCCCGGCGGTTGTCCCAGCGATTCTGGTTGATGTGGTCGACGACCTTCCCGGCCGGGGGATTCATGATGAGCCGGTGCATGAAGACGTTCTTGCCCGCGATCGTGGCGCGGGCGTAGCCTTCACTGCCTCCCGTGGTTCGCCATTTGTACTGGCTGAGCCATTCATAGTCCGCAGCATCCACCAGAGCGAAGAGACCCTTCGTCAAGGAGATGCAGCGCACGCGGTCGTCGGTGGGCATCGGTGGTTCATCCATCACCGGCGGTTCAGGCCCGGCCCGAAAACTGCGACAGGCCCCGGCGTCGTCGCCCGCGACACGGGTCATCTGTCCGGCGTGGCCGGGGCTGTTGACGCAGATCAGTTCGTCCGGTCGCCCGTTCCAAACCTTCGCCGCACAAACACATCGGCCGCAGCTTCGCTGTGGCCAGTTCTTAGCTCTAAGTTCTGAGCTGTGAGCTGGGGTGGAGGCGTCTTTCGGTAGCGTGTTCTGACTTGTCTCGTTCATAACTGAACTCAAAACTAAACACTCACAACTCAACACTTGGGCCCCTATATGGCCCTCTACAATGGGACGGCGCTAGCCTTATCTTGCTAGAAAAGGGGGAACAGTCTGGGGTGGGCCGGAATGTAACTCCCGGCCGGACAAGGAGTAAAAAAATCTTCACAAATTCTGAAGAATGCGCGCAGGGCGCTAGCCTTATGTTGCGAAATTTCTACGTAGTGCCGACAATTGTAGAGCACGGCGGCGGGGTGGATGGGGGTGCGCAAAATGATGGGTGGCGTATCACTATGGCGGCAAGGCGATGAGGGGGTGGAAAAAGAAAAGGGCTGTCACCCCGTGGCCACAGCCCTTGAAAAGAATCGAGTTCGGCGTGGGCTACAGCGTGCGGCGGCGGCGCAGCCAGCCAACGAGGCCGACGCCGAGCGTGCCCAGAAGCACCGCGCCGGGGGCCGGCACGGCACTCAGCTCGAACGTGATGTTGTCCACGATCTCCGTCAGGCCGGAAGTCTCCCCCGTGGCGGCGTAGTAGAACGTGGCCCGGTCGAAATCGACGCCCGAGACGCCGATGGTCTGATCCATGATATCGTTGCGGTTCATCGTGACCGAGGTCTGCCCGACCTGGGCGCCGCCGAGGAACACGGTCAGGATCGCCTGGTCTCCCTCGTTCGTGAAACCGTCATCGTCGTTACCGAACTCCAGGGACAGGGAATTGGCCGGTTGGGCGAAATTCATGTTCAGCCAACTGCCGTCGGAATCACTGAAGACCGCCAGCGCGCGTCCATGAGTCTCACCCTGCGTGGAGGCGTAGACCTTCAGACCGTTGCCGTTCGAGTCGCCGAAGGTGAGCAGCGAGGAAGCGACACTGCTCCAGCCATTCGGTTTGTCGCCGGGCGCATCGTTCGTGAACGTGATCGTCACCGCGCCCTGAGCCGCTCCGGCCCATACGAGGAGCACCCATCCGTACCAGAATACCGTCTTCACCTTTTTCTCCTTCTCTCTTCGTTCCCCTCACCCCGTGGTTGCATCAAGACATCCTTATCTTCGAGGGCGCGAACTCCGCACCCCGGGAAACGCGTTGGTGTGCTGCCGCCGAGCGGTGCTCTCTCTCGGGCTACCGGCACGGGCGGCGCGCCATACGGCCGTGGAGTGGATGAACTCTTTCCTTACCTACGTGCCGGCGCTGATGTTACGCGCCGGCGGGCGGGGCGTCAAGGAACAATCCGGGATTCTGTCCCGATTGGGGGACAAGCGCGTGAGTGACATCCGTCAGCGGGCGCGGCGGATGGCGCAGGATCACGGGTGGGGCAGGCCGGCGCGTTGCTCTTTCGTGGCGGGGTACTTGGGGAAGACCGACCACATGCCGGGCAGGAACTTGTCCCAATCGTCCTGGACGAAGACCCTCTGCTTCTTGCGGTACTCGGTGTGGCCGTCGTAGAAGCCGAGGTTGACGCCTTCGCCGTGACGGTAGAGTGTCGGGCCGTCGCAACCGGCGTTCTTGTAGGGCGTGATGGTGTCCTGGCCCAGCTTGTCCCAGCCCACCTTGTAGTTTGCGCCTCTCCAGTAACACCACCAGTCGTGGCTCTCCGAGAGGGCCAGCTCGCCCGCGGCGTTCTTGACGTTCGTGTTGCGGTGTCCGGCGTAGGTGATGGCGTACCAGTCGGACGTGGAGTACCAGTCCGTGATATTGCCGGAGTAGCTCAGATAGACATCGTACTGAGAGTCTTTCATCTGCTTCAGCGCGATCGTGTCACTCGGACACAGGAACTGCTTGGGGGCGGCGTACGCGTTGCTCGTCGTATCGCCCTCTTTCATCTTGTACCCGACGAGCCGGCGGAAGAGCTGGTTGTCGGGCCAATAGCGACTGACGCCGCCCCGGCGGTCCATGATCGGCACGAACCAGCCGTCGGCCTGATCGGCATAGAGAACGTTGGCCAGGCTCATACTCCGCATGTTGTTCCCGCAGACGATCCGCTTGCCCATATTCCGGGCGGCAGACAAGACCGGCATGAGAATGGCCATCAGGATCGCGATGATGGCGATCACCACCAACAGCTCGATGAGCGTGAAACCCTTGTGCGTTCGCATGGCCACCCACTCCCAGGAGAGCCGTTACGGCATCATTTCCCTAATGGGGCCGGCTCCCGACGGTCGCAGAGCCTGTATACGGATTATATCAATTTGAGTTGCCCTGACCAACCGGAAATGGTTGGGTGATTTCGCGATCTTCTCATGTTCTGTTTTCATACTATCATACCGGACAATGGATGGAACTTGTGGAAAGGAGCAGATCATGGTGGGACAACGAAGGGGTGCAACGACGTGGGCGGTGGGATTAGCTTGTGCGGCCGTTCTGGTCATGTCGTACGCGTCGAAACCAGCTACGAGATCAAGAACGCCGGAGTCACCCGGCTCCCCGCCCTGATAACCCATTACGCCGCCGAGCTGATCAAGGACAATCACGGTGCGGAGATCATCCTCACCCCCGACGGCATGATCGTCGCACCGGCCAAGTGGGCTGGGAATCCACAATAATCTGTGCCGGCGAAGCGTCCTGCGATAGGATGTATCTGCGTCAATCACGGTGCTGCATTCACTATATAGGTCAGGAGATTGGTGTGGAACGACGGACATTCTTGAAAGTGACGGGCGGAGTGGCAGGGGGATGTATTCTCGGTCGCGGGACGTCGTTACTGGCGGCGGGGGAGAAACCCGCGTCCATGCCGCGGCGCACGCTCGGCAAGACCGGGCTCCAGGTTTCGGTCATTGCATTTCCGGGGCTGTGCCTGAGCCGGGCCACCCAGGAAGAGGCCAACCAGGCGGTGCGCAAGGCCTTCGAACACGGGGTCAACTACTTCGACATCGCCCCGGCGTACGGCGACGCGGAGACCAGGCTCGGCATCGCACTGGAGGGCATCGACCGCAGCAAGATCGTCATCTCGTGCAAGACCAAAGGGCGGGACAAGGCCGCGGCCCAGCGGGACCTGGACCAGTCGCTCCAAAGGCTCAAAACCGATTATATCGACGTGTACCAGATGCACGTCCTGCAGACCCGCGCAGAAGTGAAACGGGCCCTGGGCTCGGGCGGGGCCCTCGAAGCGTTCACCGAGGCGAAGAAGCAGGGCAAGGTGAAGTTCCTGGGCCTCACCGCCCACACGACGCGCGGGGCGCTGGAGGCGATCAACAGTTTCGATTTCGACACGGTCATGTTCCCGATCAACTTCATCGAGTATTATCAGCTCGGGTTCGGCCGCCAGGTTCTGGACGCGGCCCGCAAGAAGAACATGGGCGTGATGGGCATGAAGGCGATGTGCGGCGGGGCGTGGCCCCAGGGGATGGAACGCAAACGGAACAACTGGTATCGGGCCCTCGAAGACGAGGAGACGATCGGCCTGGCCCTGCGCTGGACGTTGGCGCAGGAGCCCGTAGCCACGGCCGTCCCGCCCGGCTTTATCGACCTGTTCGAGAAAGCGGTGCCCGTCGGTCCGTCGTATCGCCCGCTCACCGAACCCGAGACGAACAAACTCCAGGAACTGGCCAAGACATGCATCTCCCAGTTCCAGCGCGAGGAGCAAGGCGTCACGATGGACCCCGCCGCCCATCACGACTGCCCCCACCTGATGGCGTGAGCATCGAAGGGCAGACACGCGTTCTGTCGGTATCAGGTGCTCTGTTATGTTGACCGCCTCCCGAGGCTATTTGTGGGCCTGGGCATGGGAAGGATGATCCCCTTGGACAGGGGCTATGTCTTGAAACCGAAATCGGGAAACGCTGCGCCCAACCAGGCGCGTAGATTCGAAGGATGATACCGAACGGGCGCAGGCTTCAAAACCGGAGGGACACAGCGGGGCCTGGTCTTAAATTAACTAGTTATTGCAGAGAAGCGCCTTGCGGCGTCACCACGAACAGGGGGGCTATTCCGCCGGGAGGGAGATCGTGACGGTGGTGCCGTGGGCGGGTTGGCTTTGGATCGTCAACGTGCCGGCGTTCAACTGGATCAGGCGCATGGCGTACGAGAGGCCCATGCCGCGTTGGCGGCCGGCGGGTTTGGCGGAGAAGAACGGGTGCGTGGCCTTGCGCAGGGTTTCGGCGTTCATGCCCCGGCCCAGGTCGCTCACTTCAATAAGGATGTCACTCTCGCGCGGCTCGATGGTGACTTTGACCGGGCCCAGCGGGTCGGTGTAAGACTCCACGGCGTTCGAGAGGATGGCGGCCAGGGCGCTGACCACCTGGGCCGAGTCGGCGAACACCTCGACCGCGCCTTCCGGGATCGACAGTTGCAGGTTGATCTGGTCCACCCGGCTCTTGCGGGCGGCCAGGTGCATCGCCTCGTCGATGATCTGACGCACGTCCGTCAGCGTCGGTCGCGGCTCCAGCGGCTCGGCGAAGCTCATCAGGTCCTGTACGATGGCGGACGCCTCGCGGGCGTTGTCCTGGATCTGGCCCAGCGTCTGCTTTTTCTGCGGATCGGTCTCGGCGTCGCCAAGCAACTGCGCCCGGCCCGAGATGACGGACAGCGGATTATTCAGCTCGTGCGCGATCCCCGCCGCCATTTCGGCCAACGGCTCCAGCATCTCGCTGTCGGTCGGCGGCGCCGGCTCGATCACTGCCGGGGCCGGCGTCGGGATTTCTTCCGGCACGGGGGCGGGGGCTGCCTGCACGGTCTGGATGAACTCGTCGGACCAGCGGAGCTGCCGCTCCTTGGCGACGGACAGGCCGAGGACTGTCCCGGCCATCGCCGCGGCGGTTTCAAAACGCTCGGCAAACTGCGTGCAATCGGCAGGGTAGTTCAGTTCGAAAGCG
>CAYQXM010000042.1:16235-40795 GCA_964421295.1 uncultured Pirellulales bacterium
GCCAACGACGCGACCCTCCGAGAGCAAAGGCAGCAGCTTCGTGCGGGCTAGGTCGAACTCGACCTCCACCTGCTCCAGCAGCCAGTCGATGTGGCGCTGCGCATCGACGATCGCAAAGCGATCCGCGATCGTCCGCGGCACGAGGGTGACACCCTCGGAGACCGGCAGAACCATTTTGTGGCTGTGGCCCAGCGCCTCGATGAAGACCACATCGACGGCGTCATCACCCGCATCGCCCAGGACATCGATCAGATAGAGGCAGACCGAGCCGGTCTGGAAGAAGCGCTGCCACTTCCGCGTTAGCTCTTCGGCGATGTCGATCGTCTCCATGCTGGGCCCGGTCGCGGCCAGGAACTCCTTGGAGAATGTCACATATCCCGCGGCGGCGGCCTGGGTCCGGCCGGTGGTCGACATCTCCACATTCTTGTGCGACAGGTTCGCGGCGGTGGCGTGGATCAATTCGTAGTACTTCACCGCGGCATTCGGTGTGTCGAGGCCCACGGCGGAGGTCTTCTCCGCGACTTCCTTGGGCAGGGCGTTGCAGATTTGCTGCACGGTGGGGACGTCGAGCCGGACGACACCCGCGATCACATCGATGGGGGCAGGGGCATCGTAACTGCCGGAAACGCCCACGCCGGCGGTGCGGGCCATCTGATCGGCGGCCCAGACCAGGCGCGACAATTCCACGTCGCCCGGCTGGCCGAGCAGGGTGACGGCACTGCTGTGGTGGAGCCAGATCGCCATGGCGGAGCGTTCGGGGAGCCGCCAGCGGCGCGCCAGTTGCCGGCCGAGGGGGCCATGGTTCGTGCCGAGGTGGGATTGCTCGACGGTGTAGAGGCTGGTGTGGGTCAGCTCGGCTTCCCGCACGATGGCCGCCAGGCTCTTGGGCATGATGTCCTGCAGAGCGAGCTTGCCGATATCGTGCAGCAGGCCGGTGGAATACGCCAGGTGTGTGTCGATTCCGGAGCCCAGCTCTTCCGCCAGGCGTCGGGCGGCACAGGCGACGGCGACGCTGTGCAGGATCAGGTCCTTGCGGGCCGGCTTGATATCCTCGGCCGCTTCCGCTTCGAGACTGACGGAGACCCTCATGCTCAGCAGGACGTCGCGGATCTGGTCCTGGTCCATGCGTTCCAGGACCAGCCGGATCGCGTGCCGCTGCTCGACGGGGCCGATGTTGAGTTTCTGCGCCGCCCGCAGGACGGTCGCGGCCACCGCCGGATCGCATTCCACGATAGGCTCCAGACTCGCGGGCGAGAACCGCCCCTGGAGCATGCGTGACAAGTACTGGACCGCGACGCCGGGCAGCACCGACAGCGAACTCAATGCGCCGATGGCCAGCTCCACTTTGCGGTGAGCGACTGTATCCACCTGTCGTTCCGCCACGCGGTCCTCCTCGTATTGACCTTCTCAGACGCCTGGATCAGCGTGCTGAGCGATCCTTTCCATTGACCTTGTTCGTTCCCATCGATACCGCCTGTGCGGGAAGACAAACGCTCCGGGACACACTCGGCGTCCGTCGGCCGTTTGTCATCCCGCCGCGGTTCGATTCGTTCGATTCCTGCTCAAACGACCTGCAAAGCCGCATCGATCTTTTCGGTCAGCTCCGAGATCGTAAAGGGCTTACGCACGAAATCGGAAGCCCCCGAGCGGAGCAGTTGATCGATCTCATCCTGTTTGATCACGCCGCTGACGATAATGATACGCGTGTTCTCGAACTCAGGATTGCTTCGAATCGTTTGGCAGACGACGTTGCCGTTGACATCAGGCAGCATGTAGTCCAGCAGGATCAGGTCCGGTCGGAACATTTGCGTGGTCATGCCCGCTTCGTAACCACTGGAAGCGGTCTTGATCTCGAAACGCCCGTCGCGGGTCAAGATATCGCTGATGAGTTCCACGATCTCCGCGTCGTCGTCCACAACCAACACTTTCTTGCGTCCGGAATCGAGGTTGTCCAGCGGGATGTTGTTATCCCTCATGAACTTGATCAGATTCTGACGGGGAATGCGACGAAACTTGGAGCCGGGAACGCGAAATCCCTTGAGCCGACCGGAGTCAAAACAGCGGATGATCGTTTGCTGGCTGACTCTGCATATTTCAGCGGCTTCGCCGGTGGTGAATAGATCCTTCATCCTTTACCCTTCCTTTTTGACCAACTCCTTTTGAAAGAAGGCCCATCCAGGTTGCCTTGATGCCCCACCTTAACTACGGACCTATAATTTGTCAAGTCCAAAAAGCTGGGGAATCAATAGTTTTTGCTATGATACCCATGTTCTTATCGGCACACAAGTCTGAAGCTTCAGCGTGCGGCAATTACGCGGAATGGGGTAACTCCGGTATGTAGGTTGAGTCAAAGTGTGGAAGACTCGTTGAATGCACGTTCTGAGGAATTCGCAAGGGTTGAGGCAATCCTGATCTCGACTGGCCGCCGGCAGAGACGCCGGGCTTTCGCTATTGATCGCGTCAGAGGGACACGTATCCGAGGGCAAGAAATCGGATGGGTGAAAGCCTATTTCAACTCCCCGCGGCCGCTCGCCTTCGACACTGCGGGTGGGTTAGATCTGGAGATGCGATATCCAGTATATCGCCTGCGCTGTTGGGGCGGCGTTTCGGTCTTCGCCGCCCGGGAAGTTTTTATGGTGAAGGTTCTTGACCGTGCAGAGGGCATTGGCTATGTTCTAAAATGAAGGGTGCGGGGCCACCAGAGGTCTCGCAGGCGCGTAGGGTGGTCGGGCCGCCACCTAATCAATCCGGATCGGATTCATTAGGAGGCCTTGTCATGGCCGGACAGATCCCTCAGGCTGTCGACGAACAGGGTACGGCCGCCGGAGTCTTGTTGAGACTCTGGTGGATGTTCATTGGTAATTTCATTCTCGCTTTGTGTATCGTCTTCATCGTGAAGAACCGCGGTAGCTTCTGGCACCAGGCTGATCCCGTTTTCGGCATCACGGTACTGAGTCTGGTGCTGGTGCGCTTCATCGACATCCGGTTCTGCAAGGGGCTGACTGCGACAGGGGGACCGGCGTCGATGAGGACGTGGGTCCGCTACGCGGTCTTCCTGATCGTTGGAGCGGCGGTGGTATGGGCCGCGGCGCACGGGGTGAGCCACATGTGGTCCAGAACGGCATAGTGCCATGTCGGTCGCTCGCACGGCCGGCGCACGGGGAGGAATCGTATGACAACCGGCAACGGCAGACCGTGTGACCGTCTGGTCCTCGTCTCGTATCGGCTTCCGTTTCGGCTATTCCGGAATAAGGTAGTCCGCAATTCCGGGGGCCTGGTCTCGGCCATGCTGGCGATGGCCGAACGTCCCGAAGTGCTGGGCCGGTTCCCCCGGCGCATGATATGGCTGGGACAGACGGATGACACGCCGCAGGAGATGGAAGAGGTGCAGGCGCAGGTCGCGGCCTGCGAGCTGGCGCCGGTGCGTCTCGAGGAGCGGCTGAACGACAAGTACTACGGCGGGTTCTGCAACGACACGATCTGGCCGCTGTTTCATTATTTTCCCGTGCTCGCCAACTTCGACAACGCGTACTTCGAAGCCTATCGCCAGGCTCAGGAAGCGTTCGCGGAGAAACTGGCGACCCTGCTGCGCCCGACGGACCTGGTTTGGATCCATGACTATCACCTGATGCTCCTGCCGGGCATGATCCGCGAACGATTGCCGCACGCGCATATCGGCTTCTTTCTGCACATTCCCTTTCCGTCCTTCGAGGTGTTGCGCCTGATGCCGCGGCAGTGGCGCGAAGCGATCGTGCGGGGCATTCTCGGCGCGGACCTGGCCGGCTTTCACACGTTCGACTACACGCAGTACTTCCTCAAGTCGGTAGGCCGGACCCTGGGCATCGAGACCACGCCGAACTCGGTCGTGGTCGAGGATCGCATGGTCAAGGCGGAGACGTTCCCGCTGGGCATCGACTATGCGCGCTACCATCAGGCCCCCGAGACGCCGGAGGTGATACGGGAGACGCGCCGGCTGGGACGCATCCTCGGCAAGAAGAAGCTGATTTTCTCCGTCGATCGGCTGGATTACTCCAAGGGGCTGCTCCACCGGCTGGCCGGGTTCGAGAAATTCCTGGAGAAGTACCCGCTGTGGCACCGGAAGATGGTGTTCAACATGGTCGTGATTCCGTCGCGCGAATCGGTGGGACGCTACCAGGACATGAAGAAGGAGATCGAGGCCACCGTGGGGCGGATCAACGGCAAGTACGGCACCCTGGACTGGCGGCCGATCGTCTACCAGTATCAATCGCTCCGCTTCACCGAGCTGGTGGCGTTGTACGACCATAGCGACGTCGGCCTGATCACGCCGATCCGGGACGGAATGAACCTGGTCGCGAAGGAATACCTGGCGTGCCAGCGGCACAACTTCGGGGTGCTGATTCTGAGCGAGATGGCGGGGGCCGCAGCGGAACTCAGCGAGGCGATCCTGATCAATCCGACGGACAGCGACGAGATGGCCGACGCGATCGCGCGGGCGCTGAACCTGCCGCTGCTGGAACGTCAGGTCGTGCTGCTGCGCATGCAGGATCGTTTGCAGGCCTACGACGTTTTCGCGTGGGCGGAGGACTTCTTCGACACCATGGGCCGGCTCAAATATGAGCAGCACGTCCTGAGCGTGCGCCTGGTCAACCGGATCATCGAGAACAACATCGCGTCCAAGTACGCCAAAGCCCACCGGCGCATCATCTTTCTCGATTATGACGGCACGCTGGTTCCGTTCTCCCGCTACCCCGAAAACGCCGTGCCGGATGACCGGCTCCTGGAGCAGTTGCGGCGTCTGGCCGGGGACGAGAAGAACACGGTCGTGATCGTCAGCGGTCGCCGCCGGGAGTTCCTGAACCAGTGGTTCGGCGAGCTGCCCGTCGTGCTGATCGCCGAGCACGGTGCGTTCGTGCGCCGACCGGGAAGCGCGTGGCACAGCGACGTGGACGGTGACACTTCCTGGAAGCAGCGGGTGCGCCCGGTGCTGCAGCGCTACGAAGACCGTTGCAGCGGAGCGGACATCGAGGAGAAGACCCATTCGCTCGTGTGGCATTACCGCAACGCCGATCCTGGAATTGGCCTACTGCGCTCGCAGGAGCTCAAGGGCGAATTGCACGAGTTGGTCGCGCACGACAGCCGGCTTCAGGTCATGGAGGGGCACAAAGTCATCGAGGTCAAGAGGGCGGGGTACGACAAGGGCACGATCGGATCCGGTCTGTTGAACGCGGGGACGTTCGATTTCATTCTGGCCATTGGCGACGACAAGACCGACGAGGACCTGTTTCGTGCGCTCGGCCCCCAGGCGTTGACCATCAAGATCGGACTGATGGCCACGCTGGCGAAGTACAACCTCGCGGACCAGCCGGAAGTCTTCGGTCTGGTGGAACGCCTTCTCGATGACCGGCAGCGCGACGCCGCAGACGCGGTCCAGGGTCGGGGTCCGGCACACAATCGCGGGACGTTGGCTTCCGCGTCGCAGGAGTCATGATGTTGTTCTTGACCTTGTCCGGTCGAGCCATTTCTTCAGCTCAATGACCACGAACACGACGAGGCCCACCGCGATGATTCGCAGCCAGGCGCCTGCGCTGATGGGGGCGCTGTGGAACAAGCGGTTCATGAACGGCGCGTAGGTGAAGAGCAGTTGCACCGCGATCATCGCGGCCGCGCCGGCCAGCACCCACGGGTTCGTGAAAAGCCCCAGCGAGAAGAGCGAGCGTGTGAGAGACCGGCAGTTGAACAGATAGAAGGTCTCGACCAGAACGATGACGTTTGCCACCGCTGTGCGCGCTTCCGCCAGCGAGGCGCCTTGTCGGCGTTCCCACACGAACAGGGCGAATCCTCCGGCCGTCATGAACAGCGAGACGAGCAGAATACGCAGGAGCAGAGCGGGCGTCAGGATCGGCTGGTCCGGATCGCGCGGCGGACGAGCCATGAGACCGTGCTCCTTCGGCTCGAACACGAGCATCAGGCCCAGCAGCAGGGCCGTCGTCATGTTGATCCAGAGGATCTGCACGGGCTGTGCCGGCAGGGCCGTGCCCAGGAGAATGGCGACCAGGATGAGCAGGCCTTCGCCGCCGTTGGTGGGCATGGTCCAGGCGATGAATTTGGTGAGGTTGTCGAAGACGTTCCGCCCTTCCTCGACCGCGGCCTCAATGGACGCGAAGTTGTCGTCGGTGAGGATCATGTCGGCCGCACCTTTGGAGACGTCCGTGCCGGTGATGCCCATGGCGACGCCGATGTTGGCCTGTTTGAGGGCCGGGGCGTCGTTCACGCCGTCGCCCGTCATAGCGACGATGTGTCCGCGGCTCTGGAGCGCCTGCACCAGCCGCAGCTTCTGTTCCGGCGCCACGCGTGCGAACACCGCCGTGCGTTCGGCCGTCTCGGCCAGCCGGTCGTCCGGGACCTGCTCCAATTCCTGGCCCGTGATCGCCAGGAGTTGTTCTTCGCCGCCCTGACCGCCACGCAGGCCGAGCTGGCCGGCGACGGCGACGGCCGTACCCTTGTGGTCGCCCGTGATCATCTTCACCTGGATGCCCGCCTTCTGGCAATCGGCCACGGCGCGAATGGCCTCGGCGCGGGGAGGGTCGATCATGCCCTGCAATCCAAGCAGGGTGAAGCTGCCCGCCACATCGTCCAGGGTGAGGCGGTCGTGCCCGGCGGGGACGCGGCGGCGGGCAAACGCCAGCACGCGCAGCCCCTGCGACGTCATCGCGTTGACCGCGGTGTGAATCGACGGCGGATCGAGTGGGATCTCCTGTCCGGCGGCATCCAGCATGCTCGCGCAGCGTTCGAGGAGTCGCTCGACCGACCCCTTCATGTAGATCACCTGCTCTTGTTCGCACCGGTGCAACGTGGCCATGAACATGCGCTCGGACTCGAACGGAATGACATCGAGGCGGGGCCGGCGTGCGGCGGCTTCCTGCGCCTCCAGCCCGGCCTTCTGCGCCGCGACGATCAGGGCGGCTTCCGTCGGGTCGCCCTCCACGTGGAGCCGTCCTTCTCTGCGCACGAGCTGCGAATCGTTGCACAGCAGCCCGGCGCGGAGGCACTCATGGAGGGCGGGGTTCTCGTTCGCTGTCGCGGCCCGTCCCTCGCGGCGGATCTCGCCGTGCGGTTCGTAACCGCCGCCGGTGACGTCCAGGACCTGGCCCCCGACCCAGATGCGGCTGACGGTCATCTGGTTTTCCGTCAGAGTCCCCGTCTTGTCGGAGCAGATCACGGTAGTGCTGCCGAGCGTTTCCACGGCGGGCATCTTGCGGATGATGGCGTGACGCCGGGCCATGCGGGAAACGCCGATCGCCAGGGTGATGGTGACGGCGGCGGGCAGCCCCTCGGGAATGGCGCCGACGGCCAACGCCACGGCGGCCATGAACATCTCGGCGGCCGGTTCCCCGCGCAGCACGCCGACGGCGAACGTCAGCCCGGCCAGGCCGAGAATCACGTAGAGCAGCAAGCGGCTGAACTCTCCGATCTTCCGTGTCAGAGGGGTCGAAAGGTTTACCGCCTGGGAGATCATCGTGGCGATGCGGCCGATTTCCGTGTGGTCGCCCGTGGCACAAACGATCCCCGCGCCCTGGCCGTAGGTCACGAAGGTGCCGGCGAAGGCCAGATTCGTACGGTCCCCCAGCGCCGTCTGGACCGGCAGCGGGTCGACGGTCTTCTGCACCGGCACGGATTCGCCGGTCAGCGAGGCCTCCTCGATCTGGAGGCTGCGGACCTCGAACAGGCGCAGGTCGGCGGCCACGCTGTCACCGGATTGCAGCAGCACGATGTCGCCGGGGACGAGCTCGGCGGAGGGGACCCGTTGCCTGCGCCCGTCGCGCCGCACGGTGGCTTCGGTGCGGACCATGCCGGCCAGGGCCTCGACGGCTTTCTCCGCCTTGGCTTCCTGCACATAACCCACGATCGCGTTGACCAGGACCACGCCGAATACGACCGCGGCGTCCACCCACTCCTGGAGCAGGGCGGTCACGAGGGCGGCGGCGAGCAGGATGTAGAGCAAAGGGGAGTGGAACTGGAGAAGGAAACGGACCCACTCACTTCGGCGTTTCTGCCGGGTCAGACGGTTGAGGCCGTACAACTCCTGCCGGCGTCTCACCTCCTCGGACGGCAGACCCTCGTGTACATCTGCACCCAGTCGCTGCCGGGTGTCCTCTACGCGGATGTCGTGCCAGGTTGTCTGCTCGTGCGTCGCCTTGTCTGCCATATCTGACCTTCCCCTGCGTGTGAGTCTGGTGGCGTCAGGATCACCACTGTTCCGCCTGCGGTTCTGCCACGATCGTGGCGCTCGACAGGCACCATGGGGTCACGGACCGAGTCCGTGAACTTGTACACTGCGTACTACCTGTCCGGCAATCCGGATGTTCTCGATCTGGTGGAGTATCTCCCTGACGCCCAAGCCTCCACCGGACCGGGCGGGCTAGGGGCGCGAGGCGGACGGGCGAGTCGCTTTCTGACAGGTCGCAGGACTGCGTCCTATATAAATAAGGTTCTTGCCCCGTCAGGTCTTAGGCTCCGAGCCGGCTGTTCCTTCGTAGAACGTGCGACTCCGCGGCGGCAAATGGGAAGGCACAGTCCCATGAAGAAGAAGGTGTGGATATTCTCCGGCCTGCTGATGATCGGCCTGGTGTTGTCACAGCTCCTGCCTGGCATGCCGGGCGCATTCGCGGGCATAGTACAGAGTGCCGTCGCGTTCCTGACGATGGCGGGCCTGGCCTTCATCATGATTCACGTCGGATACGAGTTCGACCTGGACCAAGGCGCCCTCCGCGCGTTGGGGTGGGATTACGTGGTGGCCGCGACCGCCGCGACCTTTCCCTGGCTGCTGGTGGCGGGTTATGCGCTGCTGGTGTTAATGCCGCCGGGAGCGTGGAGCAGCTATCAAGGCTGGACGGAGACACTACTTGCCTCGCGATTTGCGGCACCGACATCGGCCGGCATCCTCTTCTCGATACTGGCAGCTGCCGGTCTCGGTGTCACGTGGACGTTCCGCAAAGCACCGGTCCTGGCGATTTTCGACGATCTCATTGTCAGAGTGCTGCTTGCCGACAACCCATAGATTTGCGGGGCAACTGCTTGACGGGCAGTTCACCACGGTTCATAATTTAAGTGAAGGGTGCGAGGTTCGTGGTAACCTCGCAGGCGTGGAGTGGTCGGGCCGCCACTTCCTCTATAAGCGTGAGAACTCTCTGAGATAATCTGTCCATCGCGGTCGTGGTGTTCTTGTGAAGGCCACGCGCCTTTTGCGAATGATCGCCTGTCCCGGAAGTTGGTGTGTCCCACTTGCCGATTCTGCTGGGAATAGTCACCTCGGGACAGGAAGGGAGAGTGGGTGGGATGCCCACTCTCCCGCATTTTAGACAGGCCCGGACAAGGTGAGCTGACAATGAAGGAGCTTTCAGCGCCCGAGGCATCTCTGGGGCGATGGTTGCCGCAGGTCCTGAGACTCGGCAGCCACCGCGTGCGCAGCCAGGTCCGCCTGTTGGGACTGGCCGCCCTCGTGGGCGTCGTCGCCGGATTGGGCGGCATCATCTTCTATATCGCCACGCGCGTGGTGGAACACTATGCGCTGGGCGTGGGCGCCGGATATTATCCCCAGCCGCACCCGGGTGGTGAGCCGTCACTTCCCTGGCTTACGGCCGCCATTCATCCTTTCTATCCATGGCTATTGCTCTTGATCCCGACGCTCGGCGGCCTTATCAGCGGCTGGCTCGTTTTCACCGTGGCCCCGGAGGCGGAAGGGCATGGCACGGATGCGGTCATCGCCGCCTACCACTACAAACAGGGTCAGATTCGCCCGCGCGTCCCGCTGATCAAGATCGTCGCCAGCGCCATTACGCTCGGGACCGGCGGCTCGGGAGGACGCGAAGGGCCGATCGCCCAAATCGGGGCGGGATTCGGCTCGCTTCTGGCCAACCTCCTGCGTCTGCGGGCGGTGGAACGTCGCGTGCTCATGGCCGCCGGCATGGGGGCAGGCATAGCGGCGATCTTTCGGGCGCCGCTGGCCGGGACGATCTTCGCCGCCGAGGTGCTGTATCGCGCGCCGGAATTCGAAGCGGAGGTCATCATTCCCGCCGGGATTGCCAGCGTCGTCTCTTACTGTGTCTTCGGAGCGTTCGCGGGATGGGAGCCGCTCTTTACGATTCCGAGTCTGACATTCACCGATCCCCGACAATTGGGTCCCTACCTGATTCTGGCGTTGTTCATGGCAATGCTGGCCCTGCTGTACACACGTTCCTTTTACGGCATCAAGAGTCTGTTTGGCCGGCTCCCCATCCGGAAGCACTTCAGACCTGCCCTCGGCGCGTTCCTGACCGGACTGACCGGGCTTCTGCTTTACTTCATTCTCGGACGCAGCGAAAATGTGTTGGCCGTCCTCGCTTTCGGGTACTCGGCCATCCAGCGGGCCATGATGGAGGACGGCACCGCCGGAGCGGCACTTCTCATGACCATCGCTCTCGGCAAGATCCTCACGACAAGCCTGACCATCGGCAGCGGCGGTTCGGGCGGTGTGTTCGGCCCCTCCATGGTGATCGGAGGCTGCGGAGGCGGGGCGCTGGGCATCGCGCTGCACCACCTCTGGCCCAGTCTTGTGCCACACCCCGCCGCCTTCGTGATCGTGGGCATGGCCGGCTTCTTCGCCGCGGCCGCGAAGACTCCCTTTTCGACGTTGATCATTGTCAGTGAGATGACGGGTGGCTATTCTCTCCTCCTGCCGTCACTCTGGGTCTGCACGCTGTCTTTCATTCTCTCGGATCAGCAGTCCATCTATTCCTCACAAGTGGAGAGCCGGTCCCGGTCACCCGCTCATCAGGGCAGCTACGTGCGCGAAGTTCTGGCTGAGATCCGAGTCAGGGAGTTTCTGACGCCTCAGTGGGCGCCGGTCGGGCTGCATCGAAGCGACGTGCTCGACACCGTCATCGCGCAGTTGGGCACAACGGCGTACGGGATATTGCCCGTCCTGGAGGAGGGAGGTCGCCTCGCGGGCGTGGTGAACCTGGAGGAGGTCCATCTGGTATCCGATGCGCCCGCGCTGAGAACGCTCGTCCTGGCCGAGGATCTGATGCGTACAGATATTCGCCCGCTCACCCCTGAGGACACGTTGGATAAAGCTCTGGAACTCTTCGTTGAGAACGACCTGATGGTGCTGCCCGTAGTGCGTGACCTGCAGGAACGGACAGTGGTCGGCATGGTCCGCCGCTATCAGATTGCCAGCACCTATCTCCGCCACGTTCACGGGCCACCCGTGACAGGCTGAGGCACCACCCGCTCTGCGATTACAGCGCCCACAGGTACAAATGTCTCTGGCGCAGCAGTAAAAGCCAAGGATATAGCTCCGATTCCTGCGCGTTTTCTCACAAAAAATACGTAGTTTCCACAATTGTGAGCACCTGCGACGGGCCCATATACTGGAGACAACGGTGTCGAGGGAAGACGCGAACCGTGCCCCGCAGGGGGCGCCGACAGCTTCGGCTGTTCGGAAGGGTGTCGGTGGATGACGGTAGGAAGTTGTGGTGAGAACCGTCGATCCACCAAATTCCACAGGCTGTGGCGACACGGAGGCGCCACATTTACGTCCGGAAACGCTCGTTCCTGCCATTCGCCGCAGTTCATTCCCGTGACTGGCGGGGTGGGATGGCGGTACTCTTCGCGACATTCACCCATGATAAGTCATTGTTTATTGGGTACTTACACTCACGTTCCGGGCGTCGGCGGCCCTGTCTAAAGCCCGCCTTGGCCCAGGTCGAATTAGGAGGGTGTCATCGTAGCGTGGGATGTCGGCCCGCACGAAATGGGCCGGCCTCGCGTAAAGAATGCGCTAGAACGCCCAAGGTCGAGGATGTATGGATCAAAGCCAGCGGCTGACACGGTTACGCCTGCTCGTAAAGAGGGTCAACAAGGAACGCAAGCGGCAGGCGTTCAAGATAGACATACTCTGCAATGACCTGATCAGTGCCCATCGGGACTTCATCCACCGACTGCGCAACATCGGGTTCGCGGCCCGGTTCTACAAATCCCTGCTCGGGGCGCCCGACGCGCAGACTCTGCTGTCCCGTGCGGCGTGGTCCCTGCAGGAGGAGCTTCCCGGGGCCAACGTGAGCTTCTTCCTGCGCCAATGCGAGGGCCCGGCCACCCATGTGTCCCGCCGGCATGAAGCCCTCATGGTGGAAGACAAACTGCTCGAAGATTGCCTCGAGGAAGACCTGGTTGAAAGCGTGTGCAAAGCGAACAAACGCTGCACGGCCGAAGAGTTGTTCGGCATGGGTCTGACCGGCAATCCACAGAGCTATAAGCAAATCTCACTGGCCACCGTGCCTCTGAGCGACCTGGGACGATCGCTCGGTTTTGTCCTGCTCTCGCGGCCGAGCGCCCAGCCCCTGACCGAGTCGGAGCTGCACCGGGTGCACGTGGTCATGCCCGGCCTGTCTCACGCCCTCGTCGGCTGTCGCCTGCCCATTCATTCTCTGGGCTAACAGAGCCTGAGGCCGGGTCCTTGTCGCCCCGCGCGGCGCCGGGAAGGCCGAAATCTTGCTTGCATTCCAGGCGACTCTGCCGCACAATGCTCCTTCGACATCCGTAGTCCTTCAACACGTCGGTCCTGGTGTTGCCTTCACGGGTCCCCGGCCAGGGACGCCGAAGGCACGAAGCCGCAAAGACATCTGCGGAAAGCCGATGAACACGAATAACTGGAGAGCGCACAGATGAGCGACGAAACGGTGGTAACGAACAGAGGCCAGATGATCGACACGACCGATTGTCTCGAGGCCGTCAGCGTGTTTCGCGCGTGGAAGAACTTCTTCTTCCTGGTGGTGCTGGTCTGTCTGCTGATCGTTCAGATTTCCTTCTGGCTGGTGGATGCCAAGATGGTCCCGGTCCCGCCGGAACGTGTGAGTTCCTCCGATCAATCGGCCCTGGCGCCCGGTGCCGCCACTCCCGTAGTGTCGGAACAAAGCCCGACGGTGACCGACCCCAACGGCACGGCCTCCGATTCCACGACAGCTTACGGTCCGGCCATACTCGCCTGGCTGACGTTCGAGCGTTTGGAACGGATCATCGAGCTGGCCAACGGCGTCCTGATCATCGCCGCGGCTCTGTTCTGCCTGTCGATGTTCTTCAGCCTGACTGTCTCGCTGATCGGTCGGCTCGGCGGCATCAATCACATCGCCCGGGCGTTCTTCCTCTCGCTGATCATGCTCGTCCTGGTCCTGCCCTGGCAGAAGATGCTGGGCCTGGCCGTCCCCGGCGTAGTCTACACGCCCTCGGAACTGATCGCGTGGATGTCGACCAAGACGGCCACTACGCTGAACACAGTCGTCTACTATCTGCGATTCTTCGGCTACTGGCTGATCGTCCTGCTGCTGCTCGTGATGGCCCAGCTCCGCAGCGCCCGCTGGACCAAGTCGATCCTCCGCCGCCTCGAAATCATCTGACCCATCCGCGGTCCGCTGTCTCCCGACGGCTATGATTCCGGCCAGCCGCCCACGTTCTGGACGCTCTGGATGATAGGCGCGGTTCCCTTCTGGACTTCTTGCACCACGGGCATCAGTGGCGTCTCGTTCGGGAAGCGTCGCGCCGGCCCCGCTGTCATGGAACGGGCGCGGGCTCACCCGGCGCTTCGGCGGGCAGCGGGGGTAAACCGAGACACCTGGCAGACCTCGCCCGGGTTGAGGCAATCTGGTTCATGGTTGACGCGTACCGTGCTGACGGGGTAAACTGCGAATGGGCGAATCCACAGGAGTTCACACGATTCCTGCCGTTGAGCAGCGGTTTTCTTGTTCGTTCGGACCATGGGGGATGGAGGATTGAAAGATGCTTCGATTGAGGAATTTCGCGATCCTGCGCGCGGTCCCTGTCTTCATCGCCGTGTGCCTCGTCAATGTCTGTGCCCAAGCCAAGTACAGCGGCGGGAGCGGTGAGCCGAACGATCCGTACCAGATTGCCACGGCGGCGGATCTGATCGCCCTCGGCGCGGACCCCAACGACTACGACAAGCACTTCATCCTGACCGCCGACATCGACCTGGATCCCAATCTCCCCGGCGGCAAGGTCTTCGACAGGGCCATCGTTGCGCCGGATGTCAACGACGTTACGACGGGCTTTCAGGGAAGTTCTTTTGTGGGGGTCTTCGATGGGAACTGGCACGCCATCCGGCACCTCGAGGTCGCCGGGGTGAGCTACCTGGGTCTGTTCGGCGAGATTGGGTCGGGGGCCGCGATCAGGAACCTCGGCGTGGCGGACGCGAATGTCACGGGATCGGGCGACTATGTCGGTGCTCTGGCCGGGTACGGCAGAGGTGACATCGTGACGAGTTATGCGACCGGCACGATCCGCGGCGGCAAGCGCGTGGGGGGCTTCGCAGGCCGGAGTTGGGGCCATATCATTGCCAGCTGCAGCACGGCGACAATCAGCGCCGATGAATACGCCGGCGGGTTGGCCGGCGGCAACTACGGCAGCGTTGTGACGTGCTACAGCACCGGCGCCGTCACATCGAATCGCGAGGCCGGCGGGCTCGTCGGCGAGAACTATGGGGACATCTCCGCCAGCTACGGCACCGGCAGGGTCACCGCGAATATTGGTGCGGGGGGACTGGTGAGCCACAGCGGGGAGGACGCGCACGTCACCTCCTGCTTCTGGGACACCCAGACCTCAGGCCAGACCGCAAGTGCCGGCGGCGCCGGCAAGACGACGGCCGAGATGCGGACCACCCAGACGTTCCTCGACGCCGGCTGGGACTTCGTGGTTGAAACGGCCAACGGTACGGAAGACATCTGGTGGATCACCGACGGCAAGGGGTATCCGCGGCTCTGGTGGGAAGGGCCCGGGGGCATGATCTTCGTCACCATCCCGGCCGGCACGTTCGAGATGGGGGACCATGATGGCGTCGGGTACATATATGAGCGGCCCGTACACACGGTCACGCTGCGCGGCTTTCAGATGAGCGAGTGTGAGACGACGAACGCCCAGTACGCCGCATATCTGAACGAGGCCACGACCGCCGGGCTGATCCAGGTCGTCGACGGCGTGGTATATGCCGCCTCGGATACGGCACGGACGCAGCCGTACTGCGATACGTACAGCTCCAATTCATACAGTCAGATCGGGTACGATCAGGGGCGATTCACCGTCCGTACACGGGAGAGCAAGGACATGTCCGGCTATCCGATGGTCATGGTGAGCTGGTACGGGGCCAAAGCGTTTTGTGACTATCATGGGTGCCGTCTGCCCACGGAGGCGCAGTGGGAGTATGCTGCCCAGGGGGGATATCATGACCCTTACTACCAGTATCCCTGGGGCACCAGCAGCATCGACTGCAGCAAGGCGAACTACAACAACTGCAATCCCTCGACTCTGAAAGCTCGTCCTTTCACGTCTCCGGCGGGGCACTACGGTTCGCAGGGGGCGTACGGTCTGTGTGACATGAGCGGCAATGTCTGGGAATGGTGTCAGGACTGGTTCAGTTCGACTTACTATAGTGTCAGCCCGGCCAACGAACCGACAGGGCCCGCTGCCGGCACCTACCGTATTCTGCGCGGCGGTTCCTGGAACAACGATGCCAGTGCCTGCCGCGTGCCACGCCGCTACTGGTATGGTCCGGATAGCCGCAATCACAGCTACGGCTTTCGCGTGTGCCGCTGAGTTGGCCCGGTGGCGTCCGTCATCGATCACGGCGTGCCCAGGATGCGGCCGAGCAAGGCATGGTCGCTGAACAGCAGGTTCAGCCCGTGCGCGTAGCGCACGATCACCAGTTGCTGCGAGGGGATCACGTAGAGCCGCTGGTTGCCCAGGCCGGCCGCCACGTACATGTCCGCCGGCGTCATGCTTCATTATAGCAATTGCCGGACGCAAGGGGGAAGAAACAGTCAAAAGCGAAGGCAAGCGGATTCAGGGTACGATCCGTGTTCGCTCAGCCGCCGACCTGGAGAAAGAGGAGGGCCTTGCCGGTGTTCTTGTCGACGAAGACGAACAGGTCCGCGCCCTGGGCTTTGTGGCCGCGGGGGGTGTATTTGACCACCTGATAGTCGCGGCCTTCCAGCTCGGGGAGATGGAACTGAACGGAGCGCAGGACCGATCTCCAGGCGACGTTGCCCTGATCGTAGATGACGTCGTAATCGTCGGGATTCTTGCCGTTACGGCGCAGCTCGGTGTTGGCGCTCTCGATAACCAGCCGGCGCGTCAGCCGGACTTCATTCGCGTCGGTGGGTGTCTCCGCACTCGCGCTCGCCTGGATCTGCTTCTGGGACGATCGACAGGACAGCGTGACGGTCCCGACTGTAGCCAGGATCAGCAAGGCCAGTACTGTCTTGACGGATTCGTCCACGGCACTTTCCTCTAGTTCGTCAGCCCGGCGATGGCGGCGCCGATCAGGGTGGCATTGTCGACGCTCATGATCTGGTAGTAGACGCCTTCCTGCTCGACCAGGTATTGCTTGAGGTAGTACTCGACCTTGGAGCGCATCGAGGTCAGGCGATAGAACGTCGTCCCCTCGGCAACGATGCAGATAGGCCGGCACGGGTGTTGGCCTTTGCCACTCTTGAGGGCGGTGGACGACAGGTTGGCCGCCGTCAGTTTGGCCGCCCGCTCGACGAGAGCATCGACGAGATGAAACACACCGGCTGCGTCTTCACTCGTGGCCCCGTGCAGCGCCTGGGATAGCGGGTTGTCGGTCTCGCCGGGGTTGGCGAGGAAGTCACTGACGTTCTTGGTCGTAAGACCGCCCAGCCGGGCCAGTTGCCTGGCGGTCGCGCCGGAGAATAGACCTTCCCTGGCTGCCAGTTGGACGGTGACACCGCAGAGCGGGCCGATGTAGGCGCCGGAGATCATCTTCTCGAAGATATTCACGCCCGGAGCGCCGGAGGCGGCGTCGAGCTGCTGGTCCACCGGGCCGCGGGGAGCGCCACCGAACGCGCCGGATTCGATATTGATGATCTGACTCCTGCCGGCGGGGAGGTTCTTCGCCTTGGCGATATTGCGGTTCTGCTCGACGTAGGCGGTGTTCGTGCCCGTGCCGAGAATGAAGCCGATGTAAGAATCGTAGGTGCGGCCGGTGGCGTCGACGCGCCCGGCCAGCAGCGTCGCGACCGTATCGTTGAGCAGGATGATCTGCTTCTTGCGTGTGCTGCCCAGCAAAGTCAGCGCTCCGCCAAGACCGGCGCCGATCATCTGACCGACCACCTCGGGCGCCTTGATCTCTTTCGAGAAGTAGAGGACGCGGCCATCCTTGTCGGGGAACATCTCGACCGGGTACGAGAAGCAGAAGCCGATGTGATCGCTCCGGTCGGCCAGGTCCTGGACGTAGGCGGCCATGGCGGCGAAGAATGCGTCACGGTTGATCTCGCGTTCGATGCCGGGCATTGAGTGGATGCGCAGGTCGGAGATGTCGGCGGCGCCGTTGTCGCGGAACGTGACGACCGCGACGCGGAAATTCGTTCCCCCGGCGTCCATCACGATCACCGGCTGGTTCCGCGGGACGATCTTGTCGGTCTCGATGTACGTGGGGAGCATCGCCAGGGCGTCCTTGCGACCGGTCAGGCCGTTGTCCATCGCATCCAGGAAACTGCGGCAGATCTGCCGGATGTCGATGTCACCGTGATACATGCCTTGCCCGCGAAGAAAGGCAACGACTTTCTCTTTGGTCTTGTCCACTAGTACCTCCTGAAACACGTCCGACGTCTGTCGGTTGCGCGGCTCGTTCACGAGAAATCCGAAATCCGAATCTCGAAATTCGAAACAAACTCGAAGTCCAAAACGCCAATGACCAAAACGCCGGCGTCAAGACAGGTGGTTCGTTTTGAGTTTGAAGCATTTGAATTTGTTTCGGGTTTCGAGTTTCGATATTCGAGTTTCCCGGCGGTTTCTCCTTCTCAAGCACAACAACCTGACGCGACTATTCGGGATATCCATTCGGATGAGCCGTGTGCCATTTCCACGCGGTCTCCACGATCGTGTCCAGTTGCGGCTTCTGCGTGGTCCAGCCCAGCTCGGTCCTGGCCTTGGTCGCGTCGGCCGTCAGGACGGGCGGGTCGCCGGGCCGGCGGGGCGTCTCGACGATCTTGAAGCTCTTGCCGGAGACGCGTTTGACCGTCTCGATGACCTGGCGGACGGAGTAACCCTGGCCGTTGCCGAGGTTGTAGACCAGCTCGCGACTGCGATCGAGCTTGTTCAGTGCCAGCAGGTGAGCCTGACACAGATCATCTATGTGGATGTAGTCGCGGATGCACGTGCCGTCCGGCGTCGGGTAGTCGGCGCCGTAGATCTTGATGTCGGCGCGCTTACCCATCGCGGCCTGGATGATCAGCGGGATCAGATGCGACTCCGGCCGGTGATCCTCGCCGCGGCCGCCGTTGTCGCCGGCACCGCAGGCGTTGAAGTAACGCAGGGCGGCGTAATTCAGTTTGCCTGTGGCGCTCTGATACTGGCACATCCGCTCGACGGACCACTTGCTGTCGCCGTAAGGATTGATCGGGGCTTTCGGCGTGTCCTCGGTGATCGGGACCTTCTGCGGCATGCCGTACACCGCAGCGGTGCTGCTGAAGACGAACTTCCGCACGCCGGTAGCGTCCATGGCACTGAGGAGGTTCTGGGCGTTCGAGAAGTTATTCCGATAATACTTCAACGGCTCCGCGACCGACTCGCCCACCTCGATCCAGGCGGCGAAGTGCATCACGGCCTCGATCTTCTCATTGCGGAGCGTATCGACGAGCAGGTCGAAGTCGGCCAGATCACCGACGACCAGTTTGCGGCCTTTGACGGCGGTGCGGTGTCCCTTGCTGAGATTGTCAAAGACGACCGGCTCGTGTCCTTCGGCCGCCAGCAGGGCGGTCATGTTGCTGCCGATGTAGCCGGCTCCTCCACAAACCAAGACTTTCATTCTGCTCCTTCGGGGTTTGACTCGGCGGCGTGCGTCACTTGTTCGACGATGCGTCCGGCCAGGACGGAGTCGTCGGGCAGGTCGATCCAGGCCATCTGCCGCTGCTGCCTGGCGCTGAGTTGAAGACTTTGCTCGGTGGCCGTGCTGCGTGAGTGCATCTGATACGCGTGCGAGACGCTGGCGGTCCCGGCCTCGGGAAGGCTGAGCCGCTGGACGCGTACGCGGCAATTGAGGGCCAGTTGATTGCCGGTCGGCGTGAAGTTGATTTCCACGATCTTGCGGATCGTCTGAATGTCCGCCTGGATCACGTCCGACGCGGTGGGCGTGTCCTGACGCCAGAACTCGAAGACCTGCGCACCGCGGAGCGGCCGGGTCCTCACGACGCCGTGAACGCGGTCGGCTTTCTCGATCTCGAAGTGCATCCGCAGCAGCACGTTCTCGGCGGCCTGAACAGCGCCGGCCGTCGTCGCGCCGGCGACATGAAACGGTTCGCCCGCCGGTGCGGATGGCCGCGGACCGGCGCAGCCACCCAACAGGGCGGCGATCGTGAGTATCCAGAGTGAACTGCGTTGTGTCATTCGGTGCCTGTCGTTTTCCCGGCCCCATCTCAGCCGTTTGTGACGATTATAGGGACCGCTCGGACCGCTTCAAGTACGATTGCCCAACAAACGCGGATCGGGCCCGACTTTTGTTCTTCCCGTGTGGTCATAATGTAAAGCCCTGATGTTCGTAGCGCCGATATCCCGCTTAAGGGGAGTCTCACGCACATGGAGTGTGATGGCATAATGGTGTTGGCACAGAAACAAACGATAATTGAAAACCTTCGCTCGTTGCCGCTCGGTACAGAGGTCATCGGTTTCCTGGACTACCTGGTCGTGGAGGCGGGGCTCTCCCACAACACGATTCTGGCTTACGGTCGCGACCTGCGGGAGTTTCTGAAGTTCTGCGAAAAGGAGCGCATCGCTGCCGTCGGGCAGGTCAAATCGCATGTCATTCAGAAATACTTGGTCGACTTGTCCGTCATAGATAATAAGAGCGACACCTCCGCCAAGCGGGCGCTGGTGGCGATTCGCATGTTTCTGCGGTTCGCCAAGCTCATGGGCAAGGTGTCCGAGGACGAGGGCGCGGTGCTGGAAACGCCCAAGACCTGGCAGCGGCTGCCGGTCGTCTGCAGCAAGGCACAGGTGGCCAACTTGCTGGCGGCCCCGGACGTGAAGGAGCCGTACTATTTTCGCGACAAGGCGATGCTCGAACTGCTCTACGCCACGGGCGTCAGGGCCAGCGAGTTATCGGAGTTAAGGACGAGCGATTTGAATCTCGACGTCGGCTATGTGCGCTGTCTCGGCAAAGGCCGCAAAGAACGGGTGGTTCCGGTGGGTCAGGCGGCTGTCACGGCGGTGCGTGCGTACCTGAGCCGTCAACGTCCGGAATTGGCGAAGCCGTCCAGTGGCGACCGCTTGTTGTTGTCGCGAACAGGACGTGGCCTGAGCCGTATTGAGATTTGGAGATTGGTCAAGAAGTACGCCGCCCGCGCAGGGATGCCCCATAACTTGACGGTTCATACGCTCCGCCACTGTTTTGCCACGCATTTGCTCAGCGGCGGCGCGGATCTTCGCAGTGTCCAGGAGATGCTGGGTCACGTGGATGTGGGGACAACGCAGATTTATACGCACGTCGATCATGAGCGGCTGCGGCAGATTCACAAGAAGTTTCACCCGCGACAGTGACGTGACGGATCGACGATCGGTGGAAAGATGCAAAAAACTTCGGCGAAATCGGCAAATTTCCGGCAAGTGCGTTGACTTGGCGGAACGACAGAAGCTATCATTTATGGTAGTGCAATCGGCAGAGTCTCAAGTGGGGTAAATGGATGAGTGCGGCACGAGCATATGTCCTCGCGATATTGTCGTTGGCTGGCACTCTATCGGCGTTCGGCAGTCAGGAGATTCTGACGGTCGCCGCGGATCAGGCGGCGGCCGATGCCGCCGAAACGCAACTGCGCGTTTTCGTGACGGCTCTCACCGACGGCAAAGACGAGGCCACGCGCCTGGATGGTGCGAAGTGTCTGCTGTTCAGCGACATTCCCAGTGCGCGAAAAGAGGTTCTCCAGATCTTGCGGGATGGCAGCAATCCCTACGCTCAAGCGGCGGTCTGTCAGGCGCTGATCACAGCGCGTGACGAGAGAAAGCCGGTGATGAACAAGAAGGAGTTCATCGAGCCGCTCATCGGCATTCTGAAGACGGAAACGAATCCCATCCGCGCCGAGCTGGCGGCCCAGACCATGCTCATGTTTCCCTACGGGGATATCCAGAAAGAGCTGGAAACCCTTGTGGATGATCCGAACTCTCCGAAGGTCGCCGTGTCCAACGCCATCCGCGCCCTGAAGTATCAGCCCGACGAAGCGGCTCTGCGAAAGCTGATCAGTCTCACGGGCCGGACCGATGCCGGGGTGGCCGGAGAGGCCAGGGGGGCACTGGCACTGATTGGCATAGAAGCACCTACCGATCCCAACGCGATTCCAACCTTGATGGAGAATCTGCAACGAAAAGGTCCGCACGACTTCATCAAGAACTCTCAGATCATGAGAAACTGGCTGATCAGCCTGGAAGGCCAGCTCCTGGAGGAGCGGCTCCAGCGAACAAAACTGGAGCAGCGCTATCTGGACGCCATCGAAAAACTGTACAGCTCGCAGACGGATGATAAGGCCCGAAGCGACTATCTGGCTCAGCAGTTGGGCTCGGAAGAAGCCAGTGTGAAACTGTGGGCCATAGGCAAGCTGGAGGATATGCAGAAGGGCACCCTCCGGGCCAAGCTCTCCGAACAGCTCAAGCTCTCCGAACAGCTCAAGACCATGTTGCTCGGGCTGATCAACCATCCAGAAAGACGGGTGCGGCTGAAGACGGCGAATCTTCTGGGCTTGATGTGGGAAGTGAACTCTGCTCAGCTGTTGCTTGACCGGTTCCAGGCAGAAGACGACGCCGAGGTCCGGCAGGCCATCTTCGCAACTCTGGGTACGGTCTGCTATTATCAATCGCGGTCTACAACACTACCCGCGAAGCTCCCGGATGAGATCCGAAGAAAGACCCTCGAATTGGCCCTTACCTTCCTGAACAGCGCCGACGCGGAGCGCATGCGAGCCGGGGCCGGTGTGATCGCCAAGCTCCTGGAGCAGGATGGCTTGAGGGCCGACGAGGTCAGCAGGTACTTGAAGGCCCTGGGCGACAGATATCGCCAGGTGGGTGCGAACGTCAATCGCAGCGAACTACTTGCAGCCATGGCGGACTTGTGCGGTCAACAGAGTGTCTGCCGGGCAGAGGCCGCAAAACTGTACGGCCCGGCCTTCGAAGAAGCACTGTCCGACGCCTCGGATTCCATGCGACTGGCCGCCATTGACGGCCTTACCAATATCAGCAAGGTCGCTGCTCTAAGGAAGTTCAGGACCGAGCTGTCCAAGGATACGAGCTTGGCCGTACGCTCCCGACTCATGGATCTGTTTGGTGAAGGTGGCACAAGCGACGACTTGGACGGGCTGTTCCTGAGATTGGGACAGAACGGAGAGGGCGATCGGGCCTGGAAAGCCATGTCTCAGATATTCGCGCGTTCCACGGCGGACGTGCTCAATGCCTGGATGGTCAAGTTCGACACGCAAACGAATCCCAGCCCCGTCTCTTATGATCAGAAGCTCGCCTTTTTGACCCTCGTGGAGCAAAGGGCGGTAAGCGACAAGGATGCCGCAAGACTGAAACTGGCTCGAGAGAGGCTATTCTCCTTGTATTCGTCCGGTAATAATGGCTCTAAGGCGGCTGAGTATATGAATTTGCTCCTGCGTTCGGCCACGAGCGATGCCGAGAAGCAGGCTACGACCGCCACTTTGACCAACATGTGTCTGAGTCCGCCGCTGCCGAATGTGGATCTGGCGGCTTTGCTTATCGAGAAGTACTTGGAGGACAGCGACTTAGAAGCAGAGTGTGCCCTGGCCAGGTCGATCAGGTCGTACATCAACGAGCCTCCCGCCGGGGCAGATCCGAACGCGTTGCTTGACAGACTGCGGCAGATTAAGGTAAAAGATCCGGCAGCCAGAGGATCATGGCAGGAACAGTTGTTACAATGGTTCGATGTCATCGCGAAGGCAAGGAAGCCTGCCGAGGTCCAGAAGGAAGGGAAATGAATAGAGGCCGGCGACGGACTCGTGCCGGTCGGAAGGATCGACTAGCAGCCCGCATCAGGCGCAATGCCTGAAATGTGGGTCCGTAGCGGAGCGCGGAACCACAAAAAGAATCTTTTTCTTCATTTTTCCGCTTTTTGCTTTGCATAGAACCCGCTGAATCTTTATATTCATCGATTTATAACTCACAGGGCTTCAACCATGGTCACGGTCCTTCGCTGGCAAGGGGAAGGACTTCGGGATCGGGCTGTCTTCGGACTTGCCGGATCGCGAAAGAAGCTTATACTGATGGGTCCGTCGGGGAGTCATCCCGGCGCTCCTTGGAAACGCTGATGTAGCTCAGTCGGTAGAGCGCGTCCTTGGTAAGGACGAGGTCATGGGTTCAAATCCCATCATCAGCTCCATGTAACCCGGGCAGGCCGGAGCGGCTTGCAGAGAATATAGGATATTGATTGAAAGCCGCAGCACCGAGGGCTGTGTTGTGGCGACCGTATTGGAGAACAAGCGGAACGATTAGTGGCGAAAACTGCTAACCGAGCACATTGGAGGTTAACTCAAGATGGCTAAGGCGGTATTTGAACGTACGAAACCACACGTGAACGTAGGAACCATTGGGCACGTCGACCATGGCAAGACGACCCTCACTGCGGCCATGACCAAAGTGATGGAGCTGAAGGGTCTGTCGAAGTTCAAGAGCTATGACGACATTGCCAAAGCCTCCGAGTCGCAAGGTCGCCGCGATCCGACGAAGATTCTGACGATTGCCACGGCGCACGTGGAGTATATGACGGAGAATCGTCACTATGCACACGTGGACTGCCCCGGCCACGCCGACTACGTGAAGAACATGATCACCGGCGCCGCCCAGATGGACGGTGCGATTCTGGTGGTCAGCGCCTATGATGGCCCCATGCCCCAGACTCGCGAGCACATCCTTCTGGCTCGCCAGGTGAACGTGCCGAAGATGATGGTCTTCCTGAACAAGGTTGACCTGGTCGAGGATCCGGAGTTGCTGGACCTGGTCGAGATGGAAATTCGCGACCTGCTGAACAAGTACGAGTTCCCGGGCGACGACACCCCGATCATCCGGGGCGTCGCGAACGCGGCGATGCGTGCGGAGAAACTGGACGATCCGGCCTGCCAGCCGATCCTGGAACTCCTGAAGGCGATGGACAAGTACATCCCGATTCCCGAACGTGAGACCGACAAGCCGTTCCTGATGCCCGTCGGAGACGCGTTCAGCATCAAGGGCCGCGGCACTGTGGGCACCGGGCGTATCGAGCGCGGTATGGTTCACGTTGGCGACGAAGTCGAGATCATCGGTATGGCCAAGGACACGCGCAAGAGCGTCGTCACCGGCGTCGAAATGTTCAACAAGACTCTGAACGAAGGCCAGGCCGGCGACAACGTGGGTATTCTGCTCCGCGGCGTCGAAAAGAAAGACCTCGAGCGCGGGCAGGTCGTTGCCAAACCCGGCAGCATCACGCCGCACACGAAGTTCCATGCCCAGGTGTACGTGCTGACCCAGGCGGAAGGCGGCCGTCA
>CAYQXM010000043.1:0-24145 GCA_964421295.1 uncultured Pirellulales bacterium
CGGGCTCGAAGATCTCGATCGTGTTGCCGTAGCTCTTGCTCATCTTGCGACCGTCGGTACCCGGGATGACGGCCACGGACTCGAGAATCCGCTCCGACGGGATGGTGAAGATCTCGCCGTAGGTGGTGTTGAATCGCATGGCGATATCTCGGGTCACCTCGATATGCTGCTTCTGATCGGCCCCGACCGGGACGAGGTTGGACTGAAAAATCAGAATGTCGGCGGCCTGCAGAACGGGGTAAGCAAACAGCCCGTGGTTGGCGCTGATTCCCTGGGCCACCTTCTCCTTATAGCTGACGCACCGCTGTAAGAGCCCCATCGGCGTGATGCACGAAAGCAGCCACGTGAGTTCTGTTACCGCCGGCACGTCCGATTGACGCCAGAACACCGTCTTCTCGGTATCCAATCCGAGAGCCATGTAGTCCATGGCCACATCCAGCGTACGCCGGGCCAGATCGTCCGGGGCCGGATTGCTCGTCAACGCATGGTAATCCGCGATGAAGTAGAAACCCTCGTGCTCGGTCTGCAACTGCAGGTGCTGCTGCATGGCGCCGAAATAGTTGCCGATGTGCAGCCGCCCTGAAGGCTGGATACCAGAAAGAACTCTCAAATGGGCCTCCACATGCCAAGAGAAACTGGATTATGTCGGTAAAGTCAAAAAGGCAGGATAATGAGAATGGGGATTGCTGTCAAGCAGTTTGACAGGGCGGTTGGTGGGCGGGGTCAGATCGACACGACATATACCCAGCGCGGAATTCAGAGTAAAACACAGGACATACGAAAAATGCGCCAAAACCGACTCAACGGAACAACACCAACAGAGCCCGTGGCGTCCAATTCGCTCACCGCATCCGCAGGACGCCCGATTGACTCGCCTCTGCTCTGCATGGCGGCGGTGTCGAACCGCTGCGGCGACATCCCCACGACTCGTCGTCGATCCGTGGGGATGTCCGCTCGGGACAGAGCCGTCAGATGGCTCCGTCTCGTTATTTCCGCCCCAGCGACTTCATATAGTTTCTGGATTTCCTCAATCCCATGCGTGAGGCCTTCTTCTTCACGGCCTCCGTGGGACGGCCCAACTTCGTGGCCACCTCAGCAGTCGAGTGAGTAGGAAAAAGCGTACGCAGCTGCTTGAGGTCGTCCTTGGACCATACCCCTTTTGTGAGAGACTTCCGGGCCATCTTATGTGCCTCCTTTCTGGCTACACGGCGTCGCGCTCGGCGCGACCCGACGTAACCTACGTCAAACGATTCGGTTGATTTCGTTACGGACCATGTCAACCACGGTCACGCTCTTTTCGAATCTTCTATCATTGGTACGGGACACCCCGGGGGGCTGTTCGGCCAAACTCCGCCGTGCCCCGACGGCCCCGTGACACCGTACCCGGGGACGGGATAAACCTACCCAATCATGTCACATGCTACGCCGTATCGACCCGGTGTCAACAACTCTGCACAAAAAATAATTGTTTTTCCAAAATCCGGTTCACGGATACCGTCCCCGTCCCTATCACGGCATCCCCTGTTCGGCCCGTGCCCCCAGATGACTCGGATTGGACCGCAGGGCCGCGCGGAACTGTTCCTGGGCCTGCTCTTTGTCCTGCAGTCCCACATACCCCAAACCCATCAGGTAGTGGGCATTTGCCGTGCGGAACTGCGGGGATTGCTGCCGACCGAAGGACGCGAAAAAGTCGGATTCCGCCCGCGGTTGCAGCTGATTTGTCCCGTTCTGGATCAATTGCTGGAACATTTCGGTCGCTTTCTGTTCCTGTCCCAGCTTGCGCAGCGACAGTGCCTGCCAATAGAGTTGGGCACTGCCGCCGGAGCCGCCCCGGCCGCCCCAACGGCCCCGGCCGGGGGAACTCTCGGTGGCCTGGGTCCACGATTGTCTAGCCTTCTCGAGGTCACCCAGTCCTTCCTGCGCGATCCCGGTCCAGTAGGCTGCCTCAGCGTCACGCCCACCCGTCCCTCTTCTTTCGGAAGGTAGATTTTCAGGTATTTCCTGAGCCGCCTGGAAGTCGGTCAGGGCCTCTTGGAACTTGCCGGCGGTGACGTATTGGCGTCCCCGCAGCAGGTGCGCGTCCGCCCAGCTCTCCGCCACACTGAGGGTGCCGCCTTCCCAGACCTCGAACTGCCGGCCGGTCATCAGTTGAATGGCCTCGTCATACTGGCCCATGACGACCTTCAATTCGATCATGCGGGACATCGCATCGTCACGCTGCGCCACGACCTGCTCATTCTTCTCGAGGAGTCCCAATCGCTTCTCGGGGGCCACGCCGGTGGTCCCATAAAGTTCGTCGAGTTCGGTGAAGTGCATGGCGTATGTCTTGGGCAAGGAGACGGCCTTTTCGAGGCACGCCACGGCTCGAGCGAGGGCTTGCTCGTCTTTCTGGTGCGAATAGGCGATGGCGAGGTTCCGTTGCGCTATGGCGAATTTCGGATCCAGCGACACGGACTGTTCCCACAGGGCGGTGGCCTTGTCGGGCTGCCAATCGTACAGCAAATTCCCTAGATAGTAGGGGGCTTTCGGATCGGAGGGCTCGATGGTCATCGCATGTTGCAGCACGGCGCTGGCTTCATCCTGGAAGGGGAACACGTATTCGGGTGACGCCGCCTGACCCTGCCGGGCGTAGGACAACGCCTTGAAACTCTGTCCCATCTTGTCCGCGAAATAGGACAGATAGTAGTACACCATGGGCGACACCTTCGCCTTGTCGGGTGCTGCCTCGACGACTTTGGCCAGAACAGTCCATCCATCCTGCCACAGGCCCGCGTCGAGGTACTCGGCGGCCACTTCCTGGGCCGTCGGCGGATACGCGTTCATCGTATCTGTCATCCTCTGGGCGGACTTGCGGTCGTCGCTCGCCAACCACCGCTCGGCCATCGCGCGAACATCAAGCGGGTCCGCGCGGCGAGCGGATGAGGCCAGCACCTGCAGCGCCTCCTTGGAACGGCCCAGGTGACGCAACACTGCCGCCTTCAGGTTCACGGCCCGGATGTTCAACGTGTTGGCTTCCAGCGAACGATCCACCAGGTCCAGAGCCTCGGTCATGTTACCGCGTTGACAGGCGATCTCGGCCAACTCGTAGTAGGCCGGTGCCCGCCAGGCCATGCTCCACGTGGCCTTGTAGAAGACCTCAAAGGCCTCATCGTGCTTGCCCTGTGCTTTGAGAGTCAGGCCCAGGTAGTACAGGGGCTCGCCATCTTTGGGGGACGTATAGCGATCCGTCAGACGCACCAGAGCTTTGCGGAAGAGCTTCTCCGCCTCTTCGTATTTGGCTTTCTTGAGGTAGTTGATGCCCAGAGCGGTGTTGACCCGCACATCGCCGTCGTCCCGGCGCAGGGCTTCCTGCCAGTAGGGATCAGGCTCCAGATTCGGGTTGTGGAACTGCTCGATCCGCAGGCCGGTCAGGTACAGCTCCTCGTTGGTCTTGATGTCGGCTGGGGCCGGGGGTGCTGTCACCGGCGTCGGCATCGGTTTGGGCTCCAACCGGACGGGGGAGTAGGCCACGAGTTCCTTGTCGTTTACGAGGAGCGCAGCGCGCAACGTGTTCGGGTCCGCGCCCTCAGGGAGCGTGACGGACTTGGTGTAGGGTTTGCCCGGGCTGATCGCCACGGTGCTTTTGACGAGGACGCGGTCTGCCAGCTTCAGTTGGACGGTAGCCTTCGGATATGAACTAGTCGTGTAAAACCCGACGTTGGCGAGTCTGTCGTTGACGTCCAGGTTGACCGCCGCATCCAGGTTCGCGTTCTTGACGCCGCCGATGTCACGGAAGGGGTACCAGTACATTTCAAATGATTTGACCTCGTAGGGTTGGAGCCAGCTATAGTCCGGTTGATTGTCGGAGTAGGCCCCGACCATCAACTCGATGTATGGGCCGTCCTGGTCGGTAAGGATCTTGTCCCACATCCGCCCGCGCTCGCCGCTGCCCCAGGTCCAGAACTTCTTGCCCGGCACGACGTGCTGGTTCGCCACGCTCATGGTGCCTGCCTCCTGGCCGTGATCGTACCCGGCGAAGAAGCCGTCCTCGTAGTTCCAGGCGAACATCGAGTTGGAGTTGATGTGGTTCTGGTACCAGCTCACGTCCACGCCGCCCGTGAAGTCGGCGCCGGAATACCGCGTCGTGGCGATCGGCCAGCTCGCGAACGTGGTCTTGGAGTGGTACGTGACATACTGCGTGTGGGGCGGGAAGATGATCTGGTAATTCTCATTGGCGTGCACCGCGGCGTTGGCGAAGCACAGCATCGTGTTGACGACCGGCGTGCGGTTGACGATCCGGAGCGAGGCTTCCAGCACGGATTTCCCCGGTCGGAGCGTATAGCCGACCGCCCAACGCATCCGCTGCCGCACCTCCAGCTCGCCCACCCAGACCGTCTTGCTGCCGTCGGCGTTCTCTTCGATGCTGTACTGTACCGGCAGGAACGTGCTGGCGCGATGATGGTGGGGGATGTTCCACTCGACGCCGCCGGAGATCCACGCTCCGATCAGGCCAATCAACGCCGGCTTGATCACGTGCTGGCGATAGAAGAAGTTGTAGCCGTTGGTCTTGTCGACGCCTTCGAAAATGCGGCCGCCGATCTCCGGCAGGATGCCGATGCGCACGTATTCATTTTCCAGGTAAATCATCTTATAGGTTTTGTCCACCTTTTCGCCGGTCAGCGTGTCGTAGAGCGGATAGGGATAGACCCGGCCCTCCGCGCCCTGCGAAGCCTTGCCGAAGAAGAACATCGGGTTCGGCTCCGGAGCGCCGGCCAGGTAGGTCGGGATCACCACGTTCGTTTCCTTGACGCTCACCGCTGCGGGTGCCGGGGACAGCAGGCCTACGACCATCAGCAGGGATAGACAAACAATGGATGTCGATCTCGTCGCGTGCGTGTTCATGCTCGTGCTCCTTGTGAACGACAGCTTGTTTCTCTCATTGTCGGTTTGTCGTTGCCTATCAGAATACCCGTGAGAAGAAGCGGCGTCACTCTGCTGCATGCAACATTCATTGCCTTTTCGTCCTGGATGCCGCGGCGAACTAGTGCTGGCATTCGGCCGTAAAGCATGGTAGGATAGGAGGCAGATTGGTTGGTTCTCCACAGAAAGTGAATACGGGGGCGAATGGCTTCGACCGGATCGCGGATGGTCAAGCTGCATGCTCAGGACGCCGGTTGGCCTGGCTAATCATTCCGGCACCTAACTTTAATTGGCAACTACCAGTTGCGAATGGCCGCCTAAATAGGCGACCCGTCCTGTCGGACCTTGCCTGTGGGTTCGACCAGGGCGCCACTCAGCAGGCTTAGCTGCGCCGGATCGTCCGGGCTGTCGCAGTGAAACTCACCGGAATAGCCGAATCGGTAACTTGTCGTCCAGTGCCCGATGAGGCGAAGGCAGAAATAGAACGACTAAGCGTGTAGATGCTTGCCCTGAAACATCACGGGACGGGGGTTCGAATCCCCCCGCCTCCAGTGGTTCACTTTTCGCAATTGCGTTTTGCGCTCCGATAGGGGCCAAATCCGCATTCTTGGGGCTTTGCCGCAGGTTTTCGTACTGCCCCATGCTCGCGCTTGCAGAAGGGTGCTGCGCCTCGTGCGCCGCAAAATGCGCCGCCTTGTCGTAGGCCTCGTCGGGCACTTGCAGATAGTGCTTTGCGGCGATTCCGGCGGTGTTCCCGATCCCGTACGTCACCACGTGCAGAGGGTACTCGCTGGCTAGTTTGGTCTCGCGCGATGGTCCGCTCAAGCTGTCTTGGAGTCTTCTGGGCGATGGTGTGAGAGGCCTCCAAATGTCTCACGTCGATCCCCATGCTCAATTATGGAAACCCTTCGAATTTCACGTCAAAAGAACGATGCTCGTTCGCTTCCGCTCAGCAGGGGCTTCGCGAACGAGCACCCTTTCGTCCTTTTGACACCTCTGGTGGTGGTCCATAGAGCGTAGTTGAGTAACAACACGGCGACGATCTGGGCAGTCCGCGATCTTCTTGACGTGGGATTCGAGGGCATGAATTTCCGGCGGGAGATGGCTTTCGCCAAGTGCGTTCGCATATAGCAGTATCCGCCGGGGAGGCGATTGCATACAGATTGCTCGCATTTCCCGCCCAAATGCCTTTGGTTCCTACTTGGCTTGCCGTTCATGCCGATAGGGATGGGGTTCAAACAAATCTCAGACGCGGACAGCCCAGCCCCTCATAAGGCACATGAATCCTCGTGCCACAGACAGATGTGCTCGCGTCCAGCTACTCGGCGAGCGAGCCGTTGTGGAAGGGATCATGCCCGACTACTCGACCATGGCACGCCGGACAGCCGATCTTTGGCACGCGCCCCCGGTTTCCGGGGCGGCCGGTCGACAAGAATGATAAGAAGTTGTGTGATAGTAAGGACTTAGGAATACAGTGCCCATGGCTCAGTTGGATAGAGCAACGGACTTCTCTAATCCGTAGGTCGGGAGTTCGAATCTCTCCGGGCGCGATGCGCAATTCGGACCCTATCCTCCACGCTCTCATGAAGGTTGGATCAAGTTGGGAGAAGCACCCCGCTTTTGCACCCCATGTTGTGCAATGCCTGGCCGCTCAATGCATGAGACCGCGTAATGCCGGCAGATGCTAGAGACCCAGATCGGTAGGGGAGCCCAGGTCTCCATCTATCGTGACACCATTGCCAAATCCCCAAGCCGAGGCTTTCCGAATCAACTGGGCAACATTCTTGGTGCTGAGTTTGCGCATGATGTCACGTCGGTGCGCTTCAATGGTCCTGATCGAACGGTGAAACCGATGCGCGATCTCCTTGTTCGTCTTTCCATCAAGGATTTCTCGCAGCACTTGGGTCTCTATGCAGGAGAGCTTTCCCTTTAGGGGGGGGCCTCGCCGGGCGGCGTACTCCAGAACCCTCTGAATAGCCGATAGCAACTTATCCTCGTCCAACGGTTTCTCGATGAATTCTCCAGCGCCCGCCTTTGTCGCAGCTATAGCCAGGGGGATACTACTGTAAGCGGTTATCATGATCGTTGGCAGCCACGGAAAGCGACGTTTGACCTCACGGAGAAGCGACAGCCCATCCATGCCATCCATTCTGAAATCCGTGATGAGTACATCACACATCTGTACTGATAACTCTGTGAGGCAGTCTTGAGCGGAGGCGAAGACGCTCACATGCATCCCGAAACGCTCCAGGGTTCTCTTGACGGCCATTCGAATGCTCGGCTCGTCGTCTACGAAAAAAATATAGGTCTCTCGTGAGTCCATTCCGATCCTGGTACCCTGCGTGCAGAGTCATCTTATGGGCAGAGTCACTGTGAACGTATCACCTTCTCCGGGCCGATTCTGGACCGAGATCTCTCCGCCTCTCTGTCGTGCGATATCGCGGGCGACGCACAACCCAAGACGCGCTGCCTTGCCTGGATACATGCTCGTGGAGAACGGTTCGAAGATCGTCACCAAGCATGCCGGATCGATCCCGCGGCAGTTGTCCTGGAACTGAAGCTTGATGGCATCCCCATGCACCGCTCCGGTGATGACGAGACGAGCAGCTTCTGTATCGTCAGTCGCTTCGATCGCGTTCCGGACAAGGGCAAAGAAGAGTAACCTGAGATCGTTCTCACGCATTCGTATTGCGGGCAGGACTTCCAGGTTCTCGGTCCGAACCGTACCCTTCACCTGCTGAACACGGTGCTCCAACAATTGAATCGTCCATTCAGCCACACCACGGATGCACACTTCGGTTTCCCTGGTCCCGTCAGACTGCTTCGCAAGATCTCTGAGCTGGCTGATGACAGCGGTCATCGTCGCGGAGGCCGCAAGACTGGCTTCCAGATCCTGCATCATGGCATCCGGGCCATCCGCCCTCTTGAGTTCAGCGAGGGCGGTTTGAGTTGCCAGTCGGATCACGCTGAGAGGTTGCGTCAAATCCTCGATCAGTTTGGCGCCGAACATCGCGAGTAAGGCTCGATGCTCGGCGCTGCTCAATTGTTCGCCACACTCCTGCAACTCCCTTTGGGCCTGTTCGAGCCGACTGATGTCCCGGATCAACCAGACGACGCCTTGGGTCTCTCCCGCGTCGTTGCAGATCAATCCGAAGCTCAGCAATGCCGGGAATGGGCGGCCGTGCGCTCGTTGGACCGTGGTTTCGACGGTGAGCGGTCCTTCTGCCGTGAGCTTCGGCAGAATATCGCCTGTGGGTTGCAAAGACGGCTCCCGGGCGAGAACACCCAGGTCCGAGAGGACTCTTCCAAGCACCTGCTCCTGTGTCCGACCCACCTCGCAGAGAAATTGCCGGTTGGCATACATAATGCGACCACGCAGGTCCGTTGTGACTACTGCATCGGGCAGCACATCAAGCGCCGCGTCGGCGTCGCGGCGCTGCGACTGGACGTGGGCGTTACCTGCGTCCTCGGGCGAAGAACCCGGCCGTAAGCCCGCGAAGGATCCACCGGGTCCTGTTCTGCCCACCTGGCGCTCCGTACGCACGTTGCCGCCCATCGCATCCCACTCCAAACACATACATCTTGCCACGACAATGCTCTCTTCCATTGCGTGGGGTATCGTTTTCACTTACCGCGTGTGAGCATGTGTAGAGTCTAACTCATGATAATGGCAGGCAAGACTGTACGCAATGCTGAAATAGTGGAAAAAGAGCAAGAACGAAGGGCAGATCTCTTGGACGCTAGGAGGAGCAATCTCGGGGAGCTTTCGGGAGCCAGAGGAGACGAAGCGATGCTGGGTTGAACTCCATTTTACTTATCAAGATACTATTGACCCAATTTGCCTAGATAGCCCAAATCAGAATAGGTATATTCCACAATTGACCGGCCGACAGTCGAGTCTATCATCACAAAACGGTTGGGCTCACATGCGGCTCTTGCACATATCTCACAGATAGCAGACAAGCGGATCGAGGGCGTTGTCAGGGAGGGCAGCCTCCCCGAAATGGGCGCGAACGCATACCCGTGGATCAGGGTCTGGGCCTCGCGTAGGGTGGAGCCATTTGATCAGAGGACATGTCCGGCGAGCTGGCCGGCAGGGCGCTCGGGGGTGCGTGCATGACGCGCGACGGACAGGCATTGGTTGAAGAGAGGCCTGCTCCTCCTGCGGTGTTGTGGTGGGTTGGCTCTGTTGCGGCCAATTCCCTGCGGCATGATCACAGAGTGCTGGCAGGGCCTCAGCGGTATAGGTGATGTGATGAACGACCGACCGGAAGCAAGTCTCGAATCGAACAGGCAGGCTACTCAGCAGGTTGAACGGTTCTTGGAGGCCACGTTCAGGAAACTGCCGATCGACAGCAAGGTGCTCGTCGCCCTTTTCGGCGCTCTGAATAGTGCGTCGACGTTGACCAGTGGTTCCGACCTGGCAGATCGACTGTGGAAAAGCATGCGATTCGACGGTTGTGGTCCCTTGGCCAACCAATCGGAGGAGGTGAATTGGCTCAAGGGAGTGTGTGATGGAATCTTGTTCATTGCCGACTATGCCTGATCTGTAGGGGTCGGCCGTGGGCAGACGTTGAGCCCGTGGAGTTGCAGTCGGTATCGCTCGTAAGGGACATGTCATGCAATGTGGATGTCAGATATCGACGTGTCGACCGCGGCAAGATAGTGCGGTCTTGCACGCGGGCGCGGAAGGTTGGTTTCACGCAGAGGAGAAACAGCCGATTGTGCAGGACTCGTGAAATTCTGGAGGGCTTGGAATGAGAGCGGAAGCACATGCGTGTGTCTTCTCTGCCGATGAATGGTCGGATCTGAAGGCCGACCTACTGTTGTCGCGACGGCAGGCTGATGTTGTGGAACAGCTTCTCATGGGGCGTGCCGACAAGCAGATCGCCAGCAATCTTCAGATGTCTGTGTCATCTGTGCGGACTCACCTGTCGAAAGTGTTTCTTCGACTCGGGGTTGCGGATCGATGCGAGCTTCTGGTGTTCTTGTTCGTGCACGCGCGCGAACGACATGAGTGGGATGAAGGGCGGCATCCCCATTTTTGACGATGGTGGAATTGCCGAATTGCAGGCGACCAATGCCATCCATACGATACGCTCGTTGGATGGCGTACACCGCATCGCTGGGCGTTATCAGGGAAGGTGGTTGTGACGTGAGCTGGCAAGCATCAGCCGTGGACCTCAGGATGATTCGAGTACAACGTACGCAGCACGAGTACTCTCCCTGCCAATTGTGCATGTGGGAACACCCCAGCGTGCGGGGCGTGCCCAAGTGACGAATCCTGTAGCGGATGTGAGTGCTTGCTATGACGTCTGCTGCCGCATCAATTCGTTTGTTCGCATAGTATCGCGTAAACCTGCAGGGCTGTTTACCTGCAGGTGGGAGGACGATCGAACTCAGAAAGAACTCCATCAGGGAGACAGAAGGGAGGACACGATGTTCGGCACCAAAGAGGTATGCATCTGCGTGACAATCATAGTGGCTCTGACGCTCGCCGCGCAAGCAGGGGGGGCGACATCGTCCGCGGACGACACAGTCAAGCGTCTTGCGGATCGCGTGAGACAGAACCAGATACTCTGTGAGCCGGAAATAGGGGTGTGGCCCAACGAGGCCGCGTTCATGGGGGCGACGACGGCTGGCATGGCGTGCGCGTATGAATGGACGAAGGACACCCGGTACCTGGAAAGCGCAAGGTTGGGGGCCTATTACTCGGTCTTCACCGTTGATATCCAGGGCAATCTCCCCGCCGACGTAGCCTATGCGCTCGTCACGTTGAGCCAAGCCTACAAGCGCGAAACGCCGGAGGTCAACGACATATGGCAACGCATATTGGTGGAGTTCTACCAAAGCCTGAGAGATCCATTGTGGGAGGGCTCAACGGAGGCGTACATCGACTACTTCGACTTCATGGAACCCTCGTTGGCTGTGCTCTGTATTGCCTATCACCTTCTGGGCGCTGATTATGCCAGCGATGTGGACGCACACGTGTGGCGTGATGCACTGGTAGCCCACTTATCGCGCGTAGATGACAAATCTGCCTGCCCTGTTATGGCTCTGGGTATGGCAACGTGGGCCCTGGCTAAGACTGGCAAGCTGGATGAAACTCCTGTGGCATTGTCTGGAGGCTCTGGCTCCTGTTGGGAGGGTGTCTTGCTGCAGGATTTGCCTGCACTCCTTCTAAGCCATCAGGTGCCAGACGGAGAGCCCTACGGGGGTAGCTTCTATTGGCGTTTCGACCATGCTGCCGGGTCTGAAGGCGGCGCTGCCGCCGGATTCACGGAAGACGCCGTGTATGGTGCCCTTGGACTTGTCGCGGCAGCCTCGTTGGCTGATCCCAACGACGACAAGATGGAACAGGCCATCACCGCCGTTAACGAGGCGATTCTGAAAGGGGTTGACGCAGAGGGGAGGGTGTACGAGCATCTCTCCCGTCAGGGTGCGACCTACAACCTGTTCGCCGGAGAGGTGCTGCAAGCTCTATGGAGCGTCAAACAGCACCTTGCAGACGTACAGGCGGAGACGCCATCAGTTGAGACTGTCCCCGCTTCGCTACCGTAGAAGGGACAGACTAGGCACGGCTCGGCCCCAGATGTGCGCAGGGCAGGGCCTGCATGGAAGAGGAAATACGTCCTGGTCGGAAATCACGACAGTTGTTTCTGAGAAGTCAAGGAGGTCCAGATATGAACACACGACATGTGAGGAAACGAAACGGACTGAAGAGGTGTTGTATGGTCGGGCTAGTGGGCTGCGTTGTGCTGGTGGGTATCAGCTCGACGGCTCAGGCGGCTTCCGATCAGAGTACGGGGACGACGTCGGCAAAGGTGACTATCCTTGACCCGTTTCTGATAAAGGTGGTCCCTGTCTCCACGAGTTCTGTGGGGCCCCGGTCTGCAGGTTCTGTTGAGACTACGTCCGCCGTATCCAGCACGAATGCGACCTTCTTCTCGAGGCCTACCATCCGGATACCGCCCAGACTGCCTCCTCGCAGTGCGTTTCATCCCAGACCTTGGTACTAGGCCAGGATGAGGACTCCACAGAGTGAATGTCCCGCGGACCCGCGCGAGGGCGGGCTACCAGGGCAGGTCACGCCGACCAGTTGATCCGAATGTGGGTGGAGAGTTGTTGCTGCTCCAGGAGGCCTATGTCCGCAATGCTGGCCGCGGCGACATCGCTGGCATGGTGCGCTGTGCCCCGCAATGAAATTGATTCTATGCTTGTCGATGCATGGGCCGGGGGGGGTGTCGGGCCGAGGTGGATGCAGTCTCAGGAGACGCGGACTGCGTGTTACGAGCAAGCATGTACGCACACCACGGGTTAGGGAGGCTGATATGACGAGTCGGCTGTCCGAGGAAAGAGGGCTCTGGTCACCTGTTGGGGTGCTCTCCTTTGCGTGCCTGTGCTGCATGCTGGCAGGGTGCGATGACGCCGCACGTAGACCCTCCGCAGAAGAGCTCGCGGGGTTTGAAATGGCTGGATCGAGTGGTCCCTCGGTTGACTGGGATCGTCTTGCACAAGCGAAGATTTCTCCGGGGCCCTATTGCGTCACGGCCGGTGACGTTCTGCACGTCCAGGTAGAGATGCCCAGCAGGGCGCCGGATGGTCAGGCGGCTGGCGGAGCATCCGCCTCTGAGGGCAGACAAAGCTACAACTGTCGGGTAAATGATGACGGAGCGATCCTGCTTCCGGTCGTCGGTCGGGTACAGGCAGCAGGAAGACCCTTGGCAGAGATCGAAACCGCCATCGGCACCGAGTACTATCCCAAGTACGTCAAGATGCCCGTTCCGGTATACGTGAGTGTGTTGGAGTACAGTACGCGTCGAATATCCATTGTTGGAGCGGTGGCAAAGCCCGGAATCTACGCGTTGCGGCGAGAGGAGATGTCGCTGGTCGGGCTTCTCATGGAGGCGGGTGGAATCGTGGAGAAGGGCGCTGCCATGATCCGGATTACACGGAAGGATCGTGTCGACGGACCGCCGGGACAAATACGCCATTCTGCCCAGCCGCAACTCGAAAGAGAGACACAACATAACCATGGAGTGACAGCGCGTGCTGCAGACATGCAGGAACCTCCTGCCCTCGACGAAGAACGGTATGCAGAATCCCGTGTCCGTGTGCTTGCGATCTTCGAGCGCGACGGGCCCTTGAATACAACCGGCTGGCTCGTCCTTCAAAATCACAGCGAAGTGCTATTGCGAAGATGGCTTGACATTGGCACTGCCCTCCAAAGGCACTCTCTTCTTGCAGGGCCTATCGTCGGAGCGAACAAGCGGGTACGGGAAGACCTTGACAACAGGCTCGCCCGGCTGGCGGAGTGCCTTGGATCTGCTGGGCTGGAACAAACAACACCGGGCATGATTCGAGATGCAGGTTGGGAGAACGTCAGTGCGGGACGCTTTCTGGCGTCCTTGTCGATTCCGGAGGCCAATCGTAACCGTTTCGTGGTCGATCGCGGCTACCTTGTCGGAACGAACCTCGTCCGGACGGCCCGCGCCGGGAGCAGCGGCACGGAAGACAAGATGTTGAGTCTGCCGGTGAAGGGATTGAACATTCCGTTTGCCGACGTGGTTCTTGAAGAAGGTGACTCGGTGGTCGTGGAAGGGCCGGACGAACAGTTCGTCTCCGTTGTGGGTCTCGTCACCAGGCCCGGGAATTTCCCGTACCCGCCGACCGCCAAGTACACGTTGATTCAGGCGATCGCTCTTGCCGGTGGCTTGGACGCTGTCGCTGACCCTCGCTACGTCAGCGTCTATCGCCTGAAGACAGACGGTACGATCGCCAGCGTCACGGTTCAACTCGTGAATCCGCAAGACAAAGAACGCCTCACAGAGGCTTTGGCGCTACCGCTGAGGCCCGGAGACATTGTCTCCGTGGAGCACACGCCGCGTACGCGGACAAACGTCTTCTTCGACCGGATCTTCCGAGTCAGTCTGGGCTTGTACATTACTCCGGATAACCTTTGGGAATGAATGGTCACGCCAAGTGATACATCGAGGTTCTCATTTGAGCCGGACAGCATGACCGGCGATCGCACGGAAGGCTGGACGGCCAATGTGCGGAGGGGGCACTCTGCCGTGCGCGTGCGCGGTTCCGCGACTGAAGGCCCCGTCATCATTGCCTGGTGCAATCGATGGGTTCTGCTTGCCTGCGTCGTATTGAGTCTTGCGCTGGGGTTTGTCTATGTCCAGAAAGCCACTCCGATTTATGTCAGCACGTCCCGACTCTATCTCGACTATGTGAACATCACCCCGGAGGTGAGGGAGGCCGGAAGACCGCCCCAGACAGATGCGTATCTTTACACCCAGGCCGCGCTGCTCAAGTCCCGGCCGGTTGTGGCTGCGGCTGTCAAGTCGCTGGAGCCAGAACAGCTGCAAACGCTCAAGAGCGTAGAAGTCCCGACGGCATTCGTCCACAAGCGCGTGGAGGTGAAGATCGGCAGAAGAGATCAGATTATCAGCGTCTCGTTCTCTTCCCCGCACCCGGTCGAGGCAGCGCAGATCGTCAACCAGATCGTGGAGGAATACATGACTTCTCGTTCTCAGCACGAACAGCGGAACGCCACACAGGTGCTGAAGATGCTGCAGGACGAAATGGTGCGGGCAGGTGATGAGTTGTCGCGGAAGCGTGATGCCTTCGATGAGTTTCAGAAGAGCCAAATGCCTCTGTCGCTCGGATCAGATCAAGGTGGCGGTGTGCTCGAGCGGTACCTTGAAATCCAGGCCGCACACACGAAGGCTCAGATTGCAGCCATGGAGGCCGAGGCGTTCCTTGAAGGAGTGAAGACCCTGGCCGAGGATCCGATGGCGTTGCGACGGTATATGCAGACGAGGGGGGGCGGAGGTGCGAACGCCAGTATTGGAGCGGAAAAGGCACCCCTGGAGACACGCCTGGCGGAGTTGGATCTCCTGAAGGCGGGATGGTCGGCCGGCCTGACGCCAGCCCATCCATCGCTGGTGTCTGTGGCCTCTGAGGTGAATCAGGCCGCAGGGAGGCTCGCGGAATTGGATCGCCAGTCCATTGAGGCGACGCTCGCTGCAGCCAGACAGGATGCCGCTGAGGCGAAGGATTACGAACAACAACTCGCAGCCGCGTGTGATGTGCAGCGAAATCAGTTGAGCATGGCGAACCGGGAGGTGGCGCAGTTTCGTCGGTTGCGGTCGGAAGTTGATCAACTGACGCAATACATGGAGACCCTCGAGCAACAGGTACGAGAAATCAGGAGGGTCATTGGTGAGGACATTGGGCAGCTCAGAATGGCCATCCTGGAACTCGCGCTCCCTGCGGTGGATCCGTCATGGCCACGCAAGGGCATGACGATGGCCGCCGCGTTGGTGATGGGACTGCTCTTGGGAGGAGGCATTGTGGTGGCCCGGGAGTACCTTGATCAGACACTGCATTCAGTTGATCAAGTTTCCGAACTATTCGGCCTGCCTGTTCTCGGCGTTGTGCCAGCGATGTCACGACGTGAGAAGTCGCATCGGGGCCGGGGTCAGAGAGTGTTCCTGCAACCGGACTCCGAGGTAGCCGAGGCGTGTCGGTCCGTGAGAACAGCGATTTTCTTCGGTTCGCCGAGAGATGAAGCCAGGACTTTCCTTGTCACGTCTCCGTCGCCCGGCGACGGCAAATCGACTCTGGTGAGCAACCTGGCGATCACGATGGCGTCGGCCGGTCAGAAAACGATTATCATCGATGCCGATCTGAGGAAACCCACTCAACACGTGATCTTCGACATGGACCATCGTGAGAGGTCTCTGAGCAGCGTATTTGCGCGGAAGACGAGACTCCGAGACGCCATTCAGCACACTCAGGTTGAAGGACTCAGCTTGTTGGCGTGCGGAGACGTGTTCGCCAATCCTGCAGAAGCACTGAACAGTCCCGAGTTTGCCATGATTTTAAAACACATCGCCGATGCGTATGATCGGGTACTGGTCGATGCGCCTCCTGTTACAGCACTTGCTGACGCGAGGATCGTCGCCGCCCGGTGTGATTACACCCTGCTTGTGTTGAGAGGGGACAAGACCACCAGAAGGATGGCGCAGGACGCGATCGAGTCATTGCAGAGCGTGGGGGCCCGGGTTCTGGGGATCATCATCAACGATGTGCATGCGGGCGATGGTCGCTATGGCTACTATCGGCGCTACAGCCGATACTACAACAGCTCGGCAAGCACGGGTGGTGACAGGGGACCTCGCCATACCGGGAAGCACACGGCTGCGGAATCACCCGCGGCAGTTGGATCGGCCTCCGGCCGGGGTAAGTGAGAATATGTATGCGAACCGTACAACGATCGGTGTGAGTCGGGTCGGCCCACTCACACCCAGGGTTTTCGCGGATGTGCATTGCCATTGCCTGGCCAATGTCGATGATGGCCCACCGTCGTGCGCGCTGGCTGTGGCTCTCTGTCTTCGGCTGGTCCGTGAGGGGATCGGTACCGTAATCGCGACCCCGCACCAGCTTGGGCGATTCGAGGGACGCACGAGTGCGGCAATGGTGCGGGAGAAGACAAGGGAGTTGAACGACGCACTCGCCGATGAGGGGGTGGATTTGAGAGTACTGCCGGGTGCGGAGGTACGACTGGACGAAAGGATCGGGGATTTCCTCCTGGAGGACGCCGTCCTTACCCTCGCCGATATGCATCGGCACGTCCTGGTGGAGCTTCCGGACGGTCCGTTGATCAATATTGAACCGTTGCTCGTCCAGCTTGCGGGGCAGAACCTGGATGTCATCATTGCTCATCCGGAGCGGAATGCTCAGTTATGCCGCCATCCACAGGCCCTTTGGCGATGGCTGAACTGTGGGGCAAGTCTGCAGGTGACCGCCGCGAGCCTCGTGGGGTATTGGGGACCGGCTGTCCGGCGGGCGGCCTGGCAACTCGTGGCGCAGGGCTGGGTGGCTGTCGTGGCCACGGACACACATGACTGTCGTCAGAGGGATCCATGTATGAGTGAAGCCTTTCTGATGATTGGGGCCAGGTTCGGCGGAGCGATAGCTCATTTGCTGTGCATAGAAAATCCAACAAGAGTACTGGCGGGAGAAAATCTCATTCAGGCCTTCTCTCTCGACGAGCAGGAGGTGAAGTAATGTCACGTGGCGGAGAAGTATGGACGCTGGATAACGGTGGAAATCGCTTCGATCGGGCCATCGAATGGGTACTGGTTGGCCTATTGGCGTTCATGCCCCTCGCTTTTGGCGTGGCGGAGGCTTGGAGCGAAGAGGTCGTCATGATGTTGGTCGCGGGTGTGTGCGTGTGCTTCTTCCTCAAGATCGTCTGGACACGAGAAGTCCGCATTGTGCGAACCTGGGCGTACCTCCCGATTCTTGCGTTCGTTCTGGTGGCACTCATTCAGTTGGCTCCTCTTCCTGTTGCGTGGGTACGTCTCCTCTCGCCACAGACCGTCGTGCAGAAGACGCAATTACTAGGTGACATCCGCGATGCGGGGGCCACGATATCAGGGATGAGCATCAGCTTCTATCCGTATGCGACTTGGCACGATTTGCGCATGATATTGGCGGGTGCGGCCCTCTTTGCCGTTGTATTGAATGTCTTTCGAACACCCGAACAGATCGTGCGGTTGTCATGGGCTATCGCGATTATTGGCGCGGGGGTCGCGGTCCTGGCCTTGGTGCACGGTGTCCTTGGCAATGGCAGGATCTACTGGGTTGTCCAGAGTCCTCAGGGCACGGGCTTCGCCGGACCTTTCGTCAACCACAGCCATTACGCGCAGTTCATGAACTTGTCAGCTGGTGCAGCATTGGGAGTGATCCTGGTGAGGTTGCACCAACGATTCGCGGGCCACTCGGTTCTGCCAGCAACCGTGATGGAGTACCTGGGTTCAAGTGAAGGGAAGCGTACCATCGGTCTTTCGCTGGCAGTGATACTGGGTCTGGCCAGCATCTTTCTGTCATTGAGCCGTGGTGGAATGATCAGCATGGCAGTTGCGGGGGCATTTACGATCGTCATTGTCAGCTGGAAAAAGTCGCTGAGAGGCGCAGGCTGGGTCATGGTCCTGATGGCCTTGGGAGCGTTCGTCTGCGTCTTGTACGTGGGCTTTGAAGCTGTCTATGACCGGCTGGAGACTCTCGCCGAGTTGGACCGGGCGGAAGGTGGACGCTGGCAGATCCTGAAAGACATCGCCACGGCTTGGACCAGTTTCCCCATTCTGGGCACGGGGCTGGGTACGCATGAAGTGGTCTATCCCATGTTCGACCGGTCCACGACACCGGCGCTGGCCACTCATGCCGAGAATGAATACGCCCAGGCCGCCGAGGAAACAGGTATTGTCGGCCTCTTGGCCCTGGCGGCCTTTGGGGTTCTGGTTTGGCGCAGTTATGTTCGTGTGGTGCGGACGCCGCATGTTCCCATCCACTCGATGGCCTATGGTCTCGGTTTTGGGTTGTTAGCCATAATGATCCACAGTCTGAGCGATTTTGGGCAGCACCTGCCGGCAAATGCATTCTTGTCCGTGGTCTTCTGCGCGTTGCTGATTCGACTGGAGCATATCAGACCGGATTTGAACGCCACCGTGGGCGAGACGAGTCTCACCGGGCGACGACGTTGGTGGTATGGAATCGTCGGTCTCGTTTGCTCCTGCGTGTTATCGGGGGCGGTCTTGTATAGTTGTGATGCGGCCCGTCGAGCGGAAACCTGCTGGGCAAGAGTCACGCAGGCAGAAGGTGACATGGCGAAGATCAACTGGCATGGCACCGATGAACAATACGCCTACCTTCTGAAGAACGCCGCCCAAGCCCAGGAGTATCAGCCGAGCAGTATCACGTACAGGCACTGGCTGAACGTATACCGATGGCGGGCGATCAGCCGTCCCGTGGATCCGAACGCCGGCGAGGCGACGCTCCCACCCGAGGGCACGAAGTTCGTTGTTCGTGTTATCGACGAACTGAAAACGGCAATAGGCCTGTGTCCGACGTACGGTTCCACGTGGACGGTTTTGGGGCAGTTAGAGAGGCTCGTCACCCCCCAGTCTGACGAAGGAGCCCGCCACATCCTGAGAGGACGACAGTTGGCGCCTTGCAATGCCACGGCCTGTGTTGTGAGTGGAATGCTCTATGCAGAACGAAGTGACGTCGATGCCGCCTTTGCCGACTGGCAACGGGCCGCACAGCTGAACGGACGCGTATTCCCGGAGGTTTGCTCATCACTCGTCACACTCGGTCGAGCCGACCTGGCATGCATGCTGGCGGGAGATGATACGGACCGGCTTATCCATGTCGAGAGGAGTCTGAGTGAATCAGGCGCTAGTGTCGAATTGGTGGGGGAGGTCTCCTACCAGATTCAACGACTCTTGGAGAAGGAATGCCAGGGAACGGACGTGCCTGCCTGGAAGTTCGTTTGGCTGGCTCAGAGGTACCGGCAGAAGGGAAACATGAGAGAAGCCGTTCGCATGTACCGCAAGGCCCTTGCCCTGGAGTACGGGCAGGTGTCATGGCGATTCGATCTGGCCCAGATACTCGCTGAGCAAGGTCTGGTGTCGGAAGCGACTAATGAGTCAGAGCTGTGCCTGCGCCTGCGGCCCCAGTTTGAGCCTGCGCTGAGACTCCTTGAGCATCTCTCCGTTCGGGCGAGTGTGGGTGAAGGTCCGCGTCGATAGTGACTGAACGCGAGCAGGTGTTTAACTAAGCCGCTGTGCATGGTTTCCGAGCGAAGTCGGAGACGTCACCGTGTGCACCGACAGAGACGGAGTCTGTCCAGATTGCCATGCAGCCTGCCCGTGGTCGTCAGGCACTGCGGGTCGTTGCGTATGGCTTCTTGAAGATCAGCCAGAATGCGACAGTCCCACCTGATGGTCTCGAACGCCGCCATCCAATGGATGGCACAAGTCCTCCTGCTGGTTCCCCAGTTGATTCTCGTGCCTTTTCTTATCGGTACCATCGGGGAGGCCGGCTACGGAGTCTATGTCTTGGTCTGGTCGCTAATGATGTCCGTCGAACAGCTTCAATTGTCTCTGCAACAGGGTGTCGTCAAGTACAGCGCCGGCCTTCTTGCTCAAGGACGACTGGCCGCAGTCAACGAGGTGGTTTCTTCGAGTTTTGTCTACTCTGTGTTTCTGTCGGTCATCACATGTGCCGGCATGCTCATCGTCGCGGCACTCTACAAGGACCCCTCCGGCCAGATCGGTTCGGCCTTGGCCGTCGTGGGAGTCATGGTTCTGTTCATCGTCCCGCTTACACCGTATGTCGCCATCAATCAGTCGCGACAGTGTTATTACGTAGGTGCCGTCGCCGAAACCATCTCGAGATACCTCGGCCTGGTTGTGATCGTGACTTGGTTTCACTTTGGGGGGGCGTCCGTCGAGGCTCTGATCATCATCATGGCTGGAATGCTGTTTCTTTCCAGGCTTGCTCAGGCACTCGTGGCCTACCGACTGGTTCCCGGATTGCAGAATCGCCCCCGTCTGGTCAACAAGGGAAGTCTTCGACGGATCGCTGCGTTTGGGGCGGTCACTGTCTTGGCTTCCGTGGCCCTTGCCGCCAATTCAACGGGGGTTCGTTGGCTGATGGACGCGGTCGCGTCTACCCGCTTTGTCGCACATTTGGCGATTATGCTCATGCCCGGACTGCTTCTGTCCCAGATAACCGGGGCGATGACTATTACGGCCATGCCGGCGACAAGCGCCTACGAAGCATTGGGAAACCAACGGATGCTCAAAGAGTTGCTGATAAAGGGGATGCGCTACACGTCAATTGTTGTCTTGGCGGGGATGATCGTGGCTGGCCTCCTGATGTGGAACGTGCTGGACGCATGGGTGGGTCTGGACTACGTCTTTCTCGCACCGTATGCGCTCATACTGTTTGCCAGCCAGGCGTTCATGCAGAGCACTTCGATCTCACATCACATGCTCAAAGGAATGGGCAAGCTGTGGGCTATCGTGATAATCTACTGGTTCGGACTCGTCATCGTTCCTGTCGGGCTGATCCTGGTTGTGTTCCAGGCTTGGCACAATCCCTATGTCGCGGTAACGGCCGGCCTGGCTGTCGGACATCTGGTTTGTGGATGTCTGCAAATGGGGATCTGCACAAAGTCGGTGCATGCTCATTTCCGGGACGTGTTCATAAGCGCATATGCACAGCCCCTCGTAGTCGCGGCGGCGGTCTGCTTGGTTGTCCTCGCGATCGTGACCTACGGCGGCATTGGCGGCCTTGTTGGGCGGACATGTGTTTCAGTCATCGGTGTGTTACTGTTCCTTGTTGCCAGTTATCATTTCGTCGCTGCCGCCGCGGAGCGACAGCAACTGAAGGAATTGGTTCACTTGGGTCTTAATAAGATCTTGACAACACGAGGGGTGCCGTCAGAACATTCGGCACCGTAGAAATGCAGTGCGTACCGCTTAGCACCGTACGGTTCGGCAGGAACACCGTGACCAAGACTTCTGCTCCGGCTCTGATGCGTGTTGAGGTTGAGAAGACCCGCAGAGCATTCGAGATAAGCAAGGACTGCGGCTGTTTTCGCGTTCCCGAGGTTCTTGAATATGATGAGGTCACGGGAGTGGCCGTATTTGAGCGGCTTGACATCAGGCCGATCTCAAAAGCGGTCGGATGGGGAGAGCCACGCAGAACTATAGCCAGGTGGCTGGGGACTGCGCTGGCGATTATTCATCGAGATCTGATGCTTCCCCATGACATGTGTGTTCCGCTTCCGGCCGAATTGGCGTTGCCTCACGGCCAAGTCTTTTTGCACGGCGACTTGGGTGTTGAGAATGTGTGTGTAGGTCGTTCCTGGCCGCGGCTGGTCATCGTTGATTGGCAGATGACGGGCGTCTACGGGGGAGAGGCAACCTACGGCACGCGCTACTTCGACATCCTCTGGTTTGTACACAACCTCATCAACCGCCCCCAGCCCCGATTCCTATTCAGCAATCCGGTGGCACCGGTGACAAGGGCTTTTATCGAGTCCTATTTCCAGGAGGCGCGGCTTCCTTATGCCCCGGACGAGGTTGCGGCGTATGCGGCACGGTTCTTTGATGTTGAGATGCCCAGGGTCAAGCAAGAGATGGCGCGGCATCGCAGAAGGGAGTGGCTGTTGCTGCCGCGCAGCCGAGCCATACTGCGACAATTCATCGACTCCCTCAGGTCAATGTCGCCGAACACTTGACCTTCCGTTGGAGAGGTGAATGTGAGGGAATGCGCCATGTCAACGGACTACAGAAGATCTCACCTGTCACCGGATTACGGCCGACTCTACGACGCCCAGTTCTCGGATAATCCCCATCGCGAGATGGTGTGGCAGCTCGAGAAAAGCATTCTGGACCGCATCGTGGCCACATTCTACAGAGACTCCGAAATCCGTTACCTGGACTTCGCCTGCGGAACTGGACGGATATTGTCGTACTTGGAGAATCGTGCCAGCAGGGCCGTGGGTGTGGACGTGTCGCCGAGCATGCTTGCGGTAGCGCGCCGGAACAGCAGAAACGCCGAAATATACGAGGCGGACCTGACAAGAGGCGACGTGCTTGGCGACTGCAGGTTCAACCTCATTACGGCCTTTCGCTTCTTTCCCAACGCGGAAGCGGACCTGCGCGAGGAAGCCATGCACGTGTTGGTCAGACGCCTCGAAGATAATGGCTGTCTCGTCTTCAACAACCACATGAACACGGGAAGCACCAGATTTCGGTTGGCCAGACTCTTGGGGCGTGGGGGAGACAAGGGAATGAGCATTGCGGAGGTGAAGGCCCTTCTGGCGGAGAACCACCTGGAGATCGTGAAGGTGTATCATCTGTGCGTATTACCGGCGTCTGAGGAGCATATGTTTCTGCCGCAGCCCCTGCTACGGTGCATGGAGGGATTTCTGTCCCGCATTCCGGTACTCCGGAGTTTTGGTGAGGACCTTGTCTTCGTCTGCAAGCATGCCCACTCGGGGCAAGCAGCGATCCCGACGAGGCAGGTGGCGGCGTGTGTAGATGAGCAGTTGACGGATGACTCCCGTTGGATGGCCCGGGGAGAAGCCGCCGGGTATGGCAGATCTATAAGGACGATTCGAAGGGACCGCCTGGATCAAGCTTGGACCCGGCGGAGGAGCGGCACTGCCAGTACGGAGCCTGCATGAACATCAAGTCGCCTGGATATAGCTTCGATGGAAGAGGAATGGGATGCGATGATTCCCCGACCCATATGCGGCGTATGTACTGGAATGTCGTAAGCGTGATCGCGTGTCTCTTTGTGACATCCGCGATTGGGTTGAGCGGCATTCCCGACGTGGCGCGTTCGGCGGCCGTGCTCGCGGCCACGCTTGTTGTTTTGCTCGGGATCGGGCGTGGCATGGGTTGGGTCGCCTGTCCAGGCTTTGTCTGGCTGCCCATCCCCTTTGTTGTCTTCAGTATGCTCAGCCTGCTGTGGAGTCCACCGAAAGAGGCAATGGAATTGATGCCGATGTTCACCACGTGGGTCGGGTCTTTTGCAGTGGCTGTCGCACTGAGCAACAAGAGGAGTTGGCGCATCATTGAGTATGGGCTAATCCTGGCGGTCGGGGCTAATCTCGTCGCTTGGTGTCTCGGGGTAGACATATACCAGGAGTTGAATCCGCACGGGTCTTCTTACTTCGTGTACGGGGGGCAGAGGGCGGTGCGCAGCACCGGACTGATCGGCAATGCGAACGAGTATTCTGTAGCCATGATCGGTCCGGCGCTCCTTGCGTGGACGCTTCCAGAAGCGTTTGGCAGGATCAACCGCTGGCTCTTGCTGGGCGCTGCGGTATTCGCGGCGCAGATTTCCGCGTCCAAGCTGGGCTTGCTGATGCTGGGGGGACTGCTGTTGGTCGTGATCGTGGTTCCGCTCCTGAGGACGAGGCACGCCAATGTCACGCTGCTGATCCTCGGGATCGTGGTCACCTGCTGGATCTTCCTGAAGGACGAACTGGGGATGCTGACGGAGGACTTCTCTCCATTGTACCGATTGTCGCTGGCTCTGGAAGCACGTGACAACTCCGTTGATACGAGGATGGATCTCATCCGGATCGGCTGGTCGCTGTTCCTGGATAGTCCGGCCATTGGGTACGGCTTTGCCTCTTTTGCCAATGTGTCCAACGCCGACATGTATGCGCACAACAACTGGATCGAGTTGGCGGTCAACGGGGGAATTGTCGGCTTGGTGCTATTCTACGGGATGCACATTTCGATTGTCCGGGCTGCACGGAGAATCGAGGGCAAGGCATCCCTGGCGATCCCCGTGTTGATTCTTGTTCTCGTTGGCGCGGATTGTGCCATGGTGTCATATGCGTCTCGGATGGTCGCGCTCA